>NZ_JBFTST010000001.1:0-1009465 GCF_056400165.1 Rhizobium sp. 01L410
TTTACGAAGGATCCTGCCGTCATCGCCCGACGGCGGCAAGCGTTGGCGCGCCTGGGTCCGGCCGAGTGATGTAAGCGATCCGGCTGAGAAAGCGCAGTATATGATTGCGCTTGAGTCATCCGCCGCCGACCGAGCTGCGCAACCCTGGCSATCTCCGCCCGGACGGCGGCTAATTCCCGAGCACACATCAATATAGAATCTTGCAATTCCAGTAATAGTTAATAGAATGACGTCGCGTTTCTAAATTGCTTACTTTGTCTCATCTTTAAATAGCTGTGACATGATGTGCGTCGCGGTACATTCTATTTCCAAGTGCGACATGCCAGTAATTTCAATGGCTTCACTTTGGAGATTTTGGCATGTCGCTTTGCTATCAGCAGTTCACCATCGCCGATCGTCGCCGTCTTTATCATCTCAGAGAGCGAAAGGTGCCAGTTGGCGAGATCGCCCGCCAGCTCGGACGTCATCGCTCAACGATCTATCGTGAGCTCAAGCGCAACACTTTTCACGATCGCGAGTTTCCCGAGTATACCGGCTACTTTGATACGATCGCCGATGACATCGCCAAGGAGCGGCGTCGAAGGCTGCGCAAGCTCAGGCGGCACCCAAGATTGCGCGAGCTGGTAATTGACCGCCTGAAGGCCTATTGGTCCCCGGAGCAGATTGCCGGCCGTCTTGCCGAAGATGCCGCCAACCCGGTTCGCATTTGCCCTGAGACCATTTATCGCTTTGTCTACTGCAAGGAGGATTATGGTCTGGGCCTCTATCGCTATCTGCCGGAGGCACGCCGCAAGCGTCGACCTCGAGGCTCTCGCCGACCGCGCGGCAACGTCTTCCCGGCCGATTGCAGGATATCTCAAAGGCCTGATTTTATTGGCAATCGGACCGAGTTCGGACATTGGGAAGGCGATCTGCTGATCTTCAAGCGGGAGCTTGGGCCGACCAATGTCACCTCACTGATTGAACGCGAGAGCCGCTATACGGTCATGCTCAAGAACAACAGTCGTCATTCGCGACCGATCATGGATAAGATCGTTCATGCTTTCTCGCCGTTGCCAGCGATGGCGCGGCGGAGCTTTACCTTCGATCGCGGCACGGAGTTCAGCGGCTTCAGGGCTTTGGAGGAAGGCATCGGCGCAAGGAGCTGGTTCTGCGATCCCAGCGCGCCATGGCAGAAAGGCGCCGTTGAGAACACCAACAAACGTATCCGACGCTTCATGCCTGTTGACACGGATCTTGCCAATGTCACCCAGCAACAGCTGACTGAGTTGGCGCATCATCTAAACTCACAGCCTCGCAAATGCCTCGGATACCGGACCCCCGCCGAAGCCTTTGCCGCCTATTTGCGCGAAGGTGGCTGATGCCCTACCCTCCAAGGCGGCCATGATGCACTTGGGTTAGCTTCCCCACGCCGGACGTGCTGCGCCTCTCGCGAGGAGTTCCCTCGAAGCACAAAAGATGATGAGCTAGACTGCCGTGGCCGACGGTCGGCTCCAGAACGTTCGGCGTGCATTTGATGATCTCCTCGATTATAGATTGCCTCTGTCGCTACACGTCTGATCAAACACCGCCGGAAGTCAGGAACAGCTATGAAGCAAGCTTCGATTGCCGCCACCGAAACACATCACGCGGCAATTCCGGCCTGGACCTGGGTGGCTCCGCTTCTTGCCTCGGTCCTATTGGCGCTGAAGTTTCTCCATGTCGTGCCATCGGACGCGGCACTGGTGCTGGTTTTTGCGGCCGTCTTCCTTGGTGCTTCCGTCTTCAGCGCCGTCCATCACGCCGAGGTCCTGGCACTCAAGCTCGGCGAGCCGTTCGGCTCGATCCTGCTGGCGATCGCCGTGACTGTCATTGAAGTTGCGCTGATCGTCTCCATCATGGCCTCAGGAGCAGAAGGCAGCGGTTCGGTGGCGCGTGATACGGTATTTGCGGCCGTGATGATCGTGCTCAACGGCGTCGTCGGGCTTT
Organism: Rhizobium sp. 01L410; assembly: GCF_056400165.1. Lineage (NCBI taxonomy): Bacteria > Pseudomonadati > Pseudomonadota > Alphaproteobacteria > Hyphomicrobiales > Rhizobiaceae > Rhizobium > Rhizobium sp. 01L410. The sequence continues at coordinate 1,969 of NZ_JBFTST010000001.1, forward strand.
GCCTGATCGTGGGCGGCCGGCGGCACTTCGAGCAGACGTTCCAGCTTCAGGGCGCGTCGTCCGCCCTGGCCGTGCTCGGCACCCTCGCCGCGCTGGCGTTGATCCTGCCTAACCACACGCTGACAGTCCTTGGGCCGTCATACTCGCCGCTACAGGCGATGTTCGTCGGGTTGGTTTCCCTGATGCTTTGGGCCGTGTTCGTCTTCGTGCAAACCGTCAAGCATCGCGCCTATTTCCTGGATACGCCTGCTGACGATGTGGAAAGCGATAGCACGGTGGCAGAGCACCACGCGAAGCCGTCCGACCGGGAATCGCTGGCATGCCTCGGTTTGCTGCTGGTATCTCTCGCCGCCGTCGTCCTGCTTGCCAAGACCCTTTCCCCCTCTCTCGACAGGGCGATCGATCTGGCAGGCCTGCCTCACACGTTCGTCGGCGTGGTGATCGCCGCGATCGTACTTTTGCCGGAAGGCATTGCGGCGGCGAAGTCCGCGCTGAAGAACCAGCTTCAAAACAGCATCAACCTCGCTCTCGGATCGGCGATTGCGAGTATCGGCCTCACCATCCCGGCCGTCGCCGTCGTCTCGCTCGTCCTCGATCAGCAACTGTCGCTGGGGATCTCAGCAGCAAACACGACGCTGCTGGTGCTGACCCTCTTCGTCAGCACCCTGACTTTAGGCACCGGCAGGACGACGGTCCTGCAGGGTGCGATCCATCTGGTGATATTTGCGGTGTTTCTGCTGGTTTCGGCAATCCCCTAAGGACCGCCTTCGCCCATGCTGAACCGTGACCGTCAGAACCGCTCGACCCATGGCCTGACTTCGATCTCCCATGACCAGGCGCTTCGATGCTGGCGCAAGAGATCGATATAGGTTTGCGCGATTGCGTCAGGGTCGAGCGTGCTATCCGGCGCCTCCGCGGGATCGCCGCGACGCTCGCTCCGGACACCCCCATCTACCACCACATGGGCGACATGAATTCCCTTCGGGGCGAGTTCTCTCGCAGCACTTTGTGCCAGCCCGCGCAGCGCGAACTTTCCCATGGCAAACGGTGCCGAGTTGGCGAAGCCCTTTACGCCGGCCGTAGCACCCGTCAGCAGGATCGCGCCCTTGCCGGCTGCAAGCATACGCCTGGCGGCTTGCTGTACCGAGTAGAATGCACCCAACGCGGAAACGGCCACGGCCCTTTCGACCTCCGAGGGATCAAGATCGGTGAGTGGTCCGCGCACGCGGCCGCTGGCGTTATAGATGACGACCTCAGGCGGCCCGATATGCGCGTCCGTTTGCGCGAAAAGTCTCTCGACCTGGGTCGGGTCGCTGGCGTTGACCTCAAGAGCCATGGCACCGGTCTCCTCTGCCAGCGATCTGAGTTTGCCGGTGTCGCGAGCAGCGATGACAACGGAGAGGCCTGCCAAGCGAAAGCTTCTCGTCAGTGAGGCGCTGATGCCTGGGCCCGCTCCGATGATGAGCGCGCTGCGATAGGGAATGGTCGACATGTCTCTTCTCCGATGTGGCCGCTGAAGATACAGATCGGATCGATGCTGCCGCCATGCAATGGCGGGAAAGCAGGAACTCGTTCGGAGGGTGTGATTTTTTCTTGATGCCGCTATGCGGCTTCAAAACCGGATCCATCCAGACTTCGGCAATGACTAGCGGTCGGGCAGCCTCATAGCCCCTCGCCTAGGGCGTCACACGCGACTTTTACGACGAGTTCGGCACCCACTCTCAAGGCTGTCTCATCGATCTTGAACTGCGGATGATGAAGGGGATAGATACAGCCCTCCGCCTCATTGCGGATGCCAAGCCTGAAGTAGACTGAGGGCCGTTTCTCGCTGTAGAAGCCGAAGTCATCGGCGGCTGTCCATCCGGCCGCCGCAACCGCTGTTCCGGCACCGAACAGGGTGTCCGCCGCCAATGCGACAACGCGGGCCAGTGCCGGATCGTTGACGACAGGTGGCTCGCCCTCGACAAGGCTGAATTCGACGGTTGCCCTATGCGCGAGCGCAAGTCCCTTCAATATGTCCTGGACACGTTCGCGGGCGCGGAGACGCGTCGCCGGGCTGCCGCTGCGGATGGTTCCCTTCAAACGGACGGTATCGGCAACGACATTGTAGGAACCGCCGCCTTCGATGCTGGTCACGGAGATGACCAGAGGATCGTAGGCATCCCGCTCCCTCGAAACGATTTTTTGCAGCTCCGAGACAATGGCGCATGCTACCGCAATGGCATCAACGCCTTCCTCCGGCTTGGCCGCATGTGCCGAAGAGCCGCGGATCACGGCATCGAAAATGTCGCTGGCAAGCGTGAAGGGGCCTCCGGCGACGGCAATCTTGCCTGCCTGCGTGTAGGGATCGACGTGAATACCGATCGCCGCGTCAATATCGTCGAGGAGCCCTTCCTCTACAATGCGGCGGCCGCCGAGAGGCTCGGCCTCCTCTGCGGGCTGGAATATGAAGCGGACTGTTCCGGCAAAGGTGTCGCGATGCCGGTGAAGATGCATCGCCGCAGCCAACACCATAGCCGCATGCGCATCATGGCCGCATGCATGCATGACGCCCTTCGCCGTCGAAGAGAATGCAACGCCGGAGCGTTCCTCGATCGGCAAGGCGTCGATATCAGCGCGAACGGCAACCTTCCGGTTGGAAAAGCCGGCTGTTCCCTCGATATCGACGGCAAGCCCGAAGCCCGCAACATCGCGGACTGCTGTCAATCCTCCGGTCTCCAGCTGGCCGCGCAGATAGGCTTGCGTCCGCCTCTCCTGATTTGACAGCTCGGGATGGGCATGCAGGTGCCTTCGCACCTCCAGCATGTGCTCGATCTGGCCCGGCGACAGGCTGTCAGGTCTTGGCATGGATTTCTCTCGGAAAATTGGTCAGGGTTTCGCAGCCGGTCTCTGTCACCAGAATGGTTTCGCTCACCTCGATGCCCCACCCGTCCATCCACATGCCCAGGATCGAATGCAGGACATTGCCCGGCTGCAGGACCGACTTGTCTCCAGGACGCAGGCTGATCGTGTGCTCACCCCAGTCGGGCGGATAAGCAACGCCGATCGAGTATCCGATCCGGGATTCCTTCTTGAGCCCATGGCGCTCGATCACCTTGCGCCATGCGAGCTCCACATCCTCGGCAAGCACACCCGGCCTGATCGCCGAGAGCACAGCCTCCATTCCCTCAAGAACGGCGTTGGCGGTGTTGGTGACCTGTTGCGGTGCTTTCCCCAACTGCATCGTCCGCGCCAAACCGGATGTGTACCGGCGGCAGACGCCGGCGAGTTCGAGAGCGATCGTCTCGTTTGCGCCAAAGCGGCGGTTGCTCCACATGATGTGAGGGGCCGAGGCATTTTCACCCGCGAGAATGGTGGGCGGCAATGCGGTGATGTCGCCGGCAAAGTCGGGACTTCCGGCGATCTGCGCGGCCTGGATCTTCGCGATGGCATCGCATTCACGAACGCCTGGTGCGATAATGTCATAGGCGGCTGAAACCGCTGCCTCCGCGAGCCGGGACGCCTTGCGGAGATAGTCAATCTCGGCCGGGCTCTTGACCGACCTTATCCAATTGACCAACAGATCAGCGTCAACAAATGTTGCATTCGGAAGTCCTGCGGTCAGGCGGGCATGTGCTTTGGGTGAGTAATAGTAGGCTTCGAGCTCGATGCCGATCCGCCGGCTGCCCCATCCCTTCGCAGTGATCCACTGCGCGATCCAATCCATCGGGTGACGATCGGATTGCTGTACGTAGCCCTCGGGAAATCCGACGATGTTGTCCGGGCGCATCCACGCCGTCAGCAAGCCGCCGGCCGCATCCATGGCACGGCCGAGCCAGACCGGCTCCGCGCTTTCCTCGATCGGCAGCAAGACGGTCTGTGGGGTATAGAACGACCAGCCGTCGTAACCCGTAATATAGTGCTGGTTCGCGACATCGTTGATCACAAGAAGCTCGAGATCGCGCCTGCCCATCTCCGCACGTATCCGGCTCAGACGCTCCTGGTATTCGCGCCTGTCAAACGGCAGCTCGATCATTCTTGCCCCTCACCTACATGTACTCTGATCAAAGGGTTTCATGTCGCGCAATCCGGCGCAACATGCCCTTGAGTACCGAGTGTGGCATCACCTCCGCACATTTTTGGTCTAAAGTTTCCCCCTTCGCTAGACGATTTCTCTCTTTGCCAAGTTGAGCGAAGCTTTGACCCGGGCCATCATCAGTGGCATTGCTGCCATCGATGCGGAAGCGCAGAGCGCCGATCGATCCTTACCGTCTCGGTGCGCGAGGGCGCACTGAACAGTGCGGCGCAAGATAATCAAACGGGCGTTGAGCCGAGAAGCCAACCGGAGGTCCCGGTTGGCTTCGTTCTTTGATCAAGCACCTCGCCAGACGAGCTTGGCATTGGCGAGCTCACGCGCGCCGAGGCCGCCAAGCTCCCGGCCGAAGCCCGAGCCTTTGATGCCGCCAAAGGGCGCGCGGGGATCGGAACGGACGAAGTCGTTGATGAAGACGGCTCCCGCCTCGATGCGGGAGGCGACGCGTTCGGCACGTTCCGGATTGCTGCTCCACACGGCGGCGCCGAGGCCGTATTCCGTATCATTTGCCAGTGCCACGGCCTCGTCTTCATCCTTGAAAGTGAAAAGCATTGCGACGGGGCCGAAAAATTCCTCGCGTGCCACGGCAGCATCGCGGGGCAATCCGGCAATCACCGTCGGCTCGTAGAAATAGCCGTCGCCCGGGATCGATTTGCCGCCGGTCAGAACACGCGCGCCTGCCTTCACGGCGTCATCGACCTGGCGCTGGACATTGTCGCGGATATCGGCTCGGGCCAGCGGACCGAGCTTTGTTTCCGCCTTCATCGGATCACCGACCGGAATGCGCTTGACGGCATCGACGAAGGCCGCGGCGAAGCGCTCGGCAATCGGCGCGTGGACGAAAATCCGCTTGGCGGCAATGCAGCTCTGCGCATTGTTCGAATAGCGCGAAACCACTGCCATCTGCACCGCTTTATCGAAATCGGCATCCTCAAAGACGACGAAGGGATCCGAGCCGCCGAGCTCCAGCACCACTTTCTTGCCGAGGGAACCCGCCTGCTCCGCAACCGTGCGGCCCGCGGCCGTGCTGCCCGTCACCGTGACGGCGGCGATGCGTGGATCGGCTATCACTGCCGGAGCACGTTTGCGATCGATCACGAGATTGGAATAGAGCCCCTGCGGCGCGCCGGCATCGAGGATCAGCTTCTCGATCGCCGCCGCCGATCCCTGGACCGTTTCGGCATGCTTGACGATCACGGTGTTGCCGATGAGGGCGGCCGGGATGAAGAAGCGCAGCACCTGCCAGAAGGGAAGATTCCACGGCATGATCCCGAAAATCGGCCCGATCGACTGATAGACGATCTTGGCAGGCGTTCCGGGGATCGGCTCGTCGGCGATATAGGCCAATCCGTCACCGGCGAAGTGCCGGGCGCCGAAAGCCGATTTCTTGATTTCGCCCTGCGCTTCGGCGAATGGCTTGCCCATTTCCGAAACGATCAGCGCGGCGTATTCGTCGACACGTGCCTCCAGCAGATCCGCAAGGCGGTTCAGAAAAGCAGCGCGCTCGCTGAGCGGTGCGGCGGACCAGGTCTTCCAGGTCTTGTGCGACTGATCGAGGATCCGTTCGACCTCGGCTCCGGTGTGTTCTTCATAGCGGCCGATCAATTGTCCATCGGTTGGATTGTAGGAAAGGAAGCCCATCTAAATCTCCTCTTGTTTTAGCAGGCAGGCATCGAAGTGCAGGAGGCGTCAGCCGCTTCCCTGCAGCAGAGAAAAACTGGCGGCGAGACCGAGCGTCAGGCCGCCAAGAACGGCAAATTCGCGCCGCCAAGGAATGAGGCTCTCCAGCGCCATCCACGTGGAAATTGCCGCCATCCAGAGCATGTTGGTGGCGCCTCCCGTGAACTGCAGCAGAACCATGCTGGCACAGCAGGCGGCGCGGCAGAGCACCTCCCTGCCCTGTTCATTCCGGCTGCGGATCAGCACGAGGACGGCGGCGGCAAACATGGCCGGGGCAAAGAGCGGCGCAGCGAAGCGGCCATCGCTATCGAGGAGCCCGAATGGACGCATCAGCCACTCGGCCAAGGCGCCGGTAATGGTGGCGGCAAGAAGCATTGGTACCGGCTGTGACGCTGCCCTGCCGCTCAGGCGGAACAGTCCACGCGACACGAGTAGCGACGGAGCGGCCATCGCCGTCATCATTACGAGCCAGGAGACGATTACCGCCGCCAATCCAGGGGGCTCTGCGGTGGACGCGCCAGCTGACCGGCAAATCACATCGCCGATCGCCTGTGGAGCGCAGTAGAGCGCGAGCCACGCCGCGAGACCGACCGCCAGCATGCCGCAATCGGCGGCACCGCCGCTGATGTTCCGTCGTGCTATCGCCGTGACCATGCCCTTGTCCCAAAGCTCCATCATCAGGGGGACCGGTGGCGGCTTGCCACCGGTCACTGTCCTCAGATCAGCTGCAGCAGCTTGCCTTGTTCTCTCCAGCGAGAACGCTTGCCCTGTTGATCACCGGCGGCAGATTGTTCGACGGATTGACCTCGAAGAAACCGGCCGGTGCGAGCGAGAAGCCGCAGGAAATGCAAGGTTGAACCGGAAAGTCTTCGGCGCGCACGACATGGTGGAGACCGAAGGAATGCCAGAGCACGATGTCGGTGTTCTCGACATTCCGGTCCTGTTTGACGAGCTCGGCGAGACCATCCCTGCCATCGGAATTGGCAACGAATTCTCCCGCCGGATAGCGTTCGTTCTCATTGAACGGCGTGACCCAGATGTGATTGCGGATGAAGTTGGAGCGGACACCCGAAGGACCGTCGTCCTGGATCATCGGTGTTACGCAGTTCGGGGCATGGAGCTTGTAGGCGACCGGTTTGCCGACCTGGTTCAGCTTGTTCGGATTGACGACCTTCCAGCTGCGATGGGTGGAAAGATCGGCGCGCCGCGCCGCCGCAAGTTCGGTCTTCAGCACCGTATCGACAGCATGGAAGGCGTTGCCATACGGATTGCTGTCGCTGAAGGGCTCCATGTAGGAGTTGGTTTCGACGACGCTGTTGCCACCACCATCCACCGCCATATCGAGGCGCGCGCAGAAGATGTGCTGATGGATCGGAGCGCCGAGACCCGGCTGAATCTCCGTCGAGTATTTGTCCGGCTGCCCGGGATGGCATGCATTGGTATTGACGATGCCGGTCGCCTTCATCTCGAATTCGATTTCACCGGCCTGATCGAGATACCAGTACTGGGCATATTCATAGTTGCCCACGGTGCAGATGCTCGAGATAACGAGCTTGCGGCCGCGGTGCAGCACCGTCCGCCCTGTTCGGAAATCCCAGTGTTTCCAGAGGATTCCGGCGTCTTCCTCATGGATGCAGACCGCCTTTTCGATGGTGACGACCTCGCCTTTCAATCCGTTCACATGTGCGTCGAGATACTGGATCTGGCCGAGGCAATCGCAGCCGAGTTTCAGCGAATTGGTCAGCTTGCCGAAACCGTATTCGCCGACATCGAAGATGTTCTGGCGGGCGTGGCCGTAGAGTGGTGATCCGTAGGGAACGACGAGCTCGGCAACAGCCGCACGCCGCACGACGGAGCGGCCGTCAAACCGGATATCGTGAAGCACGAGACCTTCGCGTGGCGTAAAACCGATCGCGAGCGTCCACTTGTCCCAGGAAATCGCATGGTCCTTGATCGTGAAGCTGACGCCATCCGGCTGAACGACATCGAGCGGCTTCAGCGGCGCGTCCGGCGGCGGCAGGAACTCCGGATCGTAATCGTAGCGCGTCATCGGGATTGGCGGATGCTCGGTATAATCGTCGACCCGCAGCACTTCGCCGGTCTTCACGTCGATCACTGCATTCAGCCCCTCGATTGGGTGGGCATAGTAGTTGCCGAACTCATGAACGCGCAGCCAGGAAAAGGTGTGCGAGATCAGCCTTCCCTCCTCATCTTCATGGCCGAAATTGCCGCCCGACCAGGAATCGACGATCACACCCGCCATGTCGGAGATGCCGCGCTTGCGGCAGGCCTCGATGAAGCGCGGGTCGTTCTTGACGTTGACCTCGACGCTTATCATCTGCTCGACCATGAAGCCGGCACGCGCGGCCGGGAAATGCGTGCGACGGATGATTGCCTTGTCCGCAACAGAAATAATGAGCTGCCAGACGCCTGGGACATCGAGATGGTTGACGTTGATACGTGCCTCGCGCGGCAGTTTTCCGCCGTCGAGATAAGCACGGTACTCGGCAGGCGATGGCTCGCGCAGGTCTATATTCTCGAACAGAACGCCTGAGCCAAGTTCCGGATCCGCCTTGACGACCGCGACGGCGATGTTGATTTCGTCCGGGGTGAGTGGCGCCAGTGCCTGCAAATGCTTCGGCGGCGGAGGTGCCGCAGCAGGTTTGAGGGTGGCAGGTTTGACGGCTTCATTCATGGTTCTGTCCTCAAATTCATGGCCGGAAGCTACGCGCCGCCTGCCGTCTTATGCGTGGAATGGCAGGGCATTCGCGCCCGCCTATTTTTGGCTGATCACTGGCGGAGCGATGTCCAGATGCGGTCGTAGGCGCGGGTTGCCTTTTCTTCGCAGGCAGGCGCAAAGACGATCTTCATATCTTTCGGCGGGTTGAATTCGGGCGATTCACCCGTTTCCTTTGGCAGGAACTTGTCGGAACCGGTGACTGCGCTCTGATAGCCGGTTGATTTCTGCTGGAGGGCGATGTTCTCAGGATTCATCAGGAAGTTCAGGAACTTCTTGGCATTGTCGGGATTTGGAGCGCCTTTCGGAACCGCGACATTGTCCATCCAGCCGACAGCACCTTCCTTCGGGAAGACATACTTGATCGTCGGCTTCTGCAGGCGAGAGGCAAGCGCCTTGCCCGACCACTGCTCGTGCATCACGGTTTCGCCGGAGACCTGGCGCTCTGTCGTGCCGTCCGAATTGTAGACCTTGACGAAAGGCTTCTGGGCTTCGAGCAGCGCGTTCAGCGCCTTGAGATCAGCCGGATTGCTGTTGCACTGGTCCTTGCCGAGATAGAGGAGACCGAGTGACATGACCTCGGACGGCGAGCCGAACATGCCGATCTTGCCTTTGAGATCGTCGGACGGCTCGAACAGCGCCTTGAGGCTGTCGGTCGGTCCCTTATAGACAGCGGTATCGACTGAATAGGAGGTCGTCCCCCAGACCCATGGAACCGTATATTCGGCCTTCGGATCCCAGCTGCGCTTCTGCCATTTCGGATCCAGGTTCTTGAAGTTCGGCATGGAGGCCACGCCGGCCTTCTCGAGCAATCCCTGCTTGACGAAGATCGGTACGAAATCGTTGCTGATGATCATGACGTCGTAGCCGGCTGCGCCCGAGCTGATCTTCGCCAGTGCCGTTTCATTGGAGTCATAGGTGTCGATCGTCACCTTGATGCCAGTTTCGGCCTCGAATTTCTTGACCATCTCCTCCGAGGTATAGTCGGTCCAATTGTAGATATGCAGGACGCCAGCATCGGCATGCGCGATGCATGGAGCGGCGATGGCAAGCAGACTGGCGGTTGCCAGCATCCTCTTTGCGGTCTTCATGTTCACCCTCTTCTTTTTTGGTTATTCGTTGCCTTGGCTCTTGCGCCCGAGCAGCAGCGCGCCGGTGACGAGCACAAGCGAGATGCCGAGCAGGATGGTGGAAATGGCATTGACCTCCGGCGTGACGCCGAGGCGCATCATGCCATAGACATAGACGGGCAAGGTGGTCGATCCGGCACCTGAGACCATCAGGCTGATCAGGAAATCGTCGAGCGAGACGACGAAAGCCATCAGCGCACCGGCAAAGATCGCAGGCAGCAGCAGAGGAAACGTTACGCAGCGGAACAGCTGCCATTCGCTGGCGTAAAGATCGCGGGCTGCCTCTTCCAGATTGGTGCTGAGATCGCGCAATCTGGCCTGGATCGGCAAGAGCGCGAAGGGGATGCAGAACACCGTGTGAGCAATCATCAGGTTGACCAGTCCGTTGGTCATCCCGAGCGCCGAAAAGAAGATCAGCGTCATGATCGCAACGATGATTTCCGGAACGATCAGGGGGAGCGCGATCAAGGAGGTGAGTGCCCCGCGCCCCCCCTTCAAGTCACCGCGCTCGAGAGCGATGGCCCCGGCCGTGGCAATCACTGTGGAGGAGATTGTCGCGACAATGGCGATGACAATGCTGTTGAAAGCCGCCCGCCGGATATCCTCGTTGGCCGCCACTTCGCCAAACCAGCGCAGGCTGAAGCCGGACCAGATGGTCACCAGCTGATTGGCGTTGAATGCGTAGACGACCAGAATGGCCAGCGGCAGATAGAGAAAGATCAGAATGGCGGCCGTGAAAGGGCCGAAACCCGGCGTATGACGCCAGTCGAATGGACGCTGCGTCTTCATAGCCGCGCCTCCTCGGCCTTTCTGGACCGCACGAGGAAGATTGCCAGAACAGCGATAGTCACCAGTATCGAAAGGGCAGCGCCGAATGGCCAGTTGCGCGACGAGGTGAACTGCATTTGCACCAGGCTGCCGACAAGGAGCTTCTTCCCGCCGCCGAGAAGATCGGGGGCGAGAAACGAACCGAGCGACGGCGCAAAGACAAGGCTGGCGCCGACGAGAACACCGGGCTTTGCCAGCGGCCAGACAACCCAGTGAAAAACGGCGATCCGGCTGGCATAGAGATCATAAGCGGCCTCGATCAGCCGCGAGTCGATCCGCTCCAGCGTCGAATAGACCGGCAGGACCATGAAGGGCAGAAAGGTATAGACGAGCCCGAGCAGGATCGAGCCGTCGTTGTAGAGCAGCGGCAAGGGCGTCGAGATCACCCCAGCAGCCTTGAGAAGTCCATTTGCCAGACCTTCGTCCCGCAGGATCAGCACCCAGCAATAGGTCCTGATCAGCGTGTTGATCCAGAATGGCAAGGTGACGAGAAAAAGCAGCGTGCGGCGGCGGTTCTCAGACTGGCAAACCAGGTACCAGGCAACCGGAAAGCCGAGCAGCATACAGATCGCCGTCGTCAGGCCCGCCAGATAGACCGACCGCAGGATGATGATCACATAGCTCCAGGAAAACAGCAGCGTATCATCGAAATCGCGCTGGAAGAGGAACTGCACATAGGCGTCCAGCGTCAGCGGCATGTCGACGCCACCGTAGGGATTGGCAGTCATGAAGGAATAGGCGACGGCCACCAGCAACGGCAGCACCATGAAGATGCCGATGACCAGGACGGCCGGGGCAGCGAGCGTCAATGTGCGCTGTGTGTTCATCCGCCCTCTCCCTAGTTCGTCAGATGCCGTTCGGCATCGCTTGACCAGTCGAGCACCACGGCCTGCCCGGCGGCCAGGCCGTCCACCGACTGGCGGGTGCGGCTGCGCAGCCGATCACCGTTCTCGATGACGATTTCGTAGAGCGTATCGAGGCCGAGATAGGTCACTGCGGTGACCGTGCCGCGGATCCGTCCCGCCGAGCCGCTTGCCGGTGCCGAAACCGCGATCCTTTCCGGCCGCACCGCGATCAGAATGTCGTTGCCGCGGCCGATCATGGCGCCGGGCAAGACATTGGATTCGCCGATGAAATCAGCCACGAAGCGGCTCTTCGGATTGTCGTAGATCTCGCGTGGCTCGCCGATCTGCAGCACGCGGCCGGCCGACATCACGGCGATATGGTCGGACATCGCCAGCGCTTCTTCCTGGTCATGGGTGACGAGGACGAAGGTAATGCCGGTTTCCCGCTGCAGCCGCTTCAACTCGCTCTGCATTTCCTTGCGCAATTTCAGGTCAAGGGCGCTCAACGGCTCGTCGAGCAGCAGCACTTTTGGCCGCGGTGCAAGCGCCCTCGCCAGGGCCACACGCTGCTGCTGGCCGCCGGAGAGCTGGCGAGGCAACCTCGCTGCCATGGTTTCGAGCCGGACCAGCCGCAGCACCTCCGCAACGCGAAGATCCCGTTCAGCCCTGGGCACCTTTTGCATCTGCAGTCCAAAACCAACGTTTTCGGCCACGGTCATGTGCGGAAAAAGGGCATAGCTCTGGAAAACCGTATTCACCGGCCGCTTTTGCGGCGGCAGGAAAGAGGAGTCCGCCCCCTCTATCCGGACCGTTCCGGCGGTCGGAAGTTCGAAACCGGCAATAATGCGCAAAAGTGTTGTCTTACCGCAGCCGGAGGGGCCAAGCAGCGTGAAGAACTCACGGTCCTGGATCTGTATGCTGACCCCGTCCAGAGCCGTGGACGCGCCAGCGCCCTTCGTAGGAAACGATTTTGAGACATTCTCGATGGTGATCATCGCTCGCAAACCAGTCTCCCAAACTGCTATGTAACTATTTAGTTATTAGCTAGCAGTGGCGAATTTACATTGTCAAGTTGAACATCAGAATTTTATTTTTTACCGCCCTCTGATGCGATAGCGTCAGGAAATAGAGGTTGAGAACACGGATTAACCGACTGTTTTAGCGTGTATATCGAAGAAACCGGTAGGATTTCTCTGCGTCAGTGGCATTGAAAAAAATGCAACCAAAGATAAACCGTCGGCAGCTTCCGTCGGAAGCACCGTTGTGAACGCCTGCCCCTGCCGCGTAGCAGCTGCTAGCGCCGGCTTCGGGCAGTTTCTATCAATGTCATCCCAGTTCTGCGCTCACCTTTCCGGCATTCAAATGCCAGCTGCCAACGGCCGGTTGTTCGGCTCTTTCATGGCTTCGCGTTCACCCATTGCCACTGTCTTTCGAACAGTAGATGGGGAAAAAGATAACACAACACTTTTTAATTAAAAGACTTTTGATAAAGCAGGCCGCGATGGTATGAATGGCGGCATGAATCTTCGCCTCGATCGTGACGGTGCGCTGCCCGGCACAAACCTGCTACAGACCCGGACGCTCAACAGAAGAGCCGTGTTCGATGCCGTCCGGCGCAGTGGACCGATCACCCGTACCGAGTTGGCGCAAACGATCGGCCTGACGGTTCAGGCAATCTCGAACATCGCGGCGGATCTCGAGGAAGCAGGTCTGATCCGCCAGCAGGGCAAACGTGCAGGACAGCGTGGGCAGCCGGCTGTGGAGCTGTCTCTCAATCCGCGCGGCGGCTACACGATCGGCCTCAGTCTTGCCTATCAGCGCGTCACCGGCCTGCTTGTCGATCTGACCGGTGCAGTTGTCGCTGCCGAAACCCGGACCCTTGGCGAGCGCGACCCGAAGACTACCGCCGGCGTGCTGGCGGACATCACCTCCGGGCTGCTGGTGGCGGGGCAGGTGCGGCGCGAGGAGATCTGGGGTGTGGGCTGCAGCGTTCCGGGCACCGTCGAGAACGGCACCTTCTGGTACGACAAGGTGCAGGAAGGCGACGACTGGACGAAGTTTCCTCTGACATCGCGTCTCGAGGAGCTGACGGGGATCAAGACATTTGTCGAGAATGACGCGACCGTCGCGGCGATTGGCGAGCGGCTCTATGGTATCGGGCGCACCGTCCGCTCGTTCTTCTATCTACACTTCAATCTCGGCATTGGCGGCGGCCTGGTACTGGATGGCCAGCACTTTCGAGGGGCGTTCGGCGGCGCTGGCGAAATCGGCCACCTGATCGTCAAGCCGGGCGGACGGTTCTGTGCCTGCGGCAGCCGCGGCTGCCTGGAGCAATATGTCTCCTTCTATGCGGCGGCAGAAACCATCTGCGGCCCGGCGCGCACGCCGGACGAGGTTTCGGCCGAAGAGCTTGTCGAGCGCTTGGTGGAGGACGATCCACGCCTGATAGCGTGGCTGCGTGAGGCGGCGCAGTATCTGCGCATCGCGATCCGCAATATCGAGGCAATGTTCGACCCGGACACCGTCGTCATCGGCGGCGGGTTGCCGGCGGAGCTTCTCGAACGTCTTATGGATGCGACGACACCGCTGCCGCCGGCGATGATCCACCGGCATTCAAGCACCCTGCCCCGCTTGATGCGGGCCGAGCACAGCTCGGAGCTGCCGGCGCTTGGCGCGGCGGCTTTGCCGATCGCAATCGCGCTTCAACCCAACGTCTCGGGCTTTGCCAGCAATGCGGCGGGCGCGGCCGCAACCGACAATCCTGCCCTTGTCTCACTCGGCATCGATCTCGGCAGGCGCTAACCCGTTGGATCCGAAGCGTGCTAACAGCCATGCAACGGGTCGGCGTATAAGCCTTACAGCGTTGCTCGGCATAGCGAGATTGCACAGCCAATCTGACGAAAAAACGCGCTGGGTGCGGAAGAAATAGTCAGTGACCGCCGGAGGTTACGGCAATACAGGCTGTTTTCAAATGGCACGGGATTTGCGTCGATTGACCGTCCAACAATCGATCGGCAGCCGATGCTCAACCTTCTGATGACCTGTCTTCTGCTTGCGGCGGCGCTCGGGCTCAGCCTGCGCCGCTTTGCCCTTCCCTATCTTGCCCGGCGCGACATCGCCGAGCAATCGGAACCGGTCACCATGGTTGCGAGCGCGGTCTTTCTGGCAGCCCTCGCCTTGACCGTATCGGACAAGGACTTCTGGCACGCAAGCCTGACGGTCGCGGGTGGCATCGTGGTTGCACTGATTTTCGATCAGCAAAGGCCCAGGCTGGCGGCCGTCTTATCGGCAGCCTGCCTGCTCTGCTATCTGGCGCTGCGCTGAGCCGTTCAGGCCGCTGCTCCCTCTTCGCCGGGTTTCTTCGGCAACGAGCGCGAGACGGAGCTCAGGAGGTCCGTCTGCGAAACCAAGCCAAGAATTTGATCGTTTTCGTCGATGATGATGACGGCATGCGTCCGGCCGTTGGTCAGCAGAGGCAGAAGATCGAAGGCGCGGTCACTGGCGCGCGCTGTCGTCGCTTCCGAAATGCGCCCTTCCAGGGCACCCGAAAAAAGCGCCAGTTCGCGCAGTCCAACGGTGCCGATAAGCCGCCGCCGGGCATCCCTCACCGGCAGGGTGCGGACGTTGTGGTTGAGCAGCAGCCAGCGGGCCTGTTCGACCGTGGCATCGGCGTCGATGGCGATCACATCGCGCGACATGATGTCGGCGCAGCTGATCTCGGCATTGGCGCGCGCGACGGCCTCGAATTCAACCCGGCGCAGCAGACGCCCGAGATCGGCGCGGTCGATGTCGAAGGTCTCGTTCAGCGCCGCAAGCGCCGCGTCGATATCTTCCTCCCGAAAGCCCGTCCGCTCTTCCGGGCGCGGATCGGCAGTCCGGTGGGTATTTGCAGGCGCGATGACGACATGCGGATAGTTGTGCCGCGAGAGCTTGTGGAACAGCAGCCCGATCGCCACCAGCAGGCAGGAGTTGAGAGCCACCGGCACGAAGGGGAAAAGCAGGCCCCAGCTGGCGACGACGGGTCCGCCGAGAACAGCGGTCAGCGCCGCAGCACCGCCGGGCGGGTGCAGGCATCGCGTCAGGGACATGGCCGCAATGGCGAGCGATACGCCGACGCCTGTGGCAACGATCGGATCCTTGATCAGGCTCGCTGCGGCAACGCCCATCAAAGCCGAGATGGTATTGCCGCCGATGATCGACCATGGCTGCGCGAGCGGGCTTGCCGGGACAGCGAACAGCAGAACGGCCGAGGCTCCCATGGGGGCTACGATCAGCGGCAGATGCGATCCCTCACCGAACAGGAACCCGCATAACATGCCCGTCATCGCGATAGCGACGAGCGCGCCCAAACAGGCGAGCAGCCGGTCCCGCAGCGTGGCGCCGGCAAGGATCGGGTGAAACAGGCGGGACGCAAGCGAGTTTTTATCGGAAAAGCGCTGCGGACTGGGAGGGGTCATGGGGTAACCAGATAAGACCGTTTGCAGTTTCGGTATGTCGATGCGGTTGATAGCGGATGTTTGCTGCCGCGAAAAGGAGAAGTTCGAACCGGCGTGGCTATGCCGCATGTCGACTGTCGGTCAGTTTGCAGCCCGGAATTCAACCCGGCAAAGTGCTGCCGGAAAGCGCCTTACGGTCCATGATCTGCGCAATCTTCCCGGCATCCATGACGACGGCACGGTCGCACATATGGGCGACGACGCCGGGATCGTGGCTGACCAGAATGAAGGTCATGCCGTGCGAGGCCTTGAGATCGTTGAGCAGGTTCAGGATTTCGGCCTGCACCGAGACATCGAGCGCCGAGGTCGGCTCGTCGAGCAACAACAGCTTGGGTTTGAGCAAGAGCGCACGGGCAATCGCCACACGCTGGCGCTGGCCGCCGGAAAGCTGGTGCGGATAGCGGCCCGCGACGGCTGTGGGCAGCCCAACCTGATCGAGTGCGATGCGCACCTCTTCCTCGACATTGCGAATGCCGCGCAGTGACAGCGGTTCGCCGAGAATGCGGGAAATGCGATGGCGCGGATGTAGCGACGAATAGGGATCCTGGAACACCATCTGGATACCGGCGCGTAGGGCGCCGGTGATTTTCCGGCCGGGGTGCAGAGGTTCGCCGGACACGGAGATCGAGCCCTGCCAATTGGTGTTCAAGCCGGCGACTGCGCGCAAAACCGTGGTCTTGCCGCATCCCGACGGGCCGATCAGTCCGAAGGTCTCGCCGTGCGCGACATCGAAACTCACCTCGCGCACGGCGGTGAAGCCCTTCCCGCCGCCCTGGAAGCTGACGGAGAGATCGGCGATCGTCAGCGCGCTCATGCCTCGTCTCCATAGACGGGAAGCCGTGTCCCGTAGGTCGCCGCCGACGGGCGAGCGGCCCAGAGCGCACGGGTATAGGCGGAGCTGGCATTGGCAAGATCGGCGGAGGCCATCTGCTCCTCGATCCTTCCCTGGCGCATGACCATGACGCGGTCGGCATAGCGGGAAACCTGTTGCAGGTCGTGGCTGATCAGCAGCAGCCCCATGCCGAGTTCTTCGGTCAGCGAGCGCAGCAAGGTCAGGATCTGGTCCTGCAATTCGCGATCGAGCGCCGATGTCGGTTCGTCGGCAATCAGCAGCTTCGGCCGGTTGATCAGCATGGCGGCGAGCATCACCCGCTGGCCCATTCCGCCCGACAAGGCGGCAGGATAGCTGGAATAGATCCGTCCGGGGTCAGGCAGGCCAACCTTGTCGAGCATGTCGAGTGCGCACTCGCGCCGCTCAGCGGATGAAAGCTTGGTGTGCAGCAGCAGGGTTTCCTCGACCTGCCGGCCGATTTTATGGGCCGGGTTCAGCGAATATTTGGGATCCTGCAAAATCAGGCCAAGGCCGCTGCCGCGCAGGCTGTTCCAGCCGGACGCGGAAAGCGCCGTGAGGTCCTTTTCATCGAATGACAGGCGCTTCGCTGCAACCTCCGCGCGCCTCGGCAGAAGGCCCATGACCGCCCTGCCCGTCATCGACTTGCCCGAACCGGATTCGCCGACGAGTGCGACCACTTCGCGTCCGACCGAAAACGAAATCCCATCGACAACCCGGATCGGCCCGGCCTCAGACGGAAAGGTAACAGATAGATCCTCGGCGGATAGCAGCGGCTCAGTCATGACGCGGATCCAGAATGTCGCGCAGGCCATCGGCCAGCAAATTGAAGGCAAAGGAGGTGACGAGAATGGCAACACCCGGAACCGCGGCCACCCACCATTGATCGAAGATCACCTGCGTGCCTTCGGAGACCATCGAACCCCATTCTGCTGTCGGCGGGCGAACGCCGAGGCCGAGGAACCCTAGCCCCGCAGCCGCGAGGATGATCCCCGAGAGATCGAGCGCCAGCCGGATGATGGCGGATGGCAGGACCAGCGGCAGGATATGCCCCCAGAGCAATCTCGCCCCCCGGATACCGACCATTTCGGCGGCCGCCAGATAATCGCTGCGCCTCAGAGCAGCGGTCTCCACGCGGGCCTGCCGCGCATAGGCTGGCCAGCTGGTCAGCGCCAGCGCCAATGCACCGTTGATGAGGCCCGGCCCCATGATCGCGACAAAGGCGAAGGCGAGCAGCAGACGCGGAAAGGACATGACGATATCGGTGATCCGCATCAGCAGGCGCTCGGTCATGCCGCCGAAGAAGCCCGCGAAGGTGCCGATGAGAATGCCGAGCGGCGCCATCAGCAGCACGACGACGAGAACGAGGAGCAAGGTCGGCCGCGCGCCGTAAATCATGCGCGACAGGATATCCCGCCCGAAGGCGTCGGTGCCGAGCCAGTGCAGGGCGCTCGGCGGCATCAGCCGGTTTGCGGTCTCCTGCAGGTTCGGGTCATAGGGCGCAATCAGCGGCGCCAGCAGCGCGAAGGCGAGAATGAGAAGCACGACGGCGCTGCCGGCGGCGGCCGATGGCGAGCGCAGGACACGCCGGACGAAGGACGGACCGCCGAGCGGCGCCTGGACGATCGCACTCATCGCGTCTTCCCCGCTTCCAGCCGGGCGACACCGAGATCGGTCAGCGCATTCAGAAGCACGAAGCAGGCGCCGACGATCAGCGTGGCGCCGAGGATGGCAGGCATGTCCCCCGCAAACATCGCCGTCGTCAGATAGCGGCCGATACCGGGCCAGGCAAAGACGGTTTCCGTCAACACCGCGCCCTCAAGCAGGCCGGCATAGGAAAGAGCAATCACGGTCAGCAGCGTTCCTGAAATATTGGGAAGAATATGGACGAAGACGATGCGGCCGAGACCTGCCCCTTTGGCGCGCGCTGTCGTCACATATTCCTGGCCGAGTTCGGTGAGGATGGCGGCACGCGTCAGCCGGGAGATGGCAGCCAGCGCATTCAGGGCCAGAACGGTGGCCGGCAATGCCAGATGGGCGAGTGCATCGCGAAAGGCGCCCGCCTTGCCGGACATCCATGTATCGATCAGGGCAAAGCCGGTGACCGGCTTGACGGTGTATTGAAAAACCACATCCGCCCTGCCCGGTCCCGGCGCCCAGTGCAGCCGGGCGTAAAACAGGAGCAGCATCAGCAGGCCAAGCCAGAAGATCGGCACCGAGTAGCCAAAGAGCGAGACGAAGCGGGCAAGACTATCCACCCAGGTGCCTTGCCGCATGGCGGCGGCGATGCCGAGCGCAAGGCCGATCACGGCTCCCAGAATGATGGCCGCGGTCGCCAGCTCGATCGTTGCCGGGAAGGTGCGGGCGATGTCCTTGGCGACCGGCTGGCCTGTGGAGATCGACTGGCCGAAATTGCCCGACAGCGCCGTCTCGACATAGCGGACGAACTGAAGTGGCAAGGGCTGATCGAGCCCCAGCTCCACCCGCGCCTGCTGATAGGTCGATTGGCTGGCATGATCGCCGACCAGCTGCAGCGCCGGATCGATCGGCGAGAGCCGCGTCATCGCAAAGGTCACCAGCGCTAACCCGAACAGCGTCAGCGCGAAAGACCATGTCCACTTGATGAGCGGCCAGACGAAAGACAACTCCCGCCAGCTGTTGTGCTGGCGGGAGTTGTTCATGTCGGCGCTATTATCGGTTGCCGTTTGCGGCACTTATTTCTCTACCTTGTCGTAATAGACCTGATCTGCATTCAGGCCCTGGGCATAGTTCTTGACCTTGTCGCTTATCACGACCTGATCGTTGCCCTGAAGCGTAAAGATGAAGGGCGAACTCGCCTGGATCTTCTTCTGCAGGTCCTGATAGAGCGCGGCGCGCTTGGCGGCGTCCTGTTCCTTGACGGCGGCGAGCGTCTCGTCGGTCAGCTCGGGGATCACCCAGCCGGCATATTTCGCGGCTGTGTTGGTCGAGTTGTCCTTGTTGATTGCAAAGGCGCTCGCGTTGGAATGCGGATCGAAATAGTCCGGGATCCAGTAACGCAGCGTCATTTCGAACTTGCCGGAGCGGCCGCGGGCATAGATGTCGCTGGCGACGCCCGGCTGGATATCGAGGGTGATACCGGCCTGAGCGAAGGTCGACTGCAGCGACTGGGCGATCGAGAGGAACGGCTGGTCGTTAAAGACGATGAACTCGACCTTGAACGGCGTCTTGATGCCTGCATCCGCAAGTACCTTCTTCGCCTTCTCGACGTCGAGCTTGAACGGGGTGTCCGTCAGAGCGCCCGGGAAGCCGACCGGCAGGAAGGACTGGTGAACGGTGCTCTGGCCGCGCAGCAGGTTCGTGGCGATACCATCGTAATCGACGAGATAGCGGGCTGCTTCCCAGAAGGCCGGGTTGCCGAGCGTTGGGTTGGCCTTGGTGTTCAAGAGGATGTAATCGGTTCGTGCCGAGGGAACCGAGAGAACCTTGACTCCGCTCTTGTCCTTCAGCGCGTCGATCTGGTCGGCAGCGAGGCCACGGGCGATATCGGCATCACCCTGCTCGACGAGCAGGCGGCGGGCGCCGACGTCCGGCACGTTGCGGATGATGACGTTTTCGAGCTTCGGCTTGTCGGACGAATTGGCGTTCGCCTGCAGCACCAGCGCCTCATGCGGCGTGTAGGTGGCGATCGTGAAGGCGCCGCTGCCGGCGGAATTGGTCTTCAACCAGCCATTGCCGAAATCATTGTCCTTGGCCTCAGCCGAAACCGTCTGCTCATCGACAACCGAAGCGATCGGCGCGGTCAGCAGCGACAGCGCAAAGCCGGCACCGACATCGGCGGTCCATGTGAGCTTCACGTGCTTGTCGTCTACCTTGATGACGGCGGCATCGACGTTGTCGGCCTTCCAGCCGAGTTCATTGAGGATGAAGGCCGGGGATTTGTTGAGCTTCACGGCGCGGGTCAGCGAGAAGATCACGTCTTCGGGACGAACCGGATTGCCGGATGCGAACTTGGCATCGGCGAGCGCAAAGGTCAGGCTCTTGCCGTCACTGCCGGCTTCCCAGGACGCGGCGAGCGCCGGCTCGATCTTGGTGCCGTCTTCGCGGTTCGACTGGACCAGACGCTGATAGAGATTGTTGAATGACTGAACGGTGGTGAGCTCGAAACCTTCGGCCGGGTCGAAGCTGACGGCGTCATCGATCGACTGCGCAACAACCAGCGTATCGGAAGGGGTTTCGGCGTAAGCGGCGAGCGGGCTTAAAGCAAAGCTGAAAACGGCGCCGAGCAGCGCGGCGCGGCAAGACTGCAGCAACATTTTGATCTCCTTATATATTTCTTCTTTGAGCGTCGTTCCGGCGATGCGCCGTGTCACCCGCAGGCCGTCAACTTACGGCGCGACAATTGTTTCGACAGATCAGATCGTTTCGATTTTGGTGTTCGTACAGGAAAAATATTCCGGCAACGCCTGTTTTCTCAAAAGCCGGCATTGAGGACGCATGTTCACGCGGCAGTTTTGCCGCGTAAGCGTGTTTCTGTGCGCCCCCGCAGGAAATCGGCAGCCGTGTGCCAGACGACGGCCGCGACGATGACGACGCCGCCGAGCACGGTTGCCAAGGGCGGCTTTTCGCTGAGAAACAGCCAGACCCAGAATGGCGTCAGGACGATTTCCATCGTGCCGATGAGGGCCGCCTCGGCAGGCGGCATGCGCTTCGCGCCAGCGAGGAACAGCACAAGCGCGATCGAGAAGTTGGTGGCGCCGAAAGCTGCAAGGACGACCCAGTTATAGAGGTCGATCGATCCGACTGAACCGAAGGGCGAGAAGATCGCCAGTGTCAGGAAAGCGCTGACGATGGTCGGCGGCAGGCTTGGCACGCCGGGGCTGATACGCGGAATGACAATGATCAGGGCGAAGGACGCCGTCATGCCGAGAGCGAGAAGATCACCGAGACCCGTCCCTCCGCCGATCGACGAGGCGACGATGATGACGACGCCGAGCAGACAGGCGCCGCCCGCCATCATGGTTCGCCGTGCAACGCGTTCCCGGAGCAGCAACCAGCCGAGCAGCGCGGCGATGAACGGGGCCGTCGCATAGATCACCGCGACATTTGCCACGCTGGTCGTATAGAGCGCGCCGATGAAACAGGCCTGGCAAAAGGTCTGGCAGGCGATCATCGCCATGCCCGACGGATGGAAGATCGAGGCCCATTGCTTTCTCGACAGACCGCCTTCGAGGAAGAAGCTCGGTATTAAGAGAAACAGGCCGCCGAACAGTGACCGCCAGGCGATCGTCGTCCAGGCATCGATGCTGAGCATGCGTGAGTAGACGCCGCTCGCGCTCCAAGCCAGCGTTGCGGCAACCACCAGAATGACGCCCTTTTCGTGCTCGCTCAGGCCGAGCGGGCGGACGTCCGTATTGAGTGACATTGGTTTTCCCGAACCAGAGGTCTGATTTGCCCTGTTTGCTCTCATTCTTGACATCAGGCAAACGAATAGTTGAGATGGCTGCCATCTGAATTTTTTGTGGCTCGATCATGCGACAACCCATCGAAAGCGATCTGCTCCGGACCTTCCTCGTCGTCGTCGAGACGTCGAATTTCTCGGCGGCGGCGCTGGCGATCGGGCGGACGCAGTCCGCGGTCAGTGCCCAGATCAAGAAACTCGAGGAAACCATAGGCGAAAGCCTCTTCGAGCGCGGCGCCCGCGGCGTTGTCCCGACCCGCTGGGGCCTGCAGCTTCTGCCCTATGCGCGGCGTGTCATCGACCTGTTGGACGAAGCAGCGGCGACGATCCGCACGAAGCCGCTGGATGGGCCGGTCCGCATCGGTATTCCCGAGGAATACAGCCAGACGGTGCTGCCTGCGGCACTTTCCGCCTTTGCCGTCCGGCATCCGGCTGTCGAGGTTACGGTCTCCTGCGATTACACGGCGCGGAATCTTGCCGCGCTCGAGCGCGACGAGCTCGATCTCGCTGTGGTCTTCGACTGGAACAATCAGTCGCCGGGCGAGGTTCTCTGCGTCGATCCGACAGTGTGGGTCACCTCCATGGTGCATCGGCTGCAGGATCTCGATCCCCTGCCGATTGCGACCTACCGGAATTCCACATGGTCGCGGGACTTCGCCTTCCGTTCGCTCGATCTCCAGGGACGGAAATACCGCGTCGCCTTTGTCGCCGACACGAGCTCGGGATTGAAGAACGCAGCATCCGCGGGCCTCGCAGTGACCACGCTGTCGCGGAGCAATATCCCGCCCGGTTGTCGGGAGCTGACGGCAGACGATGGCTTTCCGCCTGTCGACTCTTCGCGTGTGGTTCTGCGCCGCAATCCTTATCATTCAACCGAAGCTGTCCGCGAACTCGCGGAAATGGTTCGTGAGGCGTTCAAGCCGATTGGGTATCAGGCGCTGGCGTAGTGGGGCGGCGCAGCCTCCGCCGGGTGTCGGAGGGACTTTCGGAGAAGCCGGCGCGGTAGCTGCGGGCAAAGGCGGAGGCGGAGTTGAAGCCGGTGGCGGCTGCGATATCGGCGAAGGAGGCCTTGGTTTCGATGACCTTCCGCCGCGCCGCATTCAGCCGCAATGCCAGATAATGCACATGTGGCGGCGCGCCGATGCTCTCCTGAAACAGCCCCTGTAAGTGGCGGGCGCTGACGCCGACGCGTTTGGCGATACGGCTCAGCATGACCGGCTGCTCGATATGCTCCTCCATCAGCCGCACGGCCGACGCCACGCGCGGATCGCGCATGCTCAAGCCCACGGCGGAGGGTGAAAGCTGGCTTTCGTTGTGGAAGGAGATCTGCTCGTAGCTAAAAAGGCGGCTGACCTCGAGCGCCAGCGAATAGCCCTGCCGCTGGCGGATGATCTCCAGCATCAGATCGACGGTCGGGAGCGGCCCCGCCGTGGTGAGGCGCTTTCCGTCGATGACGAAGCGGTCCTTGACCGCTTTGACCTGCGGATAGGCCAGCGAAAAATCCTCGAAATCCTCCCAGTGGATCGTTGCCGTTAGGCGGTCGAGAAGGCTGGATTCGGCCAGCAGCCATGTGCCGGATTCGATTCCGGCAATGACACTGCGATGGCGCGCCGCCTGTGAGAGCTGCATTTTCAGCGCCGCCGTTGCGCTCCGGCGCCAGTTGTAGCTTGCCAGAACGAAGAGCGGTGCATCCTCCCGCGCGGTGCTGAATGCCCCGGCCGCAGGCACCGGAATGCCACTCGTCGTCAAGACAGGCGCGCCATCAGGCGTCAAAAGCCGCCAGCGGTAGAGCTCGCTGCCGGCGATACGGTTTGCGCCGCGCATCGGCTCGATGACCGAGGCGAGCAGGATCAGGTTCGTCTCAGGCAGGACGAGCAGATCGAGATCGAGGCGGTCGTTCGAGCGGCTGAGCATGGTCTCTCCAGATTGCCGAAACTGTATCAATCAATTCCGTTTCTGCAAAGCATGTGGCTGCATCTTGCCGCGTAATGGGGTCAATACGAGGGAGAACACGATGCCTCTTGCGATGAACCGCGATGTCTTCATCACCTGTGCCGTCACCGGCGCCGGTGACACGGCTTCGAAATCCAGCCACGTTCCCATTACTCCCAAGCAGATCGCGGATTCCGCGATCGACGCCGCCAAGGCTGGGGCGGCCGTTGTTCACTGTCACGTCCGCGATCCCGAGACGGGGGCTGCAAGCCGCCGCAACGATCTCTACCGCGAAGTGACGGACCGCATCCGCTCCGCCGACATCGACGTCGTGCTGAACCTGACGGCAGGCATGGGTGGCGACCTGATTTTTGGTGATGTCGAACGCCCGCTGCCGCTCAATCCCGCAGGCACCGACATGGCCGGCGCCACCGAGCGCGTCAGCCATATCGCCGAATGCCTGCCGGAGATCTGCACGCTCGACTGCGGCACGATGAATTTCAGCCTCGGCGATTACGTCATGACCAACACGCCGGCGATGCTGCGGGCGATGGCGAAGAAGATGACCGATCTCGGAGTGCGCCCTGAGATCGAGGCCTTCGACACCGGTCATCTCTGGTTTGCCAAGCAGCTCGCAGAAGAAGGCCTGATCGAGGATCCGGTGCTGATCCAGCTCTGCATGGGCATTCCCTGGGGCGCGCCGGATGATCTCAACACCTTCATGGCGATGGTCAATAACGTGCCCAAGAGCTGGACCTTCTCGGCCTTCTCGATCGGCCGTAATGCCATGGCCTATCCGGCGGCGGCGGTGCTCGCGGGCGGCAATGTCCGTGTCGGCCTCGAAGACAATCTCTATGCCGGAAAAGGCATGCTCGCCACCAATGCGCAGCTGGTCGAAAAGGCCGTGCAGGTGGTGGAGGGCATGGGCGCGCGCATCATCGGCCCTGCGGCCGTGCGTGAAAAACTGAAGCTGACGAAGCGTTGAGGGCTGCATGATCAAGATCAACAAGGCAGCCTGTGTTGGCGGCGGCGTTATTGGTGGCGGATGGATCGCCCGCTTCCTGCTGGCCGGGATCGATGTCGATGTCTTCGACCCGCATCCGGAAGCGCAGCGCATCGTCGGCGAAGTGATCGCCAATGCCGAGCGCGCCTATGCGATGCTGACAGGCGCCCCCCTGCCTACGCGCGGCAAGCTTACCTTTTGCAAGACACTGGAGGAAGCTGTTGTCGATGCCGACTGGATCCAGGAAAGCGTCCCCGAACGGCTCGATCTGAAGCGCGGCGTGCTGACTCAGATCGACGGCGCCTGCCGCCCCGATGCGCTGATCGGTTCGTCGACCTCCGGTCTGCTGCCGACTGATCTGCAGCGCGACATGCAATTTCCCGATCGCCTGTTCGTCGCCCATCCCTACAACCCGGTCTACCTGCTGCCGCTGGTCGAGATCGTCGGCGGCGAGAAGACCAGCCATGCAACGATCAAGGCGGCGATGGAAAAGCTGCCGCCGATCGGCATGAAGGGCGTGCATATCGCCAAGGAGATCGAGGCCTTCGTCGGCGATCGTCTGCTGGAAGCGCTGTGGCGCGAGGCGCTTTGGCTGATCCAGGACGATATCTGCACGGTCGAGACGCTCGACGACGTGATCCGCTATTCCTTCGGCCTGCGTTGGGCGCAGATGGGGCTTTTCCAGACCTATCGTATCGCCGGTGGTGAAGCAGGGATGCGCCATTTCCTGGCGCAGTTCGGCCCCTGCCTGCAGTGGCCCTGGACCAAGCTGACGGATGTCGTCGATCTCGACGATGCGCTTGTCGAAAAGATCGGTCAGCAGTCGGACGAGCAAGCGGGCGATCTGTCGATCCGCGAGCTCGAACGGATCCGCGATGAAAACCTGGCCGGTATCTTCCAGGCTCTGAAGGTCGGTGATGGCGGCAAGGGCTGGGGTGCGGGCAAGCTGCTCAAGGATTTCGAGCATTCGCTCTGGGCTGCTGCAAAGCCGGCCGAACAGGCGAAGACTTCGGCTCCGCTTCGGCTTGTCGATACCAAGGTCAGCCCGGCCTGGGTCGATTACAACGGCCACATGACCGAGCATCGCTACCTGCAGGTCTTCGGCGATACCACGGACGCGCTGCTACGGCTGATCGGCGCCGGTCTCGCCTATGTCGAGGCCGGACACAGCTACTACACCGTGGAGACCCATATCCGGCATCTCGGCGAAGCCAAGCTTGGCCAGGCGATCTACTCGACCTGCCGGCTGCTCTTGGTCGATGACAAGCGGCTGCACGTCTTCCACAGCATCTGCGATGCGGCGAGTGGCGAGGTATTGGCGACCGCCGAGCAGATGCTGCTGCATGTGGATTCCAAGGCCGGAAAGGCGGTTTCGGCGCCGCCGGAAATCCTGGCCGAGGCGAAAGCGATTGCCGAGCGCCATTCCTTCCTCCCTGCCCCGGATGGCGTTGGACGCCATGTCGGGCAGAAGAAACAGGGGTGAGCAATGAGCTGTCTGCCAACTCCCCTTCCCGAAAGCAGATACCGCGAGGCATCACTGCGCGGGCTAGCGGGATGGGGTGTGCATGGCAGCGCAGAAATCAACCAATACAACCAGAGGGATGGGACTGCATCTCTTTCTGCCGGGTGGCTTTTCCAGCGGAGGCACGAGATGTTTTTCGCCCCCATCAATGCGAAACCGCCCTTGGCGTGGGCATATGCTCGTTATGTCGCATACGATGCAGATCATGTCGCTACACCCGCCCCCCTACTGTCTAAAACAGCCCTTAATTCAATCTCACTCATATCAGAGGCAGAGGCAGTCCTGACGGGCCGTGTCGCCGCAAGAGCGGAGGTAGCGTAGGTTGAACGGACGTAGCTTTACCGCCTTTGAGCTGCTGACCTCCCCGCCTTCCGCCGCGGCGAAGACGCATGCGGCACGCTGTCGTCTCGCCATCGCAGGCGCCATTCTCACCCATCATTCCGATCTTCAGGAAACAGGCCGGACAATAAGAACTCCCGGCATTCCCGATCGCCGCGCCATCAAGCTGGCGCCTCCGCTCACGCGCAATCGTCGAACCGAGAAAGGAAGATAAGGCGGCACCAACCGCGACGTTTTCCCGAACGAATATGGGCCTGGCACCGGAGAGGAAACCGGTTCTGCGGTCCACTTGCCAATTCTTAAATCATGACAAGAAGGAACAGGGGAATGAACGACTACACGAAATATCTTGCAAGCCGCGTCACCGCAGGCGGGTTGAACCGCCGCGAATTTCTGGGACGCGCCATGGCTGCCGGCCTCACGCTCGCCGTCGCCGACAAGCTCTTCACCGAAAGCGCCGAAGCCGCCGAACCGAAGCGCGGCGGCCACCTGAAGCTCGGCCTCGAAGGCGGCGCTGCCACCGACTCGAAGGACCCGGCGAAGTTTCTCTCGCAATTCATGTTCTGCGTCGGCCGCTGCTGGGGCGACATGCTGGTGGAATCCGATCCGCTGACGGGTGCTGCCGTTCCGTCGCTGGCCGAATCCTGGGAACCGTCGAAGGACGCTGCCACCTGGACCTTCAAGATTCGCAAGGGCGTGAAATTCCACAACGGCAAGGAACTGACGATCGACGACGTCGTCGCCACCCTGAAGCGCCATACCGACAAGAAGTCGGAATCGGGCGCGCTGGGCGTTCTCGGCTCGATCAAGGATATCAAGGCTGACGGCGGCAACCTCGTGCTGACGCTGACCGAAGGCAATGCGGACATGCCGCTGCTGCTGACGGACTATCACCTGGTCATCCAGCCGAATGGCGGCAATGACGATCCGCTCGCCTCGATCGGTACCGGTCCCTACAAGCTGGCGAGCTTTGAGCCAGGCGTCCGCGCTACCTTCGAGAAGAACGCCGACGACTGGCGCTCGGATCGCGGCTATGTCGATTCCATCGAAATCATCGGCATGAACGATGCGACTGCCCGTATCGCAGCGCTCTCCTCCGGCCAGGTGCACTATATCAACCGAGTCGATCCGAAGACCGTCGATCTCTTGAAGCGCGCGCCGACCGTCGAGATTCTCTCGACCTCGGGCCGTGGCCACTATGTCTTCATCATGCATTGCGACAAGGCGCCGTTCGACAACAATGACCTTCGCCTCG
Source organism: Rhizobium sp. 01L410 (assembly GCF_056400165.1). Lineage (NCBI taxonomy): Bacteria > Pseudomonadati > Pseudomonadota > Alphaproteobacteria > Hyphomicrobiales > Rhizobiaceae > Rhizobium > Rhizobium sp. 01L410. The sequence continues at coordinate 30,098 of NZ_JBFTST010000001.1, forward strand.
CGCTGAAATACGCCATGGACCGCGAGACCATGGTCAAGAAGATCCTCGGCGGCTACGGCAAGGTCGGCAACGACTTTCCGATCAACAACACCTATGCCCTCTTCCCCGAAGGCATCGAGCAGCGCGCCTACGATCCCGACAAGGCGGCCTTCCACTACAAGAAGTCCGGCCACAGCGGCTCGGTTCTGCTGCGTACCTCGGAAGTCGCCTTCCCGGGCGGTGTCGATGCGGCGGTTCTCTATCAGGAAAGCTGCAAGAAGGCCGGCATCGAGATCGAGGTCAAGCGCGAGCCGGGCGACGGCTACTGGACCAACGTCTGGAACGTCCAGCCCTTCTCGACCTCCTACTGGGGCGGACGCCCGACGCAGGACCAGATGTATTCCACGGCCTATCTCTCGACGGCCGACTGGAATGACACCCGCTTCAAGCGTCCCGACTTCGACAAGCTGCTCCTTGAAGCACGCTCGGAACTCGACGAGACCAAGCGCAAGGACATGTACCGCACCATGGCGATGATGGTGCGCGACGAAGGCGGCCTGATCCTGCCGATGTTCAACGATTTCGTGAACGCCTGCTCCAAGCAGGTGAAGGGCTATGTCCACGATATCGGCAACGACATGTCGAACGGCTACGTCGCCACTCGCGTCTGGCTTGATGCCTGACGGCCGGGGGCTTCCCCGCCATCTCTGACTGAACCAGGACCGCAAGGATGTCCCTTGCGGTCCCCCTGACGTTTCAGCGCGAGGCTTTCGCCATGTCCAGTTCATCGACCGGCAGTCCACTACCGGGCCTGAGGTTCAGGCAGCGTTTTCCGCTACTTGCCCTCATCATCGAGCGCTTCGTGCTCTCGCTCGTCCTGCTGCTTGCGGTGTCGGTTCTGATCTTCGGCGGGCTGGAAGCCCTGCCCGGCGATTTCGCCACCACCTATCTCGGCCAGTCGGCAACGCCGCAGGCGGTCGCCAATATCCGCCAGGATCTCGGCCTCGACCGGCCAGTGACGACGCGCTATTTCGAATGGCTCGGCAATGCCGTGCAGGGTGACTTCGGCACGTCCTGGGCCAGCAAGAACTCGGTCAGCGAGCAGATCGGCAAACGTCTCGGGAACTCGCTGTTTCTTGCCGGTTTCGCCGCACTGATCTCGGTCCCGCTGGCCGTCGCGCTCGGCATGTTCTCGGTGCATTTCCGCAACCGCATGCCCGACAAGATCATCAACGTGATCTCGCTAGCGGCGATCTCACTGCCGGAATTCTTCATCGGCTACCTGCTGATCCTTGTCTTCGCCGTCAAGCTCGGCGTCGCGACCTTTCCGGCAACCGTCTATGACAGCATGGGCTTTGCCGAGCGGCTGCAGGCGATCGCACTGCCGACGGCAACACTGGTTCTCGTCGTCCTCGCCCACATGATGCGGATGACCCGCGCGGCGATCCTTTCGGTCATGTCATCTGCCTATATGGAAACGGCGGAGCTCAAGGGCCTCAGCGCCTTCCGCTCCATCGTCAAGCATGCGGCGCCCAACGCGCTGGCCCCGATCATCAATGTCGTGGCGCTCAACCTCGCTTATCTCGTGGTCGGCGTGGTCGTGGTCGAGGTGGTCTTCGTCTATCCCGGCATGGGCCAGTACATGGTGGATGCGGTGACGGTGCGCGACATGCCTGTCGTCCAGGCCTGCGGCCTGATCTTCGCGGCTGTCTACATCTTCCTCAACATGATCGCCGACATTCTGGCCATCGTCGCCAATCCAAGATTGAGGCACCCGCGATGAGATTGAGAGATATCCCCATCACCGCCTGGGTTGGCATGACCGGTATCGTCATCGCCTTCATCTTCGCAATCTTCGCGCCCTGGATTGCCCCTTATGGCGAGACCGAAGTGGTCGGCAATGTCTGGCAGGTGGCCGACAGCCAGTATTTCTTCGGCCTAGACAATCTCGGCCGCGATATTCTTTCGCGGCTGATCTACGGCGCCCGCACGACGCTGTTCGTGGCACTCGGCGCAACGCTGATCTCGTTTTCGTTGGGCATCCTGCTGAGTTTCACCGCCGCCGTCTCGCGCGGCATCATCGATACCGTGTTCTCGCGTTTCAACGACCTGATGATGTCGATCCCGACGCTGATCTTTGCGCTCGTCGTTCTGGCGGTCCTGCCGCAGAACATCATCATCCTTATCCTCGTCATGGCGATTCTCGATTCCACCCGCGTCTATCGCCTCGGCCGCGCCGTGGCGCTTGATGTCGCGGTCATGGAATTCGTCGAGGCCGCAAAACTGCGTGGCGAGGGCAAGGCCTGGATCATCTTCCGGGAAATCCTGCCGAATACGCTGACCCCGCTTTTGGCCGAATTCGGCCTCCGCTTCGCCTTCTCGATCCTGTTTCTCTCCACCCTCTCCTTCCTCGGCCTCGGCATCCAGCCGCCGGCGGCGGATTGGGGCGGCATGGTGAAGGACAACAAGGACGGCATCATCTTCGGCATTTCGGCAGCACTCGTTCCGGGAACGGCGATCGCCGCTCTTGCCGTCTGCGTCAATCTCGTCGTCGATTGGCTTTTGAAACGCACATCCAGCCTCAAGGGAGGGCGCGGCGATGCCTGAGCTTCTTTCCGTTCGCAATCTGAAGATCGAGGCCACCAGCTATCCGCCCGGCGAGCCGCCGAAACGGGTGACAATCGTCGATGGCGTTTCCTTCGACCTGCAGAAAGGCAAGGTGCTCGGCCTGATCGGCGAATCCGGCGCCGGCAAATCGACCATCGGTCTGTCGGCGCTCGCCTATGGCCGCGGCGGCGCCGAGATCACCGGCGGCGAGGTGCTACTCGAGGGCAAGGACATCCTACCGCTCGGCAAGGGCGGCATAAGGCAGATCCGCGGCGCCCGGGTTTGCTATGTCGCGCAGTCGGCGGCTGCCGCCTTCAACCCGGCGCACAAGCTCGGCGACCAGGTGATCGAGGCTTCCGTCAAGCACGGCCTGATGACCAAGGATGAGGCGCGCAAGCGGGCGCTTTATCTCTTCCAGGTGCTTGGTCTGCCAAACCCGGAAAGCTTCGGCGACCGCTTTCCGCATCAGGTCTCCGGTGGCCAGCTGCAGCGCGCCATGACCGCGATGGCGCTCTGCTCCAACCCGTCGCTGATCGTTTTCGACGAACCGACGACTGCGCTCGACGTGACGACGCAGATCGATGTGCTTGCCGCCATCAAGCATGCGATCGAGGAGACGCATACGGCGGCCCTCTACATCACCCACGACCTCGCCGTCGTTGCGCAGATCTCCGATGACATCATGGTTCTCCGGCACGGCAAGACGGTGGAATATGGCAGCGTGCAGCAGATCATCGAACAACCGCAGCAGGACTATACGCGGGCGCTGGTCAATGTCCGGCAGGCCGCGCGCGCGGAGGCGTCGGATCAATCGGGGGCACTGCTGAAGGTCGAGAATGTCAGCGCCGAATATTCCAATGGTTTCAAGGTTCTGCACGATGTTTCTCTACACGTGCCGAAGGGCCAGACACTCGCGGTCGTCGGCGAATCCGGCTCCGGAAAATCGACGCTCGCGCGCGTCATCACCGGCCTGCTGCCGCCGAACGAAGGCCGCGTGATCTTCGACGGCAAGCCGCTGACGGCGGATCTGAAGAAGCGCTCGAATGACGATCTCCGGCGCATCCAGCTGATCTATCAGATGGCCGACACGGCGATGAACCCGCGCCAGACGGTTCGTGATATCATCGGCCGTCCCCTCACCTTCTACTACGGGCTGCGGGGCGCCAAGAAGACGGCGCGGGTGAAGGAGCTGCTCGACCAGATCGAAATGGGCAACGGTTTCATCGACCGCTATCCCGCCGAACTCTCCGGTGGGCAGAAACAGCGCGTGGCGATCGCCCGGGCGCTGGCCGCAAAGCCGGAGCTCATCCTCTGCGACGAACCGACCTCGGCGCTCGATCCGCTCGTCGCCGAAGGCATCCTCAAGCTGCTGTTGCGGCTGCAGGAGGAGGAGCAGCTTTCCTACATCTTCATCACCCACGACATCGCCATCGTCCGGGCGATCGCCGATAGCGTGGCGGTGATGCATCGTGGCAAGCTTGTCAGGTTCGGGCCGAAGTCGAAGGCGCTGTCACCGCCCTTCGACGATTATACGGACCTGCTGCTCAAATCCGTGCCGGAGATGGAGATCGGCTGGCTGGAACGGGTTCTTGCCACGCGCCGCATGGAAAGTGCGGGCAACTGAATAGGCGCGGGGCGGCGCAAGCCGCCTCGTCTTACAAGAGTGCATCGAGGAAAAGGCATGACCGACCGCAGCTTCACCACCATCGAAAACCAATGGATTACGCTTGAGGACGGGACGCGGCTTGCGGCCCGCATCTGGATGCCTGAAGGTGCCGAGAGCGACCCGGTTCCGGCTATCTTCGAATTCCTGCCCTACCGCAAACGCGACGGAACCTGCCTGCGCGACGAGTCGACCTATCCGGTCTTTGCAGCCGCAGGCATCGCCGGCGTGCGCGTCGATATCCGCGGGTCCGGCGAATCCGATGGCGTCATCGATGGCGAATATACAGAGCTCGAGCTGGCTAATGCCTGCGAGCTGATCGCCTGGATCGCCGCGCAGCCGTGGTCGAACGGCTCCGTTGGGATGATGGGTATCTCCTGGGGCGGGTTCAACAGCCTGCAGGTCGCAGCCCTTCGTCCACCTGCCTTGAAAGCTGTGATCTCGATCGCCTCGACCGTCGATCGTTATAATGACGATATCCACTACAAGAACGGCTGCCATCTCTCGGCGCAGCTTTCCTGGGCGGCTACAATGCTCGGCTACCAGTCCCGCTCGCCCGATCCCGAACTGGTCGGCGATCGCTGGAAGGCGATGTGGCTGGAGCGTCTCAAGCACGAACCGTTCTTCATGGAAGAGTGGCTGACACATCAGCGCCGCGACGAATTCTGGCAGCATGGCTCGATCTCCGAGAATTTCGGCGATGTCGAGGTCCCGGCCCTCGTGCTTGCCGGATGGGCAGACGGGTATCGCAACACACCGCTGATGGCAGTCGAAGGGCTCGGCGAAAAGGCCAAGGCGCTTGTCGGCCCTTGGGTGCACAAATATCCACATTTCGCCTGGCCGAAACCACGCACGGATTTCCACAGCGAGGCGATCGCCTGGTGGAACAAGTGGTTGCGCGGCGAGGACAACGGCATCGACAAGCTGCCGCAAACCCGCGCCTACCTTCTCGACGCCATCCGCCCTGCCCCACGCCGCGATTTCGATCCCGGCTTCTGGGTGGCGAAGGATGTCTGGACCGCACCCGAAATGCAGTGCTTCTATGTCGAGCAATTCGGCAGGATCACCGAGGGCATGCCGATCCCGCAGGCTCCGGAACATAGCGTCTATCTTCGCTCGCCACTCGATACCGGGACGTCTTCGGGCGAGTATTTCACGCTGAAACCGGACGCCGAGATGGCGCTGGATCAGCGCTCCGACGATGCCGGCTCGCTTGTCTTCGACACGATGCCGCTCGGATCGGATCACGACTATCTCGGCCGCCCGGTGCTGACGCTGTCCCTGCGTCCGTACGCCAATACCGGCAATCTCTGCGCCCGTCTCGTTGATGTTCACCCCGATGGAACCGCAACACGCGTTGCCTTCGGCGTTATCAATCTGACCCATCGTAACGGCAATGCGGATCCACAGCCGCTGGTCCCGGGTGAAACTGTGTCCATCCGGCTGCAGCTGGATTCCTGCGGCTATCGCTTCCGCAAGGGTCACCGGATTCGCCTGGCGATCTCGACGGCCTATTGGCCGATGATCCTGCCGCCACCCGACGATCTCGGTGTCGAGATCGACATCGCTTCACTTGGTTTGGGGCTGCCGTTGCTCGGCGATCACAGGAAAATCAGCATTCCCAAGCCCGAGAACCTCGATCCGCTTCCGAAATATATCGAGCACGCGCCGTCGGTCACAAAGCGGCAAGTTCTGCGCGATCTCTCGGCCAACCGCACCGACTACCGTATCCACGAGGATACCGGCCTATTCGAACATCCGGATACCGGGCTCGCGACGCGGCAGCTGCGCGAAGAAACGTGGTCGATCACGCCCGGCGATCCGCTATCGATGAGTGGCACATCCACCTGGACCTGCGATATGCGCCGCCCGGATTGGTTCGTGCGGACGGTCTCGACGGCAAAGATCGGCTGCACCGTGAGCGACTGGGTCATCAGCGCCGTAGTGACCGCCTATGAAGGAGATGTTCAGGTCTTCGAGAAGGTATTTGCCGAAATGCGCATTCCGCGCGACCTGATGTGAGCCTCAGCCGCAAGCGAAGCGGCGCACCGCTTCGCAAACGGCGCGAAATCCGGCTCGCGCTCCGTCGCTCATGTGGCGGGCGCGAAGCCAGGCGTGCACCATCTGCGGCTCTTCGCGGAACCAGACTTCGACGCCGGCTTCTGCCAGCCGTGCCGCATAGTTCCGCGCGTCATCGCGTAGCGGATCGAAAGCGGCGGCAGTGATGAAAGCGGGCGGCAGGCCCTTTACCGTGGCGCTGTTCAGCGGCGCGGCAACGGGATCGTTCTGCGGCGCCTGCAGAACCTCGCGGTAATAGGCGACATCTGCAGTGGTCAGCCCGGGTGCTTTGGCCATCTCGATATAAGAGCCCTTGGAAAGATCGCCGCCGAGAGCCGGATAGATCAGAACCTGGCCTGCAATGCCGGAAACGCCCGCGTGCGCTGCGCGAATGGCCAGACCCGCGGCCAGATTGCCGCCCGCGCTATCGCCGATCAGCACAATCCGCTGTCCGCTTTGCGCAATTGCCGAAAGCACCGCGAAACCATCATCGGTCTGCGCCGGCCACAGGTACTCGGGGGCTAGCCGGTAATCGACAGCGACGAGTTCGGCGCCAGCGAACTCGGCAATCTCGGCGCAAATGGCATGGTGGCTTTCCAGCGAACCGACAACGAAGCCGCCGCCATGCAGGTAAAGGAGCAGCGTCGGCGTCGTCACCTTCGACGGTCGATAGCGCCGCGTTGGAACACTCCGAATGATGCTGTCGGCAAACGTCAGCCCATCTGGAATCGGTGGGCTGAAGCGGGCGCAAAGCGCATCATATTGCGCCCGTTGCGCCTCAATCGATTGCGATACCGCATCGTCGGAATAGACGCTGCTGCAGATCTCCAGGAACTTGAGAATGCCCTCTTCTTCGGGCATCGGGCGCGTAACGGTCATGGTGCAATCCGTGCGGTTCGGCGATATCACGCAGGATAGGATTTGCCGCAAATATTAGGCAAGCGCGTTGACGCCATCCCCGCGCCGGAACCCGCCAGAGGCGCTTATCCACGCCGCACCGAGCGTTCCAAGGCTTTATCTTCGCGCACCGGCCGCGGCTTTTCCGTCAGCCCCACCAGTTGACGCAGCGGGCTCGGCAACTGATCGACGGCAATGGCAAAGGCGATCGACACGGCAGCCGTTGCGGCGGCGACAAGTGCGAAACTCGGGAGCGCCGGCAGATCGAGCGGAAGGACATAATAGAGCGCTCCAACCGTTACCGTCTGGTGGACGATATAGAGCGGGAAAACCAGCCGGTTCATCGTCACCAGGCGTTCGCTCGGCTGATTGAGATAGCGCGCGGCAAAGCCTATCAGGGTGAGGATCATACTCCAGGCAAGCAGGAAGATGCTGGTCTTGAAGAGCAGGGTCTCGTTGACATCGTAGCTGCCGATCGCCTGCTCCGGCGCAAGGGTCCAAGATGCCAGATAGAGCCAGATGGTCGTCGCCAGCGCGATCCCGCCGCTGACATAGCGGCGGGCAGTCAGCGTACCGATCAGGGTCCGGTGATGGCGGGAAATCAGGAAGCCGAGGCCGAACCAGCTGGCCCAGACGGCAAACCAGGCGCCGTCATTATAGAGCGCGTTGGTCTCGCGCGGGTAGATCGGCGAAAGCGCCAGGTTGAGGCCAAGGGGCAGAAGGAAGAAAAGATAGATAGCGCCGGTCCTGGCCGTGCGCTCGAACCAGGCAAAGACCGGGTTTCCCGGCCGCAGCAGATACTGAAAGATCGGGTAGCAGATGACGGACATCACCAGCAGGTAGGCGACGAACCACATATGCGCCCAGGTGAAATTGCCGGTCGGATATTTTCCCTCGGTGAAATAGCGCGTCAGCCAGAATTCCAGGAACGAACCGGTATAGCCGTTCTCATACATCCGCTCGTACCAGACCTGCGGCACGACGATGACAGCCATGGCAAAGAGCAGCGGGATGAGCAGGCGCAGGGTGCGCCGGTAAATGAAGGTCAGCCCGTGCTCCGGCTTGAAGGTAAAGGCGACGCCCATGCCGGATATGAAGAACAGCAGCGCAAGACGCCAGGCGCGCGGAAAATCCATGATGAGCGACAGGCCGCGGCTCGTATTCTCGCTATGCAGCAGCCAGCCCATGTCGGGGAAAAATGCGGCCGCGGAATGATAGAGGATCAGCAGGCCAAAGGCGAAAACCCTCAGACGATCCACATAGTAAAGTCTCTCTCTCATCGCAGACGACGGATCCCCACACAGCACCATCATCCGATATGCTGTACCCCTCAGATATTAAGGATCGCTGCCGAAACTTCGTAAACTGATGCTTTATTAGCCAAACAAGCGAGATGCCAAGCAGGTGCCGGCGAGCTGGTGTGATGTTGCCTGGGTCAAATCGGCAGCTTTTCGAGATCGCGACGACCGTCTATGACACGGACGATCTGAATGGTTTCGACCGGTGCCTCATCATCGTCAGGAATGGTCTCGTAGAGAATCACAAATGGCGCTTCGACAAGCATTCGCGTGGTTGCACTGATCTCAGGGCGGCGCACTCCCATGCGTGGCTGGCCTGCCAGGAGCTGTGCCTTTTGCTCAAACCGATCGAAGAAGCGCTCGGCAGCGGCAGGATTGTCGAGGCCGATTTGCACGTAGGTGTCGTGCACATCCGTCAGAGCCTTCGGTAGCCAGACTAGCTTAGCGGCCATTGTTGCGCGCTGTGTCCAATGCTTTACGCGCCTGCATTCGAATGCTCTCGAAATCAGCGGCAACCGGCTCTCCGCTCGCCTTGCCTTCTTCCCAAGCGCGGCGTAGGCGCTCGATGTCGCCTTTGCGGTTCTCCCATTTGGCGGTCCAGTCCCGCAAAGCCTCGCGGATCACTTCGCTATTGCTCGCGTAGGCGCCGCTGCTTACCGCATCGCGAAGCAGATCGGCCTGCTGCGGCGTCATGGAAACACTGATCTTTTCAACATTGGCCATCGGCTGTTTCTCCAACATCGGTGGTAAATATTACTACCGCCCGAGCATTCTGCAAGGTCTCACGTGAATGGAAGCGCTGCTTCCAATGACGTTTCAGCATCCCACCTCTCCCATCGAGGGCGCGATAGCCATCCTCGCTCACCGCTATTCATAACCGCGATCGAAGCAAGATAGCTATCAGCTGTGAGAAAACCTTTTCTCACTTGACAGTCGACTTGGTAAAAGGTTTTCTCACGATCGAACTGTGGGAGGACGACACTGGATATCGCGGGCGGAAAGCGCGGGCGGATTACCATTCACGACGTGGCGGCGGCTGCGGGCGTCAGTATCTCGACGGCGTCAAAGGCGTTGAACGATACCGGCCGGATGGGTGCCGAGACGCGTGAGCGGGTCAAGCGCATTGCTGCCGAGATCGGCTTCCGGCCGAATGCTCTGGCGCGCGGTCTGCTCAGCAAGCGCAGCTTCACGATCGGTCTTCTGACCAACGATACATATGGCCGTTTCACCCTGCCTGTCATGGCGGGGATTTCCGAGGCGCTGGTCGATCATGGTGTTTCGGTCTTCCTCTGCGCCATCGAGGATGACCCGGCACTCGCGCAGATCCATGTGGATGCGATGCTCGACAAGCAGGTGGATGGCATCATTGCCACAGGAAAGCGTCTGGATAGACGGTTACCCGTCGATCTGTCGAATTTGCATGTGCCTGTCGTCTACGCCTTCACCGAAGGGGCACCTGATAGCGTCACGTTCCGTTCCGACGACGCGCATGGTGCACGGCTTGCCGCCGAATGGCTGGCGAAGCTTGGGCGGCGGCGGCTCGTGCATATCACCGGGCCGGAGGATTTCTTCTCGGTGCGCGAACGGGCCAACGCATTTCGCGAGGCTGCCGGCAGCGAGCGGCCCGTCATGTTTGGCGTCTGGTCGGAAAGCTGGGGGCACGACGCGGTCGCAAGGCTCTGGAGTGCCGGGGGCGAAAAGCCGGACGGCATCTTCTGCGGCAACGACCAGATTGCCCGCGGCGTCATCGATGCGTTGCGCGAGCGCGGCATCAAGGTGCCGCAGGATGTTTCGGTGGTCGGCTTCGACAATTGGGAGATTGTCGCCGCCCAGACCCGTCCACCGCTGACAACAGTGGACATGGAGCTGCGGGAACTGGGGCGTCAGGCCGGGTTGACGGTTCTGGCGCTTGCCGAAGGACGGCCGGTGGAGCCCGGCATCCGGAAATTGCCGTGCCGCCTCGTGGTGCGGCAGACATGCGGGGGCGACGCCCTCGGGATTTAGAAACGGCGCGAAGGAGACGCGCCCTATTGGGAGGAGTGCCATGATGAAGCGTCTGTTGGTGGCAACGAGCCTTGCCACCCTTAGCCTCGTATCGACAGCCTCGGCTGCCGAAAAGATCGAAATGTGGGTTCGCTCGGGTATCGGCGACGCCTTCAAGAAGGTCGTCGAAGCCTATAATTCCAGCCACGAAAACCAGGTCGTCGCGACCGAAGTGCCGTTCAGCGAGCTGGTGCAGAAATATGCAACGGCGATCGCCGGCGGACAGGCGCCCGATGCGCTGTCGATGGACCTGATCTATACGCCGGCCTTCGCCGCCGCGGGCCAGCTGGAGGACCTGACGGACTGGGCAAAGAAGCTACCCTATTTCAACTCGCTGTCGCCATCGCATGTCCGTCTCGGCACCTATCAGGACAAGATCTACGGCTTGCCGCTTTCGGTCGAGACCTCGGTCTTCGCCTGGAACAAGGACCTCTACAAGAAGGCTGGACTTGACCCTGAAAAGGCGCCCGCCACGTGGGAGGAAATTGAGGCCAATGCCGAGAAGATCCGCAAGCTCGGTGACGATACCTATGGCTTCTACTTCTCGGGCGGCGGCTGCGGCGGCTGCATGATCTTCACCTTCACACCGCTCGTCTGGGGCGGTGGTGCCGATATCCTTTCGGCCGACGGCAAGACTGCGACGCTCGACACGCCGCAGATGCGCAAGGCTGTCGGCTTCTATCGCGACATGGTCAAAAAGGATCTCGTTCCGGCGGGCGCTGCCAGCGATAACGGCTCGAACTTCCTGAGCTTCACCAACGGCAAGATCGGCCAGCAGTCGCTCGGCGCCTTTGCCATCGGCACACTGGTCACCAGCCATCCGGATATCAATTTCGGCGTGACGCTGATCCCCGGCGTCGATGGCAAGCCCTCGTCCTTTGCCGGTGGCGATAACTTCGTTATCACCAAGGGCACGAAGAAGATCGACGCGGTGAAGGAGTTCATCGAATATATCTACTCGATGGACGGCCAGAAAGTGATGGCCAAGTATGGCAGCCTGCCGACCCGCGGCGATATCGCCGATGAGGTCCTTGCCGGGCTCGACCCGCGCATGGAAGTCGGCCTGAAGGCGATCGCCGTCGCCAAAACGCCCTACACGCTGCAGTTCAACGACCTGATTAACAGCGCCAACGGCCCCTGGGCAACGTTCACCAACGCAGCAATCTTTGGCGACGATGTCGATGGTGCGTTCTCGAACGCCCAGTCCGAAATGCAGTCGATCATAGACAGCGGCCAATAAGTCTCTCCCGGCCGCGGCCGGGGAGCGGTGGCAGCTCTCCGGCCGATCCATCCCTGATGCAGCAATGAAAGATGCGGAGCGTTTCGATGACCGTTTCAGGTCCCCAGCGCCAGTTCGCCGGTCGCAAGCGGCGGCGCAGATCGCAATGGCGCGGACTTTTCTACATCGCGCCGGCCATGGCGCTGGTCATCGTCTTTTTCGTGATGCCGGTGCTCTTTACAGGCTGGATGAGCCTGCACAACTGGCCGCTGATGGGCGCGCAGCGCTGGATCGGCTTTGCCAATTATACCCGCATGTTCAACGACAGCCGCTTCATGGCGGCGCTGAATTTCACCGCCTATTACACCGTCATCGTCACCATCGCGATCTTCGCCGTCGCCTTCCCGCTGGCGATCTTCGTCGAGAAGGAGCGGCGCTTCGTCAGCACCTACAGGACGATCATCTTCCTGCCCGTTGTCGTCGGTCTCGCCACGGCCTCGCTGCTCTGGGTGTGGCTTGCGAATGTCGATAGCGGCTTCTTCGGTCCGGCGCTGCGCGCGCTCGGTCTCGTCGAGCGCAGCCCCAATATCATGGCGAGCTTCGACACCGCCTTTGCGACCATCGTCGTCATGGTGGTCTGGAAGATCGCCGGTTTCACGATGATCATCCTGCTGACCGGCCTGCAGGCCATTCCCACGGAACTCACCGAAGCCGCCCGCATCGACGGCGCCGGGCGCTGGCAGCGCTTCCGCCATCTCACCCTGCCGCTGATGCGCAAGACCATTGCGCTGGCGCTGATCGTCTCGGTCACCGGCTCGATCCTTGCCTTCGACCAGTTCTACATCATGACCTCGGGCGGGCCTCAGAACAAAATGATCTCGGTCGTCTACTACATCTTCAACCAGTCTTTCGTGTCCTTCAATCTCGGCTATGGCGCCGCCTTGTCGATCGCGCTTCTGGCGATCCTAGTGGCGATCTCCATCGTCCAGCTCTGGCTGCTGCGTGTCGGGGAGGAACGCTGATGACTTCCTCCAGTCAACGCCGCGCCCGCAAGCGCTTCCGCTCGCAATCGGCCTATCATGTCGCGGGGATCGCCATTTCGGTGTTCTTCCTGGCGCCCTTCGTGATCGCCCTGCTCTCGTCTTTCCGGCATGGCACCGAGGCCAGCCTCCCGCCCCTGCCGCCATGGCCGACGACCGGCGTCAGCTTCGATGCATATGCGCTGCTCGATACGTTCGGCGCCGGCATCTGGCAGCACATGATCAATTCGCTGTTCGTGTCGCTGGCAACGGTGGTGCTGACGGTCGCCGTCAGCCTGCTGGCCGGATACGGTTTCTCGCGCTACCGCTTCCCGCTGAAGAACGCGCTCTTCGTGCTGATCATCGCCACGCTGATGATCCCGTTCCAGTCGATCCTGACGCCACTCTTCATCATTCTCGCCAAGCTCGGCCTCAACAATTCGCTGCTTGGGCTGACGCTCGTCTATGTGACGCTGCAGCTGCCCTTCTCGGTCTTCATGATGCGCAATGCCTTCGACGCCGTGCCGAAGGAGATCGAGGAGGCGGCGCGGATCGACGGTGCGCGCGATTTGAAACTGCTGATCCGCGTGCTCCTTCCGCTGGTGCTGCCGGGCGTCGCGACCGTTGCGATCTTTGCCTTCCTGAATGCCTGGAACGAGTTCCTTGCCGCTCTCGTGCTGCTCTCCAGCAACGAGAAATACACGCTGCCCGTCCTGATGACGGCGGTGCGCGCCGGGCGCCTCGGCGCCATCAACTGGGGCGCGGTCCAGGCCGGTGTCGTCGTCATGACGATCCCCTGCCTGATCGTCTTCCTGCTTCTGCAACGCTACTACATGCGCGGGCTGATGGCCGGCGCGGTGAAATGATGATCTTTCAACGAAATGGATGAAGCCATGAACAAGCTGAAGAGAGACCGCCAGTTCCGTCCCCTGCCCGTGCCGAGCGTCGAGCTCGCCGGCCTGTTCGGCGACCGCCAGGATGCGATCTGCGATTCAACAGCCGAAACGCTGCTCGACCGCTGCGTCGAGGCCGGGATGATCCAGGCGATCGACGTCAACCAGCCAAGCCCCGGCGTCGTCATCCCGATCGGTCCATGGGGCGGGTCGACGCAGATGTTCTGGGACAGCGATCTCGGCAAGTCGATTGAAACAGTGGCCTATTCGCTCTACCGCCGCGCCAATCCAAAGCTGGAGGCCCGCGTCGATGAGATCATCGACATGTACGAGAAGCTGCAGGACAAGGACGGCTACTTGAACGCCTGGTTCCAGCGCGTGCAGCCCGGCCGCCGCTGGACGAACCTTCGCGACCATCACGAGCTCTATTGCGCCGGACACCTTATCGAAGGTGCGGTCGCCTATTATCAAGCAACAGGCAAGCGCAAGCTGCTCGATATCATGTGCCGTTATGCCGATTACCTGATCACCGTCTTTGGCCATGGCCCGGGCAAGCTTCCGGGCTATTGCGGTCATGAGGAAGTGGAGTTGGCGCTGGTGAAGCTTGCCCGCGTGACCGGCGAGAAGAAATATCTCGACCTCTCGAAGTTCTTCATCGACGAGCGCGGCGCAGAACCGCATTTCTTCACCGACGAAGCGACCCGCGATGGCCGCAGTGCCGCCGATTTCCACCAGAAGACCTATGAATATGGCCAGGCGCATCTGCCTGTGCGCGAGCAGAAGAAGGTCGTCGGCCATGCCGTGCGCGCCATGTATCTCTATGCCGGCATGGCCGATATCGCCACCGAGTATAACGACGATACGCTGACCTCGGCGCTCGAGACGCTCTGGGACGACCTGACGACCAAGCAGATGTATGTCACCGGCGGCATCGGACCGGCCGCGTCCAACGAAGGCTTCACCGACTATTACGACCTGCCGAACGAGAGCGCCTATGCCGAGACCTGCGCCTCTGTCGGCCTGGTCTTCTGGGCCAACCGCATGCTCGGCCGCGGTCCGAACCGCCGCTATGCCGATATCATGGAGCAGGCGCTTTATAACGGCGCGATGGCGGGCCTTTCGCTCGACGGCAAGACCTTTTTCTATGAAAACCCGCTCGAAAGCTCGGGCAAGCATCACCGCTGGATCTGGCATCATTGCCCCTGCTGCCCGCCGAACATCGCCCGGCTTCTGGCATCTGTCGGCTCCTATATGTATGCGGTCGCCGAAGATGAGATTGCCGTGCATCTCTATGGAGAAAGCAAAGCGCGTTTCGAGGTTTCGGGTGCCAAGGCCGAGCTTTCGCAGACGACGCGCTACCCATGGGACGGCGCGATCCATTTCGACCTAGATCTCGACCGCCCTGCCCGCTTTGCCATCTCGTTGCGTATCCCGGAATGGGCTGATGCCTCGACGCTTTCCGTCAATGGAGAAAGCATCGCGCTCGAATCCGTCGTCGTGGACGGTTACGCTCGCATCGATCGGGAATGGAAGAACGGCGACAAGGTGGATCTCGTCATTCCCCTTGAAGCCCGTAAGCTTTTCGCCAATCCGCGCGTGCGCCAGGATGCAGGACGGACGGCGCTGATGCGCGGGCCGCTGGTCTATTGCGTCGAGGAGACTGATAACGGCGCCGGGCTGAACGGCATTTCGCTTTCCGCCGATCCGTCGAAGGCAAAGGTCTCGGAAATCGCCGGATTGCGTGGCGCCGTCGCGCTCGATCTGCCGGTAAGCCGCGACGCGTCGGACTGGGGTGCCGATCTCTACCGGACAGCGCCGCCTTCAGCGAAGCCCGCAACGGCGCGCTTCGTTCCTTATCCTCTGTGGGATAACCGCGAACCGGGTGAGATGCTGGTCTGGGTTCGCGCTGGCGAGGCCCGTGGTGAATAAGATGCCTGATACAGGAGTGGTGCTCTCAGGCATTCGCAAGAGCTTCGGCAGTCTCGACGTCATCCATGGCGTCGACCTGACGATCGCGGAGGGATCCTTCGTGGTCTTCGTCGGTCCGTCCGGCTGCGGCAAGTCCACGCTCCTGCGGATGATTGCCGGGCTGGAAGATGTCACCGATGGCGAGATCGAAATCAAGGGGCGCAATGTCACCGATCTCGATCCCTCCGACCGCGGCATCGCCATGGTCTTTCAGTCCTATGCGCTCTATCCGCATATGAGCGTGCGCGACAATCTGGCTTTCGGGCTGAAGATGGCGCGGACACAAACTCCGGAGATAGATGCCCGCGTCAAGGCGGCGTCGGCGATCCTGAAGATCGACCATCTTCTCGACCGCCGCCCCGGCCAGCTTTCCGGCGGCCAGCGGCAGCGCGTCGCGATCGGGCGGGCCATCGTCCGCAAGCCCGACGTCTTCCTGTTCGACGAGCCCTTGTCGAACCTCGATGCAGAACTGCGCGTCTCCATGCGCATAGAGATTGCGAGGCTGCACCGGGAACTCGGCAACACGATGATCTATGTGACCCATGATCAGACCGAGGCGATGACGCTGGCCGACAAGATCGTCGTGCTGCGCGATGGCCGCGTCGAGCAGAGCGGAACACCGCGCGAAGTCTACGAAAGGCCGGCCAATGTCTTCGTTGCCGGTTTCATCGGCTCGCCGCGCATGAACCTGCTGAACGCCGAATGGCGCGGCGGTGGCCTTATCGCCGCCGGTGGCCAGACCATACAGTCGCCGATCTCCGGCGATGGTCTTTCGACCGGTGCCAAGGTGACGCTCGGCATTCGCCCAGAGCATCTCACCCTTGCAACCGCGGGCACCTTGCGCGCCACGGTCGATTTCTCCGAATATCTCGGCGGGACGCAATATGTCTACTGCCAGCTGCCGGATGGCCAGCCTCTGACGGCAGAGTACCGTTCGGCCGTGCCGATCGACGTCGGCGCCGAGGTCGCCTTGCGGGCTTCGCCGGAGGATATCAGGCTGTTCGATGAACAGGGATTGAGGCGGGACTGACGCCAATAGGGAACGCCTATTTTTTATCCACAGATGTTCCTTGCCCAAATTTATAGCCGTTATCTTGCGAGTCTTGCTGCACTGCGTCATAACTGACGCATGAACCACCTCGACCTGACGATCCTTGTCATCGACGAAACCGCGATCCGTGCTTCGATCATCGAAGAAGGATTGCGCGAAGCCGGGCATCTGCGCGTCACCGTCATTCACGAGGTCCAGGGCGTGGCGCGCATTATCGAAACGCTAAAGCCTGATGTCATCATCATCGATATCGAAAATCCGAACCGCGACATGATGGAACATCTGTTTCAGCTGACGCGCTCGGTCAGCCGCCCGATCGCCATGTTCGTCGATCGGTCCGATAGCGCCTCGATCGAGGCTGCCGTCGATGCCGGCGTCTCGGCCTATGTGGTCGACGGACTGAAGAAGGAGCGCGTCAAGCCGATCCTCGACATGGCCGTCAGCCGCTTCAATGCCTTCAGCCGCTTGCAACGCGAGCTTGCCGATGCCAAATCAGCCCTTGAGGAGCGCAAAGTCGTCGAGCGGGCCAAGGGCATCATGATGCGGATGCGTGGCCTGTCCGAAGAGGAAGCCTTTGCGTTGCTGCGCCAGACGGCGATGAACGAAAAGAAGAAAATGTCTGAAATCGCGCAGAGCGTCGTGACTGCGGCCGGGCTATTGATGTGAGCCCGCTCTTCGACGCGATGGGCGCCCGGAGGACGCTGGAGTGAATGTCTTGACGAAAATCAGCAGCGGCGACGGCCGCGCCGCATCTCCCGCACTTTTGACCGGCGAAGGACCAAAAGCCCTGCGCGCAGGCTTCATTCCGCTGGTCGATGCTTCGGTCTTGATCGCCGCCGCGGAATTCGGCTTTGCCAAGAAGGAAGGGCTGACGCTCGATCTGGTCAAGGATGTCTCCTGGGCCAATGTGCGCGACCGGCTGGCGTTCCGCCAGTTCGACATTGCCCATATGCTGTCGCCGATGCCGGTCGCAGCCATGCTCGGCCTCGGCTCCAATCCGTCCCCGGCAATCACGCCCTTCTCGCTCGGGCGCGGCGGCAATGCGATCACACTCTCCACGCGCCTGTTCGAGCGCATGCAGCAGACGGCAGGCATTTCCGAGACCGCCAGCGCGCTCGACAATGCCAACGCGCTTGCGGCCGTTCTTGCCGATATGCGTGCGCGCGGCGAAGCCATGCCGACCCTTGGGATGACCTATCCCTTTTCGTCGCACAATTACGAATTCCGCTACTGGCTGGCAGCCGGCGGCATCGACCCGGACAAGGACGTGAAGCTGGTGGTCGTCCCGCCGCCGCTGACCTCCGACGCGCTGGCAGCCGGCGGCATCGACGGTTTCTGCGTTGGCGCACCGTGGAACATGGTGGCCTCCGAACGCGGCGTCGGCCGTATCGTCGCCGCCAAGCAGGATATCTGGCCTTCGGCGCCGGAAAAAGTGATCGGCATGCGGCCGGATTGGGCCGAGAGCCACCCGGAAACCGTGTCACGGCTGATCGTGGCGCTGGATGGCGCGGCCCGCTGGTGCGACGACCCCGCCAATCACGATGTGCTGGCGGAAGCACTGGCTGACGCTCGCTATATCGCCGCCCCGGTCGAGATCATCCGCCACGTTCTTGCCGGCGAATTCAGCCTCGATGCCAAAGGCAACCGCCGCGTCATCGAAAACTACTTCCAGTTCCACGCCGGTCACGCCAATTATCCGCGGCCCAGCCAGGCGCTCTGGATTTATAGCCAGATGGTGCGCTGGGGCCAGGCGGAACCAAGCCTGACGCTGGCACGCGCCGCCGCTTCCGCCTACCGGCCCGACCTTTACCGTGCGGCGCTCGGTGATGACTGCACACCTGTTGACGCCGATGTCCGGATCGAGGGTGAGCGCGATGGCGACCGCTTCATGGACGGCCGGATCTTCGATCCGGGCGACTTCGCGGGCTATATCAACGGCTTTCCGGTCAAGAGCGCATCCATCCTCATCCGCGAGCCCACAGAGGCGTAAGCTCTACTGCGCTGCACAAATCGATGGCAGCCGGGCGCGCCTTGTTGAGAGCATTCGCATAAAAGATACGCAGTTGTCAGCGCTGCTCAATTTGAAGCAGACCGCCCTTTCTGGCTAAAAGTCGCAACCTTTCCAGATACTTGAATAGCCGCTTTTGAAATTGGCACGCCCTTTGCAAGGCTAGTAGTGCCCGGATCAACGGCGATCCAGGCAGACGAGCGCGCCATAGGCGTTCGCAACAGACATCGACGTCGCAAGGTTTTTGCAGTCCGGGACGCTCCCTTCCCGCAGACGCAATCTCCGAGCGGCGTTTTTTTTATGCCCAAAATCCGGCAACCACTCGACAGCAAGGGGACTGCGCATGACCAAGATCTTCTCCGGCAGCATCGGCCGCCGCAACGTCCTGAAGATAACCGCCACCGCTGCTCTCATCGGCGCAGTCCGTTCCGCCTTCCCATCCGGCGCTTTCGCTGCATCGGCAGGACCGGAAGTATCCGGCGCCAAGCTCGGCTTCATCGCGCTGACGGATGCAGCTCCCTTGATCGTGGCCAAGGAAAAGGGTCTCTTCGAAAAGCACGGAATGCCTGATGTCGACGTCGCCAAGCAGGCGTCATGGGGTGCCACGCGCGACAATCTCGTCCTCGGTGGCGCCGCGAACGGCATCGATGGCGCGCATATCCTCTCGCCGCTGCCTTATCTCATGCACACCGGCAAGGTGACTCAGAACAACCAGCCAGTGCGGATGGCTCTGCTCGCGCGCCTCAACTACGACAGCCAGGGCATTTCCGTCGCCAAGGAATATGCCAGTACCGGCGTCGGGCTTGACGCCTCGAAGCTGAAAGCGGCCTTCGAGAAGAAGAAGGCCGGCGGCGGTGAGGTCAAGGTTGCGATGACCTTCCCGGGCGGCACGCATGATCTCTGGGTCCGGTACTGGCTGGCCGCAGGCGGGATCGATCCCGACAAGGATGTCTCGACCATCGTCGTTCCGCCACCGCAGATGGTGGCCAACATGAAGGTCGGCAACATGGACGTCTTCTGTGTCGGCGAGCCCTGGAACGAGCAGCTCGTCAACCAGGGCATCGGCTTCACAGCGGCGACCACCGGCGAACTCTGGAAGCACCACCCTGAAAAGGCGCTCGGCATGCGCGCCGACTGGATCGAGAAAAATCCGAACGCCGCCAAGGCCTTGCTAATGGCGGTGATGGAGGCCCAGCAATGGTGCGACAGCATGGACAACAAGGAGGAAATGTCGGCGATCCTTGGAAAGCGGCAATGGTTCAACGTGCCGCCGAAGGATGTGCTCGGGCGCCTCAAGGGCGACATCAACTACGGCAATGGCCGCGTCGAGCACGGCACGGATCTCTACATGAAGTTCTGGGCCGGCGGCGTTTCCTACCCCTTCAAGAGCCATGACAGCTGGTTCATTTCCGAGAACATCCGCTGGGGTAAGTTCGCGCCGGATACGGATATCAAGACGCTAGTCGATCAGGTGAACCGCGAGGACATCTGGCGCGAGGCTGCCAAGGATCTCGGCGTTGCCGCCGCGGATATTCCGGCCTCGGCATCGCGAGGCAAGGAGACCTTCTTCGACGGCAAGGTCTTCGATCCCGAAAACCCATCCGCCTACCTCGATAGCCTCGCCATCAAGGCCGCGTCCTAGTTCCCCGCCTCCGGCGCGTGACGGGCGCGCCGGCCTTTTCATTCTCAAGGAGCGATCGCATGTCAGCCCTCGCAAAGAACGAACCGATCACGCCGGTCCCGGCCTCATCGAAAGCCGCGAAAGTGGTGCATCTGACCAAGCCGCCGGTGCGGCGTTTCAATCTCGGCAGTCTCGGTGCGGCCATCGTACGCAATGTCCTGCCGCCGATGATCGTGCTCTTCATCATCCTCGGCGTCTGGCAGGTTCTCTGTTCGTCGCCGACCGCCTCGCTCCCTTCGCCGCATCAGGTCTGGCAGGAAAGCTATGATCTGATCGCCTACCCGTTCTTCAACTACGGCTCGCAGGATATCGGCCTCGGCTGGCGCGTACTGATTTCGCTGCAGCGCGTTGCCTATGGCTTCGGCCTGGCGGCCATCGGCGGCATCGTCATCGGCGCCATCATCGGCCAGTCGGTCTGGGCGATGCGCGGGCTCGACCCGATCTTCCAGGTGCTGCGCACCGTTCCGCCGCTCGCCTGGCTGCCGCTGTCGCTGGCTGCCTTCCAGGACAGCAATCCATCGGCAATCTTCGTGATCTTCATCACCTCGATCTGGCCCGTGATCATCAATACCGCCGTCGGCGTACGCAACATTCCGCAGGATTATCGCAACGTCGCCGAGGTGCTGCGGCTCAACCAGATCGAATTCTTCTTCAAGATCATGCTGCCATCTGCCGCCCCCTACATCTTCACCGGCCTTAGGATCGGCGTCGGCCTGTCCTGGCTCGCCATCGTCGCGGCCGAAATGCTGACCGGCGGCGTCGGTATCGGCTTCTTCATCTGGGATGCGTGGAACTCGTCGCGCCTGCCCGACATCATCGTCGCGCTCGCCTATATCGGCGTCGTCGGCTTCGCCCTCGACAAGCTCGTTGCGGCAGCCGGAAGGCTGATCACCCGCGGCGCAAACTGAGGAGCAGCAATTCCAGGAAAAAGGGGAACCGGTTTTCGGTCCGGAATTGCGTCCACAACAAGGGATACTCAGATGACTGCCTATTTGAAACTCGATCATATCGACAAGCATTTCGATCGCGGTGGCACGCGCGCCGAAGTCCTGAAGGGGATCAACCTGACGATCGCCAAGGGCGAGTTCGTTTCGATCATCGGCCATTCCGGCTGCGGCAAGTCCACGCTGCTCAACCTGATTGCCGGGCTGACGCCGGTGTCTTCAGGCGCAGTTTTGCTTGAAAACCGGGAGGTGAATGCACCGGGGCCGGAACGCGCCGTGGTGTTCCAGAACCATTCGCTGCTGCCTTGGCTGTCGGTCTATGACAACGTCAATCTCGCCGTCTCCAAGGTCTTCGGTGGCACCAAGACGAAGGCCGAGCGCCATGACTGGGTCATGGCCAATCTCGACCTGGTGCAAATGGCGCATGCCAGAGACAAGCGACCTTCGGAAATCTCGGGCGGCATGAAGCAGCGTGTCGGCATAGCACGCGCGCTGGCAATGGAGCCGAAGATCCTGCTGCTCGACGAGCCTTTTGGCGCGCTCGACGCACTGACCCGCGCCCATCTGCAGGATGCGGTGATGGAAATTCATCAGCGGCTTGGCAACACCATGGTGATGATCACCCACGACGTCGACGAAGCGGTACTGCTGTCCGACCGGATCGTGATGATGACCAATGGCCCTGCTGCCCGGATCGGCGAAGTCCTCGACGTTCCGATCCCGCGGCCGCGGGGCCGCATCGAGCTGGCTTCCGACCGAACCTATCTCAAATGCCGCGAGGCCGTGCTGAAGTTCCTCTACGAACGTCACCGCTTCGTCGAAGCTGCGGAGTGACCCCATGACCGAGAAACTCGTCATCATCGGCAATGGCATGGCGCCCGGGCGCATGCTGGAGCATCTCTTCGAACAGGCACCCGGCCGTTATCAGGTCACGATCTTCAACGCCGAACCGCGCGTCAACTACGACCGAATCATGCTGTCGCCGGTTCTCTCCGGTGAGAAGACCTACGACCAGATCGTCATCCACGGCGACGGCTGGTACATCGATCACGGCATCACGCTCTACAAGGGCCACAAGATCGTCGCGATCGACCGGACGGCGAAGACCGTCACGTCGGATCACGGCGTCACCGAAAGCTACGACAAGCTGGTGATTGCCACCGGCTCGGTGCCTTTCATCATTCCGGTTCCGGGCAAGGATCTGCCGGGGGTCATCACCTATCGCGATCTGGACGATGTGCAGGCCATGTTGCTTGCAGCACAGTCGCGCGCCAAGGCTGTCGTCATCGGCGGCGGCCTGCTCGGCCTCGAAGCGGCCGCAGGTCTCAGCCTGCGCGGCATGGATGTCACCGTGCTGCACGTGAACCCGACCCTGATGGAGCGCCAGCTCGATCCCGCCGCCGGCTATCTCCTGCAGAAGGCGATCGAGGAACGCGGCATCAAGGTGATCTGCAAGGCCAATACCAAGGCGATTATCGGCAACGGCAAGGTCGAGGGCATCGAGCTCGATGATGGCAGGATCATTCCCGCCACCCTCGTCGTCATGGCCGTCGGCATCCGGCCGAATGCCGGTCTGGCGAAGGAAGCCGGGCTGGCCGTCAATCGCGGCATTGTCGTCGATGACGGCATGCAGACGTCCGATGGCAGCATTTTCTCACTCGGCGAATGCGCCGAAGTCGGCGGCATGGTCTATGGACTGGTCGCGCCGCTCTACGAAATGGCCCGCATTGCCGCCGCGCATCTGGCCGGTGATACCAAACCCGCCTTCATCCACTCCGACACGCCGACCAAGCTGAAGGTCACCGGCATCGAGCTCTTCTCGCTTGGCGATTTTGCCGATGGCGACGATCGCGAAGAGATCGTTCTCCGCGACGCGACAGCCGGCATCTACAAGCGGCTCGTCATCAAGGAAAACCGCATCATCGGCACGGTGCTCTACGGCGAAACCGCCGACGGCGCCTGGTTCAACGACCTGAAGAAGAAGGCGACCGATATTTCGCAGATGCGCGATACGCTGATCTTCGGCCAAGCCTACCAGGGAGGGTCGCCGCTGGACCCTATGGCGGCCGTTGCAGCCTTGCCGGATGATGCGGAAATCTGCGGCTGCAACGGCGTTTGCAAGGGAAAAATCACGTCGGCAATCACCTCCAAGGGTCTGACATCGCTCGATGATGTCCGTGCGCATACGAAGGCGTCAGCCTCGTGCGGCTCCTGCACCGGGCTTGTCGAACAGCTGATGTCGCTGACGCTCGGCGACGCCTATAGCGCCAAGGCGGTTCAGCCGATGTGCACCTGCACCGAGCTCGGCCATGACGACGTCCGCCGCCTGATCAAGGCGAAGAAGCTGAAAACGATCCCCGCCGTCATGCAGGAACTGGAATGGAAGACGTCCTGCGGCTGCGCCAAATGCCGCCCGGCGCTGAACTATTATCTCGTCGCCGACTGGCCGGATGAGTATGCCGACGACTACCAGTCGCGTTTCATCAACGAGCGCGTCCACGCCAACATCCAGAAGGATGGCACTTACTCCGTCGTGCCGCGCATGTGGGGTGGTGTGACCAACGCCAGCGAATTGCGCGCCATCGCCGATGTCGTCGACAAGTTCGAGATCCCGATGGTGAAAGTCACCGGCGGCCAGCGGATCGACCTTCTGGGGATCGAAAAGGAAGACCTGCCGGCGGTCTGGGCCGATCTCGGCAAGGCGGGTTTCATTTCCGGTCAAGCCTATGCGAAGGGGCTTCGGACCGTGAAGACCTGCGTCGGATCCGACTGGTGCCGCTTCGGCACCCAGGATTCGACAGGCCTCGGCATCCGCATCGAGAAATTCATGTGGGGTTCCTGGACACCGGCAAAATTGAAGCTCGCCGTCTCCGGGTGTCCGCGCAACTGCGCGGAGGCGACCTGCAAGGATATCGGCGTCATCTGCGTCGATTCCGGTTTCGAGATCCACTTCGCCGGCGCCGCGGGCCTCGACATCAAGGGCACGGAGGTGCTCGGCCTGGTGAAAACCGAGGATGAGGCGCTGGAGCATATCGTGGCGCTGACGCAGATGTATCGTGAGCAGGGCCGCTATCTCGAGCGCATCTACAAATGGGCAAAGCGTATCGGCCTCGACGAAATCCGCCGCCAGATCATGACCGATCACGACAAGCGCCGCGGATATTACGAGCGCTTCGTCTTCTCGCAGACATTCGCCCAGGTCGATCCCTGGTCGGAGCGGGTCTCCGGCAAGGACAAGCACGAGTTCAAGCCGATGGCGACTGTCGGCTTTAGCGAAGCGGCGGAGTGAGGAAATGGATATGAACTGGATTTCGATCGGCCACATATCCGACATCCCGCTGCGCGGCGCGCGTTGCGTGAAGACGCCCCAAGGCAAGATCGCCGTTTTCAGGACGGCGGAGAACGAGGTCTTAGCGATCGAGGATCACTGCCCGCACAAGGGTGGGCCGCTCTCGCAGGGTATCGTCCATGGCAAAGCCGTCACCTGCCCGCTGCACAACTGGGTGATCTCGCTGGAAACGGGCAAGGCGCTCGGGGCGGATGATGGAGCGGTGCGGACGATCCCTGTCAGAAACGAGGATGGGGCGCTGTTTATCGCGTTCGAGAGTTTGATGATGGCGGCGGAGTGAGCGGCTGATGGTGGAGAGAACATCCCCCTCTGCCCTGCCGGGCATCTCCCCCTCAAGGGGGGAGGTCGACTCGCGGTTGGCGTCTCGCCAAACAATTGAAGGTAGAACGATCGGTCGCGCCCAGCCAATCTCCCCCCTTGAGGGGGAGATGTCCGGCAGGACAGAGGGGGGTAACCACACCCGCCAGCACCTGAGAGGGCAGCCCCATGCCCACTGAGACCAAAACCACCTGCCCCTATTGCGGCGTCGGCTGCGGCGTCATCGCAAAACTCGACGACAACGGCACAGTCTCCGTCAAAGGCGACCCCGATCATCCCGCCAATTTCGGCCGCCTCTGCTCCAAAGGCTCGGCGCTCGCCGAAACCATCGATCTCGACGGCCGCCTGCTTTATCCTGAGATCGGTCGAGAACGGTCGGACTGGAATACCGCCCTCGACCTCGTCGCCTCCAAATTCTCCGATGCCGTCGCCGAACACGGCCCCGATGCCGTCGCCTTCTACGTTTCCGGCCAGCTGCTGACCGAGGACTACTACGTCGCCAACAAGCTGATGAAAGGCTTTATCGGTTCGGGCAATATCGACACCAATTCCCGTCTCTGCATGTCGTCGTCTGTCGCCGGTCACCGCCGCGCCTTCGGTTCCGATACCGTGCCCGGCACCTACGAGGATCTGGAGCTCGCCGATCTCGTCATCCTGACGGGTTCAAATCTCGCCTGGTGCCATCCGGTTCTCTATCAGCGGCTTTCGGCTGCAAAGACCGCCCGCCCTGGCATGAAGATCGTCGTCATCGATCCGCGCCGGACAATGACCTCTGACATTGCCGACCTGCACCTGGCGATCCGCCCCGATGGCGACGTCGCGCTTTTTACCGGCTTGCTGGCCCATATCGCCACCAGCCCGGCCATCGACCAGAACTATATCGGCGCTCACACAGCCGGATTTGGCGAGGCTTTCGCGGCCGCATCATCGATCAGCTGGGATACTTTGCTGGAACGGACCGGGCTGCCCGCCATGCAGCTCCGCGAATTCTTCCGGCTGTTTGAAACCACCGAGCGGGTGGTCACCTGCTACAGCCAAGGCGTCAACCAGTCGTCATCGGGCACGGACAAGGTCAACGCCATCATCAACTGCCACCTGGCGACCGGCCGGATCGGCCGGCCGGGCATGGGGCCGTTTTCGCTGACCGGCCAGCCGAACGCCATGGGGGGACGCGAAGTCGGCGGTCTTGCCAACATGCTAGCCGCCCACATGGCCATCGAAAACGCCGACGACAGGGATTGTGTCCAGCGCTTCTGGTCGTCGCCCGTCATTGCGCAAAAGCCCGGTCTCAAGGCCGTCGACATGTTCCGCGCCGTCGCCGATGGGCGCATCAAGGCGCTCTGGATCATGGCCACCAATCCCGTCGTCTCTATGCCTGACGCAAACGCGGTCGAGGCGGCGATTGCCGCCTGCCCCTTTGTCGTCGTTTCCGATGTTCTGCGAGAGACGGATACGACCCGCCATGCCGATGTGCTGCTGCCATCGCTTGGATGGGGAGAAAAGGATGGCACGGTCACCAACTCCGAGCGCCGCATTTCCCGCCAGCGTCCATTTCTGACCATTCCCGGCGAGGCAAAGCCGGACTGGTGGCAGCTTGCGCAAGTCGCGCGCCGCATGGGACACACGAGCGCTTTCGGCTTCGAAAACCCTGCGGCGATATTCGCCGAACATGCCACGCTTTCGGCTTTCGAGAATGACGGCACGCGCGATTTCGATATCGGGGCGCATGCCGATCTGGATCCTGATGCTTACGACAGTCAGCCGCCGTTCCAATGGCCGGCGCCGTCAGGCGGCGGCAACACGGCCCGGTTCTTCAGCCAGGGCGGCTTCTTTCACGGCGATCGCCGCGCCCGTTTCATCGCTGTCGAATTGCCGGAGACGGATCGCACCAGCAGCGGCTACCCGCTGACACTCAACACCGGGCGTATCCGCGACCAGTGGCACACCATGACCCGCACCGGCAAAAGCGCGCGCCTGTCTGCCCATATCGCCGAACCCTTCGCGGAGATCTATCCCCGCGACGCGATCGAACTTGGTGTGCGCAGTGCCGGTCTGGTGCAGCTCGAAAGTCCACATGGCACGGCGGTTGTCCGCGCGCTGGTAACCGACCGGCAGGCCCGCGGCAGCGTGTTCGTCCCGATGCATTGGAACGACCAGTTCGCCGCCCGCTCCCGCATCGATGCCGTCGTCGCGCCCGTCGTCGATCCGCTCTCAGGCCAACCGGCTTCGAAAAACGTTGCGGTCAAGATTCAGCCGGTGAAGGTCCAGCACTATGGCTTCGCGGTCTCGGTCGAAAAACCGGATGGTCTCGACTGCGATTACTGGGCACTCGCCAAGGCCGACGGTGGCTGGCGGCTGGAATTCGCGGCATGTGACAGCATGCAGGATTGGACGGGGTGGTGCAGAGCGCATCTCGGAATTCCGATGGAGGCCGAGCCGATCGGCTACACCGACGGCGCGACTGGTGAGACCCGCCTCGCCTTTTTCGACGGCAGCCGCCTGCTTGCCGCCCTCTTCATCGCCGCCGAGCCGGTCGCCGTCGCCCGCACCTGGGCGATCCAGCAACTGGTCGCCTCGCATGACGACTTGCGCAAACGCTTTGCGATCGTCGCCGGCCGGCCGGGCGCCGGAAAGGCGGATCCGGGCGCCACCGTCTGCTCCTGCTTCGGCGTCGGGGTCAACCAGATCATCGGCGCGATCCGCGGCGGCTGCCACAGCGTCGAAGCGGTCGGCAAGGAGCTAAATGCGGGAACCAATTGCGGCTCCTGCCGTGCAGAGATCCGCACGATCATCGACGGATGTCTGGCGGCTGCAGCGGAGTGAGTGGCTCGGCCGAACAGCCCGCAAGCGTGCGATCATTGATCAGAAACTGTAGTTCCGCCGCCCTTCGCGAAGTGCTAAACCATGCCGAAATAGCTGCATGATTTCGCTTTCTTTTTTGCACTTTCGACGGGAGGATGGGCACGGATGGAGGTCGCAGGCCAGAAGATCCAGCTGAGTTACGGCGTGGAACCCGGCATACGTTTTGCCGTCATTCTCGATGGCAAGGGCGGCTGCCGCGAAATCGGCGCGGCCGGTCTTCGCGACTGGAAGCCTGCCGATGGCGTTCTCTGGGTTCATCTGGAACGCGATCACGACGCCGCGGCCGCCTGGGTCGCCAGCAACGGCGGTTTCGATCCGCTCGTCGCCGATGCCTTGCTGGAGGACGAGTCCCGCCCACGTGTCGAGCCCGTCGACGACGGCCTGCTGATCATCCTGCGCGGCGTCTGTGCAGCGCCACCTGAGGAAGCCGAGGACGCCACCATCGAGATCGATCTCGTTCCCCTCCATGCCTGGGTAGACGAAAACCGCGTCGTGACGCTGCGCGATAGCGGGCACTACATCACAGCGCTGCGCGATATCCGCCAGGCACTCGAAAAGGGCAAAGGACCGAAGCGGACAGGTGAATTGCTTGCCCTCGTCAGCGACAAGCTGGTCAGGGACTTGGAGCCGGTTCTTGACCAGATGGACGAGGAAGTCGACGAACTCGACGAATTGATCTTTCATGGTGAGGCCGCCGAGGTCCGGGAGCGCCTCAAGCTGTTGCGCCGGCGGTCCGTACAGCTGCGCCGCTACCTCGCACCACAGCGCGACGCGCTGAACCGCATCGAGCACGACGACGCGCCCTGGCTTGCCGAGCGCGACAAGCTTCGCATGCGCGAGGTCATCGACAAGCTGATGCGCTTCATCGAATATCTGGATGCGATCCGCGACCGCACCGGCATCCTGCACGACGACTTGTCGACCGTGATCAGCGAGCGCATCGCCCGCAATTCCAACCGGCTCGCCGCCCTTGCCGCGCTGCTCCTGCCGCCGAGCGTCGTCGCCGGCCTGTTCGGCATGAATGTCGGCGGCATTCCTGGCGTCAACGACACCTGGGCCTTCATCATCATCGTCGCCTTCGTGGCGGCAACCTCAATCGCGACCCTCTATATCCTCAAGCGCATCAACTGGCTCTGATGCCATTGGGCGGAACCGTCGCCGCTTTCACTGCGTTCTGTGTCAATTCCGCTCATGGGGATTGAGACCATGCGTATTCAGGCACGCCTCTTTGCAATTCTTGCCGGGCTTTGCGTTGCGGCACCGGCGGCCGCTGACGAAGCGGGCTTCCTGCAACCGCTCAGCGGCAACTGGACCGGGACCGGCAAGGTCACCCGCAAGATAGGCAGCTCACCGATCAACGTCTCTTGCAAGTTCAATATCAACGCGCCGGGAGCTTCGATCTCTATGCGCGGCAATTGCCGCGGGCTTCTGGTGATCAACCGCGCCATATCCGCCGACCTGACGGCACGGGGCACGCGCTATTCCGGAACCTATGTCGGCCCGTCCGGGGCGCCCTCGCAGCTTTCGGGAAGCCGTCAGGGCGATGTGATCAATCTCGCGGTCCGCTGGGCGCGTCTGATCAACGGCGACCGCAATGCCAACATGACGATCAGCAAGCGCGGCAACAGTCAGCTGTCGATCCAGACAGTCGACAGAGATCCGGCATCCGGCAAGACCGTGGTCACCAGCGAGATCAGCCTGCGCCGGCTCTGACGATCAGGCGATACGGCGCTTCTTCTGCTGTTCGGCACGCGTTGCGGCCAAGGCCCGGGCCTGGTGGCGCTGGACGAGTACCGTCTGGACGGTTGCCTGAAAATCGAGAACGCGCTCGCTGATCGCTTCGCCCGTCAGTCCGCATTGGGCCAATTCATCCGCCAGCCGGCGGCACTCGGCCTTCCAGAATGTCACGGCTGCCTCGCCATGCAGGTTGTCGAGCGTTTCGGCGCAACGATCGACATCGCCTGCCTTGCTCACATCGCGCACGATCAAAAGTTCACTGTTCTTGAGAGCGGCAAGAAGCGCCGCAGGAGAGGCATCCATCGAATCATCCCGGTTCACGAACTCAATCGTTAGACCGGCGATGGTTAACGACTGCTTGCGCATCGAAGAGATCGCGTCCCAATCTGCCTTCGGCGTTATTCAAGTATCTTGGAAGTCACCTCGATTGACGCCAGCCAAATGCGCTTCCATTGTCGCGCTCGCTTTTGAAATGATTTGGACGGCCGGAACGATCATGAAACTTGACGCCATCGACCTCAGAATTCTCGATGCGATTCAGCGGGATGGCCGCATTACCAAACTTGCCTTGGCAGAAAAGGCAGGACTTTCGCCGACGCCCTGCTGGATGCGGCTGCGCAAGCTGGAAAAGGCAGGCATCATCACCGGCTATCACGCGCGCATCGCGCTGCGCAAGATCGCCCCGGTCGCCAGCGTCATGGTGGAAGTGACGCTCGCCAATCACCGGCAGAGCGATTTCGAACGCTTCGAGCGGGCGGTCACCGGCATCCCCGAAATCGTCGGCTGCTGGTCGGTCGGTGGCGGTGTCGATTATTTCCTGAAGGTAGCAGCCCCTGACATCGATGCCTATCAGCGGCTGATCGATGGTCTGCTCGATCGCGAGCTCGGGATTGAGCGCTATTTCACCTATATCGTCACCAAGACCGTCAAGGATGAGACGGTCTTGCCGGTCGCAGCCCTGGTGCAGACAGAGACCCCATCCGAGCCATAGACAGATCGTGTGGCCTGCCGCGAAGCCTTAGACAATCTCTCTCTTTAAAGCGCCCTCAAAGGACAAAATCTCGCCTCCTCCCGTGAAAGACTTCGCCGTCGGTAACGAGGAGACAGACATGACCGCGGTTTTTGCCCGCCCCGATTTTCACACGGCGCTGTCGCGCCTCAAGGACAGGCATCTGCTGCGCGACCTCGCCTATTGCGATGGCCGCTGGTCTGCGGGCACCGACGGCAGAAGCTTCGAGGTTACCGATCCCGCAAGCGGCGCAACCGTCGCCTGGGTGGCGAGCCTTGGCGCTGAAGAGACCACGGCGGCCATCGATTCCGCTGCCCGCGCCATGCCCGCCTGGCGGGCGATGCTGCCGCAGGAGCGGGCCCGGATTCTTCGCAAATGGCACGACCTGATGCTGGAAGCCAAGGACGATCTGGCTCTGATCATGACGCTGGAGCAAGGCAAGCCGCTGTCGGAATCGCTCGGCGAAATCGACTATGCCGCCTCCTTCGTCGAATGGTATGCCGAAGAGGGCAAGCGGCTGAATGCCGAAAACGTCACCAGCCATCTGCCGGGCGCCGAGATGATCGTTCGCCGCGAAGCGCTTGGGGTGACCGGCATCGTCACGCCCTGGAATTTTCCGTCCGCGATGATCACCCGGAAGGCGGCCGCCGCCCTTGCTGCCGGCTGTACCGTCGTTGCTCACCCGTCTTCGGAAACGCCGCTCTCTGCGCTGGCTCTTGCCGAACTCGGCGAGCGTGCCGGGCTTCCCGCCGGGGTCTTCAATGTCGTGACCGGCGATGCTGCGACCATCGTCGGCCGCCTTTGCGAAGACGAGCGCATCCGGGCAATCAGCTTTACCGGCTCGACAGGTATCGGCAAGTTGATCGCAGGCCAATGCGCACCGACCATGAAGCGACTCGTCATGGAGCTCGGCGGCCACGCACCTCTCATCATCTTCGACGATGCCGATATCGCGCAGGCGGTGAAGATCGCCATCGACGCGAAGTTTGCGACATCCGGCCAGGACTGCCTCGCCGCCAACCGCATCTTCGTGCATCGCTCGATCGCTGCGCAGTTTGAAGCGGCATTTGCCACACGCATCCGCGAATTGAAGGTCGGAGACGGCCTGTCCACGGGCGCCGAAATCGGCCCGCTGATGCACGAGCGGGCTATCGCCAAGGTCGAGGAGCAGGTCGAGGATGCGCTGAAGCGCGGCGCCAAACTCATCACCGGCGGCAAGCGGCACAAGGCGGGCAAACTGTTCTTCGAACCGACGCTGCTGTCGGATATCCCGGCCGACGCGCTGATCATGCGCGAGGAAACCTTCGGCCCGGTCGCGGGCATCACCGTCTTCGATACCGAAGAGGAGGTCGTCGCCAAAGCCAACGACACCGAATACGGCCTCGTCGCCTATGTCGTTACCGCCAATGGCGCGCGGCAGATGCGGCTCGGCCGCGCACTGGAATACGGCATGGTCGCCATCAACAGGGTGAAGATCACGGGCGGCCCGATCCCCTTCGGCGGCTGGAAGCAATCCGGCATCGGCCGCGAAGGATCGCGCCACGGCATCGAGGCCTTCACCGATCTCAAATATCTCTGCATCGACACCGCCGCCTGACACGGCACTCACACTCATGACATCAAGGACATCTGCCATGCTCGACAGAAGCAACGAACTCAACGCCTGGGACCGCGACCACTTCTTCCATCCGTCGACACACATGGGCATGCACGCCCGCGGCGAGACCCCGACCCGCGTCATCTCCACGGGCGAAGGCGCCTACATCACCGACACCAACGGCCGCACCAGCCTCGATGCCTTCGCAGGTCTCTACTGCGTCAACGTCGGCTACGGCCGTCAGAAGATCGCCGACGCGATCGCCAATCAGGCGAAGAATCTCGCCTATTACCATTCCTATGTCGGTCACGGCACGGAAGCCTCGATCACGCTGTCGAAGATGATCATCGACCGG
This sequence comes from Rhizobium sp. 01L410, assembly GCF_056400165.1. Lineage (NCBI taxonomy): Bacteria > Pseudomonadati > Pseudomonadota > Alphaproteobacteria > Hyphomicrobiales > Rhizobiaceae > Rhizobium > Rhizobium sp. 01L410. The sequence goes on from NZ_JBFTST010000001.1 coordinate 62,653, forward strand.
GCACCCGAAGGCATGAGCCGCGTCTATTTCGGCCTCTCCGGCTCGGATGCGAACGAGACCAACATCAAGCTCATCTGGTACTACAACAATATTCTGGGCCGCCCGGAAAAGAAGAAGATCATCTCGCGCTGGCGCGGCTATCACGGTTCCGGCGTCATGACCGGCTCGCTGACCGGGCTCGAGCTCTTCCACAAGGCCTTCGACCTGCCGCGGGCGCCGGTCCTGCACACCGAGGCACCCTACTATTTCCGCCGCCCGGACCGTTCGATGGACGAGGAGCAGTTCTCGCAATATTGCGCCGACAAGCTGGAAGAGATGATCTTGGCCGAAGGCCCGGATACGGTTGCCGCTTTCATCGGCGAGCCGATCCTTGGCACCGGTGGCATCGTGCCGCCGCCGAAGGGGTACTGGCAGAAGATCCAGGCCGTGCTCGACAAGTATGACGTCATGCTGGTCGCCGACGAAGTGGTCACCGGCTTCGGCCGCCTCGGCACCATGTTCGGCTCCGATCACTACGGCATGAAGCCCGGTCTGATCACCATCGCCAAGGGCCTGACCTCGGCCTACGCGCCGCTCTCCGGCACCATCGTCTCCGACAAAGTCTGGCAGGTGCTGGTTCAGGGTTCAGATCAGATGGGCGCGATCGGCCACGGCTGGACCTATGCGGCGCATCCGATCTGCGCGGCAGCCGGTATTGCCAATCTCGAACTGATCGACGAACTGGATCTCGTCAAGAATGCCGGCGAGACCGGCGCCTATTTCCGCAGCGAGCTTGCCAAGGCTGTCGGCTCCCACAAGCATGTCGGCGAAGTGCGCGGCGACGGCCTGATGGCGGCGATCGAATTTGTCGAGGACAAGGACGACCGCAAATTCTTCGACGTCTCCCGCAAGATCGGCCCGCAGATCTCTGCTGCCCTTCTCGAGCGCGGCGTCATCGGCCGGGCCATGCCGCAGGGCGACATCCTCGGCTTTGCGCCGCCGCTTTGCCTCACCCGCGAAGAGGCCGATATCGTCGTCAAGGCGGCCGCCGGCGCCATCGATACGGTGTTCAAGTCGATTTGATAGATCAGGGAGCCCGCAATAGCCGGCTCCCCTCCCACGGTTGCGGAACCAATTGTTTGCTCGCCAGTTTGCCTTGTGCAGAAGGAGCAAAACCATGCTGACACTTGAAGACGCACTGATGGTCTCCGCCGAACGCGTCGCTCATTGCCGTGGAGAGGTCGAACTCGACATTGTCGATATCATCGACAGGTTCGAGGCAGTCGGCTTTTCCCGCAAGGAAGTGCTGGTGGCGCTCAGCGAAATTCTGACGGAGCAATTCGCCGGTCTGCCGGATCTGCCGCGCTTCCATTAAGGCGCTGGCGGCAGCCGCGGTCAGCCTGTAGAAAGCAGCGATGGACATCCGCTTCCTGATAACAGGCGATGATAGCGCCGGAACCACTATTCTTCTCGCCCATGGCGCTGGCGCGCCGATGGATTCCAAATCGATGAATGCTGTATCCGCAGCACTCGCCGACGCGGGTTTCCGCGTCGCCCGGTTCGAATTCGGCTATATGTCTTCCCGCCGGACATCCGGCCAGCGCCACCCTCCGCCGAAGGCCGAGACGCTGCAGTCAGAATATCGCGAGGCCGTCGAGGCTCTCAATTGCCAAGGCAGGCTGATCATCGGCGGCAAGTCGATGGGCGGGCGGGTCGCCAGCATGGTGGCCGATGACCTATTCGCGGCCGGCCAGATCGCCGGCCTTGTCTGCCTCGGCTATCCCTTCCATCCTCCGGAGAAACCGGCGCAGCTGCGCACCGCCCATCTGGAAGGATTACGCACACCAACCTTGATCGTGCAGGGTACACGCGATGAATTCGGCACCCGGCCCGAGGCCGAGGGATATAGGCTTTCGGCAGCGATCCGCATTCTGTGGCTGGAAGACGGCGACCATGATCTGGTCCCGCGCAAGAAGCTTTCCGGCTTCTCGGCGTCCGACCATCTGAAGACAACAGGCACAGAAGTCGCAGCCTGGGCTGCAACGCTGACATAGAGCCGAAAAAGAAAAAGGTGCTCTACCCTTTCGGGGAGCACCTTTTCTTTATTGCCCGGACGGCAAACGCTTGGCTGACCAGAGGTCGGCTTCGCAGGCCATCGATACGGGTGGTGAGCGCTAAATAGCTTCACGCCCCCGCGATTTCAAGGGTTCGATGGACATTTTCTGCAATTTATTGATCGGCGTCGCCACGACGCTTGAAGGACACCCGCCTCCCATCAGGGCTGGGAGGCGGGCGTACTAGAAAGCCGGTACGCAATACTTGAACCGGCTCGTGTGGCCACAGCCGGAGAATGCCCTGAAACGGGGCGTATTCAAGCGAATGCTGATGTGGTGGTTACGGGGTAAGCTTAACGAGGCCCGGGAGAAGCCTTCGCCAAGCGCCTTATGAGATTTGGCGCGATACGACATGGTCTGCTTGACTCACGCGGCGTAAGTCAAAACGGCGGCAGCTATAACGATCATTGTTACGCTGACCAGACCTATCAGACCGTAATTTGGTGCAGCGTTCATGCTGTCCCTCCTGTTTGATAGTGGGACAGATTTTCCTGTAAGGTGTGCCACTTGGTAAAGAACGCAAAACGAGCATCATATTTCATGGTATAGGCGCCGTTAACGGCCGTATTCAGCCAGTTTTCAACCTGTTCGATGCCCATTTTGCATCAGATGTCGAGCAGCAGATCGCCACCTTCTGCAGGCACCGAACAGCAGATCAACGCCTCGCCACCTTCGACTGGATAGCTGGGCTCCGAGACGTAGCTGACAGCGCCCTTGACGATGCGCGTTCTGCAGTCGCCGCAGTTCCCGGCACGGCAGCCATATGCCGGGGAAAGCCCGCGTGCTTCGGCAAATTCAAGCAGTGAACCGTCACCCGGCTTCCATCGCGCTTCCTTGGCAGACTGCGTGAAGATTACCTTCGCAGGCGTTGTCGCAGCAGGAACCGACGGCGGTGCGGTGGGTTGTCCTGCCGAGGTATCGCGCTTCAGCGCCGAGGGACCGAATGCTTCGGCATGGATGCGCTCTTCCGCGATGTTCAATCCACGCAATCCATCATGAATCGATTGCATGAAGGCGCCGGGGCCGCAGAGATAGAAGTCATAGTCGCCGAATGGCAGATGCGCCTTCAGGAGATCCATGTCGATGCGGCCCGCCACATCGTAATTTCCCGCATCTTCGGCAGCCGGGGAACTCAGCACCCGGATATCGTGGACCGAGCCATTTGCGCGCTCGACCAGCCCGGCAATTTCCTGATCGAAGGCGCGCTCACCGTATGCGCGCGACGACCGGAACAGCCAGATCGGCCGGCGGTGACGTGTGCGGTCGCCTTCATGAACCACATGGCGTAGCATCGATAGCATGGGCGTGATGCCGATACCGGCGGCCAGCAGAACCGCGGGCCGCTTGCGCTCCATCGCCTCGATGGTAAAGGCACCGCCAGGCGCCCGTGCCTCGATCTCGTCGCCAGGCTGCATCCGGTGCAGCAGGTTCGATGCCTTGCCCTCCCGCTTGACGCTCAGCCGGTAATGGCCGTCCGATGGTGCGCTCGATATCGTATAGCTCCGGCGGATCTGCTGATCGCCGTCTGCGATGCGGATCGGCAGGTGCTGACCCGCAAGATGAGGGATGAGCGCCTCGCCATCGACGGGCGCCAGTGTCAGCGAACGGATCGTCTCGCTCTCATCCACGGCCTTCTCGATGCGGAAACGCCGCCAGTTGTTGGCCCTTTCGGCGGCCTGCAGGCGGCGTTCCGCCTGCGCCCAGCTGCCGGTCATCAGGCTGCTCGGAGAGAAGCCGTTTTCGGCAAAGGTCCAGCGCAGCGGCAAGGCTTCCGGCCGCAGCACGATCTTCTCCGGTGTGAAGCGCCAGAGGCGCTCGGCACCATCGAACGCTGCGATCTCCGGCGAATCCAGGATGACCTCGACCGCTCCCGTCAACTGCAGCATGCCGCCGCTTTCGTGATCGACGAACACCAGCCCTGCCCGCGGGTTGATCATGAAATTGCCGAGCGTGCTGAAGAACAGGTTCCCGTTGAAATCCGGCACGGTCAGGCTGCCATCGGCATTGATGCGAACGAAGCCCGGCTTGCCGCCGCGGTGGGAAACGTCCACTTCCCGGCCCTCGCCGCGATCGGCATAGGACGCGACGAAGAACGTATCGGCTTCCTCGATGATCTTCCGTGCCTCGCCTTCCAGCTGGTCCGAGACGATTGCCGCGGGAGTGGAGCTTGCGGCCGGATCACGGATGAACGCAAATTGGCGGTTCTGGATATAGCGCGGGCAGTTGCCGAAGCTCTGGCCAACGGTGACGGAAAAGCGGTCATCGACGCTGCGGCTGACCGTACCGTTCAGCCGGTTTCTGCGGCGGGTAATCAGATCGACACCAACCATGCCGATCGGATCGCCGTCCTCCATGCCGCGCTCGGCCGGATCATTCCAGTCACGCGCCGCCTCGACATCGAGCGTCAGCGGGTCCTGAGAATGCAGGAAACCGGGCTGCCCGGCGCGGATCGTCGCCCAAGGGGCGCCATCCGGATCGACCGCGCCGATAACGATGAACGGCAGCAGCGGGTAGAACTCGCGGTGCTGGTCCAGCAGATAGGTGCGCAGCACCTTGCGGCCGACGGGATCCATCTGCTCGGCCATCCCGACGCTGCGCTGCAATTCGAGTTCGCCTTCATGCCAGGGCGAAGCTGGTGTTTCGGCACTATCAAGCATGGGAGCCTCCAATGGAGAAGCGGCCGGATGTCTCCGGCCGCGGTTTGCCGCTAGGCGGCAAGGCCAGCTGCTGTCTTCTGGAACGGTACGAAGCCCGGGAGAGCCTCGATCCGGGCCAGCCAGTGGCGAACCTCGGGATAGGCCGCGAGATCGACGTTTCCTTCAGGTGCGTTGACGATGTAGCTGTAGAGCGAGACGTCGGCGATCGTCGGCCGGTCGCCGATGATGAAACGATGCGTCTCAAGCTCGGCATTGATCAGCGTCAGAATGCGGTGGGCGCGGGCAATCACTTCCTCGGTGCGGAAATTGGCGCCGAAAACGGTGATCAAACGTGCCGCTGCTGGGCCGTAGGCGATTTCGCCTGCAGCCACCGACAACCACTTCTGCACCTTCGCCGCCGTTGCAGCATCATCCGGCAGCCAATCCTTGCGGCCGAGTTTCGTGGCGACATAAACGAGGATCGCGTTGGAATCGCTGACCGCCACGTCGCCATCTTCCAGAACCGGCACCTGGCCGAACGGATTGAGCTTGAGGTAATCCGGCGACTTATGCGCGCCGCCGGGGATATCGACTTCGACAAGCTCGGCCTTGACGCCGAGGAGCGAGAGAAACAGCACGGCGCGGTGGGCGTGGCCGGAGAGCGGAAAATGGTGGAGTTTCATGGGGGTACCTTTCGCAGCGGGTTGAAATCCGTTGGTCCGAAGACCTGCGAAGAAACCTAGTGATTTCCGCTTTTCTGTAGTAGATAGCGATCTTGATAGTTATCCTCTCGTTTTTCGGAAGGTCAGATGGATCGTCTTGATGCGATGAGCGTGCTTTTGGCGGTGGTCGAGAACGGCAGCCTGTCGGCGGCCTCGCGCGCCCTGCACTCGCCTCTACCGACTGTCAGCCGCAAGATATCGGAGCTGGAGGCCCATCTCGGCATCCGGCTGATCAAGCGCACCAACCGCCGCATTTCGCTGACCGAAGCAGGCGAAGGCTATGTCAGTGCCGCGCGCGAAATCCTCGGACGCGTCGAGGAGGCGGAACGGCGGGCCACCGGCGAATATCTGGCGCCCAAGGGCGACCTAACGATGACAGCGCCGATCGTCTTCGGACGGCTGCACGTCCTTCCTGTCATCACCGATTTCCTGAAAGCCTTCCCTGACATCAACATGCGGCTGGTGATGAGCGACCGGCCGGTCAGCCTGGCCGACGAGCACATCGACGTGGCGCTGCGCATCCGCCATCTCTCGGAGAACAACCTGATTGCGACCCGGCTCGGCACCGTCAGGCGAACGGCCTATGCCAGCCCGGATTATCTGCGGCGGCGCGGCACGCCCCTTGATCCGCAGCAGCTTGCCGATCACGCCTGCATTTCCTTCGAAGGGGTCACACCGGCGCAGTTCTGGGTCTTTCGTCAGGATGGTCAGGATGTGTCCACGCCGATCCATCCCCGGCTTTCCGTCAACACCGCCGAAGCGGCGGTCGATGCGGCGGTCTCCGGACTCGGCATCACCCGGACGCTCTCCTACCAGGCAAAACGCGCCGTCGAGGACGGGGTGCTGGTGCCGCTACTGGAAGAATTCGAACAGCCACCCTCCCCCGTCAGTCTCGTGCATCTGTCACAGGGCGTCCTGCCGCTGAAGCTCCGGGCCTTTCTCGACTTTGCCGCGCCGCGGCTTCGCGCTGTGTTGCGATAGGCGGCGAAACGCCGTTCACCTTGGCGGCGTCAGCGGCTATACCGGTCTTCCCATCACGCATTTCGGATGATCCCATGACCAGCACCGTTCTCGACCGCTTCCTGCGCTACGCCGTCATCGATACCCAGTCGGACCCGGCATCGAAGAGCCAGCCCTCGACCGAGAAGCAGAAGAATCTCGGCCGGGTGCTCGTCGAGGAGCTGCTGGAAATCGGCCTTGCCGACGCGCATCTTGACGAGCACGGCTATGTCTACGCGACGATTCCCGCAAACACTGCCAAGGCCGTTCCGGTGATCTGCTTTTGCTCGCATATGGACACGGCGCCCGATTTTACCGGCACCAACGTTAAGCCGCAGATCGTCAAAAACTATCAGGGCGGCGATATCAGGCTGACGGGCGATCCGCAGCAGGTGATCCGTGTTGCCGACCATCCCGAACTGAAGAACCAGATCGGAAACGACATCATCACCACCGACGGAACGACGCTGCTGGGGGCCGACGACAAGGCAGGGCTCGCCGAAATCATGACGGCGGCGAAATTCCTGATCGATAATCCCGATATCAAGCACGGGACGATCAAACTGCTGCTTACACCAGACGAGGAAATCGGCCGCGGCGTCGACAAGGCGGATCTCAAGAAGCTTGGCGCCGAGTTCGCCTACACGGTCGACGGCTCGACGGCCGGCGAAATCGAGGACGAGACCTTTTCCGCCGACGGCGTCGAGATCGTCATCCAGGGCGTCGCCATGCATCCGGGCTTTGCCAAGGGCAAGATGGAGAACGCCATCAAGATCGCCGGCGCTATCATCGCCCGGCTGCCGAAGGAGATCGCACCGGAAACGACCTCAGGGCGCGACGGCTTCATTCACCCGACCGGCGTCAGCGGCTCGATGGAGAAGGCCGAGCTCGGCTTCATCATCCGCGACTTCGTCGACGACGGCCTTGCCGCCAAGGAAGCCCTGCTTGAGGACATCGTCAAGGATGTCATGCAGGCCTATCCCGGCTCCTCCTACACCTTCACCGTCAAGCACCAGTACCGCAACATGAAGGCCGTGCTCGACCGCAATCCGGAGATCGTCGAACACGCGATCGAGGCGATCAGGCGTGCAGGCATGACCCCGGTCCGCGGCAGCATCCGCGGCGGGACGGATGGCTCGCGGCTCTCCTTCATGGGCCTTCCGACCGCCAATATCTTCGACGGCGGACACGCATTCCACTCGCCGCTGGAGTGGGTCAGCCTGCAGGATATGGAAAAAGCCGTGGCAACGATCGTCGAAATCGCCAGGATCTGGGAAGAGCGCGCTTGAGCCATTGCATTCGCCAGCAAAGCGAAAGTGCGGTTTTCAGCCATTGCACAGCTGAGCAATGATTTGCGCCTGATCTTCCGTTTTTGGATGCCTGAAACATTCGTTTGACATTCGCTTCGTCTTCACTTCTAGTCTGCGTAGTTTCGGTTTGCCGGGGAGGGTAACCGAGACAAAAGGCACACGGGAGGGGAATGTGGGCCAGGCACTTCACGACCTATTCGTGATCGGCGGCGGGATCAACGGCTGCGGGATCGCCCGGGATGCGGCTGGACGCGGCTATTCGGTGGCGCTGGCCGAGATGAACGACTTCGCCTCCGGCACGTCGTCGGGTGCCACCAAGCTCATCCATGGCGGTCTGCGCTATCTCGAGCATTACGAATTCCGGCTGGTGCGTGAATCGCTGATGGAGCGCGAAGTGCTCTGGGCGATGGCGCCGCACATCATCTGGCCGATGCGCTTCGTGCTGCCCTATCACAAGGGCGGCATCCGCCCGGCCTGGCTGATCCGTCTGGGGCTGTTTCTCTATGATCATCTCGGTGGCCGCAAGCTTCTGCCGCCGACGGCAACGCTCGACATGCGGACCGATCCGGCCGGCAAGCCGCTGAAGGCGCTGTTTGCCAAAGCCTTCGAATATTCCGACGGCTGGGTCGACGATGCCCGCATGGTGGTGCTGAATGCCCGGGATGCCAGCGATCGCGGCGCGCTGATCATGCCGCGCACCAAGGTCGTCTCCGCACGGCGCGAGAATGGCCTCTGGGCCATCGAAACGGTCGATACGCTGTCGGGACGCAGTTCGACGCATCAGGCCCGCATGCTGGTCAATGCCGCCGGTCCCTGGGTCGACCATGTGATACGAGCCGCCTTCGGCGAGAACGAGGCACGGCATGTCCGCCTCGTCCAGGGCAGCCACATCATCGTCCGGAAGAAGTTCGAGGGTCAGAAGGCCTATTTCTTCCAGAACCCCGACAACCGCATCATCTTCGCCATTCCCTATGAGAGCGACTTCACGCTGATCGGCACCACCGACCGCGATTACACCGGCGACCCCAAGGATGTCAGGATATCGGAAGAAGAGACCAGCTATCTCTGCAACGCGGCCTCCGAGTATTTCAAGGAGCCGGTGAAGCCCGAGGATATCGTCTGGACCTATTCGGCCGTCCGTCCGCTGTTCGACGACGGTGCGTCGAAGGCGCAGGAGGCGACCCGCGATTATGTGCTGAAGCTCGAGGGGAAAGACGGGACCGAGGCGAATGCCGCACCGCTGCTCAACGTCTTCGGCGGCAAGCTGACGACCTACCGGCGTCTGTCGGAACATGCGCTGGAAAAGATCGGCGAGGCGATCGGTATCAAGGGTAGCCCGTGGACGGCGAAGAGCCATCTTCCCGGCGGGGACTTTCCGGTACAGGGCTATGAGGCCGAGGTTGGCAAGCTGAAGGCTGCCTATCCGTTCCTCGCCGACAGCCATGCCCGCCGGCTGACGCGCCGCTATGGCACCAAAGCCAATGTGCTGCTTGGCAAGGCCGCGTCCACGGCTGATCTCGGCAGGCATTTCGGATCGGATCTCTATGAGGCCGAGGTGCGCTATCTCATGCAGAACGAATGGGCCTTCACCGCCGAGGATGTCCTCTGGCGGAGAACGAAGGCCGGATTGCACATGACGACGGAACAGATGCAGACACTGGAGGAGTACATCGCCGCCCTGCCCGCGCAAATGGCCGGATAGAGCGGCATGTGGTCCCCGTCTTGAGGAGGCACGGGAGCCGGAATGCTGGAACTGCGCAAAGCCGCAAAGATGGTCGGCGGTGAGTATCACATTCACCCGACCAACCTGACTTTCGAACGGGGAACGCTGAACGTCCTGCTGGGACCGACGCTGTCAGGCAAGACGTCGCTGATGCGCCTGATGGCGGGCCTCGACAAGCCGACCAGCGGTTCCGTCTATTTCGACGGCGCCGACGTCACCGGCATGCCGGTGCAGAAGCGCCAGGTGGCGATGGTCTACCAGCAGTTCATCAATTACCCGGCGCTCTCGGTCTATGAGAACATCGCCTCGCCGATGCGCATTGCCGGTCACGACGCAAAGACCATCGACGCCGAGGTGCGCAAGGCGGCCGAGTTGATGAAGCTGACGCCCTATCTCGATCGCACGCCGCTCAATCTCTCCGGTGGTCAGCAACAGCGCACGGCTCTGGCCCGCGCCCTCGTCAAAAATGCCAGCCTGGTGCTGCTCGACGAGCCGCTCGCCAACCTGGACTACAAGCTGCGCGAGGAATTGCGCGAGGAACTGCCGCGCATCTTCGCCGCCTCGGGCGCGATCTTCGTCTATGCTACGACGGAGCCCTCGGAAGCGCTGCTTCTCGGCGGCAACACGGTTACCCTCAGCGAAGGCCGCGTCACCCAGTTCGGCAAGACGATCGACGTCTACCGCCGCCCGGCCGATCTGATCACTGCCAAGACTTTCGCCGACCCGCCGCTGAACTTCATCGAGGTGACCAAGCACGCAGCAAGCTTCCAGCACGCAAGCGGTGCGGAGATACCCGTGCCGCAGCATCTCGCCGGCATGGCGGATGGCGTCGTGACTATCGCCTTCCACCCGCATCATCTGGCGCTCTCTCAGCAGACCGGCGCCTCGCCGAAGCTTTCGGCACGCACGCTGATATCGGAGATCACCGGGTCGGAAAGCTTCGTCCATCTGGACTTCAACGGAGTGCGCTGGGTGATGCTGGCGCATGGCATTCACGACATCGACCCGGACACGGAGGTCTCCGTCTTTCTCGACACCCGCCATCTCATGGCCTTCGGGCCGGATGGCCGGGCGATCGCAACCGGCAACCAGGCGGCTTAGGAGGCTCACATGGCACGCATCACGCTCGACCATATCCGCCACGCCTACGGGCCGGATCCGAAATCTGATAAGGATTACGCCCTGAAGGAAGTCGATCACGAATGGACCGATGGCGGCGCCTACGCGCTGCTCGGCCCTTCCGGCTGCGGAAAGACCACGCTTCTCAACATCATATCCGGGCTTCTTCAACCATCGCATGGACGCATCCTGTTCGATGGCAAGGATGTCACCAACCTGTCGACACAGGCGCGCAACATCGCCCAGGTCTTCCAGTTCCCCGTCATCTACGACACGATGACCGTCTACGACAATCTGGCCTTCCCGTTGCGCAATCGCGGCGTCGCCGAGCCCCAAGTCGACAGGCGCGTCCGGGAAATCCTTGAGATGATCGATCTCTCGGACTGGGCGAAGCGCAAGGCACAGCGCCTGACGGCCGACCAGAAGCAGAAGATTTCGCTCGGCCGCGGCCTCGTTCGCAACGACGTCAACGCCATCCTGTTCGATGAACCACTGACGGTCATCGATCCGCATATGAAATGGGTGCTGCGTTCGCAGCTGAAACGGCTGCACAAGCAGTTCGGCTTCACCATGGTCTATGTCACCCACGACCAGACCGAGGCGCTGACCTTCGCGGAAAAAGTCGTCGTCATGTATGAGGGCGAGATCGTCCAGATCGGCACGCCGGCCGAACTGTTCGAACGGCCGAGCCACACCTTCGTCGGCTATTTTATCGGCTCGCCGGGCATGAACGTCATGCCGGCCAAGGTTTCCGGAAACGCCGTCAGCGTCGGCGAACAGACCATCAATCTCGACTACGCGCCACGCACTGACGGGGCATCGAAGGTGGAGCTCGGCATCCGCCCCGAATTCGTCAGGCTCGGCCGCGAGGGCATGCCGGTCACGATCTCGAAGGTCGAGGATATCGGCCGTCAGAAGATCGTCCGCGCCCGCTTCGCCGGGCAACCGCTGGCGATCGTCGTGCCTGAGGATGGGGAGATCCCCGAAGACGCCAGGGTCAATTTCGATCCCGCAGCCATCAGCATCTACGCCAATTCCTGGCGCGTCGGCAGGGAGGCCTGATCCATGGAAAAGACCTGGAACAACAAAGCCTGGTTTCTCGTCCTGCCGGTGCTGGTGCTTGTCGCCTTCTCGGCCGTCATCCCGCTGATGACCGTGGTCAACTATTCGGTTCAGGACACGTTCGGCAACAACGAGTTCTTCTGGGCCGGAACCGACTGGTTCGTGCAGACGCTGGAATCGGATCGGTTTTGGGCGGCGCTGCAGCGCAACCTCGCCTTCTCGCTGATCATTCTGGCGATCGAAATCCCGCTCGGCATTTTCATCGCGCTGAACATGCCGAAGAAGGGGCTCGGCGTCCCGGTCTGCCTGGTGCTGATGTCGCTGCCGCTGCTCATTCCGTGGAACGTCGTCGGCACCATCTGGCAGGTCTTCGGCCGCGTCGATATCGGTCTGCTCGGCCATACGCTGGAGGCGATCGGGCTCGATTATAACTACGTCCGCGATCCCGCCGATGCCTGGATCACCGTCATCGTCATGGATGTCTGGCACTGGACGAGCCTCGTCGTGCTGCTCTGCTATGCCGGTCTCGTCTCGATCCCCGACGCCTATTATCAGGCGGCGAAGATCGACGGCGCCTCTCGCTGGTCCGTGTTCCGCTACATCCAGCTGCCGAAGATGAAGCGCGTGCTTCTGATCGCCGTACTGCTGCGCTTCATGGACAGCTTCATGATCTACACCGAACCCTTTGTCGTGACAGGCGGCGGGCCGGGCAATTCGACGACCTTCCTGTCGATCGACCTCGTGAAGACGGCGGTCGGCCAGTTCGACCTCGGCCCGGCCGCGGCCATGTCGATCATCTACTTCCTGATCATCCTGCTGCTGTCGTGGATCTTCTACACCGTGATGACCAGCAGCGACGAAAACGCCTGAGAAAGGAGACGACCATGGCTCAGACAATGAAATACAAGCCTGCCGGAAACTTCTCCTGGGTGGTTTCGACGCTCTATATCGTCTTCCTGCTCCTGCCGATCTACTGGCTCGTCAACATGAGCTTCAAGGAGAACTCGGAGATCACCGGGGCCTTCTCGCTCTGGCCGCAGAACCCGACACTCGCCAACTACACGGTGATCTTCACAGATCCGTCCTGGTATAACGGCTACATCAACTCGATCATCTATGTGGCCATGAACACGGTGATTTCGGTTCTGGCGGCACTGCCTGCGGCCTACGCCTTCTCGCGCTACCGGTTCCTCGGCGACAACCACCTGTTCTTCTGGCTGTTGACCAATCGCATGGCACCGCCTGCCGTTTTCGCCCTGCCCTTCTTCCAGCTCTATTCGGCCTTCGGGCTGATCGACACCCATATCGCCGTGGCGCTGGCGCATTGCCTGTTCAACGTGCCGCTGGCGGTTTGGATCCTCGAAGGCTTCATGTCCGGCGTGCCGAAGGAAATCGACGAGACGGCCTATATCGACGGCTATTCCTTCCCTCGCTTCTTCGTGAAGATCTTCATGCCGCTGATCGCCAGCGGCGTGGGCGTCGCGGCCTTCTTCTGCTTCATGTTCTCGTGGGTGGAGCTGTTGCTCGCCCGGACGCTGACGACGACGGCGGCAAAGCCGATATCGGCGATCATGACGCGAACGGTCTCGGCGGCCGGCATGGACTGGGGCGTGCTTGCGGCGGCAGGGGTGCTGACCATCGTGCCCGGCGCGCTCGTCATCTATTTCGTTCGAAACTACATCGCCAAGGGCTTTGCCCTGGGCCGCGTCTGAGGAGGAGACGGAAATGAGCTTTTCCTGGATGGCCTGGACACTGCCGACGGCGCTGTTCTTTCTCACGATCCTCGTGCTGCTCGCCGGCATGAGCGTCTGGGAATATTTCGTGCCGGGGGGCTCTCCGCGCACCGGCCTGCTGCGCTTCGAGACGACGCGCGGGGACCGTCTCTTTATTTCGCTGCTGGGGGCAGCGTTCATTCATCTCGCATGGCTGGGCCTTGTCGGACCCGGCCTGTGGTGGGCTCTTGGTATCTCCGTGATCTACGCCATCGGCGTGTTCCGTTACGTGTGATGCCAAGTTTAGACAGATGGCCGGGGGTACTGGCCGCCTGAAACGTGAAGACTGCAATCGCTAACCCTGGGAGGATATTATGCGACGGCATCTATTTGCGACGACAGCAGGCATTTTGCTGGCAATGACGGGCTCTGCCTATGCCGGCATGGACGAGGCGAAAGCCTTTCTCGACAAGGAAATCGGCGATCTCTCGTCGCTTCCGCGTGCGGACCAGGAAAAGGAAATGCAGTGGTTCATCGATGCGGGCAAGCCTTTTGCCGGCATGGATATCAAGGTCGTTTCCGAAACGCTGACGACCCACGAATATGAATCGAAGGTTCTGGCGCCCGCCTTCACGGCAATCACCGGCATCAAGATCACCCACGACCTGATCGGCGAAGGCGACGTCGTCGAAAAGCTGCAGACGCAGATGCAGTCGGGCGAGAACATCTACGACGCCTATGTCAACGACTCGGACCTGATCGGCACCCATTGGCGCTACCAGCAGGCCCGTTCGCTCACCGACTGGATGGCCAATGAAGGCAAGGACGTTACCAATCCCGGCCTCGATATCGACGACTTCATCGGCACCAAGTTCACGACCGCTCCGGACAAGAAGCTCTATCAGCTTCCCGATCAGCAGTTCGCGAACCTCTACTGGTTCCGGTACGACTGGTTCAACGACGAGAAGAACAAGGCCGACTTCAAGGCGAAATACGGCTACGATCTCGGCGTTCCGGTCAACTGGTCGGCCTATGAGGACATCGCCGAATTCTTCACCGGCCGCGATATCGGCGGCAAGAAGGTCTTCGGCCACATGGACTACGGCAAGAAGGACCCGTCGCTCGGATGGCGCTTCACCGATGCCTGGCTGTCGATGGCCGGCAATGGTGACAAGGGCCTGCCGAACGGTCTTCCTGTCGACGAATGGGGCATCAAGGTCGACGAGAATTCACGTCCTGTCGGTTCGTGCGTTGCCCGTGGCGGCGACACGAACGGCCCGGCCGCCGTCTATTCGATCCAGAAATATCTGGATTGGTTGAAGGCCTATGCACCGCCGGCAGCGCAGGGCATGAACTTCTCCGAATCCGGCCCCGTGCCGGCGCAGGGCGAAGTGGCTCAGCAGATCTTCTGGTACACGGCCTTTACGGCTGACGCCGTCAAGCCGGGTCTGCCCGTGGTCAACGAGGACGGCACGCCGAAATGGCGCATGGCGCCTAGCCCGCATGGCGTCTACTGGAAGGACGGCATGAAGCTCGGCTATCAGGACGTCGGTTCCTGGACGCTGATGAAATCGACCCCCGATGACCGCGCCAAGGCCGCATGGCTCTACGCGCAGTTCGTGACGTCGAAGACCGTGGACGTGAAGAAAAGCCATGTCGGCCTGACCTTCATCCGCGAGTCGACCATTCGCGACAAGAGCTTCACGGAGCGCGCTCCCAAGCTCGGCGGTCTGATCGAGTTCTACCGCTCGCCGGCCCGCGTTCAGTGGTCTCCGACCGGCACCAACGTTCCTGATTATCCGAAGCTGGCACAGCTCTGGTGGCAGGCCGTGGGTGATGCTTCTTCCGGTGCCAAGACCGCGCAGGAAGCCATGGACTCGCTTTGCTCCGAGCAAGAAAAGGTGCTCCAGCGCCTCGAACGCGCCAAGGTGCAGGGTGATATCGGCCCGAAGCTCGCCGAAGAGCACGATCTTGAATACTGGAACAAGGATGCCGTCGCCAAGGGCAACCTGGCTCCGCAGCTGAAGATCGAGAACGAGAAGGAAAAGCCGGTTACGGTCAATTACGACGAGCTCGTCAAGAGCTGGCAGTCTAACTGATCATGACTGCAGGCAGGCCGGAAGATACGAGGCTCCCGGCCTGTTTGATTCAGCGCTGCAGGATATGCTGGCGGACCAGCGTCTTCAGCCTTTCGACATCCCCGGCTGCGATCGCATCGATCATCTGATGGTGCTCGCGGCCGGATTGTTCGACCCGGGCGCGGGTGCGCCATTGCGAGACCGGCGCCGAGGAGGTCCTCTGCCGGATTTCGGTGATGAGGTCGACGAGTTCGATATTGCCGCCGAGCGTCAGCAGCTGGCGGTGAAAGGCCAGATTGGCCTCGTAGAGCTCCAGCATCGTTCCATTCAGCACCATCAGATCGAAATGATCGGCAAGCTTCCGAAGCTTGGCGATCTCGTCTGCAGCAGCATTTGAAACGATCGTCGCCGCGATCGCGGTTTCGAGAATAATGCGGATCTCGCTGACTTCCTGGGCGCGGCGGCCATCCGGCTCATAGACGTGGTAGCCGCGGTTCGGAACATGCTCAACAAGGCGCTTCTGTGCCAGGCGGTCAAGCGCGCGTCGCACTTCCGGACGGGTGCACTTGTAGCGGCGCTCGAGATCGATCTGCTTTAGCCATGTTCCGGGCAGCAGCACCCCGGCGAGAATGTCCTGCAGGATGAAGTCCGTTACGTCGCGTGCTTCTGCCGCTTCCGGCCCCTCTTCCATCACGACATCTGCCATTCGCAATCCCCTGTTTTGCATCATCGATAGCACGCCTGTTCCAAATTCTGTAGGCGTGGCAACCGCTTGAGTTTGTCCAAAATTTATTCATGCACATGGATTGCGCAAAGAATTTTTGTAACCTAAATTGGCGCCAATTTTGGATACTATGCGAAACGAAGCCGTTTTGAAAGTCATGAAAAACATCGAAGCCGTTTGGGATATCGTCGAAGCCAAGAGCGCATCCTTCGCTGCGCTCAGTGACCGCATCTGGGATATGCCGGAGACGAATTACGAGGAATACCGCTCGGCCGACGAGCATGCGCGCCAGCTGGAAGCCGAGGGCTTCCGCGTCGAGCGCGGCATTGCCGGACTGCCGACCGCCGTCATGGGCGAGGCTGGCGAGGGCGGACCCGTGATCGCCATTCTCGGCGAGTTCGATGCACTTCCAGGCCTCAGCCAGGTGGCCGGACTTGCCGAAAAGCGCGAGGCCGAAGTGAATGGTCACGGCCATGGCTGCGGCCACAACATGCTGGGTGCCGGCTCCATGCTGGCAGCCTCCGCCGTCAAGGATTTCCTTGCTGCGAATGGTCTCAAGGGACGCATCCGCTATTACGGTTGCCCGGCTGAAGAGGGCGGCTCCTCCAAGGGTTTCATGGTTCGCGCCGGCGTCTTCGATGATGTCGATATCGCTATCTGCTGGCATCCCGCAGCCTTTGCCGGCGTCAACAATCCGCTGTCGCTTGCCTGCAACGAGCTGAACTTCCACTTCTCCGGCCGCGCCTCGCACGCTTCGGCCACCCCGCATCTCGGCCGCAGCGCGCTTGACGCCGTCGAGCTGATGAATGTCGGCGTCAACTACATGCGCGAGCATATGCCGTCGAGCGCCCGCATCCATTACGCCGTCACCGATACCGGCGGCTCGGCGCCAAACGTGGTTCAGGCCAAAGCGACCGTCCGTTATCTGGTCCGCGCCCGCAATCTGCCGGAACTTCTATCACTCGTTGCCCGCGTAAAGAAGGTTGCCGAGGGTGCTGCGCTGATGACGGAAACATCAGTGCGCAGCGAAGTGATCAGCGGCGACGCCAATCTCGTCGGCAACGTGCCGCTCGAGGACCTGATGTTCGCCAATCTCCAGCGTCTCGGTCCGCCTGTCTTCGACGATGCCGACCGCGAGACCGCCCGCAAGTTCCAGGCGACGATGAGCCCGGAGGATATCGCTTCGTCCTATGCCCGCTTCGGCCTGAAGCCGAAGAAGGATCAGCCACTCTGCGAAGAGATTTTCCCGCTCTATGCCGGCGACAGCTCGATCGTCGGTTCCACCGATGTCGGCAGCGTGAGCTGGGTAGTACCAACAGTGCAGATGCGCGGCGCCACCTATGCGATCGGTACGCCCGGTCATTCCTGGCAACTTGTTGCCCAGGGCAAACTTCCGGCTGCCCACAAGGGCACGGAACACGCGGCGAAGGTCATGGCGAGCACCGCCATCGATCTGATCCGCAACCCTGATCTCATCGAGGCGGCCAAGGCGGACCTTAAGGCCCGCCTCGATGGGACGCCGTTCGTCAATCCGATCCCCGACGACGTGCAGCCGCCGCTTCCCGAAAGGCAGGCATGATGAACCAGCCGGGCATCCTTGAGCTCATCAGCTTCGGCCCCGATGGATGGGGCAAGGCGCTGCTTGCAGGCGCGTGGATGACCGTTCTCGTCGCGCTCGCCGGCTACTCGACCGGCGCCGTCATCGGTTCCTTCGGCGCTTGGGCGAAGATATCAGGCGGACGCGGCCTCAGGATCGCCGCCGACACCTACACCACGGTGTTGCGCGGCATTCCCGATCTGCTCGTCATCTACCTCTTCTATTTCGGCGGCAGCGCTGCGGTCACCGCGATCGGCCAGCTCTTCGGCGCCGAAGGCTTTCTCGGGTTTCCGGGCTTCCTTGCCGGCTCGCTCGCCGTTGGCGTCACCTCCGGCGCACAGTTCACCGAAGTCTTCCGCGGCGCCTTCAAGGCCGTCCATCCCGGCGAGATCGAAGCGGCGATTGCCTGTGGCATGGGCCGCTGGCTGCGTTTCCGCCGCATCATCGCGCCGCTGACATTGCGCCACGCCCTTCCCGGTCTCGGCAATGTCTGGCAGGTGGTGCTGAAAGAATCCGCCCTCGTCTCGATCACCGGCGTCGCCGAACTCTTGCGCCAGACGCAGATCGCCGCCGGTTCGACCGGCCTGCCCTTCGACTTCTACGTCATTGCCGGTGCAATCTACCTCGTCATTTCCACCGGCTCTGGCCTGTTTCTGCGGCGTGCCGAAAAGCACTTCTCGCGCGGCGTGAGGAGAGGCTGATGGACTGGCAATTTCTTTCCGAGACCTTCGTCAGCCTGATTTCAGCCATCCCGCTGACGCTCGAACTTGCAGCCACCTCGATCGCTCTTGGCGCTATTCTGGCGCTGGCGATCGCGCTCTGCCGCCTGTCCGGCAACAAGGGGCTTGAGTGGTTTGCCCGCGCCTACGTCTTCGTCTTTCGCGGCACGCCGCTGCTCGTCCAGATCTTCCTGCTCTACTACGGTCTCAGCCAGTTCCCGGCCGTCCGTCACAGCGTCTTCTGGCCCTTCCTGCGCGATCCCTATTGGTGCGCGGTGCTGGCACTGACGATGAATACCGCCGCCTATGCCAGCGAGATCATTCGCGGCGGGCTGCTTTCAGTTCCCTTCGGCCAGATCGAGGCGGCGCGCGCCTGCGGCATGCCGCGGCTGATGCAGTTCCGGCGCATCGTGCTGCCGCTGGCAATCCGCCAGGCGCTGCCCGGCTACAGCAACGAAATGATCTCGATGGTCAAGGCGACCTCGCTCGCCTCGATCATCACACTGATGGAAGTCACCGGCGTTGCGGCGCGCATCATCTCCGAGAGCTACCGGGCGATCGAGGTCTTCATCGTCGCCGGTGCGATCTATCTGGCGATCAACTTCCTGCTGACGCGCCTCGTCCATCTCGTCGAATACTGGCTGAGCCCGCATCTGCGCCAGCCCGTGCCCTATCATCCGGCAGACGTGTCTGCTCCCGCACTTGAAGGAGATGCCCGATGACCGCCACCCCTTCCCCGATCGCGCTCAGCGTCAAGAAACTCCACAAGAGCTTCGGCAATGTCGAAGTGCTCAAGGGCATCTCGCTCGACGCGCATGAAGGCGACGTCGTGTCGATCCTCGGCTCGTCAGGCTCTGGAAAATCGACATTCCTGCGCTGCATCAACCTGCTGGAGACACCGAATTCCGGCGAGGTGACGGTTGCCGGCGAGACGATCCGGATGGTGCCTGACGCCAAGGGCGCAAGCCGTCCGGCCGATCGCAAGCAGGTCGACCGCATCCGTTCGCAGCTTGGCATGGTGTTCCAGAGCTTCAATCTCTGGTCCCACAAGACCGTGCTTGAGAATGTTATCGAGGCACCCGTCCATGTGCAGGGGCGCAATCGCGCCGAATGCATCGAGGAGGCCGAGGCGCTGCTTGCCAAGGTCGGCATTGCCGAGAAACGCAATTTCTATCCGGCCCACCTTTCGGGTGGTCAGCAGCAGCGTGCAGCGATTGCCCGGGCGCTGGCGATGCGTCCGAAAGTGATGTTGTTCGATGAGCCGACATCGGCGCTCGATCCTGAACTGGTCGGCGAAGTTCTCCGCGTCATGCGCGCGCTCGCCGAAGAAGGTCGCACCATGCTGGTCGTAACCCACGAGATGAGCTTCGCCCGCGACGTCTCAAGCCGCGTCGTCTTCCTGCATCAGGGACTCGTCGAAGAAGACGGCAAGCCACAGAACGTTTTTGCCAATTCACGCTCGGAACGCTTCCGGCAGTTCATCAGCAAATAAATCTCAGCCCAAACCAAGAAAAGGGGAGCTACAATGACAATTCTTTCGCGGGTTCTGACCGCAGCCGCTGCGACGGCGGTTATCGCTACGGCGGGCATCGCCCATGCAGAGGACAAGAAGTGGACGACGGTGACGATCGCCACCGAAGGTTCCTTCAAGCCATACAACTTCACAAAGCCTGACGGTACGCTCGACGGCTATGAGATCGAACTCACCAAGTATCTCTGCGACCACATGAAGGTCGAGTGCAAGGTCGTCGTCCAGAATTTCGATGGCATGATCCCGGCGCTGAATGCTGGCAAGTTTGACGCCATCATCTCCGGCATGTCGGCGACCGCCAAGCGCGAGGAAGTGATCGCTTTCAGCGATTCCTACGGCTCCACCGGCCAGGCTTTCGCCACCGCGAAGCAGAGCGATCTGGCAAACCTGCCGGAAAAGGGCCAGGTCTTCTCGCTCGCCAGCGACGAGGCTGCTGCGGCCGCCGAAATTGACAAGATCAAGCCTGCGTTGCAGGGTAAGGCGATCGGCGTGCAGACCGCCTCGACGGCAGCCGCCTTCGTCGACAAGTACCTGAAGGGCGTCGTCGAAGTCCGCGAGTACAAGACCACCGAAGAGCACGATCTCGATCTCAAGGCCGGTCGCGTCGATCTGGTCATGGCCTCGATGGCCTACCTGACGACCGCTTCGCAGAAGCCGGGCAACGAAGACATGACGACGACGGGTCCGCGCTTCCAGGGCGGCTTCCTCGGCCGTGGCAGCTCGGTTGGCCTGCGCAAGGACGACACCGAACTGAAGGCGATGTTCAACGACGCAATCGCCGCCGCCAAGGCTGACGGCACGATCAAGACCCTGTCGGAAAAGTGGTTCGGCTTCGACGTCACGCCGAAATGAGCCTCTGATCACTGTCATTCTTGCCCGGCGGACAACAGCTCCGCCGGGCTTTTCGTTTTCCACCTACAAGCTGTAGTGACTTATACAGCAGCTCATACTATAAGGCTTCAGCGACTCATGAAGGAGGATCGTTCGATGAGAAATTTCGGCACATTTCAACGCTGAGCAGCGGTGCCGATTTGGCGCGTCTGCTTGACCCGCTTCCCATCCAACGATACTGACAAATATTGCCCCGGAGGGCATTCATGTTTCGTCGCTTCTTTTCCTATTATGCCCGCTACAAGCGGTTGTTCTTCCTCGACTTCGGCTGCGCCGTTCTCGCAGGCCTGCTGGAGCTCGGCTTTCCGCTGGCCGTCAAGCTTTTCGTCGACGAGTTGCTGCCCGGCCGCGACTGGGGACTGATTGCTGCCGTCGCCGCGGCACTGCTCGCCATCTACGCGATCAACACGGCTCTATCGGCCGTGGTCAACTATTGGGGCCATGCGCTCGGCATCTCGATCGAGTCGGATATGCGCCGCCAGGCTTTCGATCACATCCAGAAGCTGTCGTTCCGCTATTTCGACAACAACAAGACCGGCCATCTGATCACCCATGTCACCAAGGACCTCGAAGAGGTTGGCGAGGTCGCGCATCACGGCCCCGAGGACGTGTTCATCGCCATCATGACCTTCATCGGCGCCTTCCTGCTGATGTTCTCGGTCCACTGGAAGCTGGCGCTGATCACCACCGCGATCGTGCCGTTCATGACCTGGCTCGTCAGCCGCTATGGCGCGAAGATGACGGTGACCTGGCGCAATCTGTTCCGCAAGGTCGGTGACTTCAACACCCGCGTCCAGGAAAGCGTCGGCGGTATCCGCGTCGTCAAGGCCTTCGGCAACGAAGGCTACGAAAGCGAGCTCTTTGCCCGCAACAACGAGGGCTACAAGGAAACCAAGCTCAACGCTTATGCCTACATGACCGCAAGCATCGCGCTCAGCTATTTCAGCACGCGCCTGGTGCAGCTGATAATCATGGTGGCCGGCACCTGGTATGTCGTATCAGGCGAGCTGACCTATGGCGGATTCGTCGGCTTCCTGCTGCTGGTCAACGTCTTCTTCCACCCGATCGACAAGATCACCTCGGTGCTGGAGATGTATCCGAAGGGCATTGCCGGCTTTAAGCGCTTCATCTCACTGATCGACACCGAGCCGGATCTCGCCGACCGGCCGAATGCGATGACGGTCAACTCGCTGCGGGGCGACATCGTCTACAACGACGTCTCCTTCGGCTATTCGGACGACGGCAAGGTCTTCCAACATCTGAACCTGACGATATCGGCGGGCGAGACCGTCGCCTTTGTCGGCCCCTCGGGTGCGGGAAAGACCACCATCTGCTCGCTGCTGCCGCGCTTCTACGATGTCACATCGGGCGCCATCACCATCGATGGCATCGATATCCGCGACATGACGCAGGCGTCGCTGCGCAGCCAGATTGGCATCGTCCAGCAGGATGTCTTCCTGTTCGGTTCGACCATCCGCGAGAATATCGCTTACGGCCGTCTTGGCGCGTCCGATGCGGAGATCATGGAGGCCTTGCGCCGTTCGTCGCTGGATGAATTCGTGCGCTCCCTGCCGGCAGGGCTGGATACGCCGACCGGCGAGCGCGGTGTGAAGCTCTCGGGTGGGCAAAAACAGCGTTTGGCGATCGCCCGCATCTTCCTGAAGAACCCGCCGATCCTGATCCTCGACGAGGCCACGTCGGCGCTCGACACGGCCACCGAGTATCAGATCCAGCAGGCGCTTTCGGAACTTTCGCAGGGACGCACGACGCTCGTCGTCGCCCACCGTCTGGCCACGATCCGCAATGCCGACCACATCGTGGTGATGGGGCGCGATGGCATCGAGGAGGAAGGCACTCACAAGGAGCTTCTCTCCAGAAACGGTGCCTATGCCCGGCTGCATAACGCCCAGTTCGGCGCCGTCGCCTGACCCACAAATATCCGGCGCGCTTCAGGCCATCTGCTGCCTGAAGCGCGCGGGCGGCACTCCACGCCTTGCCTTGAATGCCTTGCCGAAGGCCGCCTCGGTGTCATAGCCGACCTCGGCTGCGATATCGGCGACCGTCCGGCGCGTGCGGATCAAGAGATCGCTGGCAAGCGTCATACGGAGATCGGTGAGAAAGCCTGCCACGGTCATTCCCGAAGTTTCCTTGAACTGCCTGGCATAGGTGGCGCGCGACATGGCGCTGAGCGACGCCAGCCGCTCGATCGTCCAATCCTCCGCCGGGTTCGCGATCACAGCCTTCAGCGCGCGCGAGAAGCGCGGGTTGGCAATCAGCGCCACGAGACCGGCGGTGCCGAGCGCTGCATTGTTTCGCGCCCGCAGCGCCATCGCCAGCAGTGCGAGGCAGATTGCCGTGGCAATCGTCAACGCACCGGCTTCCTGATGCATCGCCTCGTCACGCAGGATTCCGACCAGCAGCTTCAGGGTCTCCTGCGACTGCGCTCCGGCCAGCGAAGCATGAAAGACCTCAGGCAAGGTGTCGAGCAGTAGCGATGACGAACCCGCTGCCGCATCGAAATGCCCGCAGAGCAGATCGACATCGGGCGGCCCATCGCCATTCGCCCGCACCGGCAGCATGCCGTCGTGAGAGAGCCTGACGGGTGATGGCTGGCTACCGGTTTCGCGGCCGACGATCACATGCGCCTCGCCGCGCGGCAGCATGAGAAAATCTCCTGCCGTCAGTTCCACCACCCGCCGGCCGGGAAGCCGCAAACGGCAACTGCCGGAGAGGACGACGTGAAACGGGATCACCCCGCGGCCAGCCAGTTCGTGGTCGATCTCGAAGGCGCCTTCGAGCCGGCAGCGAATGTCGAGACTGGTGCGCAGCCCGGCAAGGTCGATAAGGCGGCTGAGGATATCCATGAGACGATCACGCTAGAATTTGACTTTCTGAAACATTCATCGGATCGCCTGAAAAGTCCATATTCCATCCCAACAGACAGCGACGGCGCTGCTGAAGATGATGGAAAGGCAAGACCATGTTGAACTGGAAAGAATATCGCAGCCAGCTGATCGCCCGGATCGGCGAATTCGGCAAGACCGTGCCTGAGACGGTGAAGGGTTACCAGACCCTCTCGACGGCCGGGCAGAAGACCAATTATCTTGATGCCAAGCAGCGCGAACTGATCGCGCTCGCCGTTGCCGTGACGATCCGTTGCGACGGCTGTATCGCGGTCCACACGACGGAAGCCCTGAAGCAGGGTGCGACCAAGGAGGAAATCTCCGAGGCGCTCGGTGTTGCAGTGGCTATCAATGCCGGCGCCGCCATGGTCTATTCGGCCCGCGTCCTCGACGCCGCCGAGGCGATCGCCGGTTAAGTGCATTCTGCGACGCGGAAGGCGCGCTGCCTTCCGCTCCCCTGTTGAAGCGAGGTCATGGCAATGCAAGCTGCAGACATGCCGGCAAGGGCCGGTTTCCAGATGCCGCGTGTCCCGGCATCCTTCTTCGGCATGGTTCTCGGCATTGCCGGGCTCGGCAACAGTTGGCGGGCGGCGGCCTCGGTCTGGGGCTTGCCCGCCGCACCGGGCGAGATCCTCAGCCTGCTCGCCGTGGCCGTCTGGCTCATCGTCAGCATTCTATATGGCCTCAAGTGGCTGAATGCGCGCGGTGAGGCACTGGCCGAGCTGGAACATGCCGTTCAATGCTGCTTCGTCGGGCTTGCCGGCGTTGCCACCATGCTGGCTGGTCTTGCTCTTCTGCCCTATTCGCGGGCGGCCACCGAAGTCCTCTTTGGTGTCGGCGTCGCCTTTACCTTCGCCTTCGCCCTGTGGCGGACCGGAGGGCTTTGGCAGGGCGGCCGCGACGTGACGACCACGACGCCGGTTCTCTATCTGCCGACCGTCGCTGGCTCCTTCGTCTCCGCCATCGTTCTCGGTGCACTCGGATATCACGAGCTCGGTCAGCTTGCCTTCGGCGCCGGCTTCTTCGCCTGGCTGGCGATCGACTCGGTGTTGCTGCATCGCCTGCTGACGGCGCCGGAACTCGCCGTGCAACTGCGCCCGACGCTGGGCATCCAGCTCGCCCCTCCGGCGGTCGGCAGCGTCGCCTATCTCAGCGTCAACGGCGGGACGCCCGACATGCTGGTTCACGCGATGCTGGGCTATGCGATCCTGGAGGCGGCCGTCCTGCTGCGACTCCTGCCCTGGATCATGAAACAGCCATTCGCCGGTTCCTACTGGGCCTTCACCTTCGGTGCGACGGCCCTTGCGACTGCCACGATTCGCGTTGCCAGCCATAGCGACGACCCGGCGCTCCAAGGTCTGGCCGTGGTAATCTTCATTGCCGTCAATGCTGTGGTTGGCCTGATCGCGATCGGCACGCTCTGGCTGATTGCCCGCGGCAAGCTTCTGCCCGCCGCACAGCCAAAGACCAGCTGAAACAGCGAACTGTCGCAGATCTGCGACAGTTCCCCTGCGGCATGGAACAGGCTGCTTCCTTAAGCAGAATTGCAATGAGACGGCATTTGCCCCAGACTGCGGTCTACGTTCCGTGGGAGGAGCAGATGCACGAATTCACAGCGCATGCCGACCATGTCTACACGTGGGCGCAGCAGAACTCTGCTGCCGCCAGCTCCCCGATCGTTGCCTCCTGGCGCCGCTGTATGGACAAGCATCAGCTGACTCCTGAAGAGAAGCGCACGCCCCTGCGCCTGACCGAGCAGGAATTCCGGCTTGCCCGCGAACAATCCGAACAACTGATCCGCGACGCGAGCGATGAGCTCGACCGGCTGTTCCTGACGGTCGGCAAGGCGGGCTGCTGCCTGCTTCTGACCTGCCGCGAGGGGGTGGCACTGGAGCGCCGTGGCGCCCGTGCCGACGACAAGGAGTTCAACGACCTCGGCCTCTGGACCGGATCGGTCTGGACCGAAGCGAGCGTCGGTACGAACGGCATCGGCACGGCTCTGGCCGACGAGCGCTCCGTCTCGATCTTTCGCGACCAGCACTTCCTCTCCTCGAACATCAAGCTCAGCTGCACGACCGCGCCGATCCGCGACCATCGCGGCCAGCTGGCCGCCGCTCTCGACATCTCCACCTGCCGCGACGACGTCAACGAGATGACCTTGTCGATCCTGGCGCAGGCTGTTCGCGACGCGGCGATGCGTATCGAGCTCAATATTTTCCGCAGTGCCTTTGCAGGCTCCCGTTTCCTGATGGTGCCCTCAGGCACCAATTCCGCTGCCGCCCTGCTTGCGGTCGACCGTCACGATCTGGTGCTTGGCGCCACGCGTGCCGCCCGGCTGGCGCTGAAACTCGACGACCGCCGGATCGCCGCCGGCATCCCCGCGGCCGATGCCCTGCAGGAAAGCCGCCCGGCCGATGGCGAGGAAGCGCTGATGGATGCGGAGCGCGCAGCGCTTATGCGGGCGCTGACGCGCACCAACGGCAATGTCTCGCAGGCAGCCGCCAATCTCGGCATGAGCCGCGCCACGCTTCACCGCAAGATGAAGCGGCTGAACCTCCACTGAGCCTTCAAGCCTGTCGCAACGCTGCGACAGTGTGCAGTGCGGCATTGCCCCGGGCGGGTATTTCGAAAGCCAAAAGACGCGCAGATTTCCTCCACTGGTTCGTTCCTGAACCTGGCATCATCAAGGGAGGATGACATGCTGCATCAGAAGATCGTCGAATCTCCGTTCAAGCTGAAATACGGCAACTATATCGGTGGCGAATGGCGCGAACCGATCGGCGGGAAATATTTCGACAACATCACGCCTGTCACCGGCGGCAAGCTCTGCGAAATTCCCCGCTCCGACGAGAAGGACATCAACGCGGCGATCGACGCAGCCCACGCCGCGAAGGACAAGTGGGGCAGGACGGCGCCTGCCGAGCGCTCCAATATCCTGATGAAGATTGCCCAGCGTATGGAAGACAAGCTGGAGCTTCTGGCGCAGGCAGAAACATGGGACAATGGCAAGCCGATCCGTGAAACCATGGCCGCCGATATTCCGTTGGCAATCGACCACTTCCGCTATTTCGCATCCTGCATTCGCGCCCAGGAAGGCTCGATCGGCGAAATCGACAATGACACCGTCGCCTATCACTTCCACGAGCCGCTCGGCGTCGTCGGCCAGATCATTCCTTGGAACTTCCCGATCCTGATGGCCGCCTGGAAGCTTGCTCCGGCACTCGCCGCCGGCAACTGCGTCGTCATCAAGCCGGCGGAACAGACGCCTGCATCGCTGCTCGTCTGGGCGGAAATCATCGGCGATCTGCTGCCTCCCGGCGTGCTCAACATCGTCAACGGTTTCGGCCTTGAAGCGGGCAAGCCGCTTGCCACCAGCCCGCGCATTGCCAAGATCGCCTTCACCGGCGAAACGTCGACGGGCCGGCTGATCATGCAATATGCCAGCCAGAACCTCATTCCGGTTACGCTCGAGCTCGGCGGCAAGTCGCCCAACATCTTCTTTGCCGATGTGATGGCCGAGGATGACGACTTCCTCGACAAGGCGCTCGAAGGCTTTGCGATGTTCGCGCTGAACCAGGGCGAGGTCTGCACCTGCCCAAGCCGCGCCCTCATCCAGGAATCCGTCTATGACCGCTTCATGGAAAAGGCCGTCAAGCGCGTCGAGGCGATCAAGCAGGGCAACCCGCTGGACAGCGCGACAATGATCGGCGCCCAGGCATCGAGCGAACAGCTGGAAAAGATCCTCGCCTATCTCGATATCGGCCGCCAGGAAGGCGCCGAGGTTCTGACCGGCGGCGCCCGCAACGATCTCGGTGGCGAGCTTGCGAGCGGCTACTACGTCAAGCCGACGATCTTCAAGGGTCACAACAAGATGCGCATCTTCCAGGAGGAAATCTTCGGGCCCGTGGTCTCGGTGACGACCTTCAAGGATGAGAAGGAAGCGCTGGAGATCGCCAACGACACGCTCTATGGCCTCGGTGCCGGCGTCTGGACCCGCGACGGCAACCGCGCCTACCGCTTCGGCCGTGAAATCCAGGCCGGCCGCGTCTGGACGAATTGCTATCACGCCTACCCAGCGCATGCGGCCTTCGGCGGCTACAAGCAGTCCGGCATTGGCCGCGAGACCCACAAGATGATGCTCGACCACTACCAGCAGACCAAGAACATGCTGGTAAGCTACAGCCCGAAGGCGCTTGGGTTCTTCTGAGAGTAGCGTTTGCGGGAGGAAGAAAGGCCCCTCCCCAACCCCTCCCCACAAGGGGGAGGGACTAACTCCGGGCACCGTCTCATCCCTCGGCAACATCTCCGCGAATGGGACGTTGATAGGAGTGAGACGCGTGCAACATACTAGCCCCTCCCCCTTGTGGGGAGGGGTTGGGGAGGGGTTTCCTCTCCTCGTCAAAGGGAGGAACCAAATGGAAGACACAATAGAAGGCGAACCGCGCGTACTGGCAACCGACGCTGCGCTCGATCTGATCGGAGAGATCCGCGTGGATCACCCTGATATCCTGTTCCACCAATCCGGCGGCTGCTGCGACGGGTCATCGCCGATGTGCTACCCGTCGAACGAATTCATGATCGGGGATTCCGACGTCAAGCTCGGTGAGATCGGCGGCGTGCCGGTCTATATCAGTGCCAGCCAGTTCGAGGCGTGGAAACACACGCAGCTGATCATCGACGTCGTACCGGGACGCGGGGGCATGTTCTCGCTGGACAACGGACGGGAGAAACGCTTTCTCACCCGCTCGCGCATCTTCGGCGGCGGCGAGGCTTGCGCTATCCCGGATATCAGCAAACGCGCTATTTGAAAGACAGATCGAGCGCCCTGCCCTCGAACAAGCGGTCACGCGACCCTTCAAGGTGGGTCTGCATCAGGTTGCGCGCATCGTCGGCGCGCCCCTCGGCGACAGCCCTGTAGATTTCGTTGTGCTCTTCGTAGACCTGCTCGAGACCCTGGCGCGGGCCGAGCAGCGACAGGCCGTGCAGATGCATGCCGACCGCGATATGCGGCTTCAGCGCGTCGAGCGAGGCGGTGTAATAGTGATTGTTCGCCGCCTCGGCGACGCAGCGGTGGAAGACGAAATCCGCATCGCTGCGGTGCAGCTGGTGGCTCGTTGCTTCGCGCAGATCCGACAGCGCCGAGGCGATCTTCTGGATCGCCGGCTCATCGCGCCGCTTGGCCGCGAAATAGGCAGCCGCAGGCTCGATCGTCAGGCGGAATTCATAGCAGCGCTGGATATCGGCGATCGTCTTGACCGGCGAGTAGGCAAGCTGCGTCGTCGGCGAGCCGTGGGCGCTGACGAAGGTGCCGGCGCCCTGGCGCGCGTAAACGGTGCCCTGCTCGCGCAGCTTTGCCAGCGCATCGCGAACGATCGGGCGCGAGACGCCGAGCATCGACGCAAGTTCGTGTTCGCCGGGCAGGCGCGAATCCGGCGGATAGTTGCCGGCGCGGATGCGCTCGAGGATCTGATCGAAGACGCGATCGACGAGCTTCACGGCCTTGCCGCGTTCCGGCTTTGCCGCCGGACCGTTCCCCGCATTCAGCGATGCGCCATTTGCTTCATCCACGCCCATTCTCCCCGTCGGTCTCATGCTCAAGCCGCCTGATTCCGTGGAACCAGTCTTAGCAGACTCTCGGAATTGCCGAAGCCCCCGGATTTCACCGCACACCGGAAATGCCGTCCATCAGCAGCCGCAACGTCGAACCACGGCACGCCAGCCTCGATCTCACCCTTCGGCATCAATGTGCGGATGCCGAGTTCGCGAAAGACCGCAAGCGCCGTGTCGCCGCCGCCAACCATCAGCATGTCGGGCTTGGTGTCGTCGATGACGGCCTTGACGCCGCCAGCGAAACGCCGGGCGACAGCCGCGCCGTCTCCGGAGATTTCGCCGCTGCAGCGGAGCAGTACGGGAAGGGCAAGGCCCTCGCCGCATTCGACCGTGCCCATTGGCGCATCGATTGTGGCGCGCAGCGTGCCGGAGGCTTCCAGCCGGTTCATCTGTGCCGATGTGATCGGGTCACGCGATCCAAAGGCAAAGAGCGTGCGGCGCGATGCTTCGAACGGCAGCGGCTGGCCACCGCTCCGGCCAAGCTTTCGGGCAAGCGCCGAGCCGAGGCCGCGTGCGCCCACACCCAGGACCAAAGCCCAATCGTTGGCGAGAACGATATCATCGAGATCATAATCGCTTTCGGCGTCGGCAACCGAGATATCGAGTTCGCGTCCGGCGAAGAGATCGGCAACCGGGATAGGCTTTTCGACGCCGCGGCCGACGACAAAGCCGCGATAGGTGGTGCGGTCCTGATCGGGAATGGCAGGAGCGACAACGATCCTGGCAAGGCCGAGCGCGTCCGCAAGAGCCGCGGACTCCGCAGCGACATTGCCCTTCAGCCGAGAGTCGATCTTTTTCATCACGATACCGGGCTGCCGGGCGCTCAGCGCCTTGGCTGCAAGCCGAACACGTCCGGCCGCCTCGTCCTCGGACAAAGCCCGCGACGCCGTGTTGATAACGACAATATCCGTTCCGGCCGCAAGCGCCTCATCGGCGGTCTCGACATCGATTGCCACCGCCACCGAAAGCCCGGCGTCCACGAAGGGGGTGCCGGTATCCAGCGCGCCCGTCAGGTCGTCGGCGATGATGGCAGCTTTCAACGTCATGCAGTCTGTCCCGTGTTGACGGCGTGGCAGGCGACCAGGTGACCCGGCTTGGCTTCCTTCCAATCCGGAATGACTTTCGAACAGACGTCCATCGCCACAGGGCAGCGCGTGTGGAAACGGCAGCCGGAGGGAGGGTTGAGCGGGCTCGGAACGTCACCTTGCAGGATCTGCCGCTGGCGGGTGCGTTCATGCTCCGGATCGGTCTCGGGAACTGCCGAAAGCAGCGCCTTGGTATAGGGATGCAGCGGGTTGTCGAACAGCTCCTCGCGGCTTGCGAGCTCGGCCAGACGGCCGAGATACATGACGCCGACGCGAGTGCTGATGTAGCGCACGACGGCAAGGTCGTGGGCGATGAAGAGGTAGGTCAGGCCGTACTTGTCCTGCAGATCGAGCAGCAGGTTGATGATCTGCGCCTGGATCGAAACGTCGAGCGCCGAAATCGCTTCGTCGCAGACGATGAATTTCGGCTGACAGGCGAGAGCGCGGGCAATGACAACGCGCTGGCGCTGTCCGCCGGACAGTTCGTGCGGGTAGCGCTGCGCAAAGCGCGTCGGCAGGCCGACGTCGGTCAGCAGCGCGGCGATCCTGTCCTTCAACTCAGCCTTGGTGCAGAGCTTGTGGAAGAGGATCGGCTCGCCGATCGCCTCACCGATGGTCATACGCGGATTGAGCGTCGAATACGGGTCCTGGAAGACGATCTGCAGGTCGCGGCGGAAGGGCCGCATCTGCTTCTCGTCGAGCGTCGCCAGATCCTGGCCCTTATAGACCACGCGGCCCGAAGTCGCCTTGTAGAGGTTGAGAATGGTGAAACCGGTCGTGGACTTGCCGCAGCCGGACTCTCCGACGAGGCTCAGCGTCTCGCCTTCCATGATGTCGAGGTTGACGTTGTCGAGCGCATAAACCGTCGCGGAGCGGTCGCCGAAGGCGCCGAGCTTAACGTGGAAATGCTTGACGAGGTTTTCGACCTTCAGAAGCGGTTGAGCACCCATCACGCAGCCTCCTGCATTTTTTGGACGACGAAACATGCGGCGCGGTGGTTTCCGGCACCTGCAACAGGCTCGAGCTTCGGCACCCGCTCATGGCAGATGGCTTCCGCCAGCGGACAGCGCGGCGCGAACGGGCAGCCCTTCGGGCGGCGGCCGGGTTCCGGTGGTGTTCCGCCGATCGAGGAGAGACGGCTCGTCGGCGCGTCCGAGAGCTTCGGGATCGAGGCCAAAAGGCCGCGCGTATACGGATGGCTCGGACGGGCATAGAGCTCGTCGACGGGCGCGTCTTCAACGACGGTACCGGCATAAAGCACGGCAACGCGATCGACCAGACCGGCGATCAGCGCCAGATCGTGAGTGATCCAGACGACAGACATGCCGAGCTTGGCGCGCAGATCCTTCACCAGATCGACGATCTGGGCCTGGATGGTAACGTCGAGCGCCGTCGTCGGCTCGTCGGCGATCAGGAGCTTAGGATTGCAGGCAAGGCCGATGGCGATCATCACACGCTGGCGCATGCCGCCGGAGAGCTCGTGAGGATAGGCCATCAGCCGTTCTTCCGGGCCGGGAATGCCGACGAGGCGCAGCAGTTCGATGGCGCGGGTACGTGCCTCCGCCTTGCTCATCTTGCGGTGATAGATCAGCGGCTCGCAGATTTGCGCTCCAACGCGCATGACCGGGTTCAGCGAGGTCATCGGATCCTGGAAGACGAAGCCGATATCGCCGCCGCGCACCTTGCGCAGCTCGGAATTCGACATCTTCTGCAGGTCGCGGCCATCGAAGGCGGCGCTGCCCTTGGTGACCTTGATCTTGTTCGGCAGCAATCGCATGAGCGAGAGCATTGTCAGACTCTTGCCGCAGCCGGATTCGCCGACGACGCCGAGGGTCTCGCCCTTGTTGACATAGAGATCGATGCCATCGACGACGACGGCGGGGCCGTTGCGGCCATCGATCTCGACGGTGAGATCGCGGACGTCGAGAAGGCGTTCTGATGTCTTCGTGTTCATCACTTGTTGCCCCGCGGGTTGAGCGCGTCGTTGAGACCGTCGCCGAGGAAGCTGAAGGCAACCGAGGCAAGGCCGAGCACGGCCGCCGGAGCGGCGAGTAGATGCGGATAGTGCTGCCAGACGCGCAGACCATCCGAGATCATGTTGCCCCAGCTGGGGGTCGGCGGGTTGACGCCGACGCCGAGGAACGAGAAAGCGCTTTCCAGAACCATCGCGGTGCCGAGACCGGCGCTGACCGAAACGATCAGCGGACCGAGCGCATTCGGGATCACGTAACGCTTGATGATGACCCAATTGGAAAGACCGAGTGCCTGCGCGGCGGTAATATAGGGCCGGCTGCGGATCGACAGCACCTGGGCGCGGACGAGGCGTGCATAGGGCGGCCAGGAAATCAGCGCCATCGAACCGAAGACCAGCAGGAAATCAACCCAGATCGTCTGGCGGTAGAAGGGATTGAGGGTCGCCTGATATTGCGCTTCCATCCAGTTGGTGATCGGCGACTTCAGCGATGCGTTGATAACGACGACCAGCAGCAGGTTCGGCACCGACATGGTGACGTCGGTCAGCCACATGATGACGCGGTCGAACGGATTGCCGAAGAAGCCCGCGACGGCGCCGAGCGTTAGCCCGATCAGTACGGCGATGAAGGTCACGACCACGGCGACGAGAAACGCCGTGCGCGTGCCGAAGACAACGCGGCTGAAGACGTCACGGCCGAGATCGTCGGTTCCGAACAGATGCGCCATGGACGGGGCGGCGTTGCGCGCCTGCAGATCCTGGCTGAGATAGTCGTAAGGCGTCAGGTAAGGGCCGAAGATCGCGGCAAATGCCAGGATCAGGACGACGGCAAGGCCAAAAACCGCAAGCTTGTTGCGCTTCAGGCGGAACCAGGCGTCACGCCACAGGCTGACCGGCGGTTCATCGGCAGTTTCGATTGTCGAGAGAGGGATGGCGGACATGGTCAGCGGCTCCTTCTTGCATCGTTGGCGCGCGGATCAAGCATCGGATAGAGCACATCGACGAGCAGGTTCGAGACCATGACGAGGAAGGATCCGATCAGCGTGATCGCGAGGATGACGGGGTAGTCCGAGTTGGTCAGCGCCTGCACGGTCAAGCGTCCAAGGCCGGGCAGACCGAAGACCAGCTCGACGAAGATCGCGCCGTTGACGATGGTGATCATTATGAGGCCGAGCTGGGTGACGACGGGCGTCAGGACGGGCCGCAGAATATGCTTCAGCGCCACGACCAGTTCAGGAACGCCCTTGGCGCGGGCGGTGCGGACGAAATCTTCCGACAGCACCTCGATGACGGCAGCGCGTGTCTGGCGCACGATCAGCGCGATCGGCTGGAAGGACAAGACGATCAGCGGCAGGATGATGCGCACGTCGAAGACGCCGCCCCAGCCATAGGGCACCTTGATCATCGGCAGGAGCACGATGAGGCCGACCATCAGCAGCGGACCGGCGACATAGGCCGGGATCGCCCAGAGGAACAGCGCCGAGCCGATGATCGTGTAGTCGATGCGGGAATTCTGGTTCAGCGCGGCGATCATCCCGAGCGGGATCGCAACGACCGCCGTCAGGATGATGGAACAGAGCGCCAGCTTGAAGGACACAGGCGCTGCAGCAGACACCATGGCCCAGACCGAACGGCCTGAGGTCAGCGAATTGCCGAACTGGCCATGTAGCAGGTTCCAGATGTAATAGCCGAACTGCTCGATGAAGGGCTTGTTGAGGCCAGCACTTTCGCGGATGGCTTCGATGCGCTCCGGATTATAAGCGACGTCGCCTGGCGCACGAAGAAAGATCAGCTTGATCGGATCGCCGGCGCCGTAGAATGCCATCGCATAGACGGCAAGCATGACGACGAGAACCGACGGAATCCAGATGGCAAATCGCGTTAACACGTAGCGAAGCAAGGCCACCTCCCACCTGTTGTCAGGAACGTTCTCCGCAAACTGACGCGGACCGCACCTTTTCTTGAAACTTGCGCGAAGACCCTGAGGCCTTCGCGCGGTTGCTTGGGGGCTGGAGAGACCGGCTTTGCCGTCTCAATCAGCCGACCGATACGTCCCAGGGAGCGACGACCTGCCAGTCGAGGTTCTTCTCCATGCCCTTGACGTCCTTGGTTGCCCAGCGGGACATGGCCTGAGAATACCACGGAATGAACGCCCAATCGTCACGGAATGCCTTCTGGGCATCCTGGGCGAGCTTGATGCGGTCAGGATCGTCAGCAGCCTTGGTAGCTGCTTCTGCGAGAGCCGCATCCACCTTGTCGTTTTTGTAACCGCCGAGCTTGTTCTGGGCGTTGGACGAGGTGGAGGCGATGCAGCCCGAGAGATAGGACACGGCATCCGGCACGCGGGTGCCGACGTCGTCGCGGAAGATCTGGACCGAGTTCTGGTCCGGACCGGCATAGGAGTCCTGCTGCGGCTTCATGTCGACGGCGGTGATGCCGAGGTTCTGGCGCCACTGCTCGGCGATGAACTGGGCGGCAGCCTGGATAGCCGGAGCCGAGATGCCGACGAACATGATCTTCGGCAGGCGATCGGGACCGCCGTAGCTGGATTCGGCGAGCAGCTTCTTGGCGCCCTCAGGATCGTAGGGATAGGGCTCGAAGCCGGAATTATCGGCACCCGGGACCGAGTTCAGGATCTGGTCGACCTTCTTGTGCGGACCATCCGGATAGGATGCCTTGAAGAGACCGTCGCGGTCGATCGCCATGATCAGCGCCTGGCGAACCTTCGGATCGTCCATCGGCGCGCGCTTGACGTTGAACCAGAAGTGCTGGCTGGTCGGAATGATCGGGCCGGCGGAGAATTCCGGGCCGAGGTCCTGGATGATGGTCGAGGTGACGAGCTCGGTATGGGCATTGTATTCGCCCGACTTGATGAGCTGCGTTGCCGTGACGTTGTCTTCGATCGAGGCGATCTCGATGCGGGCAAGCTTCGGCTTGGTGCCGAAGAAGTTCTCGTTCGGCTCGAAGGTCAGCGTGCCGGCGTCGATATCGAGCGCAGTCAGCTTGAACGGGCCGGAATAGACGGCGCTGTTGTCGGGCTTGTACCAGTCAGCCACTTCCTCGCCATCGCTGCCCTTGGACTGCGAAGCCTTGGTGATCGGGATGATGTGGTTGGCAAGGCGCATGAAAAAGATCGGGTCGGCTTCCGTCAGCGTGACGACGACGGTGCCTTCATCCGGCGTGGCAACGCCCGAGATCTCGGTGGCCGAACCGCCGGCGACGTCCTTGTAACCATCGACCTTGCCCATGACCTGATCGGCGCGCTGGCTCTTGGTGTTCGGGCGGGAAGCGACTTCCCACGAACCCTTGACGTCGGCCGCGGTGATCTTGCTGCCGTCGGAGAAAACAGCCTTCGGATCGATCTTGAAGGTCCAGACCTTCTTGTCCGGGGATTCCCAGCTGGTGAAGACGTAGGGATTGAGCTTGCCTTCGGCGTCGAAATACATCGGCGAGGCCCACCAGAACGAATTCCAGCGGAACGTACGGCCACCGCCGCGCAGCGGCGACCAGTCCTGATCGAAGGCCGGGTTGATGGCCTTCAGCACCTGGCCGTCCTCGGCCATAACGATGCGGGCGCTCATGCCGAACAGCGTGAAGCCGACGC
The DNA here is from genome assembly GCF_056400165.1 of Rhizobium sp. 01L410. NCBI lineage: Bacteria > Pseudomonadati > Pseudomonadota > Alphaproteobacteria > Hyphomicrobiales > Rhizobiaceae > Rhizobium > Rhizobium sp. 01L410. Next base: position 98,743 of record NZ_JBFTST010000001.1, read on the forward strand.
CGGCGGCGAGACCGAGCTTCAGCGCGTCGCGGCGCGAAACCGTGGAAGCATTCTTGTCATTGCGGTCTGTCATACATTCCTCCCATGGGCAAAACAGCGCGTACTCGAAAACCCTCCCCGAGCCGGACGCCTTACAATGCTCCTGAGATTTGCGCGATAATGTAAATCTGTCAATCCAAATTTGCCGTTTTCAACTTTCAAATCCACGCAAAAAATTTTTATCATTTAATTTCATATAGATAAAATACCAACGTCATTCTGACGCAGCTTGTAAGATTGACAACAACTTATCATTTCGAGGAAAAGTCACGCACGGCAAGTGCCAGGAGCAGCATCACGCTGCAGAGGAGGATGCTTTGAGCAATCATAAGATCACCGGCGTTTTCAGCGCCGCCACCACGCCCTTGAACGCCGACGCCAGCCCTGACGTCGCGCTCTTCACCGAGCATTGCAAGCGCCTGCTGGACGAAGGCTGCCACGGCGTTGCCCTGCTCGGCACGACAGGCGAAGCGAACTCCTTTTCGATCGCCGAGCGCCGCATGCTGCTCGAAGCCGCGCTGAAGGCGGGCATCTCGCCTGACAAGCTCCTTCCGGGCACCGGCGTTGCCGCCATTCCCGAAACGATCGAGCTGACAAAGCATGCGCTTTCGCTTGGCGTCACCAAGGTCGTGATGCTGCCGCCCTTCTACTACAAGGGCGTGACCGATGACGGCCTCTTCAACGCCTATTCGGCTATTTTCGAAGGCATCAACGACAACCGTCTGCAGGTGATCCTCTATCACATCCCGCAGGTCTCCGGCATTCCGCTGTCCGTTCCGCTGATCGGCCGCCTCATCGAGGCTTTCCCTGACACCGTCGTCGGCATCAAGGAATCTGCAGGCGATTTCAACAACATGCAGGCGATCATCGCCGCCTATCCGGATTTCTCGGTTCTCTGTGGCGCCGATCCGCTGCTGCTGCCGCTCCTCAAGGCCGGCGGCGCCGGCTGCATCACGGCGACCTCCAACCTCGTCGCCGACTCGCTGCGCGCCGTTTACGATCATGTCCATGACGAAGCGCAGGCCGACAAGGTCGAGAAGGCCCAGGCCCGCATCAATGCCTACCGTACGCTCTCCAACTCCTACGTCCAGATCCCGACGATCAAGGCGATGGTCGGCCTGAAGACCGGCAATACCGCCTGGAAGCGCACCCGCCCGCCGCTCGTTGCCCTCAGTGACGCCGATTACGCCGCCCTTTCCGAAGGTTACGCGCAGCTGCCGTGAGGAGGATGTCATGAGCTTTACCGCGCTCCCGCCGGAAGCCGTTCCGGCGCTGATGAACGGAAAGATCGGCCCCAATCCGGCGCAGCCCGGCCGGGCCGACGCCTACCTGCCGTCACCCTGCATCCAGAACCATGCCGCCAACCTGGCCTTCCTGCCCGATGGCACGCTGACCTGCGTCTGGTTTGGCGGGACAATGGAGGGAATGGGCGACATTTCCGTTTACATGTCGCGCCTCGCCCCGGGGTCGGATCAATGGTCGGAAGCCGAAAAGCTCTCCGACGATCCGGCAAAATCCGAGCAGAATCCGCTGATTTTCAAGGCCCCCGACGGAAAAGTCTGGCTACTTTACACGTCGCAGACATCTGGCGACCAGGATGGGTCAATTGTAAAGTGCCGCATCTCCGAGGATGGCGGCAAGACGTTCGGATCCGCCCGCGTTCTCTGCGATCTGCCCGGCACTTTCGTGCGCCAGCCCGTCATCGTCAACTCCGTGGGAACCTGGCTTCTGCCGGCATTCCGCTGTGTGAGCCTGCCTGGCCAGCGCTGGAGCGGCGATGCAGACACGGCAGGTGTTCTGGTGTCGCGCGATCAGGGCGAGAGCTGGGCGATGGTCGACGTGCCGGACAGCCTTGGCGCCGTCCACATGAACATCATCCCACTCAACGGAAGTAAAATGGTCGCTTTCTTCCGCAACCGTTTTTCCGAACATGTTCTTTCCTCGGAATCGGATGACAATGGCGAGAGCTGGTCGGCGCCGAAGCCGGTCAACCTGCCGAACAACAACTCGTCGATCCAGGCAACCAAGCTGGCGGACGGGCGAATTGCGATGGTTTACAACCACAGCAATGCCGAGACATCGGATGCGCGCCGCGAGTCGCTCTACGACGAGATCGAAAGCGATAAGGGCGAGGCGAAAGCCACAGAAAGCGCAGCAGAAACAAGGCGAAAGGCCGTGTGGGGTGTTCCGCGCGCACCGCTCAGCCTGGCAATCTCCACCAATGGCGGCAAGAGCTTCGATAGCCATATTGATCTCGATACCGGCGACGGCTATTGCCTCAGCAACAACTCCAAGGACTCGCTCAACCGGGAATTCTCCTATCCCTCGATCACCGAGGGGCCGGATGGAGAATTGCACATCGCCTACACCTATTATCGCCGCGCGATCAAATATGTTCGCCTGCCAAGCGATGTAGCGGTTTGAGCCGTCCAATCAGCCGATCCCGTGCCCTCTGGCACGGGATCGGCCTCTCTATTTACAAGTGATTTCGCAGGCAAAGAGAATTGACTTGATCTGCGACATCACTGTTGATGGCGCAGAATGAAGGCCATCAACATACTGATTTTATGGTTATTTATGCTGCTTTATCGGATCCATATCAGAACGTTTCCGCAAAACTGCTGAAAAACCATCGCCTCGCTTATTGCCAGAAACGTGCAGTTGATATAACAACTTTACATCAATAACGGCTTTGGCCGCATTTATGGAGGAGCCGTGTTCATGGTCAGTCTGGATTCGCCCATCACGGTTGTCAGGCCTGAAGTCATCGAGTTTGGCGTCGGCACCGCCGGCAAGCTCGGCAAGTGGGCGGAAAGCAAGGGCTATACGCGCACGCTCGTCATCTCCGATGCCTTCAACGCGTCGCGTGTCGATGTGCTTGAACTGCCGGGCCACGTCTCCGTTTTCGCCGACGTCACCCCCGAACCTGACATTGCCAATCTCGACAAGGTGCTGGCCGCCGCGAACGCCGCCAATGCCGAACTGATCGTCGGTTTCGGCGGTGGCAGCGCCATGGATCTTGCCAAGCTCGCCGCTGTTCTCGCCGGTTCGCCGCAAACGCTGCGCGAGGTCGTCGGCCCCCACAAGGTGACCGGCCCGCGCAAGGTGGCGCTGGCGCAGGTTCCGACAACATCGGGCACTGGCAGCGAGGCTGGCACCCGCGCCCTCGTCACCGATCCCGCGACGCAGGCGAAGCTTGCCGTCGAAAGCCTTTACATGCTGGCCGATATTGCGGTCATCGATCCCGCTCTTACCTTCACCGTCCCTGCCCGCACCACGGCGGCAACCGGTGTCGATGCCATGGCCCATTGCGTCGAGGCCTTCACCAATCGGAAGGCCCATCCGATGATCGATATCTATGCGATCGAAGGCGCCCGCCTTGTCGGCAAGTATCTCGCCCGCGCCGTCAAGGATGGTGCCGATGCCGAAGCGCGTGCCGGTCTGTCGCTTGCCTCTCTCTATGGCGGCTTCTGCCTCGGCCCGGTCAATACCGCCGGCGGCCATGCACTGGCCTATCCGCTCGGCACCCGCTGGCATGTCGCCCATGGCGCCGCCAACGCGCTGATCTTCCCCCATGTGCTGGCCTTCAACACGCCATCCGTTCCGGAAAAGACCCGCGCCGTGATGGCCGCCCTCGGTCACCAGACATCCGATGACGTCGGCTCGGTCTTCGACGCTGCCTATGCCTTCTGCGCCGATCTCGGCATCGAGATGAAGCTCTCGGGCCTTGGCGTTCCTTCCGATGATCTCGATGCCATGGCGGACGATGCCTTTGCGATCCGCCGCCTGCTCGACAATAATCCCCGCGAACTCGCGCGTGACGATATCCGCGCCATCTACCAGGCTGCTTTTTAAGGGAATTTGACGATGACGAAGAATGCAAAAGTGGCGGTAACGCTCGGTGATCCCGCTGGTGTCGGCCCTGAAGTGATCGTCAAGGCGCTGGCAGCAATGCCGGCTGGCGAGCGCAAGGATTTCGTCATCGTCGGCAATATGGAAGCGCTCGTTCGCGCCGACCGCGCCACCGGCACCAGCCTGCGCTTCGGCCCCACTGCCTCGGAAGACGGCTCGACGATCGCCGTCGACGAAGTGGAACTCGGTGCTCCCCTGCCTGAAATCGGCAAGGTCAGCCCGGTCGCAGGCGACGCCTCGGTGAAATACATCAGCCGCGCCGTCGATCTCGCCATGTCGGGCGAAGCCGACGTCATCGTCACCGCGCCGATCAACAAGGAAGCGATGAACCTTGCCGGCCATCATTTCGACGGCCATACCGGCCTGCTCGCGCATCTGACGGGCTCGAAGAGCTCCTTTATGCTGCTCGCCTCGGAGCGCCTGAACACCATCCACGTCTCCACCCATGTGTCGCTGCGCGGCGCCATCGAGCGCGCCAAGACTGAGCGCGTGCTGGCGACGATCGAGGCTGGCCACAACCACTTCATGCGTCTCGGGATGAAGCCGCGCATTGCCGTCGCCGGCATCAACCCGCATTGTGGCGAAAACGGCCTCTTCGGCACGGAAGATAGCGAATTCCTGGCCCCGGCCGTCGAGTTGGCGCAGGCCAAGGGCATCGATGTCGTTGGCCCGATCTCGGCCGATACCGTCTTTGCCCGCGCCTATAACGGCGCTTTCGATCTGGTCATCGCCCAGTATCACGATCAGGGCCATATCCCGATCAAGCTCGTGGCCTTCGAGACCGCCGTCAACGTATCGCTCGGCCTGCCGATCGACCGCGTCTCGGTCGATCACGGCACGGCCTTCGACATTGCCGGAACCGGCAAGGCCAATCACGTCAACATGCTCTCGGCCATCGCTTATGCCCGGCTGATGGCGCGCTCGCCGCGCAAGGCGGCGTAGCACCCGGCGGCGCCGACTGCGCCGCTTTCCGGGAGGAAATGAGGAGGCAGGCATGCAGAGAACCGTACTCGTTCTCGGAGGAGAACTTGCGCCCGAAGGCCGCGAGGTGCTGGAGAAGGAAGGCGTCAAGGTCGTCCAGACCAGGCCCTATATCGACCGCGCTACGGTGATTGCCCTGATGAAGGAGCACCGGCCCCAGGGCGCCATCATCCGCCTGCTCGCCGATGTCCTCGGCCCCGAGGAAATGACATCAGGCGGCAACCTCCGCCACATCGCCAAGCATGGCGTCGGTACCAACGATATCGACGTCAAGGCAGCCGCCGAGCTCGGCATTCCTGTTTCGATGACGACAGGCAGCAACGGCATTTCTGTCGCTGAGCACGCGCTGGCTCTGATCATGGCGCTGGTGAAGGATTTTTCCCGGCAGGATGCGCTGATCCGCTCCGGCACCTGGGACAAGGGCCAGTATCTGGGCCGCGAACTGCGCGGCCAGCGCCTTGGCATCGTCGGCTTCGGCTTGATCGGCCAGACGCTGGGCAGGATGGCGAAGGCGCTCGGCATGGAAATTTCCGCCTTCGATCCGCATACGCCTGCCGAAGCCTTCGAAGACGTCACCCGCGAGACCGATCTCGACAAACTGCTGGCAAACGCCGACATCGTCAGCCTGCACTGCCCTCTGACGCCCGAGACGCGCGACCTGATCGACTCCAGGCGGCTCGGCATGATGAAGCGCGGCGCTTACCTCGTGAATACGGCGCGCGGCGAAGTCGTCAACGAAGCGGCGCTGATTGTGGCGTTGCAGAGCGGACAGCTTGCCGGTGCTGGTCTCGATAGCTTTGCCGTCGAGCCGCCGGAAAAGGACAACCCGCTCTTCTCGCTGCCGAACACCATCGTCACGCCGCATGTTGCCGGCGTCACGCTCGATGCCAAGCGCGCCATGTCGGTCATCGCGGCCGAACATGTTCTGGCGACCTTGCGCGGCGAGATCCTGCACCCGCGCTTCCTCGCCCGCTGATCTTCCAAGCCAATACGGAGACTGACATGGCCGAGACGACAGACAAACGCTATCCGGCAGAGGCGCTACGCGCCTTCGCGACGTCGCTGTTTTCAGCCGCAGGCCTTGAGGATGACAAGGCGGACGCCGTCTCGCGCTATCTCGTGGAAGCCGACCTGCTCGGCCATACGACCCATGGTCTGGCGCTTGCCGGCTGGTATCTGCAGAGCGTTGCCGATGGGGTGATGAAGGTTTCCGGCACTCCCGAGGTTATCTCGGATCGCGGTCCGGCGATCGCCTGGAAGGGCAAGCGCCTGCCCGGCGCCTGGCTGACGTCTGAAGCCGTCAAGCTCGCCAGCGATCGCGCCGCGCAATATGGAACGGCCACCGTGACGATCGCCGACAGCCATCATATCGGCTGCCTCGCCGCCTATCTGACGCTTGCCACGGACCGCGGCTATATGGTCAGCATCGCCAGCTCAAGCCCGTCGGGCGCGCAGGTCGCCCCCTTCGGCGGCACCAAGGGCGTCTACACGCCGAACCCGGTCGCCCACGGCATCCCGACACCCGGTGATCCCATTCTCATCGATATCAGCGCCTCGATAACCACTGTGAACATGGCGCAGCGGCTGGTTCGTGAAGGCAGGGAGTATGAGCACGACTGGCTGCTCGACGAGAACGGCAATCCGAGCCGTGACCCACGTGTCATCGAGCGCGGCGGCACGCTTCTTCCAACCGGCGGTCTCGACCACGGCCAGAAGGGGTATGGCATGGCGCTGCATGTCGAAGCCTTTACCCAGGGCCTCGCCGGCTATGGCCGCGTCGATCAGCCGAAGGGCACCAATGCGGCGGTCACCGTTCAGGTCTTCGATCCCGATGCCTTCGGCGGCCGTGACGCCTTCCTGCGCCAGACCGGTTGGCTCGTTGACGCCTGCCACAGCAATCCGCCCCGCCCCGGCGTGGCGCGTGTGCGCCTTCCCGGCGAGAATGGCCTTGCCCGCAAGCGCAAGGCGCTCGAGGACGGCGTCGTGCTGTTTCCGGGCATCATGGAGTCGCTAAAGCCCCACGCCGAACGGCTGAGTGTCGCGCTACCTGCCTAAAAGGTCAGCTGCACCTTGCAGGCGGCACTCCTGTCGCCCGCCAGCAGGAAAGCAGCATCGGCCTGCGCAAGCGGCAGGCTGTGGCTGATGATCGGGCGGACATCGATCGCCCGGCTTGAGATCAGGGCGACCGCCGTGGCGAATTCCTCGTGAAAGCGCTGCGTTCCGTGGATATGCAACTCCTTGGCAACGATGGCATTGAGCGGCACCGGGACCTCACCCGACACACCCACCTGCACTATCGTCCCGCGCGGCTTCACCGTCGCGATCGCGCTGCGGATCGCCGGGGCCGCCGCCGAGCATTCGAAGACCAGATCGAAATAGCCCTTGCCGGCCTCGAATTCGGCGAGCGCTCCGGCTCCCTGCGAGACATTGACCGCGCGCGTTGCGCCCATCGCCACAGCACGCTCCAGCGCGGCATCCGCAAGGTCGGTGACGACGATCTCAGCCGCGCCATGATGTTTGACAACGGCAACCATCAGGGAGCCAATCGGCCCGGCGCCGGTGACCAGAACCCGCTTGCCCCTGATCTCTCCCGCCCGCGAGGCGGCATGCAGGCAGACGGACAAGGGTTCGCTGCAGGCGGCCTCCGCCGCTCTCGTTCCCGGCCCGACTTCGAAGCACTGCTTGGCCGGCACTACCAGCCATTCACGGAACATCCCCTGCTCGTGCGGCAACCGCATGGCACTGCCCATGAAGCGCATTTCCAGGCAATGGATCGGCATGCCCTTCTGGCAATATTCGCAATGGCCGCAGGGCTGGCTCGGATTGACCGCGACGAGCGTACCCGCCTTGAGCTCGACGCCTTCGCCCGCCTTTTCGACAATTCCCGCCGCTTCATGCCCCGGAATAATCGGCTCCCGAACCCTGACGGGGCCGAAGCCGCCGTCCTGATAGTAATGCAGGTCGGAGCCGCAGATACCTGCGGCGGCCATCTTCAGCAAAACCTCTCCTGGTCCGGGTTCAAGAACCTCAGCCGCCTCGATCCTCAAGTCACCCTTGGCATAAAGCCGTGCCAGACGTGTCTGCATTCCCATCCTCCTAGCGCAACAGGCCAAGCTGCTGCGGCAGCCAGAGAGATATAGACGGCACAAAGGTGATCAAGATCAATGCGACGAAGAGCGGCACCAGCCATGGCAGAATGGCGATCGTTGTCCGCTCCACCGAGAGCTTGGCCACGCGCGAGAGCACGAACAGCACCATGCCGAGCGGCGGGTGCAGCAGCCCAATCATCAGGTTCAACGTCATGATCAGGCCAAACTGCACCGGATCGATCCCGAACTTGACAACAATCGGCAGCAGGATCGGCACCAGAATGGTGATCGCCGCAATCGTATCCAGGAAGCAGCCGACGAAGAGCATCAGCAGGTTGACCAGGATCAGGAACACCCACTTGTTGTCGGTGATCGACAGGATCGCGTCCGACAGCAGCTGCGCTGCCTGACTGACGGTCAGAAGCCAGGCGAAGACCGAGGCGGCCGTGACGATGAAAAGCACCGAAGCCGTCGTCTCGATCGTATCGAAACTCGCCTTCGCCAGTGTCGAGAATGTCATCGTCCGGTAGCGCACCAAGCCGAGGAACAGCGACCAGAGAACGGCCGCGACGGCCGCTTCTGTCGGCGTGAACCAACCCATCGTCATGCCGCCGATCAGGATGACGGGGGTCATCAGCGCCATGACGGCGGAGAAGCCGAAATACCAGTCGAGCCCGAGCAGCGCCAAGAGCGCGATACCGGCAGCGGCATTCATCGATAGTCCGGCAAGCATCATCAGATAAATCGACAGCGGCACCAAGAGAACCACGACGATTTCCATGCCGGCCGAAAGCAGCTGTTTGACGTCGAACGGCGCGTCGGAGCCCCAGCGTTTGACATAGGCGAAACCGGCAACGGTGATCATCATCAGCAGCGTCATGACGATGCCCGGCAGAATGCCGGCCATGAACAGCGCGCCGATCGAGACATTGGCCATCATGCCGTAGATGACGAAGGGCAGCGACGGCGGGAAGATCGGGCCGAGCGTCGCCGAGGCGGCTGTGACGCCGACAGCAGCTTCAACCGGGTAGCCATGGTCCTTCATCGCCTTGATCTCGATCGTGCCAATACCGGCGGCATCGGCGAGAGCTGTGCCGGACATGCCGGAGAAGATCACCGAACCGATGATATTGACCTGCGCCAAGCCGCCCTTCATCCAGCCAACGAGGGCCACCGCGAAGGAATAGATGCGGCCGGTCACGCCTGCCGAGTTCATCAGATTGCCGGCGAGGATGAAGAAGGGAACCGCGAGCAGCGGGAAACTCTCGACGCCGGCGATCATCCGCTGCGCCACGATGATATCAGGCGCAACACCGTAGAGAACAATGTAAAGCACCGAGGCGACGGCCATCGCGATAGCAACGGGCACGCCGATCAGCATCAGCGCCAGAAAAGAGCCAAGAAGCAGCAGCATTGAATCAACCCTCGACGGTCTGGAATTCTTCGGGGCGCTCGAGAACCGAGTAGCCGCGGCGCATGTTGGCGATGAAGACGATCACCGCACGGATCAGCATCAGCACGAAGGCGACGAGCACGCTGTAGAAGACGATGTTGCGGGGCAGATCGATGGTGACCATCTGCTCGTCGGCAACAACCTCCACATAGCGCCACATCAGGTGGCAGGCGTAAGCGAAGAAGCCGATGCGGACGATATCGACGACGGTCGCGAGAACGCGGGCCAGGCGCGCCGGCATATAGTGATAGAAGACGTCCACCTGAATATGGCGCGAGGTACGCACGCACATGATTGCGCCGAGGAAAACGACGCCAATCAGGCAGTTGATGGCGATTTCCTCGGTCCAGGCGTAGCTGTCGTTCAGCACATAGCGGGTGAAGAACTGCAGAAAGACGCAGCCCGCCATCAGCCAGAAGACGATCAGCGTGATCCAGTCCTCGATGGCATAGTCGGAAATGTTGGCGGTCGGCGCGTGGCCTTCGAATTCCTGACCGATCTCTTCGGCGGTCACCTGCGTATGAATTTCTTGCGTCATGAGCGGCGTTGATCCCCTGCGGAAAGAATGGACGCGGCGCCCGGAGACGCCGCGCCGCGGGCTTTACTGAATCGCGCGGATCGCTTCCCAATCGGCCTTGTCGTAGCCGAAGTCCTCGAACTTCACCTTGTCCATGACGGTCTTCTCGAAATCGGCCTTGTCGATCTCGGCGACGTTCAGACCCTTCTCCTTGAAGGTAGCGATCAGGCTGTTTTCCTTGCCTTCGATCGTCTTGGTGGTGCGCTCGGCGGCTTCCTGCATGACGTCACCGAAGATCTTCTTGTCTTCGTCCGAAAGGCTCGCCCACAGCGTCTTCGAGACCACCGTGTTGAGGTGGTCGACGATGTGGCCGGTCAGGATGATGTTCTTCTGAACCTCGTAGAACTTCTTCGCCTCGATCGTCGTCAGCGGGTTTTCCTGGGCCTCGACCGTACCGTTCTGCAGTGCCAGATAGACTTCCGCGAATGCGATCGGTGTCGTGTTGGCGCCGCAGGCGCGCGGCATGGCGAGATAGGCCGGCACATCGGGCACGCGGATCTTCAGCCCCGCCATGTCGGCGCATTTGGCAATCGGCTTGTTGGAGGTCGTGTGGCGAGTGCCGTAGTAGCTGACGGCGGCAATGTGGTTGCCGGTCTTGTCCTCGTAGCCCTTGGCGAGGCGCTTGAAGACGTCGCTCTTGGTATATGCGATCAGGTGTTCCGGACTGCGGAAGATATAGGGGAAATAGGTGACGCCGATCGGCTTGTAATCGCGGGCGGCGAAGCTTGAGCCGGAGATGATGATATCGACGGTGCCGAGCTTCAGGCCCTGATTGATGTCGGCTTCCTTGCCGAGCTGCGAAGCCGGGAAAACGTCGATCTTGTAGCGGCCATTGGTACGCTTGTTGATCTCGCCGGCGGCCCAGACCGATTCCGTGTGGAAGGGTTCCGAGGTTTCGTAGACATGGGCCCATTTCAGAACCGTCTGTGCATGTGCAATTGCCGTCGATGCCATGATCGCCGCAGCCGTGCAGACGATCGTTGCCAGTTTCATTTTCATCGCTCTCTCCTCCTGAGCTCTGTTTAAGTAACTGCAATTCCCTTTTTCGGCCCGGCCTTCTGGCCGCGCCCCTCCTCTCCCGAAAACTCCTCCCCGAAGCTTTCAGAAAATCTCTTCTGCGACATGGTCAGATGTGCGCGCATCGCAGCCTTCGCGCCCGCTACGTCGCCAGCGGCGATCGCATTGCGAATGACGCGGTGCTCGTCCACCGCAGAGCGCCAGGTGACCGGCCCCTCGAAGTGGCTCGCGAGCTTCTCGAAATAGGGCGTCAGGCGCATGTCGAACATTTCGCCGGTGACCCGGATCAGCGTGGAATTCTGTACGATTGCGGCGATGCGGGTGTGAAAAGCACGGTCGGCGGCAAGCACCGCACTGGCATCGTTGACCACGCCGCTCATGCGCTGCAGTGTCTCATCGAGACGCTCGATATCCTCGGGCTTTGCAGTCCTCGCAGCCTCTTCGGCAATGGCGCATTCGATGATCGCGCGTGCCTGCAGCAGCTCGAAGGGTCCCTCGACCGGCTCCCGCTCGCTACCCGTGCCGCCGACGGCATGCTGGCGCACGACATAGATGCCAGAGCCCATGCGGATGTTGACGAGACCTTCAACCTCAAGAACGATCAGCGCTTCGCGCACCGTCGGCCGCGACACCGAGAGCTGTTCGGCAAGGTCGCGCTCGGCCGGCAACCGGTGCCCGACGGCAAGGTCGCCGCGGGTTATCATGAGACGAATCTGATCCGCCACCTGCCTGTAAAGGCGGCGTGACTCCACGGCCGAAAACATGGCTGCCTCCCCTGGCGCGCCTCCTCAAGCGCGCAATCGGTCAAATGGCTTGACCAATTGAATCAGACGTACCATCGGCAAAGTTGTGCGTCAATCCGCCGCATGACGTCAAATAGGCGAGTTCACAGCATAGTCCGCGGCGAGCTTGCGGAAGGATGCGGCGGTCACCGGATCGATCGTGACGCCCTCGCGCCCCCGGCGCTCCGCCACCGCCCACTCCCGGTCGCCTGGTGCCATGACATTGAAGCCATCGCGCGCCGGCGAATTGCGCAACGTCTCGACATAGCGCGTCATGGCGGCGTCGAAAGTTTCGATGTCGAGAAACGCCGCCGGATTTAGCGCGAGGACGAAGGCGCCAAGTCCGCGTGGCGTCGAGAAATCTGGGCCTGGCATTGGTGCGATGTCGAAACTCAGCTTCATCCCCGTGAGCACGGCGCTGAGGATTTCGGAAATGCCGGCGAGCCCAGCACCCTTGAAGCCGAATTCGCCACCAAGCGGCGCCAGCATATCTGCGATATCGGGGTTTGTCGTATCGTGGCCGCGCTCGTCCGAGGCAACACCGGAGGGAAGATCGCGGCCGAGGCTGCGATAGAGCTGGACGCGATTATAGGGAACCGCGCTGGTCGCCATATCGAAAAGCCAGGGATTTTGTCCCTGAACCGGAACGGCGCAGGCGATGGGGTTGGTACCGTGAAAACGCATCGCGCCGTCGTGAAGACGGACAAAGCTATCGGAATTGCAGAAGGCAAAACCGATAAAGCCCCGGCTTGCCGCATCCATCGCATATGCACCGGCCGGGCCGAAATGCGACGAGTTACGCACCGCGACGGCGCCGATGCCGAACTCGCCCGCCAGACGGGTCGCATGCTCCATGGCCGTGTAGGTGGCCAGCGCGCCATGGGCATTGTCGGCGTCCAGCGAGGCGATGGCGCCGAAGGCGCTTGCCAATTTCAGCGCCGGATTGGGATTGAGCCGCCCTTCGGTCAGTCCTTTCACGTAGTGAGCCAGCAGCCTGACGCCGTGACTGTCGATGCCGTGGCGGGTTCCGTGCATCATCGCTCTCGTGGCGGCCTCTGCCGTCGACTGGCTGGCGCCCGAGGCCATCAGGACCCGCTCGCAAAATTCCGAGATGGCAGCAAGCGGCGCCAAGATATCAGTGGAAGCTATGTTGCCGGCCATATCGCTCGATCCGCTCCTGAACCCTGTTCAGAAGAACTAAGCGAGCTTCCGCTGCGCGTAAAGCGGCATACGGGTCATGCGAGCGGCTAGACGAGCTGCGCGCGTGCGCCCAGTCTTGCAATCATCGTTCGGAATTCGGCCGTCATTGCCAGCGCTGCAGAGGCAACGGCCGGAGACAGGTGCTCGCTGCGCCGCGCCGCCCGGCCGATCTTCAGCAGGCCTCGAAGTTCTGCACGTTCGCCGGAAAGCTGCGGAAACCGTTCGGCCAGAAGATGCGGCAACGTTTCGGCATCATCCTGAGATGGCTGCAACATATCCTGATCAAGCTGCAGTAAAGAACGGAGCTCCACCTCCAGCTCCGCGGCTGCGCGGGCGATCTGCGCGATCACATCAGACATCATCCTCAACTCCTCCTTGGAAGCAGCGACGATACCGAATCGTTGCCGCTCAACCAGGGCGGGTTATGTGCTCATTTAAGCCGCAGCGATATCCCACTTTTTGGGGATATGCGCCGGTTTCGCACAGAAGAATACCACGCGTGGTTCAACCTGACGTAACGGGACGCGCAGCACCTTCGGCAAATGCCTCAAGTTCCGGATCGAAATCGATCTCCACGACGTTGTTGAAGACCGCCGTCGCCAGCATGATGCCTGCAAAGGCGACGAGATCGACGAGCACCTTGGCGGGATAGAGCTGCTTGAGCCGCTCCCAGATCGCCGCGGGGATCGCGTTCGAGTCTGCAACGATCGCGGTGCCGAAATCGGCAAGCAGGCGTTCCCTGTCTGAAAGAACCAGCGCATCCGGATCGAAGCCGGCATTCACAAGCGCGCGGCGGAAGAAGGTGATGGCGATCTTCGAGTTGCTGGATCTCGAGATCGCGTGCGAGAAGATCCAGATTTCCCGGTCACTGACGGCAGGATTGAGCTCGGCGCGCAGGGTGAACCATTCGGCATAGATGCGGTGCGCGGCAGGCGAATGCAGCAGCGTTCTCTTCATATTGGTCATCCGGCCGCGCACCCGGACTTCCTCGTCATGGGCCTGGCGAATATCGTCGGATGCGGTGTCGTAGTCGATCTGCGGGATGTGGCTCATGGCATCATTCTCGGTTATTCCATCGCGACGGAGATAGCAGTCCGGGCTCTCAAACTCCATCACAGATCTCGGGTAAGTGCCTCTTGCGTCGCCTGCGCTATCCCGGGCACAATTGCCGAAGAGGAGATTCACGATGAGCCATGATCACGACCATTCCGGCGATCACACGCACGGCCCTATCGATTGGCGCGAGCACGGCGTGAAGGTCATTCCGGGCAATGCGCTCGATCCGAACACGGCCCAGACGCCGGGCATGAACAGGGCGACGGCGATCAACAATGCCCGCGCAGGCGCCGAGAAAATCTGGGCGGGCACCGTGACGATCCATGCGAATGCCAAGACCGGCGCCCATCACCACGGCGATCTCGAAAGCATCATCTACGTCGTCAAGGGCAAGGCCAGAATGCGATGGGGCGAAAACCTGGAATTCGTCGCCGAGGCCGGCCCCGGCGATTTCATCTTCGTCCCGCCCTACGTTCCGCACCAGGAAATCAATGCCAGCCGCGATGAGACGCTGGAATGCGTGCTCGTCCGCTCCGGCCAGGATCCGGTGGTCGTCAATCTCGATATCGAGCCGGTCGAGAAGCCGGAGGAAGTGGCTTGGGTCGATCCGATCCACAAGGCTTAAGAACCGGCGTTAACTGGTTTTGCAATCTCGATTTTCCCGGGCTCTTGCCGGTTGGCGATCGCTCTATAGTTATGGCGATATTCATGGGCAGTTTCCCGATGGAAACGCGGGTCGGACAAGATGCATCAAGCCAGCATACACGGTCATTCCTTCCTTAAGAGAGGAAGCGAGGCCGCTGAGATCATTGCAAACTTCGACTGGTCGGGAACCTCGCTTGGGCCGATCAGCGGATGGTCGCCGACGCTGAGAAGCGTTTGCAGCCTGATCCTGAACTCCCCCGTGCCGATCGTGACGCTCTGGAACGAAGACGGCGTGATGATCTACAACGACGCCTATTCCGATTTCGCCGGGCGCCGTCATCCTAATCTCTTCGGCTCGAAGGTTCGCGAGGGCTGGCCTGAAGTCGCCGACTTCAACGACCATGTGATGAAGGTCGTGCTGGCTGGCGGGACGCTTGTCTATGAAGACCAGGAGCTGATGCTCTATCGCCGTGGCACCAGCGAGCCGGAGCGGCTGTGGACGAAGCTCGATTATTCGCCGATCTGCGACGAGACCGGAAAACCGGTCGCGGTCATGGCGATCGTCGTCGAGACGACGGCCAAGGTGAAGGCGGAACGGCAGCTCAGGGCCGAAAAGGCGCGGCTGCAGAAGATGTTCGAACAGGCGCCCGGCTTCGTGGCGACGATGAGCGGGGAAGACCACCGTTTCGAAATCGCCAATGCGGCCTATCAGCAGCTTGTCGGCCACCGTAACGTCGTCGGAAAGACGATCCGCGAAGCGCTCCCTGAAGTCGAGGAGCAGGGCTTCGTCGCCCTGCTCGATCAGGTGCGCCGCACCGGCATCCCTTATATCGGCAGCGAACAGCTGGTGAAGCTGCAGCAACGGCCGGATGCCGAACTGATCGACCGCTACCTGGATTTCATCTACCAGCCGCTGACCGGCGATGACGGCGAAATCGGCGGCATTTTCGTCCAGGGCTACGATGTCACCGAGCGCAAGGAAGCCGAGGACGCTGCGCGCGAAAGTGAATCGCGCTTCAGGCTGGTCGCCGAAAATGCCCCGGTCATGCTCTGGATGAGCGACGAGGCGATGCACTGCCTTTATCTCAACGCCTCGATGCGGCAGTTCTGGGGTGTGGCGGAGCGCGATATCTCGACATTCGACTGGAACGCCACGATCCATCCCGACGATGTCCCGCCGCTGATGGACCAGGTGACAAAGGCCGTCGCCAGGCGCGAGGCCTTTGCGGTCGAGGCGCGCTATCGCAACGACGAAGGCGAGTACCGCCTCTTGCACACCGACGCCCGGCCCCGCTTCGGCGTTCGCGGCGAGTTCCTCGGCATGATCGGCGTCAACAGCGATATCACCGACGCACGGCACGAGGAGGCGCGCCGCATCGCTCTGATCGATCTCGCAGACTGCATCCGCCAAACGACCGAACCGACTGAAATTGCTTATGCCGCAGCCGAAATCCTCGGCCGGGCCATGCACGTCACCCGGGCCGGTTACGGGATCATCGATCCGGTTGCCGAAACGGTGACGATCGAGCGGGACTGGAACGTTGCCGGCAATCGGAGCATTGCAGGCACGCTGCATTTTCGCGAATACGGCACCTATATCGACGACCTCAAGCGCAACGAGACGGTGGTCTTTGCCGATGTCGACGAGGATCCGCGCACAGCTGCCACCTCCCATGCGCTGAAGGCGATCGGCGTCCATTCCGCCGTCACGGTTCCCTTGAGCGAGAATGGCCAGATTGCTGCCGTTCTCTTCCTCAACAACGCAGTGCCCCGCGAATGGCCCCAGGTCGAGCTCGATTTCATCCGTGATTTTGCCGAGCGCACCCGCACTGCCGTCGAACGCCGCCGCGCCGAAGAGGCGCTGCAGGAATTTGCCGCATCGCTGGAGAGGAAAGTCGCGGAACGCAGCGCTGAACTCGACCGCGTCTGGCGCAACGCGGGTGACATTCTCGTCGTCATGCGGCCCGATGGCGAAGTGCGGGCGATCAATCCGGCATGGTCCGAGCTGCTCGGCCACCGCCGGAAGGAAGTGGCGGGTCACCGCATGTGCGAGTTTCTGGTGACCGGCGACGCAGCGGTCTTCGACACCGCCCTGAAGCAGGCCGTTTCCGGCGGCGAATTGCAGGGCGTCGAGCTCCGGTTCAACCACAAGCAAGGCGGCCAACGCACCGTTTCCTGGCGGTTTTCTTTCGAGCAGGAGATGGTCTATGCCTATGGACGCGATGTCACGGCCGAAAAGGAACAGGCCGCGGCACTGCAGGAAGCCGAGGAACTGATCCGGCAAACGCAGAAAATGGAAGCAATCGGCCAGCTAACCGGCGGTGTTGCGCATGATTTCAACAACTTGCTGCAGGTTGTTGCCGGTAATCTCTACCTTCTCAGCAAGGATGTCGTCGGCAACGAGCGCGCGCAAAAGCGCATCGATCACGCGCTTGCCGGCGTCAATCGCGGCTCGAAACTGGCGAGCCAGCTGCTCGCTTTCGGTCGGCGCCAGCCGCTTGAGCCGAAGGTCGTCAATGTCGGGCGCTTCGTCGCCAACATGGGCGAGATGCTGCGGCGGACCATCGGCGAAGCCATCGAGATCGAGACGATCCGTGCCGGAGGATTGTGGAACACCTTCGTCGATCCGGTGCAGATCGAAAACGCCATCCTCAATCTGGCGATCAATGCCCGCGATGCGATGGATGGAGGCGGCAAGCTGACGATCGAGGTCGGCAACGCCTTTATCGACGACGACTACGCGCGCCGGCATGCCGATGTCAGTGCCGGCCAATATGTGATGCTGGCGGTCAGCGACACCGGGTCCGGCATGCCGCCCGAGGTCATCGGCAAGGTGTTCGAACCGTTCTTTTCGACCAAGCCCGTCGGCAAGGGAACCGGCCTCGGCCTTTCAATGGTCTACGGCTTCGTCAAGCAATCCGGCGGCCACGTGAAGATCTATTCGGAGATCGGACAGGGCACAACGGTACGTCTTTACCTGCCGCGCACTCTGGAAGAAGAGGATCTGCTGACCGAAGGCGACCATGGCCCGGCGACCGGCGGCCAAGAGACCATCCTTGTTGCCGAGGACGACGAGGAAGTTCGCGCCACCGTTGTCGAGATGCTTGCCGATCTCGGCTACAGCATCCTCAAGGCCAAGGACGCAGCCAGTGCCCTGACGGTCATCGAAAGCGGCATTCCGATCGATCTGCTGTTCACCGACGTCGTCATGCCCGGCCCGCTGAAAAGTGCGGAATTGGCGCGCAAGGCGAAGGAGCGCCTGCCTGATGTCGCCGTGCTGTTCACATCCGGCTACACGGAAAACTCGATCGTCCACGGCGGGCGGCTGGATGCCGGCGTCGATCTCCTGTCCAAGCCCTATAGCCGCGAGGCCCTCGCCCGCAAGATCCGCCACGTTCTGAACAATCAGCGCCAGCGCAATCTGGCGCGCGCCGCGCAGGGCGAACGGCGGAGTGCCGCAGCTGCGGCCCCGGCGGCCGCTCTGCGGATCCTCTATGTGGAGGACGACGATTTCATCCGCATGGACACCGCCGAGATGCTGCAGCAATCCGGGCACCGCGTCAGCGAGGCAGGCAGCGCAGAAGAGGCGCTGGCGAAGCTGTCACCCGACAGTTTCGACCTGCTGCTGACCGATGTCGGCCTGCCCGGCCTCTCGGGCGCCGAGCTGGCGAAGAAGGCGCGCGCCCTCGATCCCAAGCTCCCCGTGATCTTTGCGACAGGCAATACGTCTGTCGCAGGCTTCGAGGCCGATCAAAGCGCGTTTGTTCTTCTCAAGCCCTATAGCCAAGCCGATCTCGCCGCCGCAGTCTTAAGGCAGACGCGCCCGCGTTAGCGGGCGCTATCCTGCCGATCGGCATCAGCCCTTCTGCAGTTTCCAGGTCCGGATTTCGAAGGGCATGATATCGGCGGGACCTTTCCGCTCCAGCGGCTCCTCGAGGATGTTCAGAGCGCCGGAGGCCTTCCATCCGGAGGGTAGCGACAGCGAAAGCGTGCCGCGGCGCCCGGCCGGCTCGTAGAGGCGCAGCACCAGCCCCTCGCCCTCCTCTGCAGGCTTCAGGCCCGAGAAGGCCACCGGCGTGCCGGCAATGCGGACAGGTGACAGCGTTCCGGTTGCCAGTCCGCTTGCCTCGACCGTCATCAGCGGCTGGTTGAGATCGAGCGCCTCGTCGAGAACGCCGCCCTCATGCCAGGCGCCTTCGTGCGGCATCAGCGCATAGGTGAATTTCTGAGCGCCTTCGTCGGCAAGCGGATCAGGATAGACGGGCGCGCGCACGATGCTCATGCCGATGACATTGCCACGGGCGCTATGGCCGTATTTGGCATTGTTGAGCAGCGCCACGCCGAAGCCCGGCTCGCTGATATCGACGAAGCGGTGGGCGGCCGCTTCGAACATTGCCTGTTCCCAGGAGGTGTTCGTATGGGTCGCGCGCTCGACCACGCCATAAGCGCATTCGAACGTCGCCTGCCGGGCGCTGACGGCGACCGGGTTCAGGGTGCGCAGCATCGTGCGGCGGTCGTGCCAATCGATCTCGGTCTCGATATCGAGGCGCTTGGCATTGGCCGTCAGCACATAGGTGTTGGTGACGCGCGAATTTCTGTAGCGGTGGACGACGCGGATCGCCGCCCGAGACGGACCGCTCTCGACCAGCTCGATGCTGTCAGGCGTATCGAGGCGTATCGCCTTGGCGGTATAGTCGGCATCGACATCCCAGGCATCCCAGTTGCGCGGCTTGTCGGCCGGATAGACCCAGAGCTGGTTGGCTGAGCTATCGACCGCCTCACGGTCGCTTGCCTTGTGAATCAGGCTCGTCACCGAACCATCCGTGCCGATTGTCACGGAGAGATGCTCGTTCTCCAGCGCCTGCCTGGCTGCCTTCAGGCCGCCAGCCGGCTTCAGAGCGCTACGATCGAAAACCGCGACGGAAAGCGGCGCGACGATATCGGCAGACGAGATGGCCGTTCCGTCAGGCAGCGTGGCGTTCAGCGGCCGGGCTGCAAGCGACGGATTGACCACCACAAGCGCAGATGATGCCGCGCCCCTTGGCAGGACAGAGGCGAGCGCGGTCAGGCCTGACGCCTGCTCCTGGCGGGCGTTGCCGATCACGCCGTCGAGCTCGTGTTCGGCATCGGCATAGACCTCGCGGATACTTGACCCCGGCAGGATGTCGTGGAACTCATTCTTCAACACCACGCGCCAGTCGCTTTCGAGGCTCCGCGGCTTTTCCGCACCCAGCATGTGAGCGAGCGAGGCAATGGTTTCGGCGGTGATCAGAGCGCGCTCGGCCTGACGATGCTTGCGCTTGACCCCGCTCTGCGTCGTCAGTGTGGCGCGATGCAGTTCAAGATAGATTTCCCCATCCCAGACCGGCAGCTGCTTTTCCGCCGCGGTCTTGTGCGCCTGTTCGTAGTAGCCTTTCACCGTGCCCCAGCGGGCCTGCGGGATCGCCGGGAAATCGCGCAGCTGCACCTCGCGCTCGACCATTTCAGGCGTCACCCCGCCACCGCCATCGCCGTAACCGACGGCCAGAAGCGAGGTCTCGTGCTGGGTCTTGCCGCGGAAATTCTTCCAGGTCGGCACGAAGCAATCCGGCTGCACGAAGCCGTTATAGCCGTGCATCGGATTGTCGAACGTGTGGGTCAGCACCTGGCTGCCATCGAGACCCTTCCACCAGAACAGATCGGAGGGAATATGGTTGGTCTCGCTCCAGTTGACCTTGATGGTGAAGAAGCTGTCGATGCCGCCAAGCTTGAGGATCTGCGGCAAGGCGCCTGAAAAGCCGAAGCAATCCGGCAGCCAGCAGACGCTGTGGCGGATGCCGAAAGTCTTTTCGAAATAGCGCTGACCATAGAGAACCTGGCGGACCAGGCTTTCGCCTGTCGGCATATTGGTATCGGGCTCGACCCACATGCCGCCGACCGTTTCCCATTTGCCCTCGGCGACCTTCGCCTTGATCCTCTCCAGAAGCGCCGGATCATCCTCTTCCATCTGCGCATAATAATGGGCGGTGGACTGGTTGAAGCGGAAATCGCCGGAGCGCTCCATCAGCGACAGTGCGGTATTGAAGGTCCGGCGCATCTTCCGGCGCGTTTCGTTATACGGCCACAGCCAGGCGAGATCGATATGGGCGTGGCCGGTCAAAAGCAGTTCTCCATTCGGCGGGAAGCGCTTCCGCAGTTCCTTCAGTCTGATCGTCAGCGTATCGAAAGCTGCCTGCGCCGTGGCGCTCTGCTGGTCGTCGAGCCCGGCCGGATGATCCTGCAGCTCCGGCAATTCCCAGATCTTCTGCTGCATGAACGCACCCGACGTGCGGGACACATAGGCTGCCGTATCCGACGGCCAGTCGAGACTGCCGAGCGCCTGTTCTGCCGCCTCTATCATATGCGCGACAGCTTCATGCCCGTCGAGCACATCGACAGCTTCGGTGATCTGCCGCAGCAGCAGATGCAGCCGGTGAACCGGCTCGTCCAGCCAGATCAGCCGCGCCTTGTTCAGCCGCGGCGCACGGTTGGGCTCGCCGAAGGGGAAACGCGCCACACTCTCCGTCGAAATGGAAAACTCGCGACCTCTGACAGGAAACTCCTGATGATAGGGATCGAGCCCGAACGTCTCAGCCTCCTCACCGCCGTAGTTCAGCGTGACCAGACTTTCGCCACCGAGATCGAGCTGCAGGCGGATCTTGTCCAGCGGCCAGTCGGCCGGCGCTTTTGCCGAAGCGGAAAAATGCACCGTGCCCTTGCGATGCGGCCAATCCTGGTGATGGGCGATCGGCTCGCCGTCGAAGGTCCAGCCGTCGATTTCCACGCTCTGCCTGTCGCGCCAATGGGCGAGTTCGGCGGTGCGTGCTTTCAGGCTGTCGAGACGCTGGGCAATGGTGAGAGACATAGCGTGTCCTATCGAATGATGTCGAATGCTCGGGCGGGGAGAGTGGAATGGCGCGGACGAGCCGCCAGCGGCGCGGCTCCGTCTCCTCCAACAGATCGCGCGGCCTTCTTAGATTAAGTAACTTTGTTTTCACGTCAAGCATGCAAGAAATCAGTTGCGAGAGTTTCGGGCGTGATACACAAGCAAGACAGTGCTCAAGAAAGACGGTCATGCGGTATCTTCGATCAGGGCCGCGGCGTCAGACCCAGGAACCGGGCGTTGCGCGCGGCAAAACGGTTGGTTTGCGATCCGGAGAAATCGCCGACCGGAATATCCGCGTCATCCTGGAGGCGATCCGCCGACATGGGCCGCTAACGCGGATGGAGCTTGGCCAGCACTCCGGACTGACCGGCCCGGGGATCACCAACATCCTTCGCCGCCTCGGCGAGGAGGGCCTCGTGACCTCGAACCGGCGCAATGGCGCGGGCGGCGGGGCGGCCGCTGCCGAATTCGCATTGCGCCCCGGAGGCGCCTTCTCGATCGGCATCAGGATCCGTGAACGCCGCTGCGAAGCGGTGCTGATCGATCTCAGCGGCCAGGTGCATGACCGCGCCTATTTCCAGCCTGATCCGGCTGCCATGGTGACGTCCGTCCATAGCGCCATCAAGGAAATGATGGACCGCCACGCGGCTTTGCCGATCATCGGTGCAGGCATCGGCTCGAATATCTGGACGGACGAGCAAAACGAGCAGCTTGCCGCGCTTTCCGGCCTTCCGAAACCCGAAGTCGAAAACGAATGCACCGCCAGCCTGCTCGCCGAGCGCACGATCGGCAGCCCGGCAACGGTGGGCGGCCTCGCGATGATCATTCTCGATGAGGACGTCCAGGCCGGCTTCCTCGTCCGCGGCGCGCCCTATTCCGGCGTTCATGGCAGGGCGGGCGGCATTGGCGAAATGCTGACCGGTCCCGACAATGTCAGGCTGAACAGCGTGGCCGGGTTCGGAGCACTGCGCGCGGCTGTCGGCGGCGAGACCTTTGCACGCGTTCTCGAAGATGGTGAGGCCTCGCCACCCGAACTCGCTCAGTGGATTCGCGATGCCGCAAGCCATCTGCTCGACCCGATCATCGCGATCGCCGGCTTCGTCGCGCCAAGCGTCATCATGATCGGCAGCGATCTCCCGCGCGCTACCATCGAGGCGCTGATCCACCAATTGTCGGTGGAGCGCCGCGATACCTCGAAGCGCCCGTTTCTAACGCCGTGGATCTCGCCGATGAAACCGGCCAGCTTCAGCGGCGGCGGCATTGCGCTCGGAGCGGCATTGCTGCCGTTCCTCAACACCCTGCTGCCGCCGGTTTCGGCCTGATCTATGCCAGCGCCTCGTCCGTATGGCTGAGATCGGAAGCGAGCGCCTTGTCCAGAACCTTCTGGATACTGGCCGCTCGCCGGAACGACGGCTCCTGCGTCTTCCCGGCACGCACCGCCTGCACGAAGCGCTGGTAGTTGGTCTCGACGGGATCGAAACCGATATCGCGCCAGGTCGCGGTGTGCACGTCCTCGCCAAGGCAGGCGCGCAGCGTCGATTTTCCGGTGTCATAGACCATCTCGATCGAGCCGGTCTCACCATAGACCCGCAGACGAAGCTGATCCATCTGCCCCGCCGCGGTTCGCGTCGCCTGGATGGTGCCGATCGCCCCTGAGGTGAAATCGACATTCATCGTGAAGCTGTCATTGGCGTCGAGATCATACTCGCCGATCTTGTCACCCGGCGCCTTGCTGAAGGTCTTCAGCCTGGCGAAGACATGGGCGACGTCGAGCCCCGAACCGTAAGAGGCGAAATCGACGATGTGGATGCCGATATCGCCGAGCGCGCCGTTCGAGCCGTGCTTCTTGCTAAGCCGCCACAGCCATTTGCTCTCGCTCTTCCAGTCGCCCCAGTGGCGGCCGACCAGCCAGCTCTGCAGATGCGAGGCCTCGACATGCCTGACAGCGCCGATCTCGCCAGCCAGCACCATCTGCCTTCCCTTCTGGAGGGCCGGCGAATTGCGGTAGGTGAAATTCACCATACCGACCTTGCCCGATTTCTCGATCGCTTCGGTCATTTCCATCGCCTTGGTGGCGTCCGTTGCCAGCGGTTTTTCGCAGAACACATGCTTGCCGGCTGCGATCGCCTGCAGCGTCGTCGGATGATGGATCCGGTCAGGGGTGACATTGGCGACAGCATCGAATTCGCCCCAGGCCAGCGCCTCCTCAAGCGTGCTGAACTGCTTGGCGATGCCGTGTTCGGCGCAGAAAGCCGCCAGCCGCTCGGGAACGACATCGACGCCGCCGACAACGCTGACCCCTTCGATCTCCTTGAACCGCGCAGCGTGCTGGTTCGCCATTCCGCCAGTGCCGAGAATGAGTAATCGCATCGTATCCTCCATAGATTTCAGGTTCGGCCACCGCAGCGGCAGCCGGGCAAAACACATCCTTTGCGTGTTGCGATGCCGCAAGACGCCCGCTTGATCTCATGGAAATAGCGGTTTTAACCCGCCTAGCTTGTGTTGAATGTCGCCAGCATCTCATTCCTCCCAAGTGCGGCTTGACATCAAATCAAAGTAACTTAATCTAATTAATGCAGCATGGAATTGAGGAGAGGTCAACTGACCACCAGGCTGTATCCGTTGAAAATGGGGAGGAGACCCATCATGAAGAGAGCGTTCGTCGGCGCATTGGCGCTGAGCACAATGTTATTTTCAGTGCCTGCCGCATTTGCCGAAGAACTGGCGACGAAGGACAGGATCGGCCTTGCCGATGCACCGAAGTCCCTCGTCGTTCGCCTGACAAACGACAGTCCCAACAATGCCGACGCAAAGATCGCCGAAGGCTACCAGAAGCTCTTCGTCGATTTCATCAAGAAGCATCCCGACTGGAAGCTGCAGATGCAGTTCATGTCGGCCGATATCGGCACCGAACAGGCCAAGATGCTCGAGCAGGCCAAGGCCGGAAACGCGCCGGATTGCGCCGCGGTCGATTCCTTCGTGCTCTCGCAATTCATGGTCAACCATGTGCTGGCCGACTTCACGCCATACTTCTCGAAGGAAGAAGTGGACGACCTCTTCCCCTTCATCCGCGAGGGCATCACCGACAAGGACAAGAGCGTCCGCGCCTGGTGGTGGGATACCGACTTGCGCGTGCTCTATCGCAACAAGTCGATCGTCGCCGACGCGCCCCAGACATGGGACGACCTGAAGAAGGCCGGGATCGCATCGGTTGGCGAAGGAATGGAAGGCATCCTCTTCAACGCCGGCCGTTATGAGGGCTCGACCTTCGACTGGCTCGCCAACTACTGGGCACTCGGCGGCAAGCTGGTCGACGATTCAGGCAAGCCGATCTTCGGCGAAGGTGAAAACAAGGAGAAGTTCCTCAAGGCGCTCAACTATTACAAGGACCTCGTCGATTCAGGTGCCGCACCGAAGCGCGTGACGACGATCGGTAACTATGACGACCTGAACGCCGCGGCTGCGGCCGGAACCACCGCCCTCTTCATCGGCGGCAACTGGCAATACGCGCAGCTGAAGGCCACGCTCGACAACGACGAGTTCAAGAACTGGACCTTCTCGCCGATCCCCGGCCCGACCGCCGACCAGCGCTCGACCGGCACCGGTGGCTGGACGATCGCCTCCTTCGCCAAGGACAAGGACAAGGTCGAGATGTGCGCCAACCTTGCCCGCGAGGTCTATATGGGGCCGGCAAACGCTCTGCAGCAGCAGCTTCCTACGCGCAAGTCGCTGTTCACGAAGTATGACGTCTTCTCGACCGAAGCCAACAAGACCTTCGCCGACGCCCTGGTGAACGGTCAGGCGCGGCCGGGTGCACCGATCTATCCTGAGATCTCCAACCAGATCCAGATCATGATGGGTGACGTCCTCTCCGGCACCAAGAAGCCGGAAGAAGCACTGGACGGCGCGTTCAATGCGACGATGGAGGCTTACAAGCGTCTCTAGAGATTGTGATCGTGGCGGCGCCCGAAAATGGGCGCCGCCGGCATTCCCAAACCCGGACAGAGAAGCCCAATGAGCCCTATCGCCATCGAGGCCGTCAGCCCGCCTCACAGCAGATCGTTCATGCGCCGTTTCGCCGGGGCACCCTTGCCCTGGATCATGCCCGTGATCATCGTCATAGGCATCTTCTATCTTTACCCCGTCATCGACGTGTTCCGCCTGTCGTTCACCAACGCCACGCTGATCGGCGACAATCAGGATTATACGCTCGGCTCGATCTCCAATGCGCTGAGCTCGCCGCAGCTGCCTGATATCCTGTGGGCAACGCTGATCTTCGTCGGCGGCAGCGTTATCGGCCAGCAGATCCTGGGCCTTGCGGTCGCGGTGGTCGTCGTTCGCGGCGAGAAGCGCGGGCTGTTCGGCACGACGATCCTGCGCACCACGGCGCTTGTCGCCTGGGTAGTCCCGGGCATCGCCGGGGGCATCATCTGGCAGATGCTGTTCTCCGAAGCGCCTTATGGCGCGCTGAACAGCATCCTGAGAATGATGCACCTGCCCGCCGTCGCCTGGCTCTCGGATCCGTCGATCGCGCCCTGGTCGGCCCTGATATCCAACATATGGCGCGGCGCCGCCTTCTCGATGGTCGTCATGTACGCCGCGCTCAAGGCGATCGACCCCTCGCTCTACGAGGCGGCGGAAGTGGATGGCGCAACCGGATCGCAGCAGTTCTTCTTCGTTACCATTCCTCAGCTGCGCGCCGCGATCCTGGTCAACATGATCCTGATCACCATCATGACGCTGAACACCTTCGACGCGATCATCACGCTGACAGGTGGCGGTCCCGGCCGTGCGACGGAAGTCATCTCGCTTTACGTCTTCAACATCGTCTTCAGAAATTACGACCTGTCGGGCGGCAGCGTTCTCTCCGTGCTGATGCTGATCATCAGTCTCGGGCTCGCCTTCGTCTATGCGTCGTTCCTGCCCAAGGAGGAAGAGCAATGAGCGGGCGCACCGGCACGCGGTTCGGCGATTTTCTGAGCTATCTGTTCATGCTGGCGATGTTCGTCTTCTTCGCCGGCCCCCTCAGCTATCTCTTGTCGATGGCAATGCGCGACCGGCGGGAAATCTACCGCGGCGTCGCGCGCTATATCCCGCATAACCCGACGATGGAAAACTTCGTCGCCGTTCTCAACAACAGCTATTTCCCGCTTTATCTGTGGAACGGGCTGAAGCTTGCGGCGCTCAGCGGTCTCGGCGTTCTCATCGTGGCGCTGCCTGCAGCCTATGCCTTCTCGCGCTTCCACTTTCGCGGCAAGGGCCTGTCGATGATGGGGCTGCTGC
The DNA here is from genome assembly GCF_056400165.1 of Rhizobium sp. 01L410. Lineage (NCBI taxonomy): Bacteria > Pseudomonadati > Pseudomonadota > Alphaproteobacteria > Hyphomicrobiales > Rhizobiaceae > Rhizobium > Rhizobium sp. 01L410. The sequence goes on from NZ_JBFTST010000001.1 coordinate 125,681, forward strand.
TCTTCCAGATGATCTCGCCGCTTGTGATCATGGTGCCGCTCTACCGCTACATGAACAAGCTAGGCCTGCTCGACACGCATTTTGCCGTCGTCATGGTCTATATCGCCCTCGGTGTGCCGCTGGCGACATGGCTGCTGAAGAGCACGGTCGATAGCATCCCGCGCAGCCTCGACGAGGCGGCGATGATCGATGGCTGCAATCGCTTCTCGGTGTTCTGGCGGATCGTCCTGCCACTGTCGGCGCCGGGCATCGCCTCGGTCTTCATCATCACCGTCATTGCCGGGTGGTCGCAATTCCTGGTGCCTTTTCTGCTGCTGACCCAAAACAATCTGATGCCGATCGGCGTCGGTATCTTTAACTTCCGCGGCATGCAGACCGACTCGTCGATCCAGCTGCTTGCGGCCGCCTGCCTGATCTCCGTCGTACCGGCGATCGTGGCCTTCCTGTCGCTCCAGAGACTGATCCTCGGCGCGATGACCAGCGGCGCAGTCAAGGGATGAGGCCGGTCTGATGTCGATGGAAGATGAAGGATCGCGACCATGAACCAGACCGCGGGCGTCAAGCTCTCCCCCGATCTCAGCGGGGCCAATGTCGAAGATGCAGGCGAGCATAACCGCGCCGTCGTGCTGCGCTGCATCCACCGGCAGGCGCCGATTTCCCGCGCCGAGATCGCCAGGCAGACCGGCTTCACCAAGCCGGCCATCGCCCGCATCGTCGACCGGCTTCTCGATGAAGGACTGATCATCGAGGCGCGCCGCCGCCACGGTTTGCGCGGACAGCCCGCCATCGAGCTCGAGATCAATCCGGACGCGTTCTTCGCCATCGGCATCAATATCGACCGCGATCATCTCACCATCCTTGCCGTCGACGCGGTTGGCAATGTGCGTGCCCGCGTGCATCACGAAAAGCGCTACATCCTGCCCGCCGAATTCATGCAGCTGTCGGCCGACGCCATCTCGCATTTTCAGCGCAGCCGCCTGATCGACGACGCTCATCTCGCCGGTATCGGGCTCGCCATGCCCGATTGGCTCGGTGAGATTTCGTTTCCAGGCAAGCCGGCCGACTATTCGGAATGGCTGGAATTCGACGTGCGCGCGGCGATCGAAGGGCTGACGCAGCACCCCGTCTTCATCGAGAACGAAACCAATGCCGCGGCACTGGCCGAACTCGACTATGGGCTCGGCGCTGAAAGCCGCAGCTTCCTCTACATCGCCATCAATGCCTGCCCCGGCGGCGGCCTGGTGCTGGATGGCAATGGCCACCGCGGCGCCATGGGCCTCAGCGGCGAAATCGGCTGGCTGCCGATTGCCGACGGCAAGGACGAGCGGGCGCAGAAGGTGCGACTGCTCGGCGAGATCTTTTCGCTGTTCTGCCTCTACGAGTTCCTCGCGGAACACGGCATCAAGGTCAGCGTACCGCAGGATCTGCTGACGCTCGATACGCGCGGCAAGCGGCTGGTCTCGCAATGGCTGCGGGAGATGAGCGCCCATTTGGCCGTCGCTGTCCGGCATATCGGCATGATCATCGATCCCGACGCCATCCTGGTCGGCGGGCGGCTGCCGATCCGCATGATCGACGAGCTGCTGCGCTATGTGCACGAGCATCTCGATGCGGCCGACGCCGCCCTGCCCTCGCTTCACCGCGCCTCGCTCGGCGACGATGCTTCGGCGATCGGTGCTGCGGCCATGCCAATGGCGGCAGCGCTGATGCTGGCGTCGGCGGATGAGGTTCAACGCACCCGTTCACCCCTGAAATACATGGATCGCCTGAACAACTAGAACAGCCGCCGCGGCGGCGCCTGGGAGGATTTGATGAAGATCGGTTTCTATACGTCGACGTTCAACGACCGGCCGCTGGAAGAAGTGGTCGACTTCGCGGCTTCCGCCGGTTTCGATGCCATCGAGATCGATGTCGGCGGACATATCAAGACGCCCGACAAGGTTCGCTCTGCCGTGGCACTTGCCCGCGAGCGCGGCCTCTTCGTCTCCTCCATCACCTATTTCGGCAACCAGCTCGACGCCGACAATGCCAAGCGCAAGGATCTGCGCTCGCGCACCTCGGAGTTCGCCCAGGCGATCGGCGAGGTGGGCGTACCGATCTTTGTGATCTTCCCGGGACGAAACGATGAAGCCAGCGACGAGGCCAATTACGACGACTTCGCGGCCTATACCAACGGCCTGATCGCCGAGACGGCGGCAAGCGGACTCATCTTTGCGATCGAAAACTGGCCGGGACCGAAGGACAATTTCGTCGGCACGACGCCGAAGGGCTACGAGGAGCTGTTCAAGCGCATTCCAGACCGCCGCTTCGGGCTGGAATTCGACCCCTCGCATTTCCTGCGCATCGGCGTCGATCCCTATAAGGCGCTCGAGGACGTCAAGGATCGCATCGCCATCCTCCATGCCAAGGACACCGCGATCGATCCCGCCGTACAGCAGGCCATCGGCTATCATGGCAAGGGCTGGTGGCAATACAAGCTGCCCGGCCTCGGCCTGCTCGACTGGACGAAATTCCTGCGACAGGCCGTGGGCTACGGTTTCGACGGCACGATCTCCATCGAGCATGAGGATGCCGCCTATGGCTGGCCGGGCAAGGACCTGGAGGCCCGCAAGGAGGGTGAGCGCGTTGGGCTCAGCTATCTCCGAAACACCTTGAACAAGCTCTGATCGCAGCCTGGGGAGGACGATAATGGCTCATGTTTCAGTCAATAATGCACGCAAGGACTACGGCGCGTTCAAGGCCATCAAGGGCGTCTCCGTCGATATCCGCGACGGCGAGTTCGTCGTCCTTGTCGGCCCGTCCGGCTGCGGGAAGTCAACGCTGCTCAGGATGATCGCAGGCCTCGAAGGCATTACCGGCGGCGAAATCCAGATCGGCAAGCACGTCGTAAACGAACTGGCGCCGAAGGACCGGGACATCGCCATGGTGTTCCAGAACTACGCGCTCTATCCGCATATGACGGTCGCCAAGAACATGGGCTTCTCGCTGCGGCTGAAGCGCATGCCGCGCGAAGAGATCGACAAGCGCGTCGGCAATGCCGCCAAGATTCTCGGCCTCGAAAGCCTGCTCGAACGCTATCCGAAACAGCTCTCCGGCGGCCAGCGCCAGCGTGTTGCCATGGGCCGGGCAATCGTCCGCGACCCGGCCGTCTTCCTGTTCGACGAACCGCTCTCCAATCTCGATGCAAAGCTGCGCGTCCAGATGCGCTCGGAGATCAAGGAACTGCACCAGCGGCTGCAGACGACGACGATCTACGTCACCCACGACCAGATCGAGGCCATGACGATGGCCGACAAGATCGTCGTCATGAAGGACGGCCGGATCGAGCAGTCCGGTTCTCCGCTCGATCTCTACGACCGGCCCAATAATCTGTTCGTCGCGGGCTTCATCGGCTCGCCCGCCATGAACTTCATCAAGGGCAGCATGACGGATGTGGGTTTCCGCACCGAAGACGGCATCATCCTCCCAAGCGACCGCCGTCCGGGCGATGCGGTAACCTACGGCATCCGCCCCGAACATCTCCGGCTCGACCCCGGTGGCATCGAGATCACCACTGTCGTCGTTGAGCCGACGGGATCGGAAACGCTCGTCATCGCCAGACTGGGTACACAGACGATCAGCTGCGTCTTCCGCGAGCGGATCAGGGCGGCGCCCGGCGACATCTTGAAGGTTGCGCCCATTCATGATGCCGTTCATCTTTTCGATGAAGGCGAGCAGCGTATCGTCAGCGGCGAGGCCCGGCTCAACTGATAGGGAGTGACAAGCCGACGATAATTTGCGAAGACGGCTGTGTTGAGAGACAGGGGCGTTCGCCGAAAGGCGGGCTGAGAAGTACCCTTCGAACCTGAACCAGATAATGCTGGCGGAGGGAGTCGCTCGAGGCCCTCCGCAGCGATTGCCCGGCCTCCCGCGTCTTGCCCCGCTCCAAAAGGGACGCAAGATGACGACTTCGAGATCACCCGGACAATTGCTGACCGCGCTGCGCGCCGCGCCGCCACTCGTCCACTGCATCACCAACTACGTCGCGATGAACATTGCTGCCAATGTCGTGCTGGCGGCGGGCGCCTCGCCTGCCATGGTGCATGCAGAGGAGGAAGCCGGTGAGTTCGCGGCGATATCAGGGGCGCTGACGATCAACATCGGCACGCTGTCGCCCGCCTGGGTCAGTGGCATGAAGCAGGCAGCGAAGGCGGCTGCCCGCAACGGCAAGCCCTGGGTTCTTGATCCGGTCGCCCACTACGCCACTGGTTTCCGCCGCGAAACGACGGCCGCACTCCTGGACCTCAACCCAACGATCATCCGCGGCAACGCTTCGGAGATCATCGCGCTTGCCGGCAGCGAAAGCCGTGGCCAGGGCGTCGACAGCCGCGACCCCGTCGAGCAGGCCGAAGGTGCGGCGCGCAGCATTGCCGCGCAGTATGGCGCAGTCGTTGCGGTCACCGGTTCGGTCGATTTCGTCACCGATGGGACGCGTGCTGTCAGGATCGCCGGCGGCTCGGCCCTCATGCCGCAGATCACCGCGCTCGGCTGCTCGCTGACCTGCCTGACCGGCGCCTTTGCCGCGATTGCGCCCGAGGAGACTTTCGATGCGACGGTCGCAGCGCTGGCAATGTTTGCCGTCGCCGGCGAACAGGCGGCGCTGGAAGCGAAAGGCCCCGGCTCCTTCTCCTGGCGTTTCCTTGATGCGCTCGCGGCAATCGACGGTCCGGGCCTCGATCAGGCGGCAAGGATCAGCGTGGCGTGAAGACCTTCGACCTCTCCCTCTATCTCGTCCTCGATCCGGATCTCTGTGCCGGATACGGGCTTGTCGAAACCGCGCGTGCCGCCGTTGCCGGCGGGGCGACCATCGTGCAACTGCGCGACAAGACGGCGGACACCCGGCAAATGATCGAAACCGGCCGGGCTTTGCAGCATGTGCTCACGGGCAGCAACGCGCTGCTCATTGTCAACGACGATGTCGAGGCGGCGATCGCGCTCAATGCCGACGGACTGCATATCGGCCAGGACGATCTCGGCGCGATTGAAGCTCGCCGGAAGATCGGGCCGGACATGATCCTCGGCTTGTCGGTCGAGACGGCGGCGCTTGCCGCCGCGGTGGATCCCGCCATCGTCGATTATGCCGGAATCGGCCCGGTCTTTGCCACCGCGACGAAGCCTGACCATAAGCAACCGGTCGGCCTTACAGGTCTGGCCGATCTCGTTCGCGCCTGCCCGGTTCGCTCCGTAGCGATCGGCGGGCTGAAGGCCGAGCATGTCGGCCCGGTGCTTGCCACCGGCGCCGAGGGCCTTGCGGTCGTCTCGGCGATCTGCGGCCAGCCCGATCCGCAGGCGGCGACCGCAGCCATCGCAGCCAGCATTAGAAAGGCACGCTCATGATCCGTAACGTTCTCTCGATCGCCGGGTCCGACCCCTCGGGCGGCGCCGGCATCCAGGCCGATCTCAAGGCTTTCTCCGCGCGTGGCACCTACGGCATGGCCGTCCTGACGGCGCTGACGGCGCAGAACACGACCGGCGTTTCCGCCGTGCAGACGGTCTCTCCGGACTTTGTCGCCGAGCAAATCCGCATGGTTTTCGCCGATGTGCGCGTCGATGCCGTCAAGATCGGCATGATCGCCAATGCCGCGATTGCCGAGGCGGTCGCCGATGCCCTGAAGCCGCATCGCGGCATCCCCATCGTGCTCGATCCCGTCATGATCGCCAAGGGCGGCGCCACCCTCCTCGACATTGCCGCAATCGGCGCGCTGACCACGCGTCTCCTGCCGCTCGCAACGACGCTGACCCCAAACCTGCCGGAGGCGGCCGCGCTGCTGGGCGAGCAACATGCGGAAAACCGCGATGAGATGCAGGATCAGGCGCGCAGACTGCTGGCGCTGGGTGCCAAGATGGTGCTGCTCAAGGGCGGGCATCTCGGTGGCGCCGACAGCCCCGATGTCCTGGCGAGCGCCGACCACATCACCTGGTTCGAGGCACCGCGGGTTGCGACCAAGAATACCCATGGCACAGGCTGCACGCTGTCGAGCGCACTTGCCGCAGAGCTCGCCAAAGGCAAGTCGCCCGAGGCGGCGCTCGGCATTGCCAAACGATACCTCGCTGATGCGGTCGCGGCAGCCGGTGAACTGACCGTCGGTTCCGGCCACGGCCCTGTGCAGCACTTTCATGCGCTCTGGGACGGGGCCGAGTTCTGAGACTCAGCCCTTCGGCTTCCTGTTCTGCGGATAGATCGTCTCGCCTTTCGCCAGCATCTCGACGAAAGCAGCGATCTTCCGCTCCCGGCCTGCAGGCGTCTTCATATTGTGTATCCGGAAGGCGAGCGCGAAGCGGTTCTGCTCGCTGAGAGCAGCAAGCATCTCGCTTGCCTTCGGATCGGCATCGATCGCAGTCTGAAGATCGTAGGGGATCTCCATGTTCTTGCCGCTGCCATAGGCACGGTCCCAGCGGCCATCGGCCTTGGCGGCCTCGACCTCGCGCAGACCGTGACCGGTCATCCGGCCTTCGCTGATAAGGCGGGCGACATTGTCGACGTTGATCTGGCTCCATGTTCCGTTCTTCGTGCGCCGGGTGTAGCGCTGCAAATAGCTTTTCTCATCGAGGCTTTTGCGCACCGCATCGATCCAGCCCCAGCAGAGCACGGCATCGATCGCCTCGACGGGCGTGATCGATGGCAGGCCCGAGGCCACCTTGAAGATGCGGATCCAGACCTCGTTTTCTTTATCGTGATGCTTCGAAAGCCAGTCGTAGAATTCCCCCGCATTGCCGAATTCATGCACCTTGTCCGGATCGACGACGATCGGAGCCATTCGCTTTATCCCCCGTGAAGCCTGCGCCCGGCCATGGTAGCGGCCACGGCGCAAACTTCAACTCGCTCAGGACTTCACCGCTCCCGCCGTCAGGCCGGCGATGATGTGTTTTTGGGCCAGGAAGAAGACGATGATGGTCGGCATGATCGTCAGCGTGATGAAGGCAAGCACCAGCTGCCATTCGGTGCCGAACTCGCCGCGATACACCATGATGCCGAGAGGCCAAGGATACTTCGATTCCGAATTCAGCATGATCAGCGGCAGGATATAGCTGTTCCAGCTGCCGACGAAGGAGATGATGCTGACCGTGGCGATGATCGGCCGAGATAGCGGCAGCGAGATGTACCAGAAGAAGCGCAGATAGCCGCAGCCATCGACGAAGGCGGCCTGGAACAATTCTTCCGGGAGGTTGCGAAAATAGTTCCTGAACAAGAGAATGCTCATACCGAGGCCAAAGGCCACCTGCGGCAGCACCACGCCCCAATAGGTATCCAGCAGCCCGAGATCGCGGATGCGGATGAAGAGCGGCAGGATGGCGGTGGCAGCCGGGAACATCAGCCCGAGCAGGAAATAGTTCAGCAGGAAGGACGAGCCGAAGAAACGCACATGCGCGAATGTGAAGGCCGCCATCGACGAGACGATCAGCGTCAGTGACACCGTCAGCACCGCAATGACCAGCGAGTTGAAGATCTGTAGCCAGTAGCGCTCGCCGAACAGGATGTCGGTATAGTTCGACCACTGCCATTCGGCAGGCAGACCGAAGGGATTGACGCGGAGATCGCCCAGCGTCTTGAAGCCGCCAAGCGCCGTTGTCAGCAGCGGGATCAGCACCAGGGCGGCGATCAGCGTCAGCGAGACGTAGAGATAGACCTTCGTCCCCGTTTGCATGCGAATTGTGTCGGTCGTGTCAGTCATTGCGCATGAAAATCCTTTTGTAGCCAAAGGCGAGCGTCACGCAGATGATGAACAGCACGACGCCGACGGCGCTGCCGAGGCCGACCTGCATGCGCATGACGCCGTAGGTGTAGAGGAAGGTGACCATCGTCTGCGTAGAGTTCGACGGCCCGCCGCCGGTCAGCGGCATGATCATGTCGAAGAGCTGCAGGGAGCCGATGACCGCAAAGAAGATCGACAGGCGCAGCGTCGAGCCGAGCAGCGGCAAGGTGATGTACCGAAACTTCTGCCAGCCGGAAGCGCCGTCGATATCGGCTGCCTCGAGCACGTTCTTGTCCACGGATTGAAGGCCGGCGATGAACAGCATCATGTGGAAGCCGAAGTACTTCCAGACGACGACGCCGAGCACCGCATAGATCGCCACGTCCTTGTCGGCCAGCACATAGGGATTGGCAAAGCCGAAGAAGTTGGCCGTCGCAGCAAACAGGCCATAGTCGCCATCGTAGACGAAGCGCCAGATTAGACCGGCCGCGACATCCGCCAGGACGTAGGGCAGGAAGAAGATCAGCCTGTAGGTGACGACACCTGGAATGCGGTGCGCCAGCATGGTCGAAAGCCAGATCGCCAGCGGCACCTGGATGGCGATTGAGATGATGATGATCAGTCCGTTATTGATCAGCGCCTGACTGAAGGCGGCATTGCGGAACAACACCTGGAAGTTCTTGAACGCGATGAATTCGGTTGGCGTGCCGTAGCCGTTCCACTTGTAGAAACTGTACCAGGCCGCCTCGCCCATCGGCATGATGACGAAGAGCGTGAAGAGGATCAGCGCCGGCGGCAGGAAGAACAGCAAGATGGCCCAGCGGTCATGCGCGATCGAACTGCGGTTCTTTCGCGCACTCTTGGAAAGGCCTTTCGCGCCGATGCCAGTTGAAACGGAAATATCAGCCATGTGTCCTGCTTTCGCATGCGCCTGGTCAGGTCCCGGCGCCTTGCGGGCGCCGGGAAGAGAATGCGGAGTGGATCACTGCTCCAGTTCGAACGCGTCCTGGATCTGCTGCGCGCCATCCTTCGAGCTCATCTGGCCCGAGACGATTTCCACCGAGACATCATTGACGACGCGGCCGACGGCGGCGCCGAGATCCTGATCGAAGAAGTTCTGGTGCCATGTGGATCCGGCGAGCTGCTTGGCAGATTCGGCGAGCAGCGGGTTGACGACGCCGTCATCGGCACCGACAGCGACCGGCAGCAGCATGGCGTTCTTCGCCATTTCCCGCTCGTTATCGGCATTCGTCAGATAGGCGAGGAAATCGATTGCCTCCTTGGACGCCTTCTTGGTGACCACCCAGCCGTTCAGACCGCCGAGCGTATCAGTAGCTTTACCCGCGCCACCATCGACCGTCGGGAAGGCAAAGCGGCCGATATTCTCGGGCGCCAGGCCCTTGCCGTCACCGGCATTCTTGCGCTGGTTGGCTTCGGTATTCTCGAAGCCGAGGATCATCGCCGCCTTGCCGTCGCCGAAGACGCCGAGCGCCTGCGGCCAGGTCACGCCTAGATAGCCGGGTTGGAAGGGTTCGAGCTTGCCGAGTTCGGCGAGATCGTCACCGGCCTTGATGATCGCCGGATCGAGAAAGCCTTCGCCCTCGCCCTTCTTGGCAGCGTCGAACACCTTCTGGCCGCCTTCGCGCATGACGAGGTAGCTCCAGTAGAAATGGATCGGCCACTTCTCACCGCCGCCACCGGCGATCGGCACGACGCCGCCGTCCTTGAGCTTCTTCACGGCATCAAGGAAATTGGCCCAGCTCTTGATGTCTTCGGCCTTCACGCCGGCCTTGGCAAACAGCTCCTTGTTGTAGAAGAAGCTGACGAGGCCGACCTTGTAAGGAATGGCCCAGACCTTGCCGTCGAAGGACATGCCGTTCACGGAGGCGGGCGTGAACTGTTTGCGCAGCTTGCCACCATCAGCGTCGAGCGCGGCCGTGACCTCCTGCAGCGCGCCGGTTTCGGACTGCTGTTTCAGGACGCCCCCGCCCCAGCTGTAGAAGAAATCGGGCACGTCGTCGGATTGCAGAAGCGTCGGCAGCTTGGCCTTGAAGGCCTCGTTTTCCAGGAATTGCATCTGGATATCGACATCGGGATGCTGCTCTTCGTATTTCTTGACGATCTCTTCCCATTTCGCCACGAATTTCGGATCAAGCTCCAGATGCAGCCATTTGACGACAGTCTTCGCCGAAGCCGCACTGGCGCCGAGTATCAGCGAAACCCCTGCAGCGGCTGCCAGAAATGCAATGCGCTTGCCGCGAAGGGCCAGGCCCTTGTGCATATACGTCATGATTTTTCCTCCCAGGGGCTCCATCCTCACAATTTTTCCCCTATGCGGATTAATTCAACGGAGCTTTCGCACAATGTCAACCCAACTGCCCAATTTTTTGCCGTTCTGGCTTGACAGAGACCTGTTACTGCCTGTTATTTAATTCGTAACCCGTCGAAAATATTTGGGCCACGGCCCCATTCAAGCGATTGCCCGGCTAGATTTCATGAAGACCGCAGATCCCGAATTGATGCGCGCGATCAATCGCTTGAACGTGCTGGATACGATCCGCCGCCACGGGCCGATCTCGCGTGTGGAGATTAGCGAACGCACCCAGCTGTCGACGACGACTGTTTCCGCGATCACCGCTTCGCTGCTTGACGACGGCCTCATCCTGCCGCGACACGAAGGCGACATCCGCAACGAGGCGGCGCGCGGCCGACCGCGGGTGATGCTGGAGCTGAACCCGGATGCCGCCCGCGTCGTCGGCGCCAAGATCGCCGCCAACCGCATGATTTTCGTCGTCACCGATTTTCGTGGCGACGTGTTGTCAAAGCTGGCGCTTCCGATCCGCATCGACCGGCAGCCGATCGCCGTCATCGCCGATCTCGTGGAAGACGGCGTGCGCCGCTGCGTGGTCGATGCCGGGCTCTCGCTTGAGGATGTCGATACCGTCTGCCTCGGCCTTCCCGGTGTCATCGAACATCGCACCGGCCATGTGCGCAGCAGCCCGATCTTCCGCGAAGTGAATGTCGATTTCGCCGCCGAGATGACGGCGCGGCTCGGCACATCGACGATCGTCGAGAGCGACGCTCACGCCATCACGCTTGCTCATCACTGGTTCGGCAAGGCGCGTGACCTGGAAGACATGGTGCTGATTTCGCTCGAACAAACGCTGGGCCTTGGAGTGCTGCACGGCAACCAGCTCTTCCGCGGCGCGGGCGGCCTCAGCCACAATCTCGGCGACCTCGTGCTCGGCATGGGGCCGCAAGGCACGGTGCGGCTTTCAACGCAGGCAGGCGAAAGCGCTATCCTCGGCGACCAGCAGGCCGACGGCCGTTTTGCCGAAGCGATCCGGCTCGGCCGCGGCATGACCCACGCCCAGGCGCTGATCAAGGCCGAGGACAACACGCTGATCGCCTCGGCCATTCGCGCCGGTGAGGCAGTCGGCCTGACGGTCGCCAATATTGTAACACTCTTTGCGCCGCCCCGCGTCATCCTCGTAGGATCCAGCCTGGCACTGGGAGAGCCGTTCCTGAACAGCCTTCGCGACGCCTATGCGGTGGCGATCCCGCCATCTCTCAAGGGCGTGACCGAACTCATCTTCGACGATTCCAGCGACGATTTCTGGGCGCAGGGTGCTGCCGCCGTCGCACTTTACGAACTCTATGAATCGCCCTGGAGCACCACGGGGCCAGCGCTGTAGCGCTGAGACAGATACATATCCTGGGAGGAACTTATGGAAAAAGTCGGTATCGGCATCATCGGATGCGGCAATATTTCGGGCGCCTACCTGAAGGCGATGGCTTCCTTCCCGATCCTCGACATCAGGGGCGTGGCCGACCTCAACCGCGACCTGGCGGATGCGAAAGCGGCGGAATTCAATGTCCCGGCAGAGAATATCGACGAGCTTTTCGCCGATCCCAAGATCGAGATCATCGTCAATCTGACGGTGCCGAAGGCCCATGTCGCCGTTGGCCTGCAGGCGCTGGACGCAGGCAAGCACACCTATTCCGAAAAGCCGCTCGGCATTAATTTCGCGGAAGGGAAAAAATTAGCGGAAGCCGCCAAGGCGAAGAATCTTCGCATCGGCGCGGCGCCCGATACATTCCTCGGTGGCGGCCATCAGACGGCGCGGACTCTTATCGACCAGGGCGTCATCGGCCAGCCGGTCGGCGGCACGGCAACCTTCATGTGCCCCGGCCACGAGCGCTGGCACCCGAACCCGGCCTTCTACTACGAAGTCGGCGGCGGGCCGATGCTCGATATGGGGCCGTATTACATCACCGATCTCGTCAATCTCTTCGGTCCGGTCGCGCAGGTTGCCGGTTTCGCCGTGGCGCCGCGCAAGGAGCGCGTCATCACCAGCGAACCGCGCAACGGCGAGAAGATCCCGGTTCACGTGCAGACCCATGTGGCCGGTGTCATGGCCTTTGCCAATGGCGCGGTCGTGCAGATCGGCATGAGCTTCGATGTTGCGGGCCACAAGCATGTGCCGCTTGAAGTCTACGGTACCGAGGGCACATTGATCGTCCCCGATCCGAACCATTTCGGCGGCGAAGTGCAGTTCCTCAAGAAGGGCGGCAGCTTCGAGCCGCAGGAACTGACCTCGCCTTATGCCGATGGCAACTACCGCTCGATCGGCGTTGCCGACCTTGCCCATGCCATCCGCTCGAACCGGCCGCATCGCGCCAACGGCAGCCTGGCGCTGCATGTGCTCGAGGTCATGGAAGCCTTCCACACGGCCTCTGAAAGCGGCCGCACGGTCACTATCACCACGGCCACGGAGCGGCCCGCGCCGCTATCGGAATCGCTCGTCGACGGGCGGCTCGCCAAGTAATCTTCAGGAGGAATATGCATGCGTGAAGCACTGATCGTCTGGGGCGGATGGAGCGGCCACGAGCCGCAGGAATGCGCCGTCATCATCAAGGACATGCTGGAGGAAGACGGCTTCAAGGTCTATGTCGAGCACAGCACCGAAGCCTTCGCGGACCCTTCCGTGCACGATCTCAGCCTCGTGGTGCCGATCGTCACCATGTCGAAGATCGAAAAGGAAGAGATCAAGAACCTAGCAGCCGCCGTCGAAAACGGCGTCGGCATTGCCGGCTACCACGGCGGCGCCGGCGACAGCTTTCGCGAGTGCGTCGAATACCAGTTCATGATCGGCGGCCAGTGGGTCGCCCACCCGGGCAATATCATCGACTATAAGGTCAACATTACCAAGCCCAATGATCCTGTGATGGAGGGGATCGTCGATTTCCCCTACACGTCGGAGCAATATTACATGCATGTCGATCCGTCGAACGAAGTGCTGGCGACCACCACTTTCACCGGCGACCATGCCTATTGGATCGACGGCGTCGTGATGCCAGTCGTCTGGAAGCGCAAATATGGCAAGGGCCGCGTCTTCTATTCCTCGCTCGGCCATCAGGCCAAGGAATTCAGTGTACCTGAAATGAAGACCATTTTCCGCCGCGGAGCCAATTGGGCAGCGCGCTAAATCACTGATCTTGCAAGAGCCTTGGATAGCCCGGCGCAGCGCCGGGCTATTTGCGTTCTGCCGCCCCCTGCGCGGCGTTCTGTCCTCACCCAGATTCCCTGTTGACATCCAGGATCGAAACGACGAAGTCTATGTCATAAAAAGGGGATACATTCCGTAATAACGGAATATTGGAGGACGACAGGTGCCCGACCTGCTGGTAAACCTATATTCGAAGACGCTCGACGGACTGAGATTAAAGGCCGATGAAACCGGTGTCACCATCCGTCCGGCTCTGCCGCCGGAAATGCATGTCGTTACCGCCTGGGTTCGCGAGCATTTCAGCGAGAACTGGGCGAGCGAAGTCACCGTGGCGTTTTCCCGCCAGCCCAATGCCTGTCTGATCGCCGTCGATGGCCGCAAGCTTCTCGGCTTTGCCTGCTACGACACCACGGCACGCGGCTTCTTCGGCCCGACCGGCGTGGCACCTGAAGCCCGCGGCAAGGGCATCGGCCTCGCCCTCTTTTCCGCCTGCCTTCAGACGATGAAGACGCTTGGCCACGCCTATGCCTTCATCGGCGACGCAGGCCCGGTCGATTTCTACGCCAAGACCGCTGGCGCCGTACCTATCCCCGCGCCCGACAAGGGCATCTACGAAGGCATGCTCAGAAGCAAGCCAAAGACCTGAACTGATACCGGAGCATAAAGAGTGTCCAAGACCCCCCTCGCCCTTTTCGTCGGCATGCCCAACCCGACCCTGTCGGACGACGAGTTCGCGCTGTTTCGCGAAACCAATCCGCTTGGTCTCTTCGTCGGCCGCCGCGACCTGAAGACCCCCGGCGACGTCAAGGTGCTGATCGAACGCTTCCGCGAGGCTGTTGGCCGTGAGGATGCGCCGGTTTTCACCGACCAGGAAGGCGGACGCGTCCAGCATCTGGATGCCGGTCCATGGCCGCTCTTCCGCAGCTTCGGCGCCTTTGCCGAGCTCGCTCAGCGTGATCTCGAACTCGCCAAGCGTGCACTTCGCCTTTCCTCCCAGGCCATGGGCGCGATGATGACCGAGCTCGGCCTGACGAGCGGCTGCTCGCCGGTTCTCGACCTGGTCTTCCCGACCACGAGCGCCGTCATCGGCGCCCGCTCGTTCGGTGCCGATCCCGACATCATCGCCGCCCTCGGCCGCGAGGTCGTCGATGGCCTGCTCGAAACCGGTAACATGCCCGTCATGAAGCACATTCCGGGCCACGGCCGCGCAACGCTCGATTCTCACAAGGAGCGCCCGGTCGTCGACGCATCGCGCGAGACGCTCGAAGCCACCGATTTCAAGCCCTTCGTGGCGCTGAAGGACACGCCTTGGGCCATGGTCGCCCACGTCGTCTATACCGCCTATGACAAGGAACTGCCCGCCTCCATCTCGCCGGTCATGCATGACGTGATCCGCAAGGATATGGGCTACGAGGGCGTTCTGATCTCGGACTGCATCTTCATGGAATCGCTGCAGGGCACCATGCCGGAACGCGTCAAGCAGGTGCTCGACGCCGGTTTCGACATCGCGCTTCACAGCCACGGCGACATTCCGGAAAGCGAAGCAGCCGCCAGGGCCGCCCGCCCGCTGACGGATGCAGCGCTTGCCCGTATCGAGGCCGGCAAAGCCCGCCTCGGCAATCTCAAGATCGACGTCCGCGCTGCACATGCGGAAGTCGAGGACATGTTCAAGACCGTGCTGGCCGCCTGATCAGCCCGGTTCGCGAAGCAACCAACCAAGGGGAATAAAGTGAAAAAATACATATTCGCCGCCGCAACAGCTCTGTCACTGCTGTCCGGCACCGCCATGGCGCAAACCGTTTTGACCGCCAACATCGAACCGGCGACGACCTGGGTTCGCAACTTCAACCCGTTCAACCAGACCTCGTCGCGCCAGTCCACGCTCGACTTCATCTATGAGCCGCTGGTGATCTTCAACCGCTTCGACAGCAACAAGCCGGTCTTCCGCCTGGCCGAAAGCTTCAAGCAGTCCGACGATCTGAAGACGATCGAGTTCAAGCTGCGCTCGGGCCTCAAGTGGTCGGACGGCAAGCCGCTGACGGCTGCCGACGTCAAGTTCACCTACGAATATCTCAAGAAATTCCCGGCGCTCGACTTCGTCAGCATCTGGAGTTTCATCACCGGCGTCGAAGCCGTCGATGGCCAGACCGTCCGCTTCACGCTGAAGGACCCGAGCTCGCTCGCGGCCGAACAGCTGTCGCAGCTGCCGATCGTTCCCGAGCACGTCTGGAAGGACGTTGCCGATCCGGTCACCTTCGCCAACGAAACGCCCGTCGGCAGTGGTCCGCTGACCGAAGTTCCGCGCTTCACCGGCCAGACCTATGACCAGTGCCGCAACCCGAACTACTGGGATGCCGAGCACCTGAAGGTCGACTGCATGCGCTTCCCGCAGCTCGCCGACAACAACCAGATCCTGACGGCAACTGCCGACGGCACGCTCGACTGGGGCGTTTCCTTCATTCCCGATATCGACAATGTTTATGTCTCGAAGGACCCTGATCACTATCACTACTGGTATTCGCCGAGCAGCATGGTGGCCTTCCTGTTCAACCAGGAAACCGCCAACGAGAGCAACAAGAAGGCCTTCAACGACGTGAAGTTCCGCCGCGCGGTCTCCATGTCGCTGGACCGCAAGACGATGATCGACGTCGCAGGCTACGGCTATCCGACGCTGAACGAAGATCCCGGCCTGATGGGCGAGCTCTACAAGAGCTGGGCGGACCCGTCCGTGAAGGCCGATTTCGGCAAGTCGGCAGCCTATGACGCCGACGCCGCCAAGGCGCTTCTCGACGAAGCCGGCTACAAAGACAAGGATGGCGACGGCTTCCGCGACAATCCGGATGGTTCGAAGATCTCGTTCACGATCATCGTGCCGAACTCCTGGACCGACTGGATCGATACCGTCAACATCGCCATCGAAGGCATGCAGGCCGTCGGCATCGACGCCAAGATCGAGACCCCGGAAGAAGCCGTCTGGACCTCTGACTTGATCGAAGGCAAGTTCGACGCCGCGATCAACAGCCTGCCGGCCTCGTCGTCGCCCTACTATCCCTACAAGCGCGCCTTCAGCGCTTCGGACAAGGGCAAGACACGCTTCACGGCGCAGCGCTGGTTCAATCCCGAGGTCGAAGCTCTCGTCACCCAGTTCACGCAGACCGCCGATCTCGGCAAGCAGAAGGAAGCGATGAACAAGGCTCAGCGTATCGTTGCCGAAAATCTGCCGATGATCCCGGTCTTCAACAACCCGAACTGGTATCAGTACAACACCAAGCGCTTCACCGGCTGGTCGACCAAGGAGAACCCCTTCGTCAATCCGTCCATCTCGCGCACCAACCCCGCTCGCCTTCTGAACCTGCTCGCTCTCGAGCCGGTAAAGTAAGCACGGACCCTCGGGAGCGGCTCCCCTCAGCCGCTCCCGGTTTCACGGAGTTTCCATGGCTTTCCTGCTACGCCGCCTGGCTTTCTACTTGGCAGCCTTCATCGCGGCGGCAACGATCAATTTCTTCCTGCCGCGCCTGATGCCGGGTGACCCGGTGCAGATCATGTTCTCGAGCGCCGGTGCCGAACTGCCGCCGGAGAGCCTGCAGGCATTGAAGCTGACTTTCGGTTTCGTGGACGGGCCGCTGTGGCAGCAATATCTGACGTATCTCGGCAGTATCTTCACCGGTGATCTCGGCCGCTCGGTCAAGTATTTCCCGTTGCCGGTCACCTCGGTTCTCGGTCATGCCCTCGTCTGGACCGTCGGCCTGATGGGCACCGCGACGGTCATCAGCTTCACTATCGGCAGCTTCCTCGGTATTCTCGCCGCCTGGCGGCGCGGCAGCGCTTTCGACGTCATCGTCTCGGTCGTGGCGATCTTCGCGACGTCGGTTCCGGCCGTCGTCACCTCGCTGATCGTCGTCTTCATCTTCGGCTTCACGCTCGGCTGGTTTCCGAACGGCTATGCCGCCGATCCGTCGCTCGATCCGGCCTTCACGCTGCAATATATCGGCAGTGTGCTCTATCATGCCATCTTGCCGATGATCACGCTCTGCGCCGTCATGACCGGCGGCTTTGCCGTCACCATGCGCAACAACATGATCAACCTGCTCGGCGAAGACTATATCGTCATGGCCCGCGCCAAGGGCCTCTCCGACCGGCACGTGATGATCTGGTATGCCGCGCGCAACGCGCTGCTGCCGACCGTCTCGTCGCTCGCCATCGCCATCGGCACCATCCTCGGCGGATCGCTGGTCACGGAGGTGGTCTATAACTATCCCGGCCTCGGCAACATTCTCTACCAGGCAATCCTGGCCCGCGATTACCCCGTTATCCAGGGACAGCTCCTGATCATGACCACCACCATGCTGGTCGCCAATTTCATCGTCGATGTCAGCTATGTGCTGCTTGATCCGCGATTGAAGGGAGCGTGACATGAAGACCCTCATTTCCGGCCTGCTGCGCAATCGCAAGGCACTCGTCGGCGTTGCCATCATTCTCTTCATCATCATCGTGGCGATCGCCGCGCCTTTGATCACGCAATATGATCCGACCGCGCGCACCGGCCGTCCGCATCAGGCGCCGTCGCTCGATCATCTGCTCGGCACGACGCGCATCGGCCAGGACGTGTTTTCGCGGCTGATCTACGGCGCCCGCACCTCGCTTGCCGTCGGGTTCGGCGCCGGCCTGCTGATAACCATTGTCGGCACGGCGCTGGGGATCATCTCAGGCTACCGCGGCGGCAAGACAGACGAGGTCATCAGCTTCTTCACCAATATGGTGCTCGTCGTTCCGAACCTGCCACTGCTGCTCGTGCTCGCCGCCTTCATCGGCCAGGCCAGCCCGCTCGTCATCGCGCTCATCCTTGGCGGAACCTCCTGGGCCTGGGGCGCACGCGTCACCCGCGCCGAGACGCTTTCGGTCAAGCAGAAGGACTTCGTCAAATCGGCAGAAACGATGGGCGAGCCGCAATGGCGCATCATGCTGTTCGAGATCTTCCCGAACGTCATCTCCATCGTTGGCATCAATTTCATCGGCAGCGTCATCTTCGCGATCATCACCGAAGCAACGCTGGAATTCCTCGGTCTCGGCGATCCCCGGGCCGTTTCATGGGGAGCCATGCTCTATAACGCACAGAAGGCATCCGCACTCTCGGTCGGCGCCTGGTGGGACATCCTGACGCCCTGCTTCGCACTGGCGCTGCTCGGTATCGGCATGTCGCTGCTGAATTTCGCCGTCGACGAGGTGGCCAATCCACGGCTTCGCACCGGCGGTCAGCTCGGTCGCTGGAAGACATTGATCCGCACCGGGGAGGGCCGCCTGTGAGCCAGCCACTGCTGTCGGTCAAGAACCTGACCATCGATTACATCGGCGAGGAAAAGGATTTCCGCGCCGTCGACAATGTGAGCTTCGATGTCGCTCCTGGCGAAGTCTTCGGCCTTGCCGGTGAATCCGGTTGCGGCAAGAGCACCATCGCCTTTGCCATCAGCCGCCTGCACAAGCCACCGGCGCTGATCCGCAAGGGCAGCGAAATCCTGCTTGCCGGCCGCGAGGTCCTCGACCTCGACCCGCAGGCACTGGCGGCCTTCCGCTGGCGCGAAGTCGCCATGGTCTTCCAGAGCGCCATGAATTCGCTGAACCCGGTTCTGCGCATCGAGGACCAGTTCTACGATGTGCTGAAGAAGCACAAGGGAATGACCAGGGCTGAGGCCCGCGAGCGGGCAGCGGAAATGCTGAAGCTCGTCGATATCGCCCCGGACCAGATGCGCAACTATCCGCATCAGTTTTCCGGCGGCATGCGCCAGCGCATCGTCATTGCCATCTGCATGGCGCTCGATCCCAAGCTCGTCGTCATGGACGAGCCGACGACAGCGCTCGACGTCGTCGTGCAGCGCGAGATCCTGCAGCGCATCAACGAGCTGCGCCGCCAGTTCGGTTTCTCGGTGCTGTTCATCACCCACGATCTCGGGCTGATGGTGCAGTTCTGCGACCGCATCGGCATCATGCTGGCGGGCAAGCTTGTCGAGCAGAACAGCGCCGAAGACATCTACAAGAACCCGCAGCACGACTATACGGAAAAGCTCTGGGCCTCCTTCCCGTCACTGCATGGAGGCGTGCTCGCATGAGCGAAGCGATCCTCTCTCTCGAAAAGGTCGACAAGACCTTCGGACATGGCAGCTCGACGGTGCATGCCGCACGGTCGATCTCCTTCGCACTCCACCCCGGCCGCGCCCTGGCGCTGGTCGGCGAATCCGGCAGTGGCAAGACGACCTGCGCCCGCATGGCGATGCGCGAATATGCGCCGACCTCCGGCCAGATCCTCTACAAGGGCAAGCCGGTCGAGGCCGCAGGCCGAGCCGAACTCGCCGACTACAGGCGCTCGGTGCAGATGATCTTTCAGGATCCTTTTGCCTCGCTGAACCCGGCACATACGATCGCCTATCACCTGACACGGCCGCTCAAGCTGCACCGCCCCGATATCAAGGCGTCGGCGATCGAGGCAACGGTGCGCGAGCTGCTCGAGCGCGTGCGCCTTGACCCCGATCTCGTTGCCCCGAAATATCCGCACGAGCTCTCCGGCGGCCAGCGCCAGCGCGTCAACATTGCGCGTGCGCTTGCGGCGAAGCCCGAGATCATCGTGGCGGACGAGCCGACCTCGATGCTCGACGTCTCGGTGCGCCTCGGTGTCCTCAATCTGCTGAACGAGATGAAGCAGCAGATGAATCTCGGCCTTCTCTATATCACCCATGATATCGCGACCGCACGCTACGTCGCCGAGGATATAGCCGTCATGTATTCCGGCCAGATCGTCGAATGGGGACCGACTGCGGAGGTGATCGACAACCCCATCCATCCCTATACCCGGCTGTTGCTCTCGGCCGTGCCGGATCCGGATGTCCGCTTCGACGATCCGAAGACGCGGCTGAAGCCGGAAGAAGTCGATGGCATCCGCAAGGCGGCTGCGGCCACCCAGGACACCATCATCGAGGCATCACCGGGACATTTTGCCCGCAGCCTGTGACTTCATCTATCGCTTGTGCTAGGGGAGCGGCCGAACGGAAGGCGAAACGGCATGCTCCCCTGGATCGAACTCGACAAGGCAACCATCCCCGGCGACGGCGGCGACCTGCGGCTGAAGCAGCGCGGCTCGGAATTTTCCATCATGCTCGGCGCGAACGAGCTGATGAACAGCCGTCTCAGCGGCTCGGAAGAAGCCCTCGCCACCCTCTCCTACGAGCGCATCAAGAGCCACAAGCGGCCGAAGGTGCTGATCGGCGGTCTCGGCATGGGTTTCACACTGCGGGCGGCGCTTGCTGTTCTCCCTGATGACGCGGAAGTTGTCGTTGCCGAGCTCGTTCCGGCCGTCGTCGCCTGGGCCCGCGGGCCGATGGCCGAGGTGTTCAAGGGATGCCTGGATGATCCGCGCGTGACGATCTTCGAGGGTGATGTCGGCGAAGCGATCCGCGCCGCAAAGGCCGGTTTCGATGCGATCCTGCTCGACGTCGACAATGGCCCGGACGGGCTGACCCGCAAATCGAACGACAGGCTTTACGATTTCGGCGGCATAAGCGCGACCAAGGCCGCACTGCGCGGCGGTGGCGTGCTGGCCGTCTGGTCGTCGGGACCGGACACCAGCTTCACGCGCCGTCTCAAGGATGGCGGTTTTGCCACCGAAGCGGTGAGTACGCGCGCCGGCAAGGGGCGCGGCGCGCGCCACGTCATCTGGCTGGCTGTGAAGCCAAACCGTTAAGCCTTGAAGCCCTTCCGGGCGGCCGCGATCTCGCGGGCGGCGCCGTTGCGCAACTGCGTGGAGTCGCCTGCCGCGATCACCAGATCGCAACCGAGCGTCAGCATCTCGCCGGCCCGCGCTCCATCGCTGCCGAAGGCACAGACAAACTTCTTGTGCGCCCGGCAGCGGGCGATCACATGCGACAGCTCCTTGTCGATCTCCGGCGTATCAGGGGCAACCTTGGCGCCGTTGGACAGCGCGATCGAGAGATCCGAAGGGCCAACGAAAATGCCGTCGATACCTTCGACGCCAAGGATATCGTCGACTGCAGCGAGTGCTGCCCGGGTCTCGATCATGGCGATCGTCACGGTCAGATCGTTTGCGGTTTTCAGATAATCGCTCGCCGAAATCCCAGTATGGTTCAGGGCCAGGGTCGGTCCCCAGCTGCGCTCGCCGAGCGGCGGATACTTGGTGAAACTGACCAGCGCTTCGGCATCCGCCTTTGAGTTCACCATCGGCGCGATAATCCCCGAGAAACCGGCATCGAGCAGGCGCGAGGCAGCCGCGAAATCGCCGACCGGAATACGCGCCAGCGCCGGCTTTCCCGCCGCCCGGATCTGCGAGACGGTCGCCGCCGCTGTGCCGAGGTCCCACATGCCGTGCTGCATGTCGAGAACGAGCGTATCAAAATCCTCCTGCGCCAGATGATTGACCATCAGCGGCGAGGGAATGCCGATCCAGGCTGAAACAAGACCGCCGTGGCCGCCCTTTTTGATCTTTGCCGCGAAGCCGTCGATAGCCGATGGGGCGCTCATGTCATGTCTCCTTGCATTTCAAGCGATTGCGCGTTGGCGTGTGTCCAAGAAGTCCTCGATGAAGGCCTTCTGCAAAAGGATGCCATCCCACTCGTCCGCGAAGAAGGGCGAGTCATAGATCAGCGTGAACGGCCCGGCGTAACAGGCCGATCGGCTGGCCTCCAGGCATTTGCCGTAGTCCTCAGCATCCAGACCCGTTGCTTTATAATCCGCCTTGGCGTGGCAGAGCTCGGCGCGGCCCATGATATCGGCGAGACCGGCATATTTCGCAGGCGCCGCCCAGTTGCCGAGGTCACCGTTGAGGCCGATCTTGCCGTCGAGACCGTCGAGCAGCCAGTTCATCTCCTTGGGTGCCGGCAGCAGGTCGAACCAGTTCTCGACGACGACGCGGACACCGGTTCCCTCAGCCTGCGCGGCCAGCCATTTCAGGTTCGTCAGCGCCCGCTGCAGGTTTTCTTCCGACGGCTTCTGCTTGCCTGCGATGACGCGCATGTTCTCGGCGCCGAGCGCCTTTGCGATTTCGATCCAGCCGGCCATCCAGCGGATATCGCGCTCGCCGTTTTCAGGATGGCTCGGATCGCCGTCTTCGACGAGCAGCGTCTGGAACAGGATACCCGACGCCGTCATCGCGGCGCGAAACTCTGCGAGATAGGCCGGATCGAGGCTCGGCAGATGGAAGGAGCAGACTTCGAGGCGATAGATGCCGCGCTCGGCAAGCTGCTTCGGCAGTTCGATGAGCGAGGCGCCACCGGTGCCATATGGCTCCTGGCGTGCGGCGCTCTTTGCCGGATCCGGGCTGTAGGGATAGGTCGGCCCCAACAGACGGTGGAGTGACCAGGTGGAGACCGCGAAGCGGCCGTTCGGCAATGACGTCATTATCTTACTCCTCCGATTTCAGATAATTTTAGGACCCTCTCAGAACCCCTCCTGCACCGCCGGCTCGATCGCGAGCGCCGCCGAAAGCAGCGCTTCGTCGCAGTTGGCAGGCGCCGACAGCAGGAAGCCGACCGGCATATCCGCATCGCCACGGCCGCAGGGCATCGAGACGCCGCACCAGTCGAGGAAATTGCCGATGAGCGTGTTGCGCAGGGTCTTGCCGTTGACGGCGATGAAGAGCTCGTCATCGGCTTCCAGCGGCGCGATCGGCGGGGCGACATGGGCGACCGCCGGGAAGGCGAGCAACCGGCCAGCGATCAGCGCCTCGCTCTCGGCGATCATCCGCCGGCGTTCAGCCAGAATGGCGATGTAATCGGCAGTGGTCGTGCGCTCGCCGAGCCGGGTGCGCATGACGACGCGATGGTCCATCCGCGCCGCTTCCGGCCCTACCAGGCGCTCGCGGTGCAGGGCAAAGGCTTCTGCCGTGACAAGCGCACCGTATTTTGCCATCAACGCGAAAATCTCGTCGAAGACAGGCATCTTGACCCGGGTAAAGCGGACGCCCTTGCGGCTCAGCCGCTCGACTGTGGCTTCGAAGGTGGCGACAACACCGGGCTCGGCACCGTCGAATACGACATTCTCCGGAATGAGGACTTCAAGGCCCTCTATCGGGCGCCGGCTGATCTCGGACGAAGTCCGGCCGCGCATTGCCGCGTCCGCCCACACGGCATCCTGTACCGTGCGGCAGAGCGGGCCAAGCGAATCCAGATTTCCGGACAATGGGAAGACCCCGCCCATGGCGTAACGGCCGTGGGTTGCCTTGTAGCCGGTGATGCCGTTCAGCGCCGCCGGAATACGCACCGATCCGCCGGTATCGGTGCCCATGGCAACCGGCACGAGGCCCGCGGCGACGGCAGCGCCCGCACCCGAAGACGAGCCGCCCGGAATGCGCGGCTGGTCCTTGCCGTGCGGGTTGTGCGGCGTGCCGTAGTGCGGATTGATGCCGAGGCCGGAGAAAGCGAATTCGCTCATATTGGTGCGGCCGACGGCGATCATCCCGGCCTGCTTCAGCGCCGTGACGATAGCCGCGTCGCTCTTTGCCGCCGGCGCATCGGACAGAACGGCCGAGCCCGCCGTCGTCGGCATGCCCTCGATATCGAAGAGATCCTTCCAGGCAATCGGTATGCCATCGAGCACGCCGAGCGACCGGCCCTGCCTCAGGCGTTCGGCCGAAGCCTTGGCTTCTGAAAGGGCGCGCTCCCCGGTCAGTTCGAGGAAAATCGTCTGATCCGGATAGGATTTGATACCGTCGAGGATCGATTCCGTCACTGCGACAGGATCCGCTTCACCGCTTTGAATAAGGACAGAAAGCTGCGCAATGGACATTGCGCCATATGATTTGGTCATGGAAAAAATCCGCAATCTCTGCTGGGTCAAAGAACTATCGCGGATCGCCGCTCATCGCCAGTACCGGATTGGGCAATAACGTCTATTGATACCATTTTCTGAACACAGCGTTTGCTGAGCGACGGCTTAAATTCAATGAGGCGGCTACATAAATGTGTGGCGCACGCGGGCTCCCACCCGCTGTGAGCGGTTAGCTCATGGCAGGTCTCGCGGCGATACTCGGAGTTTCATGCCATGACCAATTTTGACAGTTTTAGCGCCGGCGACGGCGAGCAGGATTATGCCGAACATGTGAAGGCCCAGAGGCTTTCAGGCATCGAGCGGCTCGTCGTCGTATCAGCGATCGCGCTTCTTGCGATCGTCGGCCTCACCGGCCACTTCACCACGCCTGTCGTAACCGATCCCGTGACGACCTCGGCAATTGCTGCGCCCGTCACCGCTGTTCCGCACTCCCACCACCATCTGGATGCGTGCCGCGAATACAGCCCCTACGCCGAAAGAGGCTGCTGACGGCAGCACGTTGGAAATCCACGCCGCCTCCCATATGTTCCCCGCAAAGGGAGGCGCCCCATGTCCAGTGACCTGAATTACGATCTCGATCGTTTCATCGACGCACAAAACGGCATTTATGGCCAGGCTCTGTCCGAGTTGAAGGCAGGCCGCAAGCGATCTCACTGGATGTGGTTCATCTTTCCGCAGATCGCAGGGCTTGGAACTTCATCGATGGCGGAGAAATACGCCATCCGCTCTGCCGAGGAAGCTGCCGCTTATCTCGCCGATCCGATCCTTGGAACCAGATTGCTTCGCTGTGTCGATGCAATGCTGGCGGGGGATGGCCGGAGCGCGCATGATATCTTGGGCTCGCCCGACGACCTGAAGTTCCGGTCGTCGCTCACGCTCTTTGCTGCAATCAGCGACCACGGCTCGCCCTTTCACCGGGCGGTCGACAAATATTATGAGGGAGAATTCGACAAGCGGACTGTCGAGCTTCTGGACGCTGCAAGTTAGCCGCCCGGCGAATGTTCCAAATTGTCGATTTCCTGGGTGACTTCGCTGAGGCGCTGTCGCAGATCCGCTTCGGTACCGTCTTCTACCTCCTCGTCGCCGAAGCAGTCGCGCGCCTCATGCAGCTCGAGCTTGGCTTCCAGTTCGGCGCGCTTGGCATACAGACGATGGAGATAGGTGTAGTTCATATCACTGCCACGGGTTCTTCCTGACGAGGAAGGTAACGCCTCGCCGCCGCGGAGGTTCCACGGCGGTGTGCTTCAGCAATAGGAGGCAACGGCAGCACTTGCCGCTTTGGCGAAATGGCTGCAGCAACCATCGCTGCCCATCGACTGGCGCGTCACGCGCGCACCTTCGAGAAGCAGAGTGAGCGTATCTGCCAGAAGCTGCGGCTCGCTGGCGCCGGCTGCGGCGCAAAGCGCGACGAGGCGCTGACGCTGATCGGCCTTGTGGCGCTCGATGACGCCATAGGCCGGATGGCCCTCGCCCTTGAGCTCGATCGCCGCATTGGCAAGATCGCAGCCCGCCGGCTCGCCGTTCAGACAGTGCGCCCGTCCTTCGACCCAGGCATCGAGCTGGGCACGCGGATTACCCGGGTGAGCAGTTTCCAGATCACGCCAGATCTGCTCCGCCTTTTCAGAGGCGCGCCGCAGCGTTTCGCAGATCAGCTCATCCTTGGAGCCGAAGTGCCTGTAGAGCGTCATCTTGTTGGTGAGTGCCGCATCGGCAATGGCATCGACGCCGATGCCGCGGATGCCATGCTCGCGGAAAAGCTCCGAGGCTGTCGAGACGATGCGCTCCCGCGGGGGGATCTTTTCGTCCGTCATGCCTTGGGAGATTTCATTCGAAGTTTCTGATTTTTTTGAGGACGAAGTCCTTGACATCGATGTGACCGATCGGTAACAAATGCATTGTTACTTACCGGTAACACCGCCGATCGCGAAAGTCAATGCCGAGAGGGCAGACTGCGGCATCGGAACACGGGCGACCGCCCACGAAAGGAGGACTACCATGACAAAGGCCATAGATTTGACCATTTCCGAAGCTCTTCGCGACCCGCTGATCGCCATGGTGATGCGCGCCGACGGCGTGAAGCTTGAAGACTTCAAGCAACTCCTGGAGACGGCCGCCCGCAAACGCGAGCCGAACACCTCCAAGGTCGGCAATTTCATCAACGCCATCGCCAACCGGGCGTCCGCAAATCCGTCTTCGGTTTGCTGCTTCGGTTGACATCCGGGGACCTTCCCTGCCCCCGTGCGAAAGCCGCCGCGATCCCCCACGCGGTGGCTTTCGCTGTTTTATGCGCTTGCCCGTCACCTCTCTCCGGTAATATGACCCTCTCGAGAGTCATGAAGGCGCGGCGATGACGCAGGTTAATCTTGAAGACGTGAAGGCGCATTTCAGCGAACTTGTCGAACGCGCCGAGGCAGGCGAAACCGTGCAAATTCTGAAACACGGCAAGCCGGTGGCCGAAATCGTGCCGATCAGGAAACCCAAGACACCGATCGACCTCGAAGCGTTGCGGGCATTGCGCCAGGCGCAGCCGAAGCAGAGCGTCGATTCCGGCACTTTCATCCGCAGCATGCGCAACAGCGAACGGTACTGAATGTTCTATCTCGATACGTCCGTCATTATCGCCGCGCTGGTCAACGACGATTCAAGCGAACGGGCCAGCGCCTTTCTGTGGGACGCGGTGAACACGAGCCGCGTGGTTGTCAGCGATTGGACGCTGACCGAGTTTTCGTCGGCGATCGCGCTGAAAATTCGCGCCGGGCAGCTGAACAGCCAATATCAGGCCGAGATCCAGCAGGTTTTCGAGGGTTTGGTCCACGAAACCTTCGAGCTGGTTGCCGTCGAAAGACGCCACTTTGCCCTTGCGGCGAAACTTGCCGCCCAGCGAAACGTCGACCTGGGGGCCGGTGATGCGCTTCACCTGGCTTTGGCCGAGGAGACGCGCGCGCAACTCGTAACGCTCGACCGCCGCCTGGCGGATGCAGGCGCCGCACTCGAAATCCCTGCGCGGCTGATCTAGACCGCCACCAGATGCCCCGGTGACACTTCCCGGTATTCCAGCGGCTTGATCGCGTAATCGACGGGCCGGATCGGGCTCTTGATCTCGTCATTCGCCACCGCCCGTTTCTCGCTCCTGCGGTCGGGATCGGGCACGGGGACCGCGGCCATCAGCTTTCGCGTGTAGTCGTGCTGCGGATTTCCGAAAACCGCCGCGCGCGGACCGATCTCGACGATTTCACCCAGATACATGACCGCAACGCGGTGGCTGACGCGCTCGACAACCGCCATGTCGTGGGAGATGAAAAGGAAGGCGAGATTCAGGCTCTGCTGCAGATCGAGCATCAGGTTGATGACCTGCGCCTTGATCGAGACGTCGAGGGCCGAGACGCTTTCGTCGGCAACGATGACCTTCGGTTCGAGGGCAAGCGCCCGGGCGATGCAGATGCGCTGGCGCTGGCCGCCGGAGAATTCATGCGGGAAACGCGAGGCCATATCTGGCGTGAGCCCGACCTTGGTCAGGAGATCGGCAACGCGTTCCTTTGCCTGCTTTGCCGTTCCCATCTTGTGTTCGAGATAAGGCTCGGCAATCGCATCGCCGACACGGATGCGCGGGTTGAGGCTGGCGAACGGATCCTGGAAGATCATCTGAACGATCTTGCGCATCTCGCGCATGCCCGACTTGTCGAGCGCCAGCACATCCTTGCCGTCGGCGATGACGGAACCGCTCTGCGCCTCTATCAACCGCATGATCGCGCGGCCGGTGGTCGATTTTCCGCAACCGGATTCGCCGACCAGCGACAGGGTCTCGCCGGCATGGAGATCGAAGGATACGTTTTCGACGGCGTGAACGCGGCCGGTCAGCTTGCCGAAAAGACCGGAATGAATGTCGAAGCGCTTGGTGAGGTTCTTGACCTCCAGCACCGGGCGCGCTGTGGCTGCGACCGTATCTGATGTCTGAACCGGGATATCGGACTCGCCGGTCGCCGTGTTGACGACGGGAAAACGCAGCGGCCGCTCGTAGTTCTGCATCGAGCCAAGCACCGGCACGGCCGATAGCAGCGCCCGCGTATAGGGATGCTTGCCGCGGTGGAAGATATCGGCGGTTTCCCCGGTTTCCACCTGCTCCCCGCGATACATGACGACGGTCCGGTCGGCGATTTCGGCAACGACGCCCATGTCGTGGGTGATGGAGAGGACCGACGTGCCCTGCTCCTCCTGCAGCATCTTGATCAGATCGAGGATCTGGCCCTGGATCGTCACGTCGAGTGCCGTCGTGGGCTCGTCAGCGATCAAGAGCTTGGGACGCGAAGCGAGCGCCATGGCGATCATCACGCGCTGGCGCATGCCGCCAGAGAACCGGTGCGGATATTCGTCGAAACGCGAGGCCGCGGAGGGAATGCGCACCTTCTCCAGAAGACGGATGGTCTCGGCGCGCGCATCCGCCTTCGACATCGGCCTGTGGCAGAGCAGCGCCTCGGAAATCTGGTCACCGATCGTGAAGAGCGGGTTGAGGCTCGTCATCGGCTCCTGGAAGATCATCGCGACATCGTTGCCGCGGACCTTGCGCATACCCTCTTCGGGAAGAGCAAGGAGATCACACCCGCCAAGCATGATCTTGCCTTCGATGCGGCTCGAATCCGCCTGCAGCAACCGCATGATCGACAGCGACGTGACGCTCTTGCCCGAACCGCTTTCGCCAACGATCGCCACCGTCTCGCCGGGCGCAACATCGAAGGAAACGTCGCGAACCACAGGCTTCCAGGCGCCATCGACCAGAAACGATGTCGTCAGGTTGCGGACGGAGAGGACCGGTTCCGCCGCTGCGATGGTCTGTGCCTGGATGCCTGCCATGATCACTTCCTTCAAATTGCTACTGAACAGCGCGGATCAATCCGGCCAGCGAAGCGCGCCGTCGAAGCGGTGCTTGCTGCGGTTTTCGATCGGCGTCGCGATGATCTCGTTGGAGCCACGCGCCTTGTCGAGTTCCTCGCCCAGACGGCTGGCGACGATCTTTTCCTGGCCCGGATGCAGGTTGCACGGATCGAGATAGAAATAGTGATGCTCGACTTCGTGATCGCGCACGATGATCGGCGGCGTGCCGCGGGCGAGCGCGTCAGCCAGATCCCAGGCGGTGATGTGCGCCTCGTCGGCCTTGACGATCACGCGCATGCGGTCGAGCGGATTGTTGGTCGGATCAGGCTCGATCAGCGCGGTCACGCCCGGACGTCCCTCCAGCTTCTCCTTCCAGAGATTGAGATACCTGGTTTCCCGCTCGCGAATGCCGGCGTGATCGCGCTTTTCCCAGGCTTCCAAGGCCGCCATGACGCCGAAGATGCTTTCCTTGCCGACCTTCATGCCGCGGCCGATGCCCATGTTCTGCAGGAAGGCGTTGCGGACCAGCTCCTTCTTTCCGGCGACGATGCCCGAGGTCGGGCCGCCCAGGAACTTGTGGCCGGAATAGAGCGCAATATCTGCCCCCTGCTCGAGGAAGATCTTCAGGTCATATTCCGAGGCCGCGTCGACGATGACGGGCACGCCCTTGGCGTGAGCGATCTCGACGAATTCCTTGAGGTTCAGCAGACCGTAATCGACGACGTGGTGCGAGACGACATAGACGGCGGCGGCTGTCTTTTCGGTGATCGCATTTTCCATATGGAAGCGATGCGTCGAGGTCGCCTGTCCCACGAACACGACCTTGCCGCCGGCAAGACGGATCGCCTGATCGACCGGCGCGCCGTAGCTGACGACGTGGCCCATCTGCACGAGCACTTCGTTCTTTTCCGTCGTCACCTCAGGCAGCTTCTCGATCGCCAGCAGATTGTTGCCGGTGATGGTGCCTGCGACAGCCAGCGAGATACCTGCCGAGCAGGATGCGGTGACGAAGCCCGCCTCGCCGCCCGTCAGCCGGGCGATGACGGCGCTTGCCTTGCGCTGCAGGTCGTTGACCTCGACGAACTGCGGCAGGATCGCCGACATGGCGGCGATCGCCTCGGGAACGACGATCGACGCGCCGAGGCTAGTCATGGTGCCGGAAACATTGATGACCGGGCGAAGGCCGATCGACGTGCGGATGTCATCAGACATTTGTATCTCCAATTTCGGTGGCCGCTGCGTGAGGGGTGTTGCGATTTGCCTCAGTGACGGCTATGCCATAGTAATGTAATAAACTCGCATATTCAGACGAGGAGCGTGCAATTGGACGGCAAGACATCATCGGCAGTTTACTCCGAAGACGGCGTCTCTGTGGACGAGGCGGGCGGCGGCAAGACTGCGCGCCGTTCGCGCGTAAGCGGTATCGACCGTGCTCTGCAGGTCATTGATTATCTTTACGAAACAGGCTCTCCAGCCGGTGTCTACGCGATCGCGAAGGCCGTCAAGGCGCCGCTTTCGACCGTCTATGTGATCGTCGACGATCTGGTCGAGAAGAACATGCTGTCGCGCAATACGGACGGCTCGGTCTGGCTCGGCTCCCGGCTTTACCACTATGGTCTCGCCTATGCCCGCTCGCTGGATTTCATGAGCGTCGCCACCCATGAAATGCACGACCTCTGCCGCGAGGCGGACGAGACCGTTCAGGTCTGCGGCCGCGACGGCGACTATATGCTGGTGCTCGCCATGGCCGATGGTCCGAGCCATTTCCAGGTCGCGTCCCGCGTCGGAACCCGCGTGCCATTGAACTGGACGGCCTCCGGCCGCCTGCTCGTCGGGCACCTGCCGGAGCCGGAACGCGTCGATCTGTTCAAACGATGCGCCAAGACCTCGCCGACCGGCCGGGCGGAAATGGATGCCGAAGTGCTGTCGGGTTCGGCAGGCGCGGCTTTCCAGTCGCGCCTTTCGATCCAGGCTGGCGAATCCGACTATGCGGTCGCCTGCATCGCCTCGCCGATCTGCGATCGCGACGGCCAGTGCGTTGCCACCATCTCCATCGTCCTTCCCGAGCAGAAGGCCTTTTCGGACGAGAACCGCTACACGGCGCATGTGCGCGCGTCGGCGGAACGCATCGAAAAGATCATGGGCTGGCGCAACCACTGACATTCTCCTCTAGTCGCGCAAGGCGACGATCGCTTCGATCTCGACGGTGATATTTCCCGGCAGCGAGCCGAAACCCACCGCCGAGCGGGCGTGCTGTCCGCGCTCTTCGCCGAAAACATCGATGAAGAGATCGGAGCAGCCGTTGATGACACTCGGATGATCGAGGAAATCAGGCACCGCATTGACCATGCCGAGCAGCTTGACGACGCGCTTGACGCGCGCGAGATCGCCAAGTGCATCCTGCATGACGGATAGCAGGTTGATGCCAGTCAGTCGCGCATGCTTGTAGGCGTCCTCGACGCTGACGGAGGCGCCGACCTTGCCGGAATGCAGGAAGCCGTCGGCCTCCCGCGGTCCCTGGCCGGACAGGTAGAGAATGTTGCCTTCGATGACATGCGTCACGAAATTGGCGATCGGCGGCGGCGCCGGCGGCAAGGTGATGCCAAGCGCCGCCAGCCTCTCCTGAGGCGAACCGGATGGTTTGGCGGTGGTTGGAGACGTGTTCACGTAAGCTCCTGTCATGCGATTTCTATCTTCTTTCTTACCGGTAGGAATAGCCGTGGCTGTGACGCACGAGCTTGCGGGCACGCGGGATATAGCGGCTCGCCGTGATTGCCTCGCTGCCGATGACGGCGTAGCGGGGCTCGAAAAGCTTGTTGAGCACCGATACGTCGCCGTTTGAATCGGTCGCTTCGATGTCTGAATCGATCAGGTCGAAGATCGTGAAGTCGGCGCGCTGGCCGACGGCCAGCCGGTCTTCCATCGACAGCTTGATGACCGAGGCCGGCGCGTGGGTGACGGCTTCGACGACCTTGTCGAACGGCATTCCGACCGACAACAGCTTCGACATCGTCGTCGCTAGGTCCCAGACCGGGAAGTTCATCGAATGGCCATGCAGGTCGGTCGAGATCGAAAACGGCAGCAGGCCGCGATTGATCGCCGCTTCCGCGACCTTGAAGGAGAAGGAGGCGCCGCCATGGCCGATGTCGAGGCGGATGCCCTCTCCGGCGCAGCGTTCGGCGAGATTGAAGAGATCCTCGTCCTCCATGATGCTGGAGCCCGCCTTGCCGTTGAAGCAGTGGGTGACGACGTCGCCAGGACCGAGGATTTCTAGCACTTCGTCATAGAGTGCCGGCGGCTCGCCGACATGAACCATCATCGGGATCTTCAGGATTTTGGAGATCTTCTTGCCGAGCTTGACCGGGGTCACACCCCAGGAGCCGGTGATGACGTGGCTGGCACGCACCTTAAGGCCGACGATGTGTTCGCTGTTTTCGGCATAGCACTCGAGAATGCGGTCGAGATCGATATCCCTGATGTCACGCAGCTCCGCAACGCGGTTACAGGCGACGAGACCGATCGAGCCGAGATTCAGGAAGGCCTTGATCCGCTCTTTCGACGGCTCGATGATATATTCACGGAAGCCGTGGAAGTTGGCTTCGCCGGCAGACCCTGCATCGACAAGCGTCGTAACGCCGCGCTCGGCGCCGCATTCGGACGGGCGGATCGAAATATCGGTGCCGCCGTGCCAGATATGGACGTGCAGGTCCACCCAGCCGGGAGATATCCAGGCGCCCTTGCCATCGACGCGCGTCACCTCTTCGGAGACGGCGAGCTGCGGGCCGATCTTAGCAATCTTGCCGTCGGCATCGACCAGGATATCGACAGCGCCTGCAGGCGTTCCGGCACCGAAAGCCATCGGATTCACATTGGTGAGGAGGAGCGGCTTGCCCGCTTTTTCACCGGTCATTTACAGGTCCTTTCGAAGTTTTGGATCAAGCATGTCGCGCAGGCCGTCACCGACCATCTGGAGCGAGAGCACGGAGAGAATGATGGCGACACCCGGAAACAGCGTCATCCAGTCGGCCTGGCCGATATACTGGCGGCCAGCGGCGATCATCGTGCCCCAGGTCGGAATTTCAGGGCTGACGCCGAGGCCGAGGAAGGAGAGACCGGCTTCGGCCAGCATGGCGCTGGCAAACAGGAAGGTCGCCTGTACCATGATCGGCGACAGCAGGTTCCGAAGCACATGGCGGGTCATGATGTGGAAGGTCGAAATGCCGAGCGCCTGCGCTGCCTCGACATAAGGCAGCTCGCGGATGACAAGCGTCGAGGCACGAACGATACGGGCAAGACGCGGTGCATAGACGATCGACAACGCGATGATCACGGTTGTCAGCGACGGGCCGAGCGCGGCGACGAGCGCGATCGCCAGCAGAATATCCGGAAAGGCCATCATCGCGTCGATCAGACGAGCAATCGGCGTATCGAGCTTCTTGAAGAAGCCGGCAAGCAGGCCGAGCGTCACGCCGATCACCGATGACAGCGCCACGACCGCCACACCGACCAGCAGCGACAGCCTGCCGGCGTAGATCGTGCGCGACAGAACATCCCGGCCGAACTCGTCGGTGCCGAAGAAGTAGGTTCCGCTCGGCGGCTTCAGCCGGTTGACGATAGACAGCTTCGACGGCGAATAAGGCGCCACCCAAGGGGCCAGGACTGCCAGCAGCACGAAGATGACGAGGATGACGAGGCCGAAGGCAACCGTCTTGCGTCTCAGCAGGCGGCGGATGAACTTGCGGTTTTCGCTTTCCGCGGGCTTGATTGCGATATCCGTCATCAGTAGCGCACCCTCGGATCGACGAGCAGATAGAGCATGTCGATCGCAAAATTGATCAGGACGTAGAGTGCCGCGATCACCAGCAGCGCACCCTGGATGACCGGGTAGTCTCGCCGGAGGACGGCCGAGACCACCAGATTGCCGACACCCGGAAGGCCAAACACAGTCTCGGTGACAACAGCGCCCGAGATCAGCACCGCCGCTGTCAGGCCGAGAACGGTGAGGATCGGGATCAGCGCATTCTTCAGCGCATGCTTGAGGATCACCTTGCGCTCCACCAGCCCCTTGGCGCGGGCCGTGCGGATATAGTCGTCACCCAGCACGTCGAGCATCGAGGCACGGGTGAAGCGAAGGATCAGCGCCGATGAGACGATGCCGAGCGCGAAAGCAGGCAAGGTCAGGTGATACATTCGGTCGAGAAATGTCGAGCCCGGGCCGCCATAACCCGACACCGGGAACATGCCGAAGCGGACAGCGAAAACCTGCATCAGAATGAGGCCCAGCCAGAAGCTTGGAATGCTGGCGGCGAACATCGCCAGTGTCGTTGCCGCCTGGTCGACGAACGAGCCGCGCCGGTAGGCAGCGTAGATGCCGATCGGCAGAGCGATCAGGCTGGCGATGGCTAGCGAAAAGATCGTCAGGAAAAAGGTCGGTTCGGCACGGTCGAGCAGCGCCGACGTGACCGGCATGTTGAGGAAGATCGACTGGCCGAGATCGCCCTTCAGAAGCTGGCCGATATAATAGATGTATTGCACCACGAGAGACCGGTCGAGGCCGAGGCTGGCGCGCAGATCGGCAATGTCCTGCGGCGTCGCATCGGGGCCGAGCATCACGGCCGCCGGATCACCCGGCGTGACGCGCACGATGACGAAGACGATCGTGACGACGAGAAACATCACGACGATCATGCCCGCAAGGCGCTGGAGGATGTAGCGTATCATGGGAGCAAGATCCCGTACTCAGTTGGTTTATCTCGATGAAGCGAGGCTGCGGCCCCGCCCTCCCTCATCCCTGCGCTCGTCACAGGGATCCAGCCACGGCGCGTCTGCGCCGTGAGAGGAGTCTTCCGCGCCATGGACATGGCGCTGCTGGATTCCTGTGACGAGCACAGGAATGAGGAGAGATTGGTTGCCACCGCCATCATCAGAGGCCCTGCAGCTTACTTCTTGACGGACGCGTTCCAGAAGTAGGGCCACGGAGCCGGATCGACGCCTTCGAGTTTGGTCGACTTCGCCGAGACGGCGTTGAAGTCGCCGATCTTCATGTAGGGAAGCTCGTCATACATCGCCTTCTGGACATCGGCCCAGAGCGCGATGCGCTTCTGCGGATCGACTTCCGAGGTGAAGGCATCGACGGTTGCCTTGCGCGCCGGCGTATCCCACCAGCCGGGCGAGCTTGGTGACAGCGAACCGATCAGCGCGGGCTCCGGCAGGAACGGGCTATGGGTGATGTAGATGTCCCAGAGCTTGGAGTCCGTGCGGCGCTGCGTCAGCGTGGCCCAATCGACGACCTGCAGGTCGACGGTGAAGCCGGCAAGCTTCAGATACTCGGCTGCGACCTGTGCCATCTTGTAGTGGAATTCGTACTGGCGGCTGGTGAGAATGCGGATCGGCTCACCATTGTAACCGGCCTTTTTCGCAGCCGTTGCAGCGCCTTCGGGATCCGCGACGTTGTAATTACCCTCAACGCCGGCATCGGTGTTCCAGGCGAACGGCTTCGGATAGATATCGCCGTCGAGCGTGTAGAAATCCGTGCTGCCGAAGGCTGCCGCCAGCATGTCTTCCATGCTGAGTGCCTGACGGATCGCCTTGCGGACCTCGACATTCTTGGCAACGCCCTCTTTGGTATTGAAGACGAAGACCGGATAGCCGAACGGCTTCAGGATGACCGGCTGAGATGCGCTCGATGCCTTCAGCTTGTCGAAGGATTCGACCGGGATGGAATCGACATAATCATACTGGCCGGAGACGGCAGCCTCTACGCGGGTATTGGCATCGGGAACCGGCACGAAGCGGATTTCGTCGAGATACTGGTGGCGCGCACCGCCGTAACCGTCGCTCTCGCCGTCGCGCGACTTGTAGCCGTCGAAGCGGACGAGCTGGATATACTGGTCGGCCTTGCGCTCCTTGAGCATGTAGGGGCCGGTACCGATGAATTCCTTCATCGGCTCGTCCTGCTTTTCGGACGGGATGATGATCGCGGCCGAGTTGTTGAAGGCGAGCAGGGAGGTCAGCGGCGCATAGGGCTGCTTGAGCACGATCTTCACGGTCGCCGGATCGACGGCGGTGATCGAATCGATGAAGCCGACGACCTGCTTTCCGCGCGAAGCGATCTTCGTCCAGCGAGTGAGCGAGGCGACCACATCCTCGGACGTCATGTCGGTATTGTCGTGGAACTTGATGCCGGTGCGCAGCTTGATCGTATAGGTCTTACCGTCGGCGCTGATCTCCGGCAGGCTTTCGGCCAGAAGCGGCGTGACGTTCCACTTCTTGTCGAACGTGTAGAGCGTTTCGAAAATGTGCTGCGTGACGATGCCGACGAGATCGGCGGTGGAGGACATCGGATCAAGCGTCGGCGGTTCGCCGATCGTGGCGACGTTGATGACGCCACCCTTTTCCTGAGCCATCAATGTCGTCGGCAGTGCGACCAGCGCGGTGCCAAGAAGGAATGCGACTAGAGTCTTCATTTGCATGCTCCCGGTGAATTGTTCCACTATTATGTTATATCAGGCTTAATAATAGAATATCGGCGGAAGTGGTTCTGTCAACCGGTAAAGTGGCTCTATGAGCAGAAATGAAAAGGCGTGCGCAGAGACTGCGCACGCCATCGCCTGCGGAAGACCATATGCCTAATGATGGAACGGCGTGTATTCGAGGCGCTGGAGATGATCTGCATCGGCAATGGCCTCGATGCGCGAGATCCGGTCTCCATCGAAGGCGATGAGTGCCGCAATGCGCAGCTCGCCCTGGATATGAACGATGAAGCCAAACCCATCGTCGATGAAGGCACCCTGGGCGCCTCGCGCGCGCCCGTTGAAGGTGGTTGCCACGGCATGCGCGCCATGTAGCTCACCGGTATCGCCGAGCCGCAAGGCCGCAGCATCCGGCACGAAGGCGACGTCAGGATGCAGAAGCGACAGCAGCGCCTGGAAGTCACCGTTGCGTGATGCCGCCAGGAATGCCGTCACCAGCGTCTTTCGCCGCTCGATATCCGCAGCGGGTATCTCCGGCTTCCCCTGAATCCGCCGCCGCGCCCGGCTCGCAAGCTGCCGCGCCGCCTCGGATGTCCGGCCGATGATTGGCGCGATATCGTCGAAGGGAATGTCGAACATATCGTGCAGCACGAAAGCAACGCGTTCCGCCGGGTCGAGCTGATCGAGGACAACCAGCATGGCAACGCCGACCGAATCGGCAACCAGTGCCTCGCGCTCCGGATCCGCGGATGCCTTGGTGTCTGCTATCGTTTCGTGGACCGGAAGATCGAGCGGCTCTTCACGCCGCGTCTTCCTCGAGCGCAGCATGTCCAGGCAGATGCGGGCAACCACGGTGCGAAGCCACCCGGCGATATTGGCCACCTCCCCGGCATCCGAGCGGGAAAGCCTCAGCCACGCCTCCTGGACGGCGTCATCCGCCTCGGTGCGCGAGCCGAGCATACGGTAGGCCACCGCCTTCAGATGCGTCCGGTTGGTCTCGAACTGATCTGCCAGAAATTTCTTCTCGTCCATCGGTCACATCCTCCTCGCGTGTTCCGTCAACACCATGACGAACGGCTGCCGGCCGATGTGACAACGGATGGCAGCGTCATCGCTCAAACCACGAAACCGACAAGGAGACATAACATGCAATCAAGAATGGGAAATCCGGCCGTTGTTCTTCCTGAAGCCATGCAGGCGCTGATGGCGCTGAGCAGCGTCCCGCAAAAGGCCGGGCTGTCGCCGAAGCTGCTGGAACTGGTCAATCTGCGCGCCAGCCAGATCAATGGTTGCGGCGTCTGCGTAGACGGCCATCCGCGCATCGCGCGGAAGCTTGGAGAAACGGACGAGAGGCTCTTCGCGGTCGCTGCATGGCGCGAAGCGCCGTATTTCTCCGATCAGGAACGCGCAGCTCTGGCACTTACCGAAGCCGTCACACGGCTCAGCGACCGGGCAGACCCTGTGCCGGACGAAATCTGGGACGAGGCCACCCGTCATTTCGATGGCAAGAGCGTTGCGGCCCTCGTCATCGCCATTGCCAATATCAATGTCTGGAACCGGCTGAACGTCGCCACCCGGCAGATCGCCGGTGAATGGAAGCCCTGAACGCAAAGGGCCGCCGTTGAGACCAATGGCGGCCCGAAGCCTTGGGAGGCAATCTTCAGATGATGCCGCCGCCACCGGCAGCCGAGGCCGGGCGCTCTGCGGAGACCTTCTTGCGGTAGCCGCTGGCGCGGTAGGTTGCGACCGGGTCGATGGCGCCACCGGCGCGGCGGCGCGCTTCTGCGAGGATCGGTTCGACATCGGCGCGGTAGGCGCGCTTCAACGTTTCCGTCGCCATCAGCGCATCGTTTCCATCCTGATAGCCTGCCAGCGCCTTGCGATCGACGAGCAGCGCCTGCGCATAGGCGCGGCGGATTTCGTTGGCGCTGTTGATCAGGCTTTCGATCGGATCGGTCACGTTATGCGACTGGTCGATCATGTGAGCCGGGTTGAAGTCGTTGACGCCCCGCTGTTCGGCATCGACGAGTTCGTTGAAGACGAGGAACAGGCGGTAAGGCTCGATCGAGCCGGCGTCGAGGTCGTCGTCGCCATATTTCGAGTCGTTGAAATGGAAGCCGCCGAGCTTTCCGAACTGCACCAGGCGGGCAACGATCATTTCGATATTGGTGTTCGGCGCGTGATGGCCGAGATCGACAAGGCACTGCGCCTTGGGGCCGAGCGTCTGGGCGATCAGGTAGTTTGTGCCCCAGTCCTGCACGATGGTCGAATAGAAGGCTGGCTCGTACATCTTGTGCTCGGAGAACAGCTTCCAGTCATCAGGCAGAGCCTTGTAGATGTCAGCCATGGAGGCGAGATAGCGCTCAAAGGCCCGGGTGAAATTGCTCTGGCCGGGGAAGTTCGAGCCGTCGCCGATCCAGACGGTCAGCGCCTTCGAGCCGATCGCCTTGCCGATTTCGATGCATTCGAGATTGTGCTCGACGGCCTGCGCCCGCGTTGCCGCATCCGTGTGGCTCAGCGAGCCATATTTATAGGAATGCTTCTGGCCGGGCGCATCGGAAAAGGTGTTGGAATTCATCGCATCGAAGCCGAGGCCGAGTGACTCACCCTTCGCCTTCAGCTCCTTGGCATCCATCTTGTCCCACGGAATGTGCAGGGAAACATTGGGCGTCGCCCGCGTCAGCTCGTTGATCACAGAGCAATCTTCGAGTTTGTCGAAGATGCCGCGCGGCTCGCCGGTGCCCGGGAAGCGGGCAAAGCGCGTGCCGCCGGTGCCGACGCCCCAAGAGGGAACGGCGACGAAGAATTCCGAAACACGGCGCGTAACGGTTTCGATGTCGATGCCGCGGCGGGAAAGTGTCGCGCCCAGCGCGTCATAGTCTTCCTTGAGCGCCGCTGCACGCTTGTCGTTTTCCTGCGCGATCACATCCTGCGCGATCTTGAACTCGGCCATGATTTCCTCCCGATCTGCATCGCGGCCTGGAGAGGTCCGCGGCTCTATCCCTCATTCCTGTGCTTGTCACAGGAATCCAGCCACGGCGCGTCTGCGCCGTGAATAACTGACCAATCGCTGGAGCCTCTAGTCTCCCGCGCCCAAGGACTTGGGCGCACTGGATTCCTGTGACAAGCACAGGAATGAGGGAGGAGAGCAAGGCCCTCGCGTCATACGAAACGACGCCCCCTACCGCGGGAAGCTCTGGGCGTTGCCGGCATCGACATTGATGATGTTGCCGGTTGACTTCGCCGAGAGATCCGACGCCAGGAAGTAGATTGCCTCGGCAATATCTTCAG
This sequence comes from Rhizobium sp. 01L410, assembly GCF_056400165.1. Classification (NCBI taxonomy): domain Bacteria; kingdom Pseudomonadati; phylum Pseudomonadota; class Alphaproteobacteria; order Hyphomicrobiales; family Rhizobiaceae; genus Rhizobium; species Rhizobium sp. 01L410. The sequence goes on from NZ_JBFTST010000001.1 coordinate 165,383, forward strand.
GGAAGACATTGAGCTTCAGCATCGAACGCTTGCGGTAATGCTCCTCGAGATCATCCACCTCGATCTTCGAGGAGGCCGCACGCTGTTCGCGCCATTCGCCGTTCCAGATCTTCGAGCCGCGTAGAACCGCATCCGGGTTGACCGTGTTGACGCGGATGCCGGCTTCTGCCCCTTCGAGCGCCAGGCAGCGGGCCAGATGGATTTCGGCAGCCTTGGCGGTGCAATAGGCGGCCGCGTTCGGCGAGGAGGCAAGGCCGTTCTTCGAAGCGACGAAGACGACGTTACCGCCGAGGTTCTGCTTGCGGAACAGCCGGAACGCTTCGCGGGACACCAGGAAATAGCCGGTCGCCAGAATGTCGATATTCTTGTTCCACATCGAAAGCTCGGTGCTTTCGATCGGTGCAGACGAGGCGATACCGGCATTCGAAACCAGGATATCGACACCGCCGAACTCGACGCAGGATTCGGCGAAGGTCGAGATCACGGCATCTTCCTTGGTCACATCCAGCTTGACGCTGCGAACGGCGTCGGCACCGAACTTCGCCTTGAAATCGGCTTCCGTCGCTTCGAGTGCGGCCTGATCGATATCGGCAAGCACGACGCAGGCGCCCTCGCCTACCAGACGTGCCGCCGTCGCGCGGCCGATACCGCCGGCGCCGCCGGTGACGAAGGCGACCTTGCCGGCCAGGCTCTTCGGCTTCGGCATGCGCTGCAGCTTGGCTTCTTCGAGCAGCCAGTATTCGATGTCGAAGGCTTCCTGTTCCGGAAGCCCCTGATATTCCGAGACCGTCGAGGCGCCACGCATGACGTTGATGGCGTTGACGTAGAACTCGCTGGCGATACGGGCGGTTGCCTTGTCGCGGGCAAAGGACAGCATGCCGACGCCGGGCACCAGGAAGATAACCGGGTTCGCATCGCGCATAGCGGGCGAGTTGTCATGCTTGCAGTCGTTGTAATAGCGGGCGTAATCGGCGCGGTAAGCTTCCAGCGCCGCGTCCAGACCAGTAATGATGGCATCGACATCCGGCTTTGCCGGATCGAAATCGACGATCAGCGGGCGGATCTTGGTGCGCAGGAAATGATCCGGGCAGCTGGTGCCCAGCGCGCCGAGCGGGCGAAGGCTCTTCGAATTGACGAACTCGAGCACTGCATCCTGATCGTCGAAATGGCCGAGCTTACGCTCCTGCTTGCCGATACGGCCGCGAATTTCAGGCATCAGACGCGCTGCAATCGCACGGCGTTCGGTGACCGGCAGGCTCTGCGCCGCAGCGCCGCCGAAGATCGTCTTGCTTTCGGTCTTTTCGGCAAACCAGACGATCGCCTTGTTGATGATATCGAGGGTCAGTTCGTAGCAGGCCTTGGCGTCGTTCGCCCAGGTAAAGAGACCGTGGCTTTCGAGCACGACGCCCTTGGCATTCGGGTTGGCTTTGACGAAGGCTTCGAGATCGAGGCCGAGCTGGAAGCCCGGGCGGCGCCAGGGCAGCCAGCCGATATCGGCGCCGAAGATCTGCTGCGTCAATTCCTTGGAATTCTTGGAAGCGGCAATGGCGATGATCGCGTCCGGATGCATGTGATCGACATGCGTGAACGGCACGAAGCCATGCAGCGGCGTATCGATCGAGGCGGCGCGCGAGTTCAGGTTGAAGGTGCAGTGGGGCAGGAAGCCGACCATGCGGTCTTCGTCCGCGGTGCCTTTGTAGATGCTCTTCAGCGAATCCAGCTTGTCCTGGTAAAGCGTGGCGAAGCCGTCGAGCTTGATGGTGCCGACGTCGCCGCCGGAGCCCTTGACCCAGAGAACCTTGACCTTTTCGCCGTTCAGCGGGTCGGTTTCCATCACCTTCGCAGAGGTATTGCCGCCACCGTAATTGGTGATGCGCTTGTCGGCGCCGAGGAGGTTGGAGCGGTAGAGCAGCTTGCCGGGCTCATCGAGCTTTGCCGCGTAGCTGTCATCCCAACGGTTATCAAGAAGCCGGATGTTGGCCGCCATGTCATCCTCCCATATGAGTTCTTTTGCGCGGAGCAATCCACGCCCTTGTCGTGACCGATATCGCTCATGAAAATGCGCGTTGTCAATCGAAAACGATCAAAAACAATTATTGTGCAGCGCAATATGAAAATTTTTGATCGTTTTTGATTGACAGCTTTTAACCGATACGAAATAAATGTGACACGGAGGAACCAATGCACGAACGCGAACGCCATCGCATCATCATGAGCGCGGTACAGGAAAAGTCGGTCGTCACGATACAGGATATCGCTGAACTGACCGAGGCTTCCGAGGCCACGATCCGTCGTGACATTGCGGCGCTCCACGTGCAGGGCAAGATCCGCCGCGTACGTGGCGGCGCCGAAGCCGTTCATCCGCCGCAGCTCGGCAATCTGGCCGGCCGCCCGTTCCGAGTTTCAGAATCAGTCAATATCGATAAGAAGCGCGCAATCGCCCGCGCTGCCGTGGATCTCTGCGATCCCGGCGATGCCATCATCATCAATGGCGGCACCACGACATTCCAGATGGTCCACTTCATGTCCGGCCACCGGATGCAGGTGATGACCAATTCCTTCGCCATTGCCGAACATCTGGTGAAGCATTCGAAGAACACCGTCACCGTGCCCGGCGGCGTCATCTATCGCGAGCAGAGCCTCATTCTCTCGCCGTTCGATAATGACGCGATACGCCATTTCTATGCGCGCCGGTTCTTCTTCGGCGCCCAGGGCGTCGGCCCGCACGGCATCATGGAAGCCGATGCGCAGATCATTCAGAGCGAACAGAAGCTGATGCACCAGGCCGACGAGCTCGTCGTCATGGTCGATTCCAGCAAGTTCCGCCGCCGCTCGAGCCTCATTCTGTGCCCGCTCGAGCGCGTTTCGACGATCATTACCGACGATGGAATTCCGGAGGAATCCGTCCGGATGATCGAAGATGCAGGTATCAAGCTCGTTATTGCGAGCGCCGCGGCGCAGGCCGCAAGGGAGGATTCCTCGTCGGTCGCCTGAGGGGCGCCGGCCGGATGTCGTTAGACTTAATCAACGTGGGAGGATGAAAGCATGAAACTCGCAAAGAAACTTGCAATCGGCGTGGCATTTGCCGTCGCCATGATGGCCGGCTCGGCCAGCGCCAAGGACATCAAGATCGGTCTCGTCGTGAAGTCGCTAGGCAACGGCTTCTTCGATGCTGCCAACAAGGGCGCGCAGGAAGCAGCCAAGGAACTCGGTGGCGTAGAAGTCATCTATACCGGCCCGACCTCGACGACGGCCGAAGGCCAGATCGAAGTCATCAACTCGCTGATCGCACAGGGCGTCGATGCCATCGCGATTTCGGCGAACGATCCGGACGCCGTCGTTCCGGCACTCAAGAAGGCTGCTCAGCGCGGCATCAAGGTCATCTCCTGGGATTCGGGTGTTGCGCCTGAAGGCCGCATCCTACAGCTCAACCCGTCTTCCAACGAGCTGATCGGCAAGATGTGCCTGACGCTCGTCAAGGATCACCTCGAAGGCGGCAAGGGCGACTTCGCCATCCTGTCGGCAACGACGACCTCGACGAACCAGAACATCTGGATCGACCAGATGAAGAAGCAGCTCAAGGACTTCGCCGGCCTGAACCTCGTCACGACTGTTTACGGCGACGACCTCTCGGACAAGTCCTATCGCGAAGCTGAAGGCCTTCTGAAGTCCAACCCGAACGTCAAGGTCATCGTCGCTCCGACGACGGTCGGCGTTCTGGCTGCTTCGAAGGTTGTCGAAGACAAGGGTCTGGTCGGCAAGGTCTACGTAACAGGCCTCGGCCTGCCGTCTGAAATGGCCGGCGCGATCAAGTCGGGTGCGACGAAGGAATTCGCCATCTGGAACCCGATCGACCTCGGCTACTCGGCAACGCAGATCGCCTATCACCTCGTCAAGGGTGATGCCGATGGCAAGCCGGGCACGGAAATCGAAGCCGGCCGCATGGGCAAGATCAAGATCGACGACAAGGGCGAAGCCGCCATGTCCGATCCGTTCGTCTACAACGCTTCGAACATCGACCAGTTCTCCAAGGTCTTCTGATCTTCGAAACACGCATGAACACCCGGCGGCTTCGTGCCGCCGGGCTTCTCTTTCTTCATGGTTTTGCTGATGACCACTGCCCTTCAAGAACCCATCGCGGCTGTCGAGCCCAAGGACGCGCCCGCCATTCTGGAAATGCGCGGCATCTCGCAAATCTTTCCGGGCGTCAAAGCGCTCGATAATGTCAGCATCGCGCTCTATCCCGGCAAGGTCACCGCCCTGATCGGCGAAAACGGCGCCGGCAAGTCGACGCTGGTCAAGATCCTGACTGGCATCTATCGCCCCAACGAAGGCGAAATCATCGTCGATGGGCAGGCCGTGAGCTTCACGAGCGCGCAGGCCGCGATCGACGCGGGCGTCACCGCCATTCATCAGGAGACTGTTCTTTTCGACGAGCTGACGGTCGCCGAAAACATCTTCCTCGGCCATGCGCCGAAAACCCGTTTCCGCACCATCGACTGGAAGGCGATGAACGAGCGCTCGCGCGAGCTGCTGATTTCGCTGGAAAGCAATATCGACCCGACGATCCGCCTGAAGGACCTCTCGATCGCGCAGCGCCATCTCGTGGCGATCGCCCGCGCATTGTCGATCGAGGCCCGGATCGTCATCATGGACGAGCCGACCGCCGCGCTTTCCCGCAAGGAAATCGACGATCTCTTCCGCATCGTCCAGGGCCTGAAGGCCAAGGGCAAGGCGATCCTCTTCATCAGCCACAAGTTCGACGAGGTCTATGAGATCGCCGACAATTTTGTGGTCTTCCGCGACGGCAAGGCCGTCGGCGCCGGGCGTCTCAAGGAAACGCCGCAGGATGCGATCGTCAAGCTCATGGTCGGCCGCGATGTCGAGAACGCCTTTCCGAAGATCGACGTGGCGATCGGCGCCCCTGTTCTCAGCGTCGAGAGATACTGTCATCGCACGGAATTCCGCGATATCACCTTCACGCTCCGCAAGGGCGAAATCCTCGGAATCTACGGCCTGATCGGCGCCGGACGCTCCGAACTCTGCCAGTCGCTTTTCGGCATCACCAAGCCCCTGTCGGGCAAGCTGACGCTGGAGGGACAGGAGATTTCGATCGGCTCGCCGCTCGACGCGATCCGCGCCGGTATCGTCTACGTGCCGGAAGAACGCGGCCGCCACGGACTGGCGCTGCCGATGCCGATCTACCAGAACATGACGCTGCCATCGCTGACGCGCACCTCGCGCAAGGGCTTCCTGAAGGCGGCCAACGAATTCGCGCTCGCCCGCAAATATGCCGAGCGGCTGGATCTGCGCGCCGCGGCGCTCTCCGTTCCCGTTGGCACGCTGTCGGGCGGCAACCAGCAGAAGGTTGTCATCGGCAAGTGGCTCGCCACCATGCCGAAGGTCATCATCCTCGACGAGCCGACCAAGGGCATCGACATCGGCTCCAAGGCCGCCGTCCACGGCTTCATCAGCGAGCTCGCCGCCGAGGGCCTGTCGATCATCATGATCTCGTCCGAACTGCCTGAGATCATCGGCATGTCGGACCGTGTGCTGGTCATGAAGGAAGGCCTTTCGGCCGGCCTCTACGACCGCGACAAGCTTTCGCCTGAGGCGCTGGTGCGCGCGGCGACCGGAAATGCGTGAGGGAAAAGCATGGCAAGACTGATCAGAAAACGGGAAACCCTGCTTTTCCTCATCATCGTCGTGATGATCGGCGTCTTCTCGACGCGCGCCGCCGATTTCGCAACGCCCGACAATCTCGCCGGTATCTTCAACGACACCTCGATCCTCATCATCCTGGCGCTGGCGCAGATGACGGTGATCCTGACGAAGTCGATCGATTTGTCGGTCGCCGCCAATCTGGCCTTCACCGGCATGGCGATCGCGATGATGAATGCTGCCTATCCCGACCTGCCGCTGGCCGTGCTGATCATTGCCGCCATCGCCATCGGCGCCTGCCTGGGCGCCATCAACGGCTTTCTGGTCTGGGCGCTGGAGATACCGCCGATCGTCGTGACCTTGGGCACGCTCACCATCTATCGCGGCATGGCCTTCGTGCTCTCGGGCGGTGCCTGGGTCAACGCCCACCAGATGACGCCGACCTTCCTCTCCGTTCCGCGCACGCCGATCCTCGGTCTTCCGGTTCTCGGCTGGGTCGGGATCATCATCGTGCTGATCATGTATGTGGTGTTGAAATACACCCAGTTCGGCCGCTCCGCCTATGCGACCGGCGGCAATCCGACGGCGGCCGTCTATGCCGGTATCGATACCGGCTGGACCAAGTTCCTGGCTTTCGTGCTGTCCGGCGCTCTGGCCGGTCTTGCAAGCTATCTCTGGGTGTCGCGCTATGCCGTCGCCTATGTCGATATTGCGAACGGCTTCGAGCTCGACAGCGTCGCGGCCTGCGTCATCGGTGGTATCTCGATTGCCGGAGGCGTCGGATCGGTGGTCGGCACGGTGCTGGGCGCGCTTTTCCTCGGCGTCATCAAGAACGCCCTGCCCGTTATCGGCATCTCGCCCTTCACACAGATGGCGATATCAGGGACCGTCATCATCCTCGCCGTCGTCTTCAACGCCAGACGCGAGCGCAACCGCGGCCGCATCATCCTGCGTGACAAGGCCGCAGCCGAAACGCCAATCGAGGTGGCAGCATGAGCACGGTTTCCACCGCACCTGAAAAACGCGTCATTCCCGATCGTCTGGGCACGCCGTTCCGCCGCATCATGTCGAGCTGGGAAGTGCTGCTGTTCGGCGTTGCGGTGCTGATCTTCATCTTCAATTCCGTGGCCTCGCCCTATTTCCTCGATGCCTGGAACCTCTCGGACGCCACCTTCAACTTCACCGAAAAGGCGATGATCGCCTTCGCCATGGCGCTGCTGGTCATCGCCGGTGAGATCGATCTGTCAGTGGCTGCCATAATCGCGCTTGCCTCGACGGCCATGGGCGCAGCAGCCCAGGCCGGCGTCGGAACACCCGGTCTCGTTGCCATCGGCATCGGTACGGGCCTCGCCTGCGGCCTCTTCAACGGCTTCCTCGTCTCGGCGCTGAAACTGCCGTCGATCGTCGTCACGATCGGCACGATGAGCCTTTTCCGGGGCATTTCCTATATCGTTCTCGGCGATCAGGCCTATGGCAAATACCCCGCCGATTTCGCCTATTTCGGCCAGGGCTATGTCTTCTGGGTCTTTTCCTTCGAATTCGTGCTGTTCATCGTGCTGGCCATCCTCTTTGCCATCCTGCTGCATGCCACGAATTTCGGCCGTCAGGTCTATACGATCGGCAACAACGACTTCGCCGCCCGCTTCTCCGGCATTCCGGTCGAGCGCGTCAAATTCATCCTCTTCATGCTGACCGGTGTGATGAGCGGCATTGCCGCCGTCTGCCTGACTTCGCGCTTGGGATCCACGCGTCCCTCGATCGCGCAGGGCTGGGAACTCGAAGTGGTGACCATGGTCGTGCTCGGCGGCGTGTCGATCCTCGGCGGTTCCGGCACGATCGGCGGCGTCGTCATTGCCGCCTTCGTCATGGGTCTCGTGACTTTCGGGCTCGGCCTTCTCAATGTACCCGGCATCGTCATGTCGATCTTCATCGGCCTGCTGCTGATCATCACCATCGCCATCCCGATCGTCGCCCGCCGCATCAAAGCCATGAGCTCGAAATGACCCTCGAAAAGCACGCCTTCAAGATGAAGCTCAATCCGGGCATGGAAGCCGAATACATCAAGCGGCATGACGAGATCTGGCCGGAGCTCGTTGATCTCCTGCACAAATCCGGTGCCAGCGACTATTCGATTCATCTCGACCGCGAGACGAATGTGCTGTTCGGCGTGCTGACGCGCCCAGTGGATCACACGATGGCGAGCCTTCCCGAACATCCCGTCATGAAAAAGTGGTGGGCGCATATGGGCGATATCATGGAAACCAATCCTGACAATTCCCCCGTCCAGAGCGACCTCGTCACCGTCTTCCATATGCCATGACCGACTACAGCCGCATCGCCGTTCTCGATATCGGCAAGACCAACGCCAAGGTCGTCGTTCTCGACACGGCGACCGGCGAGGAAATCGCCGTCTCCAGAATGGCGAACACCGTCCTGAAGGACGGCCTCTATCCGCATTATGACATCGAGGCCCTCTGGTCCTTTATGCTCGATGCCTTCCAGCGCTTCGCCAAGGCGCCAGGGTTCGACGCGATCTCGATCACCACGCACGGCGCTTCGGCCGCATTGGTCGACGCCAACGGCACGCTGGCCATGCCTGTGCTGGATTACGAGCACGAGTACCCGCAGCCGATCCGCGACGCCTACACGGCGCTCCGCCCGCCCTTCAGCGAGACCTACTCGCCGCGCCAGACCATGGGACTGAATATCGGTGCCCAGCTGCACTACCAGAAGACAGCCTTCCCTGACGAGTTTGCGAAGGTCGCGGCCATCGTCACCTATCCGCAATATTGGGCCGCGCGGCTGACCGGTGTTGCCGCCAACGAGGCGACATCGCTCGGCTGCCACACCGACCTCTGGAACCCTGGGAACGGTGAATACTCCTCTCTGGTCGATACGCTCGGTATCCGCAGCCTCATGGCGCCGATCCACTCCGCCTTCGACGCGCTCGGCCCGGTCCGTCCGGAGATAGCCGCGGAGATCGGCTCCTCCGTGCCCGTCTATTGCGGCATTCACGATTCCAATGCGTCGCTGCTGCCGCATCTGGTCTCGCGGGAAGCGCCCTTCGCGGTCGTCTCGACCGGCACTTGGGTGATCAATTTCGGCGTCGGTGGTGATCTCGAACATCTCGATCCCCGGCGCGATGCGCTCGCCAATGTCGATGCCTATGGCCGCGCCGTGCCCTCCTCGCGCTTCATGGGCGGCCGGGAATTCGAAATCCTCTCCGCCGAGATCGGCACTGTGCCAGCAAATGAGGCGCTTGCAGCGCTGCCCGCCGTGATCGCCCGCAAGATCATGCTGCTGCCGAATGTCGCGCCGGGCTCCGGCCCCTTCCCCGGACGCGAAAAGCAATGGCTGAATGCCGGCGATGCCAGCGAGGCTGAACGCTATACTGCTGCCTGCCTCTATCTGGCGCTGATGAACGAGGCCTGCCTCGGCCTGATCGGCGCCAAGGGGCCAGTGATCGTCGAAGGACCGTTTGCCGCAAACAGCACCTATCTTATCCTTCTCGCAGCGCTGACGCAGCGGACAGTGATCGCCCTTCCCGGCTCGACCGGCACCAGCCAGGGCGCCTCGCTTCTCACCGGCGTCAAACCGGCGGCAACACAGGAAACACGCTTCGAGCCCTTTGCGATAGAAGGTTTGGAAGCCTATCGCGTCGCCTGGTATGCACTGACGGAATAACAGTCTTTCCAAGCCCGCCCTTTACCCCATCTAACCCGAGCGGCTAGTTTGCGCGCACACATCAGGTGGAGGATAAACCATGACAGATTCGACCTTCGATCCGCGCGCCCTCGCGGCCAAGCTTGCAGGCCTTCGCCACGCGGGCAAGCAGGCTTCCACCGCGGAATTCCCGCTGCCCGGCGACCATCGCCAGGCCATGGACGCGCAGAACTTCCTCTCGGCTGAAGAAGGCATTCGCAGCAACGCCTGGAAGGTCTCGATGCCGGCCGACAATCAGCCGGTCACTGCCCCGCTGCATCCCTATTTCGAAGCCGTCTCCGGCGCGAAACTGCCCTGGGTCGCCGGCACGAAGTTCGAAGCTGAGATCGCCGTGCGCCTCGGCAAGGATCTGCCGATCCGCACCAGCGGCAAGTACACGCGCGCCGAAGTCGCCGATGCCATTGCGGACGCCTATCTCGGTGTCGAGATGTCCTGGACGGCCGTTGCCGAAGGCAGCAAGATTTCCCCGCTACTGTTCCTCGCCGACCGCCTTGCCAATCTCGGCTACGTGCTCGGCCCGGTGATGCCGCGATCGATCCTCGACACCTGCACCGGCACGCCGCTCAAGGTGATGTTCAATGGCCAGCCGATCTACGACGCGGCCGCCAAGCATGTGAAGGTCGACGTTCTCACCTGGCTGGTCGATTATGCCAATGACACGTTCCGCCCGGACAGCTCACTGCGTGCAGGCGCAGTGATCACGACAGGCTCGCTCTGCGGAGCGATCGAAATCGCAACCGCCGGCGAACTCGATGTGACCCTCGGCGATGCCAGCATGCAGCTGGCGCTGGTGCGGTAATCACTCCCTGTTGCGGAACATCTCGATGATGGCGGAAAAGTCCTTTCCGCCATTGCCGAGTTTTTCGAACAGGGCGTAGAGCTGTGCAGCTTCGGCACCCAGCGGGGTGGAGGCGCCGCTGGCGAGCGCTGCCTCTTGCGACAGTCTCAGGTCCTTCAGCATCAATGCCGCCGCAAAGCCCGGCTTGTAGTCGTTGTTGGCGGGAGACGCCGGCACCGGCCCCGGAACCGGGCAATAGCTATTGATCGACCAGCATTGGCCGGATGACGTCGAGGCGACGTCGAACAGCGCCTGATGCTCGAGGCCGAGCTTTTCGGCGAGCACGAAGGCCTCGCAGACGCCGATCATCGAAATGCCCAGGATCATGTTGTTGCAAATCTTCGCGGCCTGACCGGCTCCCGCCTCGCCGCAATGGACAATCTTCTTGCCCATCGCCTCGAGGATCGGCTTCGCCTTCGCAAAGCTCTCGTCCGATCCGCCTGCCATGAAGGTCAGCGTTCCGGCCGTGGCTCCGCCGGTCCCGCCGGAAACTGGCGCGTCGAGCGACAGGCAGCCGGCGCCACGCGCCAGCTCATGCGCCTTGCGCGAACTCTCTACATCGATGGTCGAGCAGTCGATGACGAGCGAGCCCTTCTCGGCCGATTGCAGGATATCGGCCCAGGCCGTCAGGACATGCTTGCCCTGCGGCAGCATGGTGAGGATGATCTCGGCACCCTTGACCGCCTGGCTCGCATGACTGGCAGGTTTCACGCCACTCTCTTCCGCGGCTTTCAATACCGTCGAAGCGAGATCGAACCCGGTCACCTCATGACCCGCCTTCACCAGATTGGCGGCCATCGGACCACCCATGTTGCCGAGGCCGATAAACGCGATCCGTGCCATTGACGTCTCCTATCTGTTGTCTTCGAGGATCATGCTGGCTGCCTTCTCGGCAATCATGATGACAGGCGAATTGGTGTTGCCCGAGGTGATCGACGGCATGACCGAGGCATCGGCGATCCTGAGCCTGGCGAGCGCCCGAAACCTCAACCGCGGATCGACGACACTGTCGCGATCGCCGCCCATCCGGCAAGTGCCGACGGGATGGAAGATCGTCGTGCCGATATCGCCTGCGGCCTGCGCGAGCTCCTCATCATTTCGATAGGCAGGACCGGGCTTGAACTCCTCGGGATTGAAACGGGCGAAGGACGGCTGAGCAACAATCCGCCGTGTCAGCTTGATCGATCTGACAGCTATGTCGCGATCGCGTTCCGTCGAGAGGTATCTTGGCGCAATGATGGGCTGCGCGGCAAAATCCGGGCTCGAGACATGCACCGAACCGCGGCTTTCCGGCCTCAGATTGCAGACGCTGGCCGTGATCGCCGGAAAGGCATGCACGGGGTCGCCGAACTTGTCGAGCGACACCGGCTGGACATGATATTGCAGATCGGGCGTTTCCTTGTCCGGCCCCGAGCGGGTGAAGATGCCAAGCTGGCTCGGCGCCATCGCCATCGGTCCCGAGCGGCGCAGCAGATATTCGAGCCCGATCGCCGCCTTGCCGATCAGCTTCGTCGCCTTCTCGTTCAGCGTCGGAACACCGGTCACCTTGTAGGCGAGGCGCAGCTGCAGGTGATCCTGCAGGTTCTCGCCGACGCCCCTGACCTCGCTGACGACATCGATCCCGGCATTCTGCAGCACGTCTCCGCGGCCGATCCCCGAAAGCTCCAGAATATGCGGCGAGCCGATCGACCCCGCCGAAAGAACCGTTTCCTTTGAGGCGTAGGCACGCTTGGCGACGCCGCCATGCTGAAACTCGACGCCGGTGACAGTGCCTTCCTCGATCAGCAGCCGCCGCACCTGTGCCTTGGTCAGAACCTTGAGATTGCCGCGCTTCATCGCCGGACGCAGAAAGGCCTTGGTGGCATTCCAGCGGATGCCGGAGCGCTGGTTTACGTCGAAATAGCCGGAGCCCTCGTTGGTGCCGCGGTTGAAATCCTCGGTGACGGGGATGCCCGCTTCCTTCGCCGCCTGCTGGAAGGCGTCAAGCACCGCCCATTTGACGCGCGCCTTCTCGACCCGCCATTCGCCGCCGGCGCCATGCATCTCGTCCTTGCCGCGATAGTGATCCTCGGACTTGCGGAAGAACGGCAGAATGTCGTCCCAGCTCCAGCCGGTGCAGCCCATCTGCCGCCACAGATCGTAATCGCGGGCCTGGCCGCGCATATAGATCATGCCATTGATCGACGAGCAGCCGCCGAGCACTTTTCCGCGGGGGTAATTCAGCGCACGGCCGTTCAGGCCATCCTCTGGCGCTGTCGTGAAGCACCAGTCGGTGCGCGGGTTGTTGATGCAATAGAGATAACCGACTGGAATGTGGATCCAGTGGTAGTTGTCACTGCCACCGGCTTCCAGCAGAAGCACGCGGTTGTTGCGGTCTTCGGACAGCCTGTTGGCCAGCACGCAGCCTGCGCTGCCTGCGCCGATGATGATATAGTCGTAGCGATCCATCTTCAGCACCGGCCGCTCAACGGCGATAGACAAAGCCCAATATGCGGCCGATCCGCGACGCATAGAACTCGCCGACGATACCACGGCGGAAGATCAGGACGCAGACCATGAAGACGACGCCGGTGATGATCGTCACCGGAAATTCCGAGGTCGCCAGGTAGTTTTGCAGCGTCACGACCAGCCCGGCGCCGAAGATTGGCCCGATCAGCGTACCGATGCCGCCGAGCAGCGTCATCAGGATCACCTCACCCGACATCTGCCAGGCAACATCGGTCAGCGTCGCGAACTGGAAGACCAGCGATTTGACGGCGCCCGCGAGCCCGGCAAGCGCTGCCGACATGACGAAGGCGCCAAGCTTGTAGCGGGCGACGGAATAGCCGAGCGAGATTGCCCGCTGCTCGTTTTCGCGGATCGACTTCAGGATCATGCCGAAGGGCGAGTTGATGAAGCGCCAGATCAGCAGCATTCCGATCAGGAACACCGCCAGCACGAAAAAATACATGTTGGTGGAATCGTTCAGATCGATGAAGCCGAAGAGATGGCCGCGCGGAACCGACTGGATGCCGTCCTCGCCCTCGGTGAACTTCGCTTGCAGGCAGAAGAAGAAGAACATTTGCGACAGCGCCAGCGTCACCATTGCGAAATAGATCCCCTGCCGCCGGATCGCCAGATAGCCCATCACCAGCCCGAGAAGCGCTGCGCCGGCGACACCGGTGAGGATGCCGAGTTCGGGTGGGAAGCCCCAGGACTTCACGGTATAGGCGGTGAAATAGGCGGCGCCACCGAAGAAGGTCGCATGGCCGAATGAGAGCAGTCCGGTATAGCCGAGCAGCAGATTGAAGGCGCAGGCGAAAAGCGCGAAGCAAAGCAGCTTCATCAGGAAGATCGGGTAGAAGAAGAACGGCGCGAGCACGAGCAGCAGCAGGCCGATGACGAGAAACGCCGCCTGGACCGACAGCGCGGTACGGCTCTTTTCCGGGCGGATGGTTTCGGTGATCTCGGTCATGTCACGCATCCCGGCCGAAGAGGCCCGCGGGCCTGATGAGAAGCACGATCGCCATGATCACGAAGATCACGATGTTCGACGCCTCAGGATAGAAAACCTTCGTCAGGCCCTCGGCGATACCGAGCACATAGCCGGTGACGATGGCGCCCATGATCGAGCCCATGCCGCCGACCACCACGACGGCGAAGACGACGATGATGATGTTCGAGCCCATCAGCGGCGAGACCTGATAGATCGGCGCGGCCAGCACCCCGGCGAAAGCCGCGAGGCCGGCACCCAACGCGTAGGTCAGCGTCAGCAGCAGCGGAACGTTGACGCCGAAGACCTGCACCAGCGTGGTGTTCTCGGTCGCGGCGCGCAGATAGGCGCCGAGCTTGGTCTTTTCGATCAGCAGCCATGTCCCGATGCAGACGACCAGCGAGACGATGACCACCCAGCCGCGATAGATCGGCAGGAACATGAAGCCGAGATTGGTGCCGCCGGCAAGTGCTGCGGGCGTCGCATAGGGCTGGCCGGAGGAGCCGTAAAGATAGCGAAACGTCCCCTCGATCGCCAGCGCCATGCCGAAGGTGAAGAGCAGGCCGTAGAGCGGATCGAGATCATAGAGCCGCCGCAGGAACAGCCGCTCGACCACCGCGCCGAACAGACCGACGACCACAGGCGCCAGGATTAGCGCCGGCCAATAGCCGATGCCGCCATAGGCGAGCATCAGATAGGCGACGAAGGCGCCGAGCATGTATTGCGCGCCGTGGGCGAAGTTGATGACGCGCAGCAGGCCGAAGATGATGGCGAGGCCAAGGCTCAGCAGCGCGTAGAAGGAGCCGTTGATCAGGCCGATCAAGAGCTGGCCGAGAAGCGCCTGGACGGGGATGCCGAAGATCATGGTCATGGGCTCGCCCCCTCGAGGTAGGCGAAAGGCGTCACGGCACCCTCTCCGCATCCCTCATTCCTGTGCTTGTCACAGGAATCCAGCCACGCGAAGTCTTTCGCGTGAAAAGAGTCCTCCGCGCCGCAGACGCAGCGCTGCTGGATCCCTGTGACAAGCACAGGGATCAGGGAGGTATTGGTGGCGGATATGGAGGTCTCATTCAGGTTCACAACCATACCCTAAACCCCCAAAACCTTGTGCAGCGTATCCATCCGCTGCGGCAGTTCCCCAACCGGGAATTCCGACACGATTTGCCCGTGATCCATCAGGTAAAACCGATCGGCAATGCGGCTGGCGAAGCGGAAGTTCTGCTCCACGAGCAGGATCGTCATGCCACGCTGCTTCAGCGTCTTCAGCACTTCGCCGATGCGCTGGACGATGACGGGAGCAAGCCCTTCCGTCGGCTCATCGAGCAGCAGCATCTTCACGCCGGTGCGCAGCACCCGGGCGATCGCCAGCATCTGCTGCTCGCCGCCGGAAAGCTTTGTGCCGGAGCTGGCGCGCCGCTCGTAAAGGTTCGGAAAGAGCTCGTAGATTTCATCGACGGTCATGCCGCCCGGCGCCACGACTGGCGGCAGCAGCAGGTTTTCCGAAACTGTCAGCGTCGAGAAGATGCCGCGCTCTTCGGGCACGAAGCCGATGCCCTTATGCGCCGTCTTGTGCAGCGGCACCTGCATCATGTCGGTTCCGGCAAAGCTGATCCTGCCCTTCCGCGCCCGCACGATGCCGGTGATGGTGCGCAGTGTCGTCGTCTTGCCGACGCCGTTGCGGCCGAGGATGGTGATCGTCTCGCCCTCGCCGACGGTCATGTCGATGCCGTGCAGGATATGGCTTTCGCCGTACCAGGCATTGAGGCCCTGGATTTCGAGCAGCGCCGCCATCAGCCCTCCTCCGAGCCCATATAGGCCTGGCGCACGCGCGGGTCCTGGCTGACGGTGGCGTAATCGCCCTCGGCCAGGATTTCGCCGCGCTGGAGCACGGTCACCTGCTGGCAGATATTGGCGACGACGGAGAGATTGTGTTCAACCATCAGCACCGCGCGATCGCGGGCGACGTCGCGGATGATGGCGGAGACGACGCTGACATCCTCCTGCCCCATGCCGGCCATCGGCTCGTCGAGCAGCAATACCTTGGGATCGAGCGCCAGCGTGGTGGCGATCTCCAGCACGCGCTTGCGGCCGTAGGAAAGATCGGCGGCCAGCGCATCGCGCTCCTTGGATAGGCCGACACTGGCCAGCAGCTGCTCGGCTCTGCCCGTCAGCTGGTCGAGCGCCGAAAGCGGCCGCCAGAACTGTGTCGACAGATTGTTCGGCCGCTGCAAGGCGACACGGACGTTGTCGAGCACGGTCAGATGCGGAAAGACCGCCGAAATCTGGAAGGAGCGGACGAGGCCCATGCGCGCCACCCGGTCGGGCGGCGTCCTGGTGATGTCGGTGCCCATCAGCATGATGGTGCCCGCCGTCGGCTGCAGGAACTTCGTGAGCAGGTTGAAGACCGTGGTCTTGCCCGCCCCGTTCGGGCCGATTAGCGCATGGACGCTGGCATCATGGACATCGAGATCGACATTTTTCACGGCCGTGAAGCCGCCGAAATCCCGGCGAAGGCCGCGGGCGGAAAGCACCACCCGCGGCTTCGCATTATTGACTGGTGCGGAAACCGCCATCGATCACTTCACCAGATCGCAGCCGCTCTTGGCGGGGTCGATATAGGCTTCTTTGCCCGGGATGGTGGCGAGCACGTTGAAGTAGTCCCACGGCTCCTTGCTTTCATCGGGCTTCTTCACCTGCAGCAGGTACATGTCATGGATCATCCGGCCGTTGGCGCCAACAGTGCCGCCGCGGCCGAAGACGTCGTCGACCGGCATTTCATGCAGTTGCTTGGCCACCGCTTCCGTCTCATCCGTGCCGGCCTTCTGGACGGCTTTCAGATACTGGAGAACGGCGGAATAGGTGCCTGTGTGAATCATGTTCGGCATCTTGCCGGTGCGGTCGAAAAACTTCTTGCCGAACGCACGGCTTTCATCGTCGCGGTTCCAATAGAAGCCTTCTGTCAGCGTCAGGCCCTGGGCCGCTTCGAGGCCGAGGCCGTGCACTTCGGCGAGCGTGAAGAGCAATGCGGCAAGCCGCTGGCCGCCCTGGACGATGCCGAATTCGGCCGCCTGCTTGATGGCATTCGCTGTGTCGAGGCCGGCGTTCGCCAGGCCGATGACCTTGGCGCCCGAAGACTGCGCCTGCAGCAGGAAGGACGAGAAGTCCTGACTGGACAGCGGATGACGCACGGAGCCGACGATCGTGCCGCCATTGGCCTTGACGAAGTCGCCGGTCTGCTGCTCAAGCGAATAGCCGAAGGCATAGTCGGCGGTCAGGAAGAACCAGCTGTCGCCGCCCTGCTTGACGAGCGCACCACCGGTGCCGACCGCCAGCGCATGGGTGTCATAGGCCCAGTGGAAGCCGTAGGGGCTGCAGGCCTTGCCGGTCAGATCGGTGGTCGCGGCACCGGTGACGATATCGATCTTCTTCTTTTCCTTGGCGACGGCCTGGACGGCGAGCGCCACCGAGGATGTCGTGAGCTCCATGATCGCATCCACCTGCTCGGTATCATACCACTGGCGGGCAATATTGGAGGCGACGTCAGGCTTGTTCTGATGGTCGGCATCGACGATCTCGATCGGCATATCGAGCACCTTGCCGCCGAAATCCTCGACCGCCATCTTGGCGGCCTCGACAGAAGATTTGCCGCCGAAATCGGCATAGACGCCGGACTGATCGTTCAGAATGCCGATCTTGACCTTACCGTCGGACACCGCCCCGCTTTGGGCGAAAACGGCTGTGCTGCTTGCCAGAAGAAATGCAAGTGACGCAATGAAGCTCTTTCGCATAAGTCTCTCCTCCCAGAGATTGGCAGATCGCGATCTGTTCAAATTTGACGAGCCACCCTCCTCAAGGCAGCCACTCAACGCCCACGATCACGGAATTTCCACGATGAGGCAACCAGACGTTTACAATTAATTCCAAACAGTATCTGTTCATTTTTGCACAGAACCGTACCGAAAGCGCTGAAACCGGCCTCTCTGCGGCGCATCACGCGCAGCTGCATTAGACCAAAGACTAAGGCCAACACGGACCTTCGATGACCAACTCCTCGCAGTTTACTTGGAACGATCTGCAGTTTTTTCTAGCCGTGGCCAGAACCGGGCAGCTGTCGACTGCGGCGCGGCAGCTCCGGAGCAGTCATGCCACCGTTTCGCGGCGGATCGACCGGTTGGAATTCGCGCTGAAGGTCAAACTCTTCGAGCGCAACCCGCGCGGCTATGTGCTGACGGCGATGGGCAACCGCTTCGTTGATACGGCCGAGAAGATGGAGCAGGAGACGGAGCGGCTGCGGGCCGACCTTGCGACTGGTGCCATGGCGCAGCGCGGCGTGGTGCGGCTGAGTGCTCCCGAAGGGTTTGCGAATTTCTTCTTTGCGACGGTGCTGCCGCAATTTGCCGAACGCCACCCGCATCTGTCGCTGGAACTGGTGACGATCCAGCAGATCATGTCGCTGTCGCGCAAGGAGGCGGATATCAGCGTCATCCTCGACGAGCCGAAGGGCGGACCCTATTATGCCGAGAAACTCACCGACTATCATCTGCAGGTCTATGGCTCGCGAGACTATCTGGCCGCCAACGCCCCGGTCGTCAGCCGTGAGGATCTGCTGTCGCATCCCTTCATCAGCTATATCGAGGAGATGATCTTCGCGCCGGGGCTCGATTATCTCGGTGACGTCCATCCGCGCATCAAGCCGCAATTCCAGAGCTCCAGCATCTTCGCGCAGCTGACGGCGACGCGAAACGGGCTTGGGCTCTGCGTGCTCCCCTATTTCTTCGCCAGCCGCTATCCCGAGCTCGAACGCGTATTGCCTGACGAGGTGGATCTGAACCGCAGCTACTGGATCACCTGCCACCAGGACCAGAAGCAGGCGCCGCGCGTGCGCGCTGTCATCGATTTCCTGCGCGAAGCCGTTACCTGGCCGGATGCGCGCTTCATTCCGCCCTTCGCAACACCGGCCGCCCGTAGGGGCGGCTGACGCCCCGGCAGTCCCGCGAAAACCTGGCGTAGCGGCTTGCGTGCAGCCTGAGGCAGGGTCCATGATGCGCCGTCTTTTCGAGTCCATTTGCCCCATGAATTCAGAACCTGATATTGCCATCATCGGAGCGGGCGCCGCAGGCGTCGGCGCAGCAAGAAGGCTTGCAAAGAGCGGCCTTTCCGTTTCGGTCTTCGAAGCCTTGCCCCGGATCGGCGGCCGCGCCTGGACATTGAACACGCCTGTTGCCGCGATCGATCTCGGCTGCGGCTGGCTGCATTCGGCCGACCGCAATCCCTGGACGCGGATTGCCGAAGAGGCCGGCATTAAGGTCGATAG
Source organism: Rhizobium sp. 01L410 (assembly GCF_056400165.1). Classification (NCBI taxonomy): domain Bacteria; kingdom Pseudomonadati; phylum Pseudomonadota; class Alphaproteobacteria; order Hyphomicrobiales; family Rhizobiaceae; genus Rhizobium; species Rhizobium sp. 01L410. The sequence continues at coordinate 184,391 of NZ_JBFTST010000001.1, forward strand.
CAGACCAAGCGCCTGGCACCGGCAGGATCGCGATTTCGGTTTTCCGCGCGCCGAGCGCGATGCCGCCCGCGCTGCCTTTGGCCGCTGGGCCGAGCGCGTTGCCGAGGCACCACCTCCGAGCGACTGTGCCATGGACGCTGTGGAGGCCGGCGAGCCATGGCTTGCCTATATACAGGCGCTGAGCGGGTATATCAGCGGCGATGAGCTGGAGCGCATCTCGGCGGAGGATTATGCCGCCTATGACGAGGCCTCGACGGAGAACAACTGGCGTCTCGAGACCGGCTATGGCGCGCTTGTCGCCGCCACGATGCCGGCGTCGGTGGAGCTGCATCTGGCAACGCCGATCCAGTCGATCTCCGTCGACGGCAGCCGTTTGACGGTGCGGACGGAGCGCGGGACCATCAGGCCGCGAGCACTGGTCATCACCGTTTCCACCAATGTGTTCGCCGGCGATGCCATCGCCATGCCTTCCTCGCTCGACCCGTGGCGCGAGGCCGCATTGCAGCTGCCGCTCGGCAACAACGAAAAGCTCTATTTCGAAATCACCGGCGGTCACTGTTTCGACGACGAAAGCCATGTGATCGGCAATCCGCGCGATCCGAAGACGGCAAGCTACTATATCCGCCCATTCGGCAAGCCCGTCATTGAGGTCTTCCTCGGTGGAAGCGGCGCCCGCGCCGTGGCCGAAAACCCGGAAGCGGCTTTCCCACGTGCAATTGAGGAGCTTTCGACCCTGTTCGGTTCCGGCATTCACAGGGAACTTCGCCCGCTTGCCGCGTCCGAGTGGACCAACACCCCCTCGATCCGTGGTGGCTACAGTCATGCCCTGCCCGGCCATGCAGCGGCACGGCAGGCCTTAGCACGGCCGTTCGACAACCGGATCTTCTTCGCCGGCGAGGCAACCAACCGCACAGATTTTTCGACTGCGCACGGCGCCTATGAAAGCGGGCTTCGGGCCGCCGAAGAAGCGCTGCGGGCGCTCGGCCGGTAGAGCCGTATCCCCCAATTGCAACCGGTAGAGCTTTATGCCACGCTGGCCGTGCCGTTTCGGCATTCGCTGAGGAAGGGGACCCCTCGCATGCTTCTATTTCTTGCATTTTTGATCGGGATCATTGCCGGCCTTCGGGCCATGACCGCACCGGCCGCCGTCGCCTGGGGCGCAGCCCTCGGCTGGTTCGATGTCTCGCAGACGCCGCTTGCCTTCATGGGTTACAAATGGACACCGTGGATCTTCACGGTGCTGGCCGCCGTTGAGCTGATCACCGACCAACTGCCGACCACGCCGAGCCGCAAGGTGCCGATGCAGTTCGGCGCCCGCATCATCATGGGCGCGCTGACCGGCGCCACGATCGGCGCATCCGGCGGCTCTTTGGTGGGCGGCCTGATTGCTGGTATCGTCGGCGCGGTCGTTGGAACGCTCGGCGGTGCAGCCGTGCGCGGCAAGCTTGCTGCCACCTTCGGCAAGGATGCGCCGGCAGCCCTCATCGAGGACGCGATCGCCATTGTCGGCGCGCTCCTGATCGTATCGGCCGTCGCATGAAGACCCTTGACGCCATCTTCATCGGGGCCGGTCAGGCCGGCCCCTTTCTCGCTGCCCGCATGGCCGAGAAGGGCATGAAGGTGGCGCTGATCGAGCGCAAATATCTCGGCGGCACCTGCGTCAATGCCGGCTGCATGCCAACAAAAACGCTGGTCGCCAGTGCCCGCGCCGCGCATGTGGCCCGGACCGGCGGCGACTACGGCGTCAGGATTTCCGGCGCCATTGAGATCGACATGAAGACGGTGCGCAAGCGCGCCGAGACGGTGACCATGAATGCCCGCAACGGCCTGATCGGCTGGTTCTCGGGCATGAAGACCATGGAGGTCATCTATGGTCATGCGAAATTCAGCGGCGCCAAGACCGTCGAGGTGAACGGCGAGACGCTGACCGCGCCGCTGATCTTCCTGAATGTCGGCGCCCGCCCGACCGTTCCGGATTTTCCAGGCCTTGCCGATATCGATTACCTCACCAGCACCTCGATCATCCAGCTCGATACCCTGCCCCGTCATCTCGTGGTGATCGGCGGCAGCTATATCGGCCTTGAATTCGCGCAGATGTACCGCCGCTTCGGCGCCGAGGTGACGGTTATCGAACGCGGCCCGAAGCTCGCCTCCCGCGAGGACGAGGATGTTTCGGATGCGATCGAGGAGATCATCGTTTCCGAAGGCATCACGGTTCACACCGGCGCGGAGAACATCGCTTTCGCCAACGCGGCTGACGGTGTCGCTGTCTCGATTTCCGGCAAGCCGGATATCCAGGCAAGCCATGTGCTCGTCGCCACCGGCCGCACGCCGAATACCGGCGATCTCAGCCTCGAAGCGGCTGGCGTCGCGACCGACAAGCGCGGCTTCATCACCGTCGATGACCGGCTGATGACCAATGTGGACGGCATCTATGCGCTCGGTGACTGCAACGGCCATGGCGCGTTCACGCATACATCCTACAACGATTTCGAGATCGCCGCCGCCAACCTGCTGGATGGCGGCGACCGCAAGGTCTCCAGCCGCATTCCGGCCTACGCGCTCTATATCGACCCGCCGCTCGGCCGCGCCGGCATCACCGAGAAGCAGGCCCGCGCCTCGGGCCGCAAGGTCATGGTCTCCAAACGGCCGATGAGCCGGGTCGGCCGCGCCAACGAACGTGGCGAGACCAAGGGTTTCATGAAGATCGTCGCCGATGCGGAGACCAAGGAAATCCTCGGCGCCGCCTTCCTGGGCATCGAGGGCGACGAGGCGATTCACGGCATCATCGATGCGATGAACGCCGGAACCCGCTATCCGGTGCTGCAATGGTCGGTGCCAATCCATCCGACGGTCTCGGAACTCATTCCGACCATCATCGGCGATCTCAAGCCGGTTTGATCAGACAGGCCATCTGACGCCGTTTCCGGACTTGCATTCTTTCCAATTTTGGATTTACCTCGCCCTGTTCTCAGGGCGGGGTGCAATTCCCCACCGGCGGTATCGGGTTTACGCCCGGAGCCCGCGAGCGCTTCCAGCAATGGAAGGTCAGCAGATCCGGTGAGATGCCGGAGCCGACGGTATAGTCCGGATGGAAGAGAGCATGCAGGCAAGAACCTCTCCAGGGAGAGGTGACTGATGCTGTTCGCCCAAGGGAGAATTGGGCCGCCGCGGCGGCTCGAAGCAACAGCCAGAGATGGCACCCTTGAAAGGCAGAGACATGACAATCGCAACCAAACCGCAGGGTCACCGGATCGCCATCGTGCGTGCCCGCTGGCACGCCGGTATCGTCGATCAATGCGTGAATTCCTTTATCTCGACATGGAAGGCGCAGAGCGCCAACGCGGCGGAGGTCGACGTCTTCGACGTGCCGGGCGCGCTTGAAATCCCGCTCCATGCACAGACGCTGGCCCGGAGCGGCAAGTATGCGGCGATCCTCGGCTGCGCCTTCGTCGTCGACGGCGGCATCTACCGGCACGACTTCGTCGCCGGAACCGTTCTCGACGGCCTGATGCGCGTCCAGCTCGATACCAATGTACCGGTGCTGTCGGCGGTGCTGACGCCGCATCACTTCCAGGAAAGCGAAGCGCATATCGAGTTCTTCATGAACCACTTCGTCATCAAGGGTCAGGAAGCGGCCAATGCGTGCCGGGCGATCCTTGAGGCCCGCAGCAATCTCGCGGTCGCTGCACTCTGATATGGCAATGCGCCGGAGAACCATTCCGGCGCATTGATCACTTCGCCGTAAAACGGGGCGCCTTGGCGCGTTCCGTAGCCGGCGCCGTACTGGTCAGCATCTGGCCGTGAAAACGGCTGAGCTGGCCGGTGACGTCGGCGATTTCGCTTTCGACACGCGCCGCGTCCCAAAACAAAGCGGCGGCTGCGATGCCGGCGATTTCCCGCAACCCCTCGATCGTCAGGCGCCCCTCGATTGCCAGCGTCGTGCGGCGAAGCACGATATCAGCGACATGAACGATAAGTTCGTTGCGGGTGATCCAGTCGATTTCCTTGAAGCTGTGCTGTGGCGCACCGGTCAGCCTGGTATCGTCGGAATGAACGGAAGCGGATGTGAGGATCGCCGCGGTCGTCGTGCCGTACCGGCTCAGCAATTCGTCGGCACGCTCGATCGTCACTCCACCCTTGGCTGCCAGATCCTTGATCCAGTGACCGCGCTTCTCGCCATTGGCGGGGAAGCCCTTGCCGCCGCCGATCGCAAGGTAGCGGGTCGATGCGCTGCGGTTCCGCTGCAGGCGCGAGAGAACGGTATCGGCAACCTCCTCGGCGAAACCCCGGAACGTCGTCCACTTACCGCCAACCAGCGAGACGATCGGGAACGGGCGGTTGCCTTCGGGTTCCTTTACCGGTGCGGAATGGTCGCGGCTGATGAGGCCCGGCGCCGTCGCATCCGATGCCGGGAGCGGGCGGATGCCGCTATAGCTGTAGACGATCTGATCGCGGTCGAAGCGCAGCGTCGGCAGCAACGAACGGACGCTTTCGAGGAAATAGTCGGTCTCCGGTTCCTCGCAGCGAACGTCATCTGGATTATCGGCTGGAATATCGGTCGAGCCGACCAACGCCAGGCCGAGGTAGCTGTAGACCAGGCAGATGCGGCCATCGTCGGCTTCGAAATAGATCATGTGGCCGTTCAGGCTGCGTACCAGTTCAGGATGATCGAGCAGGATATGCGAGCCCTTGGTGCCGCCGATCATCTTCGAGGGCGCGCCGAGTGCGGCGTTGACATGATCGATCCAGGGACCGGCGGCGTTGACGACCAGCTTCGGCTTTACCGCGAACTCGCGGCCATCGGCCTGCCGGAATGTCAGCGATCCGCCTGAGACCGTTTCCATCGTGGTGAAATTGGCAGCCAGACTTTTCGGATTGGCATCGAGGCCATCGCGCACGAGTTCATAGACCAGCCGCTCAGGCCGGCTGATCTTGGCGTCATAATAGATACCGCCGGCGACGATCGCTGGCGTCACATGCGGCATTTCCTTGCGGGCCTGCTTCTTCAGGATCAGCCGGTGCTTCGGCATCACCTGATCGCGGGAGCCGAAGAAGTCGTAGAGCCGCAGGCCGATCTTGATCAGCACCGCACCGCGGCTGCGCGGCGCCGTCTTGGAACCAAAGAGCGTGCGGATCGCCGCCCAGATGCCGCGTGTCCAGGAAAAGACCGGGATGAAGGTCGGCAGCGGCTCGACGCAGTGCGGCGCGTTCTTGAGCAGCAGATTGCGCTCCAGCGTCGATTGCGCGACGAGGCCGAATTCGCCGGTCTCCAGATATTTCAGCCCGCCATGGATGAGCCGCGACGGTGCAGCACTCGTGCCCGAACCGAAATCGGCCTTATCGACGATAAGGCAATTGACGCCCTGCACCGAGAGATCGCGAAACAGCCCGGCGCCATTGATGCCCGCGCCGATGATGAGAACGTCGATATCGCCCTCGCCGAGATCGGAGAAGCGCTGCTGCAGGTCGGCTGTCATGATGTCATCGTCCTAAATCGCCCGCCGCAGCAGGCATCATTCATTTCAGTTCACGGCCTGATCAGGCGCAAGCGCCGCGATCTTCGGCCAGAGCGGCGTCATGGCATCGGCGATTTCGCGAAATACCTGGTAACGCTTCTCGTAGTCGGCGCTGCGCGCCGGGTCCGGCTGGCAGGTTTTCTCGATGCTTGCGGTATCGCGCGGATCGCTCTGCGGATCGGCATAGATCCCGGCGCCCGATCCGGCGCAGAGCGCTGCACCCCAGGCCGCCGCTTCGTCGGTTTCAGTCACGGTGACAGGCATGCCGAGGATATCGGCAAACATCTGCACGACAGCGGGATTGCGCGAGATGCCGCCTGCCAGACGCGCCCGGTCAAATGAGAACCCGTCGCGGAGCGCATCGACATGGATGCGGTGGTTGAACGCAATCCCCTCAAGCACGGCGCGAAGCATGTCGCCGCGATCGTGCCAGCCGCCGAGCCCGAAGAACCCGGCGCTCGCCTCCGCGCCATAGGGCGAGCCGAAAAGATAGGGATGAAACAGGGCGGTCGAGGGCCGCTGGAATGCCGCATCGATCTCCGGGGCAAGTAACGCGTGTACGGAGCGGCCGCTCGCCTCGCCCTCCTGCCGCTTGGCAGCGCAGAGCTTGTCGAGAAACCAGTCGTAATTGGCCGTCGACGCCGGCGAGATCGACATGCTGTTCCAGATGCCGGGCGCAATGCCGTTGCGGCAAAACCAGCGCCTGTCGACTCGCGGTTCGGACGATAGCGTCTCGTTGATCGAGTAGGTGCCGGCGATGATGGCGACGACGCCTTTGCCGTATCCCCCGGCGCCGAGCGCCGAGGCGGTGACATCATGCAGACCCGCCATAACGGGCGTGCCTTCAGCAAGACCAGTCAGATTTGCGGCCTCGCGCGTCACCCGGCCGACGATCTGGTCGGAACGTGAAGCCGGCGGCAAGGCGTGAACGAGCTTCTGCAGACCGAAGAGCCGTAGCGCGTCCTGACTGTAGTCCTGTGTCTTCACGTCGGTGAAAGAGGTGCTGGACTCGGTTCGATCCGTGCCGATGATCCCCGTCAGGCAGAAGCGCAGCCAGTCCTTGCAGCTGATGAAATGGCCGATGCGCTTATAGCGCTCGGGCTCCATCTCGCCGATCCAGGCGAGCAGCGCCGAGGGTGCGGAGACATGCGGGATTTGGCCCGTCAGTTCGATGGCGCGCTGGGCGACATCGCCGTCGGTCCATTCGTTGACGATCGGCCCTGCCCGGCTGTCGAGCGACAGGATGGCGCGGCCAAGCGGCTGCTGATCCTCGTCGAGCAGATAGATGCCGTCGCCATGCGCGGTGGCGGCTATACCCTGGATATCGCTTGCGGGGCGCTTGCTGAGCGCGATCGCCTCGCGGATCGCATCGGCCGTTGCCGTCCAGAGTTCGCCCATGTCGCGCTCGATATGGCGCGCCTTGGGAATGAACTGCGTGACGCGGCGCCTGCTGACTGCGAGCGGCGTGCCGTCAATGTCGAAAATGACGGCCTTGGTGACCGTCAGGCCACTATCGATCCCGAGCAGACTCGGCATTCGCCTTCCTCACTGTCAGCAACCGGTGGCCGGGTTACGAGCGCCCTCCGGCGCTCTTGGCGACCACCACGTTGATATCCTTGGACCGCATGCGGTCGATGTGCACGGCGTCGGTCTTGTCGTCGACGATGACGCCGTCGAACTCGTCCAATGCTGCGAAACTATGGAGTGCCCGCCGTTCGAACTTGGTGTGATCGGCAAGCAGGATCCGTTTGACGGAACAGTCGAACATGGCGCGCTTGGTATCGACAGTCTCCGGCGACTGGTGCAGCACCGTGCCGTCGCTGATCGCCGACATGGAGATGAAGGCGATATCCGCCCGCAGCCCCTTGATTTCGCTGATCGTCATCCGGCCCATGAAGGCGTTGCACCAGTTGTAATACTGGCCGCCGAGCGCCAGCAGCGTCACGTCATGCATGCCCGTCAGCGCGTTCATCAGCGTCAGCGAATTGGTGATCGCGGTGACAGGCACCTTCGACGGCAAGTGCGCCGCCATCTGCAGAACCGTCGTCGAATCGTCGAAGAAGATCGCCTGCCCGGGCTCGACGAATTGCATCGCTGCCTCCGCAATCAGCTTCTTCTCCGTTGCCTGCCGGTTCGAGCGATAGACGTCGCTCGATTCGATCAGGTTCGTCGCCGCGGCGGTAACGATGCCGCGCGTCTTGCGGAAAAGCCCACGGCTCACGAGTTCATCGACATCGCGATGGGCCGTCATCAGGCTGATCCCGAAACGATCCGTCAGGTCTTCGATCCGCATCGAGCCTTCATTCATCACGGCCTCCGCGATCATGCGGCGGCGCGCGATCTGGCGCGTCTGCCGGCTGTCGCTTGTCAGCTCTTCCAACAGATCTTCGCCCTGGCTCGTCTTCTGTGTCACGGGGTCACCCTTGTCGCTGAATTCTGGATCCCAGCTTCGTACAGTGATTGCCACGCCAAGGCAAAAAGGTGAAACGGAACGGGCGGTTGCGGCCGCGGGCACCATTTCAGGCATTGCGGAAGCCGGGCGGGTGGATGCCGCCCGGCTCTGAAAGAGCGCCCTGCCGGGCGCCCCTTCGATGTTACTGCGACAGGACGAACGGGCCGGTATACTTGTCGACATTGTCCTTGGTGATCAGCAGGCAATCGAAGAGCTGCTTTTCGCTCTTGGCGCCGGTGCTGCCATTCTTGATGACATTGTCGGCCTGCTTGACGGCTTCTTCAGAGAAGACGGCAACCGGCTGGAGAACGGTGTACTGCAGTTCGCCGGCCTTGATCGCCGCAACAGCGTCCGGAGAACCGTCGAAACCACCGACCTTGATGTTGGCGAGCTTGCCGGCTTCCTTGAGCGCTGCGATCGCGCCGAGGGCCATTTCATCGTTGCCAGAGATGACGCCGACGATGTCAGGATTTGCCTGCAGCATGGACTGCATCTTGTTGTGACCGTTGGTGCGGTCCCAATCGGCAACTTCCTTAGCAACCTTCTTCAGGTCCGGGTACTGCGACAGCACGGTTTCATAACCGTTCGAACGCGTTGCGGCGTTGTTGTCGGAGGGAGCGCCGAAGAGTTCGGCATAGTTGCCCTTGTCGCCGACAGCTTCGACCCACTGCTGCGCACCGAGGGCGGCACCCTGGGCGTTGTTGGAAACGAGCTGCGCCTTCGCCAGGCCTTCCTGGTTGATTTCAGCGTTGACGAGGATGACCGGGATACCGGCGGCAACAGCCTTCTTCACCGCACCGACCGAACCGTCGGCATTGGCCGGGTCGAGAATGATCGCGACCGACTTGTTGGTGATTGCCGTGTCGATCAGGTTGCTCTCGGTGTTGGTGTCACCCTTGTGGGCGCTGACCGAAGCCGTGTAGCCGAGCTTTTCGGCAGTGGCCTTGGCAACATTGCCTTCCGTCAGCCAGTAGGGGTTCGACGGATCGTTGACGATGATCGTCATCGCGCCGGCTGCCCAGGCGGACGTTGCGAGAAGCGGTGCGACGGCCGCGGCGGCGAGAAGAATGCGCATGCCTTTTTTAAACATAGTCTCTCTCCCATTAGTGAGCTCAGTTGTGCCGGGAACCGGCGTTGCTTTCCCCAATCGGCCTTCTTGGAACCCCAGCCTGCCGTCGTGGATAAGTTTCAGTCGCAGCCGTCAGGACGATTTGACCCGGCGGCCGTATTGGATGCTGTTCATCAAGACGGCGAGGACGATCACCGCTCCGGTAAAGACCGTCTGCCAGTAGGCGGAGACGCCGATGATCACGAGACCATCCGACAGAAAGCCGATGACGAAGGCGCCGAGCATGGTGCCGCGCACCGTGCCGCGACCGCCGGTGAGGGCCGCGCCGCCGATGACGACGGCAGCAATCGCGGTCAGTTCGTAGGTCGTGCCGGCGGTCGGGCCCGCCGAGGTCAGCTGCGAGGAGAGCACCAGGCCGGCGATCGCGGCGCAGACGCCTGACAGCACATAGACGATGATCTTGACGCGCTTGACCGGAACGCCGGAGAGGTCGGCCGCACGCTCGTTGCCGCCCGATGCATAGAGCCAGCGGCCAAAAGCCGTACGGCTGAGCACGATGCCGCAGACGATGGCGAGCACGGCAAGCACGATGACGCCGATCGGCACACCGCCGAGGCGATTGAAGCCGAGCCAGTCGAAGCCGGTATTGCCAAGCTCCGGACGGCCGCCGAGATTATTGTAGGTCAGACCGTTGGTCATCAACAGCGCGATGCCGCGGGCCACATAGAGAACGCCGAGCGAGGCAACGAAGGCCGGCACCTTGAGATAGGCGACCAGCACGCCGTTGACCGCACCGACCAGGGCGCCGAGCGCGCAGGTCAGCACTACGACGGCCCAGACCGGCGGATAAAGGATGACGCCGAAATAGCTGAGCGTCACGCCCTGCATCAGGAAGCCAGCGATGCAGCCCGCGAGCCCGAGCGTCGAACCGACCGAGAGGTCGATGCCGCCGTTCAGGATGACCAGCAGCATGCCGATCGCCAGAATGCCGAAGATGGCGACGTGTGAGGCCATGATCAGGAAGTTGTTGAGGCTGAAATAATAGGGCGACAGGAACGAGAAGACCGCGATGATGACGATCAGTGCGAAAAACGCCCTGCCCTCGAGGATGAGACGCACGATATTGGTGTTGCGCTTCTGCCCGTTCGGAACTGTCTTCTTCTGGGTGATATCTGTGACTGACATAATCAGTGCTCCATAATTCCGGGCTAGTGCGCGACCACGGCTTCGCCGGAGGCGGCCATGATCTTTTCCTTGGTGACGTCAGAGCTGAACTCGGCCGAGATCCGGCCGCGGTGCATGACGATGATGCGATGCGCGATGCTCAGGCATTCGTTGACTTCGGAGGTCGAATAGACGACCGCGAGCCCCTGCTTGGCGCGCTCGGCAAGCAGCTTGAAAACCTCAGCCTTGGCGCCGATATCGATGCCGCGGCTCGGTTCGTCGAGCAGGATGACTTTCGGCTGGGTGGCCAGCATCTTGCCGATGACGACCTTCTGCTGGTTGCCGCCGGAGAGCGAGCCGATCGACGCCTCGCCGCCATCTGTCTTGACGTGAACGCGGCGGATCGCATCGTTGACCAGTTCCCGTTCGCGCCGGCCCGAGGTGAAGAGCCCCTTGGTGAAGGCGCCGATGCTGGCAAGCGACAGATTGGTGCCAACAGTCATCGTCTGCACCAGGCCATCGCGCTGGCGATCTTCGGGAACGAGAACGAGGCCGCTCTCGATACGCCCGGCAATGCTGAGGCCGCCGACATCCCGGCCCTCAAGCAGAACCCGGCCGCCGCTCGAGCGCAGACGTCCGGCGACGCATTCCAGAAGCTCGGTACGCCCCGCGCCCATCAGGCCATAGATGCAGACCACTTCTCCCGCGCGCACTTTCAACGACAGCCGGTCGACGGCGTTATAGGCAGCGCCCGACGGACCGGGCACGCTGAGATTCTCGATCGACAGCGCCACCTGGCCGAACTGATGGCCCTCCGGCGGGCTGCCGAGATCGAAATTATCGCCGACCATGTTGCGGACGATCCATTCGAGATCGATGTCCTTGCGCTCGGCATAGGCAGTCATGGTGCCGTCGCGCAGGACGACGGCGTGATTGGTGATCTGCAGCGCCTCTTCGAGATGATGCGAGATATAGACGATCGAAACGCCGCGGCTCGTCAGGTCGTGGATGACCTTGAAGAGCACCTCAACCTCGGTTGCGCTCAGCGCCGAGGTCGGTTCGTCCATGATCAGAATGCGCGAATTGACCGAGAGCGCGCGGGCGATCTCGACGATCTGCTGCTGGCCGAGGCGCAGGTCCTCGACGCGCGTCAGCGGATCGATGTCTTCCTCGAGTTCTGCCAGAAGCGCGCGTGTCTGGCGCTCTTCCTCGGCGAAATCGACCATGCCGCCGGTGATGATCTCTCGGCCCATGAAGATGTTGTCGCGGACGCTGAGATTGGGCGCCAGGCTGAGTTCCTGGTGAATGATCGAGATGCCGTGTTCACGCGCATGGGTCGACGAGGTGAAGCTGATCGGCGAGCCATCGAGGATGATCTCGCCCGAGCTCGGCTGCACGACGCCGGAAAGGATCTTCATCAAGGTTGATTTGCCAGCGCCGTTCTCTCCGAACAGCGTGGTCACCTGACCGCGATGGATGTCGAAATTCACGCCCTTGAGGGCATGCACATTGCCATAGGACTTGGCGATGTTGCGGGCGGCGAGAACGACTTCGCCCTGCACTCCGTTACTGCGCAGCGGCTGGCTCATTTGACTTCGACCTTGACGGGCGTGACCAGCCAGTTTTTTGGATTGATCAGCTTGAACACGCCGACCACGGTCGCGGATTTCCCATCCAGCGTTTCCGAATCGAGGCCGGTGAAGACCGACTTCTTCATCTCGTTGTTGATGGCCGATCCGGCGTCCTGATACTGGATCTGGTTGGTGAACTGGCCGAACTCGATGGTGCCGGTGGCATCGCGGAGGTCCGTGCCGTTGACCGCAGGACCGGTCTGGACACGGACCACCGTCTCGGGAGGCAATCCATCGACTTTGAGTTCGTTGGTGTTCGATTTGCGGGCGCCGAACGTGCCGGTCAGCGTGACGGGAATGACCGGTCCGGTGCTCGTCGCGGTGCCGTATTTCTCGGCGGCCGCCTTCTTGTCGGCGGCGATGGCGGCAGCAAGATCGGCGGCCGGCACGGCGCGCTTCTGCACATTGGCCAATATCTTCGGGAACTGCTCGGCGCCAAAGGTTTCCGGCGAGAAGACCTGCTGCCTGACGTCGTTTTCGGAGCCGATCTTGACCACCGTCGTGTCAACAGCGATGGCGCCGACGACGGCAACAACGAATGCCACGCCCACGATGAGCTTCAGATTGCCGCTGCTCGGCTTCGGTGCTGCGTAATCGGACTGTGTGCTCATGTCGAGACGGCCTTTGACTGGGAGACGATAAAGCGAAGGGGCTGGCGGCAGTTACGATCGCAGACGCGCCACCGCATGGCATCGCGCCGGATCAGAACCCGGCAGGCAGCCCGCGAAAGCGCAACTCTGGACGAAAATCCGCATTGGAAGCCTCCTCTTCAGGACACGGCGCCAGTCTCCTCCGACCGCCTGATCCTGCAATCACCCATCAGGAAGCAGGCTTCCGTGATAGAACTGTGTTACTTATGCCGGAAACAATGTTATAAAATCAGAAGGCTGTCAACGGCACTTTTATGAGAACCTGCGCATCAATGCGGCGCTTCACAGCTTGTTTATCGCGTTGCGGCGCAACATAGGAAGGCAGCAAATGCACAAATAAATACCTGTAAAAGAATTTGGAAAACTCAGTCATAGCATTGATATTTAATATAAATTAAAGACACGCGATATTCGCGGCAAAAGCGGCGACTGCAGTCTTGCGCAAACAGAGGCGGCCGCCACTCATCAAGCTGACGCCCACTATTTTAGCTGAAAAAATTTTCATGACTAGAAAAATCTTGCTGGCCTTGTGATATCTTTATGTTATGTTTATCGGTGAGGCCCATGGGAGGTTTCGGCAGATATTCGATTCATTGCCGGCGGCAGACACACGCTTGCGGCCCGTCACCATGGAATCGATCATGCGGCCGAAGCAGAGCGATGGAATTCGGCCGATCGGGAGGACTGCATGATGAATTGGACGCGCGTATTGCCCGCCGCAGCGTTCCCGGCATTGGCGGGATAACCCTGCGATGACATCGACACAGAATATCATCATCGGCATCGACGCCGGCACATCCGTGATCAAGGCGGTTGCCTTCGATCTTTCCGGACGCCAGATTGCTGCCGCATCCGTACGCAACAGATACGCGACCGGCGACGACGGCTCGGCGACGCAGCCGCTTGCGCAGACATGGGCGGATTGCGCCAGCGCACTGCGCGGCCTCGGCGAGAAAGTCCCCGATCTTGCGGCGCGCACCGCCGCCGTTTCCGTCACCGGACAAGGTGACGGCACGTGGCTCGTCGCTCGTGAGAATGCCCCGGTCGGCGATGCCTGGCTGTGGCTTGATGCGCGCGCCGCATCGACCGTGGTTTCGCTTGCATCCAAGCCGAACAACCGCGCCCGCTTCGAGGCGACCGGCACCGGCCTCAACACCTGCCAGCAGGGCACCCAGCTCGCGCATATGGACCGTTTCGCGTCCGATCTCCTTGATCGCGCCGAAACGGCGCTGCACTGCAAGGATTGGCTTTATCTCAACCTCACAGGCATTCGCGCCACCGATCCGTCGGAGGCGAGTTTCACCTTCGGCAATTTCCGCACCCGGCAATATGACGACGCCGTCATCGATGCGCTTGGCCTCGAACACCGGCGCAAGCTGTTGCCTGACATCATCGACGGGACCGAAATCAGCCATCCGCTGACATCGGATGCCGCCAAGGCCTGCGGGCTGCTGGCAGGAACACCCGTCTGCCTCGGCTATGTCGATATGGTCATGACCGCGCTCGGCGCCGGCGTCCGTAGCGGCGGGCGCAACGCCGCCTGCTCGACGATCGGCTCGACCGGCGTCCATCTGCGCGCCAAGAAAGTCGACGATGTCCACCTCAACAGCGAGGGCACCGGCTATGTGATCGCCCTGCCGATCCCGGGCATCGTCACCCAGGTGCAGACGAATATGGGATCGACGATCAATATCGACTGGATCCTCGATATCGCCGCCTCGCTGATGGCAGACGCCGGCAAGACGGTTTCGCATGCGGAACTGATCGCGCGCATCGATGGCTGGTTTGCCGATAGCAAGCCGGGCTCCGTGCTCTATCACCCCTATATTTCCGAAGCCGGCGAGCGCGGCCCGTTCGTCAACGCCAATGCGCGTGCCGGCTTTGCCGGACTGTCCACGCGCCATCGTTTCCCCGATCTCGTGAGAGGCGTGGTCGAAGGCCTGGGCCTCGCGACCCGCGATTGCTATGCGGCGATGGGAGCGATGCCGGAAGAGCTGCGCATCACCGGCGGCGCCACGCGTTCGCCAAGCCTGCGCCGCTCGCTATCCGCCGCCGTCAACGCCCCGATCCGCCAGTCGCAGCGCGAGGAGACCGGGGCTGCCGGTGCCGCGATGATGGCTGCGGTTGCCGTCGGCGTGTATCCGACGATGGATGATTGCATTGCCGACTGGGTGTCGCCGCTGCTTGGCGAACCCGAGGTTCCCGATGCCGCCGAGGCGGCCCGGTTCGACACGCTTTTCGCAGCCTATACCGACATCCGCCAGGCAATGGCGCCCGCCTGGGACAAGCTCGCCTCGACCGCGACGGCGACACCAGGCGCATAACTCAAGTTCTGATGCGCTGGCATCAAAGGAGCATGACATGACCGAACCCGAAACCCTGGACCTCTTCGTCATCGGCGGCGGCATCAACGGCGCCGGTATCGCACGCGATGCGGCCGGCCGTGGGCTCAAGGTGGCGCTGTGCGAAAAGGATGATCTGGCGCAGGGAACCTCGTCGCGGTCAGGCAAGCTGGTGCACGGCGGGCTGCGCTATCTCGAATATTACGAATTCCGTCTGGTGCGCGAAGCGCTGATCGAACGCGAGGTGCTGCTCAATGCCGCCCCGCACATCATCTGGCCGATGCGCTTCGTGCTGCCGCACAGCCCTGAGGACCGCCCGGCCTGGCTGGTCCGCCTCGGCCTCTTCCTCTACGACCACCTCGGCGGCCGCAAGAAGCTGCCGGGTACCCGCACGCTCAACCTGCTGCGCGATCCCGAGGGCACGCCGATCCTCGATCAATACAAGCGCGGCTTCGAATATTCCGATTGCTGGGTCGATGACGCCCGCCTCGTCGTGCTGAACGCCGTCAGCGCCGCCGAAAAAGGCGCGATCGTCCTGACCCGTTCGCCCGCCGTCTCCGCCCGGCGCGAGAATGACGCATGGACTGTCGTCACCAAGAACAGCACGACAGGCGAGACGCGCACTTTCAGGGCCAAATGTCTGGTCAATTGCGCCGGCCCCTGGGTCACCGACATCATCAACCGCGTGGCCGGATCGAACTCGGCCCGCAATGTGCGCCTGGTCAAGGGCAGCCACATCATCGTCCCGAAATTCTGGGCGGGCTCGAATGCCTATCTCGTCCAGAACCACGACAAGCGCGTCATCTTCATCAACCCTTATGAGGGCGACAAGGCGCTGATCGGCACCACCGATATCGCCTATGAAGGCCGCGCCGAGGATGTCTCGGCCGACGAGAGCGAGATCGATTATCTGCTGAAGGCGGTGAACCGCTACTTTAAGGAAAAGCTCCGCCGCCAGGACGTGCTGCACAGTTTCTCCGGCGTCCGTCCGCTCTTCGACGACGGCAAGGGCAATCCGTCCGCCGTGACCCGTGACTATGTCTTCGATCTCGACGAAACCGGCGGCGCGCCGTTGCTCAATGTCTTCGGCGGCAAGATCACCACCTTCCGTGAGCTTGCCGAGCGCGGTCTGCACCGCCTGCGGCACATCTTCCCCGGCATGGGCGGCGACTGGACGCAGACGGCCCCCCTGCCCGGCGGCGAAATCCCCAATGCCGATTACGAGACCTTCGCCAACAGCCTGCGCGATACCTATCCCTGGATGCCGCGCAAGCTCGTGCATCACTATGGCCGCCTCTATGGCGCCCGCACCAAGACCGTCGTTTCAGGAGCAACCAGCATCGAGGCGCTCGGCCGCCATTTCGGCGGGCAGTTCTACGAGGCGGAGGCCCGCTACCTGGTCGCCACCGAATGGGCGGAGACGGCGGAGGACATCCTCTACCGCCGCACCAAGCACTATCTGCACATGAGCGAGGCCGAGCGCGCTGCCTTTGCCGACTGGTTCGCCTCCTCCCGCCTCGCCGCCGCCTGAAGGAGGTTTCGATGACGCTGACGCTTTCGTTGAACACCAATCCGCTGGTCAACCGCTTCGCGGAGCCCGACGATCTGATCGACACGGTGGCGCGCGACCTGAAGATCCGCGACCTGCAGCTGACCCACGAGTTCATCAATCCAAGCTGGCAAGCGCCCGTGATCCGCCGCCTGACGCGCAGCATGAACACGGCGCTGCGGCGCACCGGCGTTCGCGTCACCTCGGGCATGACCGGCCCCTACGGCCGTCTCAACCATTTCGGCCATCCGGATGCCGAGGTCAGGCGCTACTATATCGACTGGTTCAAGACCTTTGCCGATATCACCGCCGATCTCGGCGGCGATTCCGTCGGCACGCAGTTTGCGATCTTCACCTACAAGGATTTCGACGACCCCGTTCGCCGTGAGGAACTGATCAAGATCGCCATCGACAGCTGGGCCGAGGTCGCCGAGCACGGCCGTGCCGCCGGTCTTTCCTATGTTTTCTGGGAGCCGATGAGCGTCGGCCGCGAGTTCGGCGAGACGATCGCCGCCTGCCTCTCGCTGCAGGAGCGGCTGACGGCGGCGAAAATGGCGATCCCGATGTGGATGATGGCCGATATTGACCATGGTGACGTCACCTCCGCCAACCCCGACGATTTCGATCCCTATGCCTGGGCGCGCGCCGTGCCGCCGGTGTCGCCGATCATCCACATCAAGCAGAGCCTGATGGACAAGGGTGGCCACCGTCCCTTCACCGCTGATTTCAACGCCAGGGGCCGCATTCAGCCGGCGCCGCTGCTGAAGGCCTTTGCCGATGGCGGTGCTGTCAACAACGAGATCTGCCTCGAACTCTCTTTCAAGGAGCGTGAGCCGAACGATCGCGAGGTCATCCCGCAGATCGCCGAAAGCATCGCGTTCTGGTCGCCGTATATCGACACCGGCATCGACGACTTGAACATCTGAGATGGAGAATTTTAAAAGGCAGCACCACGACGCGGCGGAATCGCCACGCAGGACATTCGAAAGGAAGCGGCTGTGACGGATGCCGATGATACGCTTGCCGTACGTGCCGCATGGCTGCATTACGCCGGTGGATTGACCCAGTCGGAGGTCGCCCGGCGCCTCGGTGTGCCCTCGGTCAAGGCGCACCGGCTGATCGCGCGCGCCGTCGCCGATGGCGTGGTGAAAGTCACGATCGACGGCGATATCGTCGAATGCGTCGAGCTCGAATCCCGCCTTTCGGAGCGTTTCGGGCTGCAATATTGCGAAGTGGCACCCGATCTCGGCGAGGAAGGCCTGCCGCTGCGCGCGCTCGGCCATGCCGGCGCCGGATATCTGAAGCGCGAGATCGAGCGGGGCGACAACAAGGTGATCGGCCTCGGTCATGGGCGCACACTGTCGGCGGCCGTCCAGTACATGCCGCGCATCAACGCCAAGGACCTGCGTTTCGTCTCGCTGCTTGGCGGTTTGACGCGGAACTACGGCGCCAATCCTTACGACGTGATGCACCGGATCGCCGAAAAGACCGGGACGCATGCCTATGTGATGCCCGTCCCCTTCTTCGCCAATACCGGCGAGGACCGTAAGGTGCTGAAGGCGCAACGCGCCGTGAAGGAAGTCTTCGACCTCGCCAACAATGCGGATCTCAAGCTCGTCGGCCTTGGAACCGTCGATGCCGAAGCGCAGCTGGTGCTCTCGGGCATGGTCGAGCCCAGCGAAATCCAGGATATCGCCGCGGCCGGTGGCGTCGGCGAAATTCTCGGCCATTTCTTCGATGCCGATGGCCAGGTGCTGGACACGGCGCTGACCGCCCGCACGCTTTCGGCCTCCTTCCCGAAGTCGAAGACCGAACGTCTCGTCGCGCTCGCCGGCGGCCAGTCGAAGGTCGCGGCGATCCGCGCCATCCTCAACAGCCGCCGCCTTTTCGGCCTCATCACCGATGAGAAGACCGCACAGACGCTGTTGCAATAGCCACCAAAGCAACATTATTTGATCGCAAAATCACATCATGTATGTTGCTTATCACGAAATATCCGTTACCTTAACACCATAGACTTGGGTGGAGACCGGAATGAAGCGGGAAGAGCGGCAGCAGCTGATCGTCAATCTGCTCGTCGAAAACAAGACCGTCGATCTCGACGACCTTGCCGATCGCTTCACCGTGTCGAAGATGACTGTTCACCGCGATCTCGACGACCTCGAGCAGGCCGGCGTGCTGCGCAAGGTCCGCGGCGGCGCGACGATCGACGCCGGAACCCAGTTCGAAAGCGATTTCCGCATCCGCGAGCGCCAGGGCGGCGAAGCCAAGATCGCCATGGCGCAGAAGGCATTGGAGCTGGTCGAGCCCGGGATGACCGTGATGGTCAATGACGGGTCGATGGCGGCGGTGCTTGGCGAAATGCTGCTGCAGAAGCGGCCACTGACCGTGATCACCAACAACGCCGCGATCATGGAGCGGCTGAAGAGCGAAAACGGCATCACGCTGATCGCGCTCGGCGGCATCTACTCCGCCAAGTTCAACGCCTATCTCGGCGTCGTCACCGAGGAAGCGCTGTCGAAGCTCAGGGCCGATATCGCCTTCATCTCGACTCCCGCCGTCAGCGGCAGGCTCGCCTATCACATGGATGACAACGCCGTTCGCGCCAAGCGGGCGATGATCGCTTCGGCATCGAGGAGCTGTCTCCTGGTCAACCACGAGCGCATCGGACACACGGCCCTGCACGTGATGGCCGATCTTGCCGGCTTCGACGCCGTGATCACCGACAAGGCGCCCGAAAAGGCCGCCCTCGACGAATTCGAACAGGCGGGCATCTTGCTCACCATCACATCAGAACAGGATCCGACATGACCGAAAAGCCGCGCTTCTGGATCGGCACCAGCTGGAAGATGAACAAGACACTTGCTGAAGCGCAAGCTTTCGCCCGCGGCCTCGAAGCTGCCGATGCGGCGCGCGATCCGCGCATCCAGCGCTTCGTCATCCCGCCCTTCACCGCCGTGCGCGAAGTCAAGGCGATGCTGGCCAAGACATCCGTCAAGGTCGGCGCGCAGAACATGCATTGGGCCGATCAGGGCGCCTGGACCGGCGAGGTCTCGCCGGTGATGCTGAAGGACTGCAATCTCGATATCGTCGAACTTGGCCATTCCGAGCGTCGCGAGCATTTCGGCGAGACCGACGAGACCGTGGGTCTGAAGACCGAAGCGGCCGTCCGCCACGGCCTGATCCCGCTCATCTGCATCGGCGAGACCCTTGCCGACCGCGAAAGCAGCAAGGCTGCGGAGATTCTGGCAACGCAGGTGCGCGGCGCCCTCTCGAAGCTGTCTGCCAGTCAGAGATCGGCCGAGATCCTGCTCGCCTATGAGCCCGTCTGGGCAATTGGCGAACACGGCATTCCGGCGAGCGCCGACTATGCCGACGCCCGCCAGGCCGAAATTATTGCGGTTGCCGAAGAGGTGCTCGGCCGCAAGATCCCTTGCCTCTATGGCGGATCGGTCAATCCGGGAAACTGCGAAGAACTGATCTCGAGCCCGCATATCGACGGGCTCTTCATCGGCCGTTCGGCCTGGAACGTCGAGGGCTATCTCGACATCCTCGCCAAATGCGCCGCCAAACTCTAAGGAGAACGACAATGAAGCTTGCCATTGCAGGAGACAGCGCCGGCGAAGGTCTCGCCAAGGTTCTGGCCGATCATCTGAAGGATCGCTTCGAGGTGCACGAAGTCTCGCGCACCAACGAAGGCGCCGATCCGTTCTACGCCAACCTCTCCGACCGCGTCGCATCCGGCGTCATCGACGGCACCTACGACAAGGCGATCCTCGTCTGCGGCACCGGCATCGGCGTCTGCATCTCGGCCAACAAGGTCCCCGGCATCCGCGCCGCGCTGACCCACGACACCTATTCGGCCGAACGCGCAGCGCTCTCCAATAACGCCCAGATCATCACCATGGGCGCCCGCGTCATCGGCACCGAACTGGCAAAGTCGATCGCCGACGCGTTTCTGGCGCAGACGTTCGACGAGAACGGCCGCTCTGCGGGGAATGTGAAGGCGATGGACGAGCTGGACGCTAAGTACAACGTTCGGTAATTTTGGGGGGCTGTACGTTGTCGAGCCCTACTATGAGTTACGGCAGCCTCCCCTATCTGCGCCCTACACGCTTCCCTCATCCCTGTGCTTGTCACAGGGATCCAGCAGCCGCGCGTCCGCGCGGCGGAGATTTTTACGCTTACTCAAGAATCATTCACGGCGCGGACGCGCCGTGAATGATTCCTGTGACAAGCAGAGGAATGAGGGCAGTGAGGAGGCAACGTCGCAGGACAGCGACACTGCCATTTCACAAAGTCTCGCCAGCGAAGATCCCCTCACCCGAAACTCGCAGCCATCGTCCCGATAATCAGCGCCGCCGACACCGCCCCCGGATCGGCATGCCCAAGCACGCGCTCACCCAACCGCGACGCCCGCCCCTTGGTTGCCAGCATCGATTTCGTCGCCTCCGCACCGGCATTTGCCGCATCCGCAGCCGCCTTCAGGCAGACAGCAAGCGAAGAGCCCTTGGCAAACTCCGCCTCCGCCGCATCCGCAGCAGGACGCCAGGCATCGACCATCGTCTTTTCGCCCGGCACAGCCTTGCCGCGATCCTCGATGCCCTTGGCCATGGCGGCAAACGCCTTCACCATGTCCTCGTCGCCAGCGGACGTCTTGCCCTTCAGCGCCGCACCGGCGCGCATGAAGGCCGTAGCATAAAGCGGTCCCGATGAGGCGCCGACGGCGTTCAGGAACGATTTGGCAGCGAGATTGAAGATCGCGCCGAGATCACTCTCCGCCTCATTGGCGGCGAGGCTGGTCTTAACTGTAGAGAGGCCGAGCTCCATGGTGATGCCATGGTCGGCATCGCCGATGACGCCGTCGAGTTCACTGAGGCGGTCGCGGTTTTCCGTAATGGTCGCGGCGATCGCCGAGAACAGGGCGCGCAGGTCCTGTGCAGTGATCTCAGCCATCAGTGGCCGCTCCTGAACATGGCGCAATCGCAGGGGTGGTCGAGCAGCGATTGCAGCTCATCGTCGAGATGCATGAGGGTCACCGAGGCGCCCATCATGTCGAGCGAGCTGCAATAATTGCCGACGAGCGTCGAGTGGATGACAAGGCCCTCACCATCAAGCCGCTGCTTGACGCGGGCCATCATGATGTAGAGCTCCATTAGCGGCGTGGCGCCGAGGCCGTTGACCAGAACGGCAACGCGGTCACCGCGGGCGGCTTTCATCTCGGGCAAGATCTTGTCGAGCAGATCGTCGGTGATCGCATTGGCGCTTTTCAGCGGGCCGCGCGCTACGCCGGGTTCGCCATGGATGCCCATGCCGATTTCCATCTCGTCGGGGCCGAGCTCGAAATTCGGCTTGCGCGTCTGCGGCAGGGAACAAGGGCCGAGCGCCACCCCCATGGTGAAGGTCCGGTCGTTGGCCTTTCGGGCGGCAGCCTCGCAGGCATCGATATCCATCATCCGGTCGCTGGCGGCACCGGCGATCTTGAAGACGAAGACATTGCCGGCCACGCCGCGGCGGTCGGAGCGACGCTCGCGCGGTGCGGACGCCACGTCGTCGGTCGTCAGCACGGTGCGCACTTCGATATCGTCCATCGCCGCCATCTCGGCAGCCATGTCGAAATTCATGACGTCGCCGGCATAGTTGCCATACATGAAGAGCACGCCGGCGCCGCCATCGACGGCCTTGGCGCATTCGAGAATCGGGTCCGGCGGCGGCGAGGCGAAGACATTGCCGATCGCCGCGCTATCGGCGAGACCGCGCCCGACAAAGCCGACGAAGCTCGGTTCATGACCGGAGCCGCCACCGATCACCAAGCCGACCTTGCCTTGACGCGGACCATCGACTGCGACAACCGAGCGGGTGGTGCCCTCGATCAGCTTGAGATGATTGGGATGGGCAGCCAGCATGCCCGCCAGCATTTCGTCGACGGCGTCGGCGCCGTTGTTGATGATTTTCTTGACCGTCATCGATCCTCCTTCGATGCATGCAGCCGCCCCTCTTCCCAGGCGGCAGGCACACCTATTTCGTATAGAGCGCCCGTGAGCGCTCAAGATGCTTCAGCACCGCCGATTCTGCACCATCGGCATCGCGCGCCGCAAGACGCTCGACGATCTCTTCGTGCTCGACCAGCGTGAATTTTTCCTTGCCGGTCCAGATCAGCATTTCCGTATGATATTCGCGCAGCCACGCCAGCATTGCCTCGCTGACGGCGGCAAAGATCGGGTTGCCGGAGATCTGCGCGATGCGGGTGTGAAACTGCATGTCGGCGGAGATGAAATCCTCAGCGTTTCCAAGCGACTCGCGCTGGCGGTTGATGATCGTTTTCAGCGCCTCGATATCGGCTGACGTCGCGCGCTGCGCCGCTTCCCGCGCCATGCCGCGCTCGAAGAAGATACGGGCGCTCTTCAGGTTTTCGAGACTGTCGTTGGATTGCGACAGCATGATCTTCGCCGTCAGGTCCACCTGCCGGAAGATCGACTGCGCCGTCAGTTTCAGCACCTTGGCGCGTTCGCCATGGGAAATGTTGACGAGGCCCATGCCTGCCAGCGACTGCATCGCCTCTCGGATCGCCGGGCGGCCGACGCCGAAGCGTTCCATCAGCACGCGCTCGGAGGGCATCTCGTCACCGGGCTTCAGTTCGCCCGAGGTGATCATGCGTTCGAGCCTGTCGAAAACCTCGTCGGAGAGCTTCCGGCGAACGATCTGCTCGATTGGTTGGGTCATGATGTCTCGCTGGCTCAGAATTGCCTCCCCATAGCATTTTGCGCGGCGGCGACAAAGGCCGCGATACGATCATTCGGCAGCGCTCGAAAAATTTTCCATTTGCGAAATTGGAATACTCATTATACCAGTTAGGCAATGATTGCCAAGATGCTGGGCTTGGCCTGAGGAGCATTAAAGACGTGAGCATGATCACCCTTACCTACCGCATCGAAACGGCGGGCAGCGTCGAAGCTATGGCCGACAAGATCGCTTCGGATCAGTCGACAGGGACCTTTGTGCCTGTTCCAGGCGAGACGGAAGAGCTGAAGGCGCGCGTGGCCGCCCGCGTGCTGGCGATCCGCCCTCTCGAGGATGCGAAGACGCCCGGCTGGCCGGAAGTTGCCGAAGATCACGGACCGCTCAAGCGCGCCGATGTCGATATCGCCTTCCCGCTCGATGCCATCGGCACGGATCTTTCGGCGTTGATGACGATTGCCATCGGCGGCGTCTATTCGATCAAGGGGATGACAGGCATCCGCATCGTCGATCTGAAGCTGCCGGCGGAATTCAAGGGCGCCCATCCGGGGCCGCAGTTCGGCGTTACAGGCAGCCGCAAGCTGACGGGCGTCGAGGGTCGCCCGATCATCGGCACCATCGTCAAACCGGCGCTGGGCCTGCGTCCGCATGAAACGGCGGAACTCGTCGGCGAACTGATCGCATCAGGCGTCGATTTCATCAAGGACGACGAGAAGCTGATGAGCCCGGCCTATTCGCCGCTCAAGGATCGCGTCGCCGCGATCATGCCGCTGATCCTCGATCACGAGCAGAAGACCGGCAAGAAGGTGATGTATGCCTTCGGCATCTCGCACGCAGATCCGGACGAGATGATGCGCAACCACGATCTTGTCCTCAAGGCGGGCGGCAATTGCGCCGTCGTCAATATCAATTCGGTCGGCTTCGGCGGCATGAGCTTTTTACGCAAGCGCTCCGGACTGGTGCTCCACGCCCACCGCAACGGCTGGGATATCCTGACCCGCAACCCGGCCACCGGCTTGGATTTCAAGGTCTATCAGCAATTCTGGCGCCTGCTCGGCGTCGATCAGTTCCAGATCAACGGTATCCGCGTCAAATACTGGGAGCCGGACGAAAGCTTCGTCGAATCCTTCAAGGCGGTGAGCACGCCGCTCTTCGATGAAACGGATTGCCCGCTTCCCGTCGCCGGATCCGGCCAGTGGGGCGGCCAGGCACCGGAGACTTACCAGCGCACCGGGCGCACCACCGACCTCCTCTATCTCTGCGGCGGTGGTATCGTCAGCCATCCGGGCGGCCCGGCAGCCGGTGTGCGCGCCGTGCAGCAGGCCTGGCAGGCGGCGGCCGCTGACATCCCGCTTGAGACCTATGCCAAGGACCATCCGGAGTTGGCCGCCTCGATCGCCAAATTCGCTGACGGCAAGGGCGCGTGACTGCCATGTCCGAGCTGCTTCTCAGCTATTACGGCGACGATTTTACCGGCTCCACCGATGTCATGGAGGCGCTCGCCTCCAACGGTGTGAAGACAGCGCTGTTTCTCGGCATTCCAAGCGCTGAGACGCTCGCCAAATTTTCAGACTGCCAGGCGATCGGCATTGCCGGAACGAGCCGTAGCCAGACGCCGGAGTGGATGACGGACAATCTTACGCCCGCCTTCGCATGGCTGAAGGGGCTCGATGCGGCGATCTGCCATTACAAGGTTTGCTCGACCTTCGACTCCAGCCCCCGCATCGGCAATATCGGCAAGGCGATCGAGATCGGCCGCGAGATTTTTGCGCAGGATTGCGTGCCCGTCATTGTCGGCGCACCGCAGCTGAAGCGCTACACGGCTTTCGGCCATCTCTTCGCCGCCTATCAGGGCAAGGTCTACCGCATCGACCGCCATCCGGTGATGAGCCGCCATCCGGTGACACCGATGGCCGAGGCGGACCTGACGATCCATCTTGCCGCGCAGACTGACCTGCCGATCCGGCTTGCTGATTTGGCAATGACGGCGGCTGATGCCGCATCCGCTATCGACGCGCTGCTGGCCGACAAGCCTGGCATCCTGTTGATCGATGTCGATGGACCCGCATCGCAGACTGTTGCAGGCGAACAGGTCTGGCGCCTTCGCGGTGGCGATGGTCTCTTCGTCGCAGGTTCATCCGGCATTCAATACGCGCTGCTGCATGCCTGGGAGCGCGAGGGGCTGACCTCCGGCAAGATCGAATTCCCGGCTCCGGGCGCTGTGGATCGCCTCGCGGTCGTCTCGGGCAGCGTATCGCCGACGACCGAGCGGCAGATCCGCAATGCGACGGAGAATGGTTTCGACGGCATTCCGCTCGATCCGCTGGCGCTTGTCGGCGAGAGCGGCGATGCGGCGATCGAGGCGGCTGTCGCGTCGGGTACTGAAATACTGAAATCCGGCCGCAGCGTCATCCTGCATACCGCGCTCGGCCCCTCGGCCGACCGCGGCAGCGAGATCGACCGAATTCCCGAAGCCCGCAATCGCCTGGGTGCCTGCCTCGGCACCATCCTGCGCCGCCTGATCGAAGCCGAACAACTGACGCGGGCGGTCATCGCCGGTGGCGATACGTCGAGCCATGCCTTGAGCGAATTGCGCGTCGAGGCACTGACGACGCTGCTGCCTCTGCCGCAGACGCCGGGTTCGCCGCTCTGCACCGCCCACGGCTCCTATGCCGCAACGAACGGCCTGCAAATCGCGCTGAAAGGCGGACAGGTCGGATCCGACGGTTATTTCGCGCAGATCCGCGATGGGCGCCGCGTGTAGGATCATCAAATTCTTGGGATCAACTGTTATGGTGATTGACTCATCATACCAGTTAAGTTAGTTGATAGAAAAATCGAAAGGCGAGGAAACATGACTTCAATTGCCCTCTTCGGCGCCGGCGGCAAAATGGGCTACCGGCTCGCCAAAAATCTCAAAGGCTCGCGTTTCGATGTTCGTCACGTCGAGGTCAGCGACGGCGGCAAAGCGCGCCTCAAGAACGATCTCGGCATCGATTGCGTCGGTCCGGATGAAGGTCTTGCCGGTGCTGACGTCGTCATTCTCGCTGTTCCCGACACGGCGATCGGCAAGGTTGCCGCCGGCATCGCCGAAAAGCTGAAGCCGGGCACGATGGTCGTCGCGCTCGACGCTGCGGCACCCTTTGCCGGACATCTGCCGGAGCGCGCCGATCTCACCTATTTCGTGACGCATCCCTGCCATCCACCGATCTTCAACGACGAGACCGACATGCAGGCGAAGAAGGATCACTTCGGCGGTCTTTTTGCCAAGCAGCATATCGTCTCTGCTCTGATGCAGGGTCCGGAAGCCGCCTACGATCTCGGCGAAGAAATCGCCAAGGTTATCTGGGCGCCGGTCATGCGCTCGCACCGCGTCACCGTCGATCAGATGGCGATGCTCGAGCCGGGTCTCTCCGAAACCGTTTGCGCCTCGCTGCTCGTCGTCATGCGTCAGGCTATGGACGAATGCGTTGCCCGCGGCGTTCCGGCGGAAGCTGCCCGCGACTTCCTGCTCGGCCACATGAACGTGCTCGGCGCCGTCATCTTCAAGGAAGTCGACGGCGTGTTCTCGGATGCCTGCAACAAGGCGATCGAGTTCGGCATCCCCGCGCTGATGCGCGACGACTGGAAGAAAGTCTTCGAACCTCAGGAGATCGCCGAAAGCATCCGGCGCATCACCTGACAATGCCGCGGCGGGGTTTACGCCCTGCCGCTTCGCCGGCCCGGTGGGGAGTCCAAGAGACGGTCCGGCAATGAATATCGCATGAATTCTGGTTGGGCCGGGGTGGCCCGGCCCATGCGTCAAACTCGGGAGGAGAAACCATGACTTTTACACGCAGACTGACCCTTGCGGCCTTCGCCGGTGCCCTTTCGCTCGGCGTTGCCATGCCGGCATTTTCGGCTGATCTGATCGCCATCATCACGCCGGCTCACGACAACCCGTTCTTCAAGGCTGAAGCCGTCGGCGCCGAAGCCAAGGCCAAGGAACTCGGCTACGAAGCGCTCGTCATGACCCATGACGACGATGCCAACAAGCAGTCGGAAATGATCGACACGGCCATCGGCCGCGGCGCCAAGGCCATCATTCTCGACAACGCCGGTGCCGACGCCTCCGTCGCCGCAGTCAAGAAGGCCAAGGATGCAGGCATCCCCTCCTTCCTCATCGACCGCGAAATCAACGCCACCGGTGTTGCCGTCGCCCAGATCGTGTCCAACAACTACCAGGGTGCCCAGCTCGGCGCGCAGGAATTCGTCAAGCTGATGGGCGAGAAGGGCAACTATGTCGAGCTCGTCGGCAAGGAATCCGACACCAATGCCGGCATCCGCTCGCAGGGCTATCATGACGTCATCGACGACTATCCGGATCTGAAGAGCGTTGCCAAGCAGTCGGCCAACTGGAGCCAGACCGAAGCCTACGCCAAGATGGAAACGATCCTGCAGGCAAACCCTGACATCAAGGGCGTCATCTCCGGCAACGACACGATGGCCATGGGCGCGATCGCCGCTCTCCAGGCTGCCGGCCGCAAGGACGTGATCGTCGTTGGCTTCGACGGTTCGAACGACGTTCGCGACTCGATCAAGGCTGGCGGTATCAAGGCCACTGTTCTTCAGCCGGCATATGCGCAGGCCCAGATGGCCGTCGAGCAGGCTGATGCCTACATCAAGAACAAGACGCTGCCGAAGGAAGAAAAGCAGCTGATGGATTGCGTTCTGATCAACGCCGACAACGCTTCCAAGCTCGAAACCTTCGCGATTTCGAAGTAACCGGCATAAAACACACCGCAGAGGGTCCGGGAAGCCGCGCCCTCTGCGGCCTATTTCACGAAATTCGAGGTTCACAGCATGTTGAGGATCAGGGGCGCCCTGATCGCCGCTCTCGTGGCGGCGGCATTGCCAGGCTGCAAGATCATCAAGACGCCGACTGCCGAGGAAAAGGCAGCCGCGGCCGCAAAGACCGCGTTCGATCCGAATGCCAAGGTCGAGGCCATCTGGCAGTCGCAGGCTGTTCCCTATTATCAGAAGCGCGCGGGTGAGCTGAAGGACGTCGTGGCCGCTGTTGCCGCAGGCCCCGATCAGGCCGGCGAGAAATACGGCAATCCGAAGAAGCAGGCGAGCGCGCCCTGGACCTATGCGGTGAAATTCACCGGCAAGGTCGTGGCTGCGGACACGCAATCGCGCGCCGCGACGCTCGACGTCGATGCCGATGGCGACGGCAAGGCGGATGCCAAGGTGCAGATCGGCCCGGCGCTGCGCGGCACCGCGCTGCGCGACACGCTCGATTTCGTCAATTTCAACGAATTCAAGAACCAGATCGAATGGGCCCAGTTCGGCAAGGCCTTCAACGAGAAGGCCAATACCGCCTTCCTGTCGGCCCTGCCGCGAGACGGCATAACCGGCAAGACGGTCACGGTCGTCGGTGCCTTCCCGCTGCCATCGGGGAGCGACCTGCCGCTGGTCACCCCTTCTGAGCTGACGGTGGCGCCATGACCGTTGACGCTGCCAAGGACGATATCATCCTGCGCCTCGACGATGTCTCGAAGGTCTATTCGGGCATCGTCGCCGTCAAGCGCGCCAATCTCGAGCTGCGCCGCGGCGCCGTCAACGTTCTCGTCGGCGAGAATGGCGCCGGCAAGTCGACGCTGATGAAGATCATCGCCGGTGTTGAGCGCCCGACACTCGGCAAGATCATTCTGGATGGCAAGCAGGTCTCGTTCGACAGCCCGGCCGATGCGCAGGCACACGGCATCGGCATGATCTTCCAGGAACTCAATCTCTTCGCCAACATGACGGTTGCCGAGAACATCTTTGCCACCCGCGAAATCACCCGCGGCGTGCTGGGGATCGATCACAAGGCGCAGGTGGAAAAGGCCAACGGCTTCCTGAAGCGCCTCGACGCCGGGATCGACGCCGAAACCATGGTCGAAGACCTGCCGATCGGCCAGCAGCAGCTGGTGGAGATCGCCAAGGCCATGTCGCTCGATGCCCGTATCCTGATCATGGATGAGCCGACCTCGGCGCTCTCGGCTGCCGAAGTGGAGATCCTTTTCAAGGTCATCGCCGAACTGAAGGCGCAGGGTGTTGCGATCGTCTATATCTCGCACCGGCTGGAAGAGTTGATGCGGATCGGCGACTACATCACCGTGCTGCGCGACGGCCAGATCACCGGCCAGGCGATGGTGAAGGATATCGACACCCGCTGGATCGTCCGCTCGATGATCGGTTCGGATGCCAAGGACTTCGCCAAGGCAGACAATCATGCGTTGGGCGGCGAAATGTTCCGCGCCGAAGACATCAGTCTGCCGCGCCCGACCGGCGGGCTTGCCGTCGATCACGTCTCGCTCTCGGTCAAGTCGGGCGAAATTCTCGGCATCTACGGCCTGATGGGCGCCGGGCGCAGCGAATTCTTCGAATGCGTCATCGGCCGCCACATGCATTCCACCGGCAAGATCTTCATCGACGGCCAGGAAGTCCGCGCCCGCGACACGACCCGTCGCATCCGCCGCGGCCTGGCGCTGATCCCTGAGGATCGTCAGCGCGAGGGCCTGGTGCAGGTTCTGTCGATCGCCAGCAATCTGACGCTCGCCAGCCTCGGCCGCTTCGCCCGCTTCTTCCATATCAGCGCATCGGCGGAGAAGAATGCGATCCGCGAAGCCATCAAGAACCTCTCGATCAAGGCGCCCAACCCGGATTTTGAGGTCACCTCGATGTCGGGCGGTAACCAGCAGAAGGTGGTCATCGGCAAGGCGCTGATGACCAATCCGAAGGTCCTCCTGATGGACGAGCCGAGCCGCGGCATCGATGTCGGCGCCAAGGCCGACGTCTTCCGCACCATGCGGCGGCTGGCGGCCAACGGGCTTGCCATCTTGTTTTCGACTTCTGACCTCGAAGAGGTCATGGCGCTTTCCGATCGCATCGCGGTCCTGAGCAACGGACGGCTGATCGCCGTCTTCGATCGCAGCGAAGCGACGGAAGATGCCATCATCGCGGCTTCGGCCAAGGGACACGGACAGCAGACAGGGAAACTCGCGTCATGACGGCGGCTACCACGACTACCACAGCGCCGAAGGGCGCCAACGGCTCCGCACTTCTGACGCTGATGAAGCTCAGAACCTTCATCGCGCTGTTTGCCGTCATCATCTTCTTTGCGATCTTCGCGCCGAATTTCACCTCGACGGCGAACATGATCCTGATGTCGAAGCATGTGGCGCTGAACGCCTTCCTCGCCATGGGCATGACCTTCGTCATCATTACCGGCGGCATCGACCTTTCGGTCGGCTCGATCGTCGGCCTCTGCGGCATGGTCGCCGGCGGCCTGATCCTCTACGGGATCGAGCTCCCGATCGGCTATACGATCTTCTTCAACCTCTTCGAGATCGTGCTGATCACGCTCGCCGTCGGCCTTGCCATCGGCCTGATCAACGGGCTGCTGATCACCAAGCTCAATGTCGCGCCGTTCATCGCGACGCTCGGCACGCTCTATATCGCCCGCGGCCTGGCGCTGCTCTCCTCGGACGGCCAGACCTTCCCGAACC
The DNA here is from genome assembly GCF_056400165.1 of Rhizobium sp. 01L410. Lineage (NCBI taxonomy): Bacteria > Pseudomonadati > Pseudomonadota > Alphaproteobacteria > Hyphomicrobiales > Rhizobiaceae > Rhizobium > Rhizobium sp. 01L410. The sequence goes on from NZ_JBFTST010000001.1 coordinate 215,037, forward strand.
TCGTCGGTCGCCCGGAATACGCGACGACCGGCTTCGACTTCTTCGGTGCCGGCCGCATCCTCGGCCTGCCGGTGTCGATCTGGATCCTGATCGTGCTGGCGCTCGTTGCCGCCTATGTGGCGCGCTCCACGCCGATCGGCCGCCACATCTTCGCCGTCGGCGGCAATGAGCGGGCGGCGCGCATGTCTGGCATCCGGGTCGATCTCGTGAAGATCTTCGTCTACATGTTCTCCGGTCTGTGCGCCGCGATCGTCGGGGTGGTCATCTCCTCCGAACTGATGGCAGCGCATCCGGCGACCGGCGAAAGCTTCGAACTGAACGCCATCGCGGCGGCCGTTCTCGGCGGCACCTCGATGTCGGGCGGCCGCGGCACGATCGGCGGCACGATCATCGGCGCCTTCGTCATCGGCATTCTATCGGACGGACTGGTGATGATGGGCGTGTCGTCCTTCTGGCAAATGGTCATCAAGGGCCTCGTCATCATCATCGCCGTCGTCGTCGATCAGGCACAGCGCCGCCTGCAGCAGCGCGTTACCCTCATGCAGATGGCAAAGGCAGGTTGAAATGACGGAATTGAAGGGTGCCCTGATCGGTTGCGGTTTCTTCGCGGTCAACCAGATGCATGCCTGGCGCGAAGTCGAGGGCGCCGGGATCGTGGCGATCTGCGACCGCGATCCGGCCCGCCTGAAGGCTGTCGGCGACCAGTTCGGCATCGAACGGCGCTATGCGGATGCGGCCGAACTCTTCGCCGCCGGCGGCTTCGATTTCGTCGATATCGCCACCACGGTTCCGAGCCACCGCCCGCTGGTGGAAATGGCCGCCAGCCACAAAATCCCGGTCATCTGCCAGAAGCCCTTCGCAAAGTCGCTGGCAGACGCGAAAGCCATGGTAGCGGCTTGCCGCGAAGCGGGCATTCCACTGATGGTGCATGAGAATTTCCGCTGGCAGACGCCGATCCAGGCGGTGCGCCGGCTGCTCGACAGCAAGGCGATCGGCACGCCCTTCTGGGGCCGCTTCTCCTTCCGTTCCGGCTATGACGTCTTCTCCGGCCAGCCTTATCTTGCGGAGGGCGAGCGCTTCATCATCGAAGATCTCGGCATTCATACGCTGGATATCGCTCGCTTCATCTTGGGCGACGTCAAGACGCTGACCGCGCGCACCAAGCGGGTGAACCCCAAGATCAAGGGCGAGGACGTCGCGACGATCCTGCTCGATCACGAAAGCGGCGCGACCTCTGTCGTCGATGTCAGCTATGCAACGAGGCTCGGTACCGAGAATTTCCCGGAAACGCTGATCGAACTCGATGGCACCGATGGCACGATCCGGCTGTCGGCAGGCTATCGCCTCGAGGTCACCAACGCGGCCGGTACCGTCGTCTCCGACGCCTCGCCGCAGCTGCTTTCCTGGGCCTCGCGCCCCTGGCACAATATTCAGGAAAGCGTCTATGCGATCCAGGAACACTGGGTCGAGCGTCTCAAAAACGGCGGCGAGCCTGCGACTTCCGGCGCCGACAACCTGAAGACCTTCGCGCTGGTCGAGGCCGCCTATGAAAGTGCGGCCTCCGGCAAGACTGTCGATATCGAGACGATGCTCGGATGACATCGGAAACCTTCGCCCTCTATGGTACGCACGAGGCCGAAGAGCAGCCGGTGACGCTTTCCGCCGGGCGGCTTTCCGCCGATCTCGCAAACGGCAATCTGCGAACGATCCGCTACAATGGTATCGAGGTGCTGCGGGCCGTTTCCTATCTCGTGCGCGATCGCGACTGGGGTACCTACAGCCCGCGCATCGACGATCTGACCATAGAACAGGGCGATGGCCGCTTTGCCGTTCGCTATACCGCCCATTGCGCCGGCCCTGATGGAAGCACGCTCGCCATCGCCGTACGAATTGCCGCTACGGAAACCGAACTGACATTCGAGGCCGATGCGCTTTCGGCGACCGGCTTCGAAACCAACCGTTGCGGCTTCTGCATCCTGCATCCGATCGTCGGCGTGGCCGGAGCTCCGGTCAGGGTCGAAGACGTCGATGGCCACGTGGCAGACACGGTCTTTCCTGAACTGATCGATCCCTGGCAGCCCTTCAAGGATATGCGATCCATCACGCATGCCGTTGCCGAAGGCATCCTGGCAAAATGCCTGATGGAGGGCGACACGTTCGAAATGGAGGACCAGCGCAACTGGTCCGACGCGTCCTATAAAACCTACGTGCGCCCGCTGGCGCTTCCCTGGCCTTACCGGATCGGTGCGGGCGAACCGGTGCGCCAGCGCATCGTGCTGACGATCGACGACCGCCGCAAGGGTTTCGCATCGGCGAAAACGGCGCAGCGGGTGGTCGAGATCAGGAAGGGTGACCGGTCAGGCACCATGCCGCCGATCGGCATCGTCGTGACACCTGAAGAAGCCCGCGCCACATTGGCGGCGAAAGAGATGCTGGACGAGATCGCGCCGCAGCATCTGCTCTTTCATTTCGATCCGCTTGCCGGGCATGGACGCGCGGTGCTCGACGACTTCGCGGCAATCGCGAGAGGCCATCGGGGCTCGGCGGCGATCGAAATCGCCTTGCCCTGCGTCAGGTCACCGGCGGAAGAAGCACGCGACATCGCGGCGCTGATGAAGGCGGCACATTTCTCACCCGACGCGATCGTCGTCTCCCCCTCCGTCGATCGCCAATCGACGCCGCCGGGCAGCAAGTGGCCGGAATGCCCGCCGCTGGAAGAAGTCTATGCGGCGGCACGTGCCGCATTCGGCGAGGTGAGCCTCGGCGGCGGCATGCTCAGCTATTTCACCGAGCTCAACCGCAAACGCGTGCCGGCCTGGCACCTGGATTTCGTCACCCATTGCACCAACCCGATCGTGCATGCGGCGGACGACCTGAGCGTCATGCAGACGTTGGAGGCATTGCCTTTCATCACCCGCTCGGTGCGGGCGATCTATGGCAGCAAGCCGTACCGGATCGGCCCTTCCACCATTCCCATGCGCCAGAACCCCTATGGCAGCCGGACGATGGACAACCCAGGCCATGCCCGCATTCCGATGGCCAACAGCGATCCGCGCCAGAATGGCCGTTTCGCCGAAGCCTTCGCTTTTGCCTACGGGATTCAGGTGGCCGATGCTGGCCTGGAATGTCTGACGCTTTCGGCGCTGACGGGACCTTTCGGTCTGATTGCCGGAGACGGCGAGCCGTCACCACCCGGTTCGCCGCGACCACTCTTCAACACGGTCAAAGCCTTGGCCGGCATGGCCGGCTACAGCTGGCGCGAATGCCGGTCGGCAGTGCCGTCAGATGTTCTGGCATTGCTGGCGCAGGACGCTAGCGTGCAGTCGCTGTGCCTCGTCAACATCACGCCGCGTGTTCAGGAAGCCGCTGTCGGAAGCTTCTATCCCGCAGGCGGTGGACAGGGTCTGATCAGACTTGCGCCCTATTCCGTGGAGCGCGTCCGCCTGCCCTGATGGTACCCATTCGCGCATGCGACGGCATGCTGCGTTTGACGCGGATTTCTTCCTTGGCCATCTGCAGAAGATAGGCCAGGAGCTCTGAACCCTCGGCCCTGGCAAGTTTGATGGCGATGTCGAGATGGTCGGTAAGATGAGAATTGCGCATCATGAATTCCCCGCTCAGATACATATATCAATAATTGCTAATGAATCTTGCGCGGGCATTACCAATGGCATCCAACAACCTAACGTGAGGAATTCATACTCGTAGCCATACGCCTTGTGAACCATCCCTAATAATAGGGATAGTTGACGGAAACGTACAGGATTCGTTCTTTGGTTGTTCTCACGTGCATTAGATCTTTCTAATCTAAAGCAGCCTATACGAGATTTGTACGATCACAGGACAATCTGTAGCTTCACATCATCCGGGCGCGCTTCAACGGCGCGATCGAAAGCCTTGATCGAATCCTCGAAGGCAAAGGTCTCGGAAATCAGTGGCTTGAGATCGACACGCCCGGAACCGAGGAGCGCGATCGACCGCTCGTATTGATGCGCGTAGCGGAACACGGTCTCGATACGGATTTCCTTGGTCGAGGCAGTCGAGACGTCGAAACCAACCGGATTGACCGGCAGACCGACAGCGACGATGACGCCGCCCGGACGCGGCAGCTGCATGATCGTCTCCCATGCCTTCGGCGAACCGGAGCATTCGAAGATCACGTCGGCGCCCCATCCATCCGTCAGCCGCGATACCTCGTCGGCAAGGCGCTTCTCACGGATATTGACCGGAATGACGCCCTGATACTGGGCGGCGATATCGAGCTTCGGCTGCGCCAGATCGGCGACGATGGCACGCGAGCAGCCGCCGGCAAGGGCAGCGATCGCGACCATCGTGCCGATCGGACCGGCGCCGAGCACCACGGCGGTATCGCCAGGCGCAATCTTCGCCTTCGACGCCGCCTGCATGCCAACGGCAAAGGGCTCGACCATCGCGCCCTCGGCAAAGCTGACATTGTCAGGCAGCTTGAACGTGTAATTGGCGGGATGAACGACCTCGGCTGTCAGAACGCCATGAATGGGCGGTGTAGCCCAGAAGGTCACGGCCGGATCGACATTGTACATGCCGAGGCGGCTCGCCTTGGAATTCGGATCGGGAATGCCGGGCTCCATGCAGACGCGGTCGCCGATCTTCAGATGCGTGACGCCCTCGCCGACCTCGATCACCGTTCCCGCTGCCTCGTGGCCGAGCACCATCGGCTCGTTGACGACGAAGGGGCCGATCTTGCCGTGGGTGTAATAATGCACATCCGAACCGCAGACTCCGACCGTATGGATCTTGATCTTCACTTGGCCGGGGCCCGTGTCCATCGGCAGATCGATGTCGCGAAGCGCGAGCTCATGCTGACGCTCCAGAACGAGAGCACGGACTTTGGTCATGGCGGTTTCCTTCCCTGTGGCGCTTACGATTCAGCTGCGCCGTTGGTCCAGACTATAGAACCGCCCGCAGGCGAAATTCAATCGCGGCATTTCAGCTTTTGCTCATGACGCGACGAAATGCTCAGTTTGGCACATAAAGGCATTTATAAGATTTTTATATTGGCGCCACATGGCGCGTCTCGAACCTTAATGCGCTTCGGCCGCATATAAATGCCCGAGAGATCAAACCGATTATCTCCACGCCAGAAAGCATAAAGGTGCCGATCCCGAGGGAGCGGCGCCCTTGTCTTGTCTGACTCCAACAAGAACACCAGGAGTCAAGATCATGATGGATATCATTCTACTAGGCACCGCGATCGTCTTTTTCGGACTGTGCTTTGCCTATACCCGCGCCTGCGACAGGCTTTGAAGGAGAAGCGACGATGACCCTCGATTATATCCTGAGCGGCGCCGTGACCGTTTTCCTCACCGTTTACCTCACCTACGCCCTCATCCGCCCCGAGCGCTTCTGATAGCGCCGGCCGGATACCCGAAAGTTTCCTCCCATGACCCTCAACGGATGGCTACAGATCCTCGTCTTCTGCGGGATCCTCATTGCGCTCGTCAAACCGCTCGGCGGTTACATGACGCGCGTCTTCAGCGGAGAGCGCACGCTGCTCTCCCCCGTCCTCGTTCCGGTGGAACGGGGACTTTATGCGCTTGCCGGCACCAGCGACCGCGAGGAGCAGCATTGGACCTCCTATGCGTTTTCGCTGCTGATGTTCAACCTGCTCGGCACGCTGGTCCTTTATCTGCTACTGCGCTTCCAGGATATCCTGCCCTATAACCCGGCCGGAATGGCCGCGGTCGGGCCGGAGCTCTCCTTCAACACCGCCACCAGCTTCGTCGCCAACACCAACTGGCAGAGCTATGGCGGCGAAAGCACCATGTCCTATCTGTCGCAGATGGCCGGCCTGACCGTGCAGAACTTTGTTTCTGCCGCAACTGGCATGGCGATCGCCATCGGCCTGATCCGCGCCTTCTCGCGTGCCTCGGGCAAGGCGATCGGCAATTTCTGGGTCGATATGATCCGCGCCACGCTCTATGTGCTCCTGCCTGCATGCATCGTGCTAACGCTTGTCTATGTCTGGCTCGGCGTGCCGCAGACGCTTGGCCCCTATGTCGACGCGACGACGCTCGAAGGCGCCAAGCAGACGATCGCGCTCGGCCCTGTTGCTTCGCAGCTTGCCATCAAGATGCTCGGCACCAATGGCGGAGGCTTCTTCAACGCCAACTCGGCCCATCCCTTCGAAAACCCCGACAACATCTCGAACATGATCCAGATGCTGTCGATCTTCGCGATCGGCGCCGCCTTCACCAACGTCTTCGGCCGCATGGTTGAAAACCAGCGTCAGGGCTGGGCGATCCTCGCCTCGATGGGCATCCTGTTCCTCGTCGGCGTCGGCATCACCTATTGGGCGGAAGCTGCAGGCAACCCGCTGATGCATCAGCTCGGTCTTGCAGGCGGCAACATGGAAGGCAAGGAAGTCCGCTTCGGCGTCGCCATGTCCTCGCTGTTCGCCGTCATCACCACGGCGGCCTCCTGCGGCGCGGTCAATGCCATGCACGGCTCGTTCACCGCACTCGGCGGCCTGATCCCGCTGATCAACATGCAGCTCGGCGAAGTCATCGTCGGCGGCGTCGGCGCGGGCTTCTACGGCATCGTCCTCTTCATCATCGTCGCCGTCTTCGTGGCAGGCCTCATGGTCGGCCGCACGCCGGAATATCTCGGCAAGAAGATCGAGGCGAAGGAAATGAAGATGGCTGTTCTCGCCATCCTCTGCCTGCCACTCGCCATGCTGGTCTTCACGGCAATCGCCAGCGTCCTGCCGTCTGCCGTCGCCTCGGTCGGCACGGCTGGTCCGCACGGCTTCTCGGAAATCCTCTATGCCTATACCTCGGCTGCGGCCAACAATGGTTCCGCCTTTGGCGGCCTGACGGCCAATACGCCCTGGTACAACATCACGCTCGGCATCGGCATGCTGATGGGCCGCTTCCTGGTCATCGTTCCGGCGCTTGCGATCGCTGGCTCGCTGATCAGCAAGAAGACGGTACCGGCCTCCGCTGGCACCTTCCCGACAGATGGCCCGCTGTTCGTCGGCCTGCTTGTCGGCACGATCCTGATCGTCGGCGGCCTGACCTTCTTCCCGGCGCTGGCCCTCGGCCCTGTTGTCGAACACCTGGTGATGATCGCAGGGCAGACGTTCTGAGGTGACGCCGATGATCATCCGTCACGCATTCCGCAAATCGATCCACCCACGCCACGGTTCGCCGGGGCGTGGGGCAAGGCCCGGCCTGCGCGGGACCGACGCAATCCTGCTGATGCTGGCTGGCCTGCTCGTCGCGGCCGCCGTTCTCAGACTTTTTCACGGCTGACCGGCCCGGCCGGTTCCGCCTCACTCTTTCAAGCTGGAGTCTCTTATGAGCCAGGCAAAATCCGCGAGTATCCTGGATAGTCGCATCCTCATTCCGGCTGTCGGCGCCGCTTTCAAAAAGCTCAACCCGCGCACGCTGGCCCGCAATCCGGTCATGTTCGTTGTGGCAACTGTCTCGGCGCTGACCACCATCCTTTTCGTCCGCGATATCGCCACCGGCGGCGGCAATCTCGGCTTCTCGTTCCAGATCAATCTCTGGCTCTGGTTCACGGTACTCTTCGCCAATTTCGCCGAAGCCGTTGCCGAAGGCCGCGGCAAGGCACAGGCGGATTCACTGCGCAAGGCGCGCACCGAAACGCAGGCCAAGCTTCTGACCGCCAATAACGGCTCCGGCTACCGCATGGTGCCGGGCACGAGCCTCAAGGTCGGCGATCTCGTTCTGGTCGAGGCCGGCGACATCATCCCGTCCGACGGCGAAGTCGTCGAGGGCGTCGCCTCGGTCAACGAGGCAGCGATCACCGGTGAATCCGCCCCTGTCATCCGTGAATCCGGCGGCGACCGCTCGGCAGTCACAGGCGGCACGCAGGTTCTGTCGGACGTCATCCGCGTCCGCATCACAGCCGCCGCCGGCTCGACCTTCCTGGACCGGATGATCTCGCTCGTCGAAGGCGCGGAGCGCCAGAAGACACCGAACGAAATCGCGCTCAATATCCTGCTCGCAGGCATGACGCTGATCTTCGTGCTCGCCACCGCGACGATCCCGAGCTTTGCCGCCTATGCCGGTGGCTCGATCCCGATCATCACGCTGGTTGCGCTCTTCGTGACGCTGATCCCGACAACGATCGGCGCCCTGCTTTCTGCCATCGGCATTGCCGGCATGGACCGTCTCGTCCGCTTCAACGTGCTTGCCATGTCCGGCCGCGCCGTCGAAGCCGCCGGCGACGTCGATACGCTGCTGCTCGACAAGACCGGCACGATCACGCTCGGCAACCGTCAGGCCACGAGCTTCCGCCCGGTCCGCGGCGTCACCGAACAGGAACTGGCCGATGCGGCCCAGCTCGCGTCGCTTGCTGACGAAACACCCGAGGGACGCTCGATCGTCGTGCTCGCCAAGGAGAAATATGCGATCCGCGGCCGCGACATGGCCAGCCTGCAGGCGACCTTCGTTCCCTTCACCGCCCAGACCCGCATGAGCGGTGTCGATATCGGCGGCTCGTCGATCCGCAAGGGTGCGGTCGAAGCCGTGCTGACCTATGTCGGCGCCAACAACGCGCCGTCGAACGGCAATGCGGCGATCGCTCTGCGTCCTGAGACCGATGTCGTGCGCGAACTCCAGGCAATTGCCGACGAGATCGCCAAGGCCGGCGGCACGCCGCTCGCAGTTGCCCGCGACGGCAAGCTGCTCGGCGTCATCCAGCTGAAGGACATCGTCAAGGGCGGCATCCGCGAGCGCTTCTCCGAGCTGCGCCGCATGGGCATCCGCACCGTGATGATCACCGGCGACAACCCGATGACCGCAGCCGCAATCGCCGCCGAAGCCGGGGTCGATGACTTCCTTGCCCAGGCGACGCCTGAGAACAAGCTGTCGCTGATCCGCGAGGAACAGGCCAAGGGCAAGCTCGTCGCCATGTGCGGTGACGGCACCAACGACGCCCCGGCACTTGCCCAGGCCGATGTCGGCGTCGCCATGAACACCGGCACCGTAGCCGCCCGCGAAGCCGGCAACATGGTCGATCTCGACAGCGACCCGACGAAGCTGATCGAGATCGTCGAGATCGGCAAGCAGCTGCTGATGACCCGCGGCGCGTTGACGACCTTCTCGATCGCCAACGACATCGCCAAGTATTTCGCCATCATCCCGGCGATGTTCCTGACATTCTACCCGCAGCTCGGCGTGCTCAATATCATGGGCCTCGCCACGCCGCAGAGCGCCATCCTCTCGGCGATCATCTTCAATGCGCTGATCATCGTGGCACTGATCCCGCTGTCGCTGAAGGGCGTGAAGTACCGCGCCATCGGCGCCGGTGCGCTGCTGTCCCGCAACCTCGTCATCTACGGCCTCGGCGGCATCGTCGTCCCGTTCATCGGCATCAAGGCGATCGATATGGCCATCACGGCCCTCGGTCTCGCCTAAGGAGCACATGCAATGTTGAAAGAATTTCGTCCGGCAATCGTCATGATCGTTGCCACCACCGCCATCACCGGCCTGCTCTACCCCATCGCGATGACCGGTGCGGCCCAGGCCCTCTTCCCCAAGCAGGCGAACGGCAGCCTGATCGAGAAGGACGGAACCGTCATCGGCTCGACGCTGATCGGCCAGGCCTTCACCAGCGACAAGTATTTCCACGGCCGCCCGTCGGCCGCGGGCGACGGCTACAACGCCGCCTCATCCTCAGGCTCGAACCTCGGCCCCACCAGCCAGAAGCTGATCGACCGCGTAAAGACCGACTACGAGGCCGCCAAGGCCACCAACCCTGGCGCCGACGTACCGATCGACCTCGTCACCGCCTCGGGCAGCGGGCTTGATCCCCACATCACCCCCGATGCCGCCTACTTCCAGGTCGCCCGCGTCGCCAAGGCCCGCGGCCTCGACGAGGCGAAGGTCAAGGCGCTGGTCGATGCCGCCGTCGAAGCGCGTGAGCTTGGGTTCCTGGGTGAGCCTGTGGTCAATGTGCTTGCGTTGAACCAGAGACTCGATGCCTCTATGACTCAGTGAGTTGAACTTTCGATACTCTCCCTCATTCCTGTGCTTGTCACAGGAATCCAGCCACGCGAAGTCCTTCGCGTGAAAGAGTCTTCCGGCATCGCAGACGCGACGCCGCTGGATCCCTGTGACAAGCACAGGGATGAGGGATCGTTAGGTTCGTGCAAACCCTGATACCAGTCCGTAGAAAGACGAAGCCGAATGCCAGACGACAACCGCGAACAGGCCGGCAGGCCTTCGCCCGACGCGCTTCTCGAAAAAGCGCGGGCCGAAACACGCGGCCGTCTGAAGATCTTTCTCGGTGCGGCGCCCGGCGTCGGCAAGACCTACGAGATGCTGGTGTCCGGCCGCGCCAAGATTGCCGATGGGCTGGACGTGGTGATCGGTGTCGTCGAGACTCATGGGCGCAAGGAAACCGAGGCGCTGCTGGCCGGTTTCGAGATCATCCCGCGTGTCGCAGTCGCCTACAAAGGCCACTCGCTCGACGAAATGGACCTCGACGGAATCCTCGCCCGCAGGCCCGATCTGGTGCTGGTCGATGAGCTTGCCCATACCAATGCCCAGGGCAGCCGCCATCCGAAGCGCTATCTCGACGTCCGGGAACTGCTCGATCGCGGCATCGATGTCTATACGACGCTCAACATCCAGCATGTCGAAAGCCTCAATGATGTCGTCTCGCAGATCACCCGTATCCGGGTGCGCGAGACGGTGCCGGACTCGGTCATCGACGTTGCCGACGACATCGAGATCATCGACCTGACGCCCGACGACCTGATCAAGCGGCTGCATGACGGCAAGGTCTATGTGGCGCGCACGGCCGAGCGGGCGCTGACCAACTATTTCACGCCCGGCAATCTGACCGCACTGCGCGAACTGGCGCTGCGCAAGACTGCGCAACGCGTCGACGACCAGCTGCTGACCCATATGCAGGCGCACGCCATTTCCGGCCCCTGGGCGGCAGGCGAGCGCGTGCTGGTTTCCGTCGATCACCATGCGCGCTCGGCCTCACTGGTCCGCTACGCCTCGCGGATGGCAGCACGGCTTCGCGCACCCTGGTCGGCCGTCTATATCGAGACCAATCGTTCGATCAATCTGACGGAAGGCGAGCGCGACACGATTGCTGCGACGCTGCGGCTGGCCGAACAGCTCGGCGGCGAGGCACTGACGCTGCCGGGCCGCGAGGTCTCGGAAGAACTGCTGCGCCATGCGGGCGCCAACAACGTCACCCATATTGTCATCGGCTCACCGAAGAAGCCGACATGGCGGGAATGGCTGCAGCCTTCGGCGACCGACCAATTGATCCGCCGGGCGGGCGATATCAGCGTCCACGTCATCTCCGGAAGCGAGAAGGACACGGCGGCCAAGAGCGGTGTGAAAGCGGCCTCCGCCGCGACCGCCTTCGATATCCGCGCCTATATTCTGGCGACGGGCTATGTGGTTGTGGCGCTCGCCGCCGGCATCGTGCTCGATCAGGTGCTCGATGTCCGCAATCTGGCACTGGTGTTTCTGATGGCGGTGCTGACCTCGGCCGTCATCCACGGCCTGCGCCCGGCGCTCTATACCTGCATCATCAGCGCGCTGACCTTCAACTTCTTCTTCCTGCCGCCGCGTTACACGCTGACGATCAGCGATCCTGAGAGCGTGCTAGCGCTGTTCTTCTTCCTCGGCGTGGCAATCATCGCCTCCAACCTGACGGCAACCGTGCAGAGGCAGGCCGCGGCCGCAAGGCAGCGCGCCAGGACGACGGAAGATCTCTACCTCTTCTCGAAGAAGCTCGCCGGAACAGGTACGCTGGATGACGTGCTCTGGGCGACAGCCTTCCAGATCGCCTCGATGCTGAAGGTCCGCGTCGTGCTGCTGCTGCCGGAAGATGGCGGCATTGCCGTCAAGGCCGGTTATCCGCCTGACGATACGCTCGATGACGCCGATATCGCCGCCGCCCGCTGGGCCTGGGAGCACAATCATGCCGCCGGCCGCGGAGCCGATACGCTGCCCGGCGCCAAGCGCCTCTATGTGCCGCTGCGCACCGGTCGCACCGCCGTCGGCGTCATCGGCCTCGATAGCGACCGGCGCGACGGACCGTTGCTGACGCCGGAGCAGCAGCGATTGCTCGATGCGCTGGCGGATCAGGCAGCCCTTGCGATCGAACGCGTCCAGCTCGTCGCCGATGTCGACCGCGCCAAGCTGGCGGCAGAAGCCGATCGCCTGCGCTCGGCACTGCTCACCTCGATCTCGCATGACTTGAAGACCCCGCTTGCGGCGATCCTTGGTGCGGCGGGAACGCTCCGCGACTATCTGAGCTCGATGACCGAGGAGGATCGCAACGATCTCCTGTCGACCGTCGTCGATGAATCCGAGCGTCTCAACCGCTTCATCGCCAACCTGCTCGACATGACGAAGATCGAATCCGGCGCCATGGAGCCGAACTATGCGCTGCATTATGCGGGCGACATTGCCGGAAGCGCACTGCGCCGCGCCGCCAAGATCCTCGACCGGCACAGGACGGAAATGAACATTCCGGAAGACCTGCCGATGGTGAAGGTCGATCCGGTGCTTTTCGAGCAGGTGCTGTTCAACCTGCTCGACAATGCCGCCAAATACGCGCCCGAAGCATCGACCATCCGCATCCGCGGCTTCTCCGATGCCTTCAGCGTTGCGCTTGAGGTCTCCGATGAAGGCCCAGGCATTCCCGAAGGCGATCTCGATCGCATCTTCGACACCTTCTACCGTGTCCGCAAGGGCGATCAGGTTCGCGCCGGCACCGGGCTCGGGCTTTCCATCTGCCGCGGCTTCATCGAGGCCATGGGCGGCACCATCACGGCAGAAAACCGGAAGGATCGCCCAGGCGCGGTCTTCACCATCCGGCTTCCCAGACCCAATGACACTCTCAAACTGGATGAACTCAAATGAGCGGTTCGCCCGTCAAGATCCTCGTCGTCGATGACGAGCCCCCTATCCGCAAGCTGCTGCGCGTCGGACTGACAGCCCAGGGCTACGAAGTCCACGAGGCAGCCAATGCGCTGGCCGCCCGGCAATCGGTGGTCGATGACCTCCCCGATCTCGTCGTTCTCGATCTCGGCCTCCCAGACACGCCGGGGCATGATCTGCTGCAGGAGTGGCGGGACGACGGGCTGACCATGCCTGTCGTGATCCTCTCCAGCCGCACCGACGAGGCCGGTATCGTCAAGGCGCTGGAAACCGGCGCCGACGACTATGTCACCAAGCCGTTCGGCATCGCCGAACTCGGCGCCCGCATCCGCGTCGCACTCCGCCATCGCCTGCAGCAGCAGGGCGAGAAGGCGATCTTCCAGACCGGCGGCCTGTCGATCGACATCGTCAAGCGGATCGTCAAGGTTGACGGCAGGGAGATCAAGCTGTCGCCGAAGGAATATGACATCCTGCGCGTGCTTGCGCAGCATGCGGGAAAGGTGCTCACCCACCAGTTTCTGCTGAAGCAGGTCTGGGGACCGGCAGCCGATGTGCAGTATCTCAGGGTCTATGTCCGGCAGCTGCGTCAAAAGGTCGAGCAGGTTCCCGATCAGCCGCACTATATAACCACGGAGACCGGGGTCGGTTACCGTCTTCGCGAGCCCGACTGAGCGGCCGCAGGCCTTCTTCGAAGACAAATGGAAATCACATGAATCTTGCAGACATCATCTTGCCGGAACACACCTTCATCGGCGTTTCGGTCTCGACGAAATGGCGCGCGCTCCAGAATATGGCGGAAAAGGCCGGAAAGGCTTTCGGCGTCGAGGAGCAGGCGATCATCAGGGCGCTCGAAACCCGCGAAAACCTGGGTTCGACAGGCATCGGCAACGGTATCGCCGTTCCGCACGCATCTATCCCCGGCATGACCAGCCCCCGTGGCCTTCTGGTCCGCTTCGCCCAACCGCTCGATTTCGAAGCGATCGACGATGTGCCCACCGATATCGCCTTCATGCTGCTTTTCGGCGAGAACAATCGCGGCGAATATCTGAACGTGCTGGCGGCGATCGCCCGGCGCCTGCAGTCCGAAGGGGTGCTGGCATCGATGCGGAAGGCGCGAAGCGCCGACGAGCTCTATTCCGATTTCATCGCCGACTCCCGGAGCTGACAGGCCTTGAACTACCATCCCTGCGATCTATTCTGCAATTGAATTGGCAGAGGTTCAAAGGCTTGTCCGGTAAGTCCGTTTCAGAAACCTCTTGCAAATGAAATGACATTCCAGAAAGCGACGTTCCAACCGGAAGAACTTTCGTTTCATTATACGACTAAGTTGATAGAGTTTACGGCAGAAACGAAGGAGGTTTTTCATGCAGTCAACTCGGATCACAAGGCTTCTCGCCGCCGCGGTCTTCGCCGGTAGCGTTGCCATCGGCGCCGTTGCTCCGGCTTTTGCCGATCAGCAGCTTCTCAACGTGTCCTACGACCCGACGCGCGAATTGTATAAGGACTTCAATGCCGCCTTCGCTGCCAAGTGGCAGAAGGATACCGGTGAAGCGGTCACGATCCAGGCCTCCCATGGCGGCTCCGGCGCACAGGCCCGCTCGGTTATCGACGGCCTCGAAGCCGACGTTGTGACGCTGGCGCTTGAAGGCGACATCGACGCGATCGCCAAGGCGACCGGCAAGATCCCGACCGACTGGAAAACCAAGTTCCCGAACAACTCCACCCCCTACACCTCGACGATCGTCTTCCTGGTCCGCAAGGGCAACCCGAAGGGCATCAAGGACTGGGCCGATCTCGTCAAGGACGACGTCCAGGTCATCACCCCGAACCCGAAGACCTCCGGCGGCGCCCGCTGGAACTTCCTGGCAGCCTGGGCATGGGCCAAGCAGGCAAATGGCGGCGACGAAGCCAAGGCACAGGACTATGTGACCAAGCTTCTGCAGCATGTACCGGTTCTCGATACCGGCGCACGCGGCGCGACCACCACCTTCGTCCAGCGCGGTCTCGGCGACGTTCTGCTCGCCTGGGAAAACGAAGCCTATCTCTCGCTAGAAGAGCTCGGTCCTGACCAGTTCGAAATCGTGACCCCGGCCTTCTCCATCCGTGCCGATCCGCCGGTTGCGATCGTCGACGGCAATGTCGACAAGAAGGGCACCCGCAAGGTTGCCGAAGCCTATCTGAACTACCTCTATTCGGACGAAGGCCAGAAGATCGCTGCCAAGCACTTCTACCGCCCGATCAAGCCTGAAGCTGCCGATCCGGCAGATATCGCCCGCTTCCCGAAGTTGACGCTTGCCACCATCGATGATTTCGGTGGATGGAAGGAAGCCCAGCCGAAATTCTTCGGCGACGGCGGGGTATTTGACCAGATCTACAAGCCGGCCCAATAATAGAGTTCATGAACGCACATAGCCCCTCACGGTGGCGGTTGAAGCGGCCGAGTGTCATTCCGGGTTTCGGATTGGCGCTCGGCTTAACCTTGACCTGGCTCACCCTTCTGATCCTGATCCCCTTGTCGGGGCTCGCATGGCGTTCGAGCGAACTCGGCTGGGAGAAGTTCCTGTCGATTGCGCTCGATCCGCGCACTGTGAATGCCCTGCGCATCAGCTTCGGCGGCGCCTTCATTGCCGCCTGCATTAATGCCGTCTTCGGTGTCATCCTCGCCTGGGTGCTGGTCCGCTACCGCTTCCCCGGCAAGCGCATCATCGACGCCATGGTCGATCTCCCCTTCGCACTGCCGACGGCCGTCGCCGGTATCGCGCTGACGACGCTCTACGCGCCGAACGGCTGGGTCGGCCAGTTTCTGGCGCCGCTCGGCATCAAGATCGCCTTCACCCCGGCCGGTATCGTCGTCGCCCTCATCTTCGTGGGCCTGCCTTTCGTGGTTCGCACGGTTCAGCCCGTGATGGAAGAGATCGACAAGGAAGTGGAGGAGGCCGCGGCGACGCTCGGCGCCAACCGCTTCCAGACGATCACCCGCGTGCTGCTGCCTGGCCTTGCGCCCGCCGTGCTGACGGGCTTTGCACTCGCCTTCGCCCGCGGGGTCGGCGAATACGGATCGGTCATCTTCATTGCCGGCAACCTGCCGTTCAAATCGGAGATCGCGCCGCTGCTGATCGTCATCAAGCTCGAAGAGTATAATTACGCCGCCGCCACCGGCATTGCGGCCCTCATGCTCATCATCTCGTTCATCATGCTGCTGGTCATCAATCTCATTCAGAGCTGGCGCAGACGGAGGTACGGACATGGCGCTTGATACTGTCTCCGCCTCTCCGAAGGTTGCTTCCGTCGTGACGGAAAGCAGGCTGGCGCGCTGGGCGCTGATCCTGTTGTCGCTGGTCTTCCTGCTGCTGATCCTGTTTCTGCCGCTGGCCGCCGTCTTCGTCGAAGCCTTCCGCAAGGGCGTTCCGCCGTTCTTCCAGGCGCTGCAGGATGCAGAAACCTTCTCAGCGATCCGGCTGACCCTGATCGTCGCAGGCATCAGCGTGCCGCTGAACGTTGTCTTCGGCGTCGCCGCGGCCTGGGCGATCGCCAAGTTCGAGTTCAAGGGCAAGGCGTTTCTGACGACGCTGATCGACCTGCCCTTCTCGGTGTCGCCCGTTATCTCGGGTCTCGTCTTCGTACTCCTGTTCGGCGCCAATACCTATCTCGGGAAATGGCTCGATGCGCATAGCATCAAGATCCTGTTCGCCGTGCCGGGGCTTATCCTGGCCACGATGTTCGTGACCTTCCCCTTCGTCGCCCGCGAACTGATCCCGCTGATGCAGGAACAGGGAACGGCCGATGAAGAAGCAGCACTGTCGCTCGGTGCCAGCGGCTGGCAGACCTTCTGGTACGTGACGTTGCCGAACATCAAGTGGGGCCTGCTCTACGGCGTGCTGCTCTGCAACGCTCGCGCCATGGGTGAGTTCGGCGCCGTCTCCGTTGTCTCCGGCCATATCCGCGGCCAGACCAACACGATGCCGCTGCAGGTGGAAATCCTCTACAACGAGTATAATTTTACCGGCGCCTTTGCCGTCGCGACACTGCTTGCCCTGCTTGCCCTCGTGACCCTTGTTTTGAAAACGCTGCTCGAAATGCGATACAGCGCGGAAATCGCCGCCAGCCGGCGGCACTGAAGGATTGAGAATGGAAGTACGCGTTCAAAACATACGCAAGGAATTCGACCGGTTTCCGGCCCTGCACGACGTTTCGCTCGATATCCGCTCGGGCGAGCTGATCGCGCTGCTCGGCCCTTCCGGTTCCGGCAAGACGACACTCCTTCGCCTGATCGCCGGCCTCGAAAGCCCGACCGAGGGCAAGGTTTTCTTCGGCGACGAGGATGCTTCGAAGAAGACGGTGCAGGAACGAAATATCGGTTTCGTGTTCCAGCACTATGCCTTGTTCCGCCACATGACGGTGCTCGACAACGTCGCCTTCGGCCTCAAGGTGCGTGACGGCGCCCGCCGTCCGCCGAAGGCCGAAATCCGCAAGCGGGCGCTCGAATTGCTGGATCTCGTCCAGCTCTCAGGCCTCGAAAAGCGCTATCCCGCTCAGCTTTCCGGTGGCCAGCGTCAGCGCGTGGCGCTCGCACGCGCCATGGCGGTCGAACCGAACGTGCTTTTGCTCGACGAGCCTTTCGGCGCGCTCGACGCCCAGGTGCGCAAGGACCTGCGCAAATGGCTGCGCGAAATCCACGACCGCACCGGCCACACCACGGTCTTCGTCACCCACGACCAGGACGAAGCAATGGAGCTGGCAGACCGCGTCGTCGTCATGAGCCAGGGTGCGATCGAACAGGTCGGCACGCCGGACGAAGTCTACGATCGTCCGAACTCACCCTTCGTCTTCGGTTTCGTCGGCCAGTCGAACTGTTTGAACGTCAAGATCGTCGGCGGCGACATCCTGTTCGAGGGCCGGACGCTCGGTCTGAAGGCCGATGGCGAGCCGGACGGCGAGGCGCAGCTCTATTTCCGCCCGCACGATATCGAATTGCTGGATGCAAACCGTGGCGGCATCCCCGGCACGCTCGCCTCCAGCCGCCGCGTTGCGGGAACAAGGCATATCGAAATCGATATCGGCAGGGGGCACCAGCATATCGAGCTGGAAGTTCCGCCATCACAGACCGAAGTCCTCGACAGCAAGCATATCGCCTTCCGGCCGACGCGCTGGAAGCTGTTCAGGAAGGGCTGACCGTCACTTCGTCAGGCTCGGGCTTGTCCCGAGCATCTGCAACCGCGACGTAGGGTATCGTTAGATCCTCGGCACAGCGCCGAGGATGACGGCTGCGGGCGGTGCGACCGCCCGCGCAGGCACATTCAGTAGATTTCCGGCACGTACATCTCAGGCGGAACCGGTATGCGCGAATAGTCGTCGTGGCGCACGCGCGGCGGCAGGACGATATTGTCCTTCGGCACATCCGCGTAGGGGATATGCTGCAGAAGATGGGCGATCATGTTGAGGCGCGCGCGCTTCTTGTCGACGGCCTGGACCACCCACCATGGTGCTTCCGGAATATGGGTCCGGTCGAGCATCTCTTCCTTGGCCTTGGTGTATTCTTCCCAGTGCACGCGGCTTTCAAGATCCATCGGCGACAGCTTCCACTGCTTCAGCGGATCCTGGATACGCATGCGGAAACGGAATTCCTGCTCCTCGTCGGTGATCGAGAACCAGTATTTGACGAGGATGATGCCGGAACGAACAAGCATGCGCTCAAATTCCGGTACCGAGCGGAAGAATTCTTCGAGCTCGTCCTTGGTGCAGAAACCCATCACGCGCTCGACGCCGGCGCGGTTGTACCAGCTGCGGTCGAACAGAACCATTTCGCCAGCTGAAGGAAGGTGCGGCGTGTAGCGCTGGAAATACCACTGATTCCGCTCGCGCTCGGTCGGCGCCGGAAGGGCGACGACGCGGCAGACGCGCGGATTGAGGCGCTGCGTGACGCGCTTGATCGCCCCGCCCTTGCCGGCGGAATCGCGGCCTTCGAACAGCACGACGACTTTCAGCTTCTTGTGTTGCACCCAGTCCTGCAGCTTCACCAGCTCATGCTGAAGGCGGAAAAGCTCGCGGAAATAGGTTTTCCGCTCCAGTACGTCCTCGATGCCGCCTGGAAGGTTCTCGGCGACGAGATCGTCGAGACGGTCCTCCTCCATCTGCATTTCCAGTTCCTCATCGAAACTGTCTGCGATCTCGTCCTTGATGCGGCGGAGCTGGTCGATTTCTTCCTGAGTCATGGTCCTGTCCCTTTGATCGGCGCCACATCAACAGGGTTTGACGACAGTAATGTGACAATTGCAGATGCGCGAGAACGCAGGGCCGCATTACCGAAAAGTTGTGTCACGCAAGGTTCATGGGCGGGACGTAGTTTTGGATGCTTTTCCATGAAAGGACAAGGACATGGCTGATATCGCCCCCGATCACCCAATGCCTCAGTCCGGTAGCCATCCGCTGCACTCGTCGAGTGCGGGCAAATGGTTCATACCGGTCTTTCTGCTCATTCTTCTCGTCGGCCTCGGATACGTGGCCTATGCGCTCGGCCGCGACCTGACGGAAGCCGCCGCCGCCGTTCCGTGGATACTCCTCGGACTGGCCCTGCTGATCGCGCTCGGCTTTGAGTTCGTCAACGGCTTTCACGATACGGCAAACGCCGTGGCGACCGTGATCTACACCCGCTCCATGCCCGCCGAACTGGCGGTCATCTGGTCCGGCTTCTTCAATTTCCTCGGCGTTCTGACATCGTCGGGCGCCGTCGCCTTCGGGATTCTGGCGCTGCTCCCAGTGGAACTGATACTGCAGGTCGGCTCCGGCTCCGGTCTGGCAATGGTCTTCGCCCTGCTCATCGCCGCCATCGTCTGGAACCTCGGCACCTGGTATCTCGGTCCGCCGTCGTCGAGTTCGCACACGCTGGTCGGCTCGATCATCGGCGTCGGCCTTGCCAACCAGTTCCTGGCCCCGGCAGGCAGCGCCACCAGCGGTGTCGACTGGTCGCAGGCGACCAATATCGGCCTCTCGCTGCTGATCTCGCCGCTGATCGGCTTCGGCCTCTCGGCGATCCTGCTCGTCATCATGAAATTTCTCGTTCGCAAGAAAGAGCTTTATGAGGAACCGAAGGGCAACCAGCCACCGCCGCTCTGGATCCGCGCCATCCTGATCTTCACCTGCACCGGCGTCAGCTTCGCGCACGGATCGAACGATGGCCAGAAGGGCATGGGTCTCATCATGCTGATCCTGATCGGCCTCGTGCCGACGGCCTTCGCGCTGAACCGCACGCCCGATGTCAACTACCTGGAAGCCTACAAGCAGGCCTCCGCACAGGTGGAACGGCACTCGGCAAATATGTGAAGCCCGGCGTCACCGTCACCGACTACAAGGCAGAAGTCAGCAATGCGGTGAAGACCAAGACCTGGACGGATACGACAACGCCTGCCCTGCAGCAATATATCCACCAGACGAGTGCCGAAGTCGCCGCCTTCCCGACGCTGGAAGCGGTGCCGACCAATCTCGTCGGCAACGTACGCAACGACATCTATCTGATCGGTGAAGCGCTGAAGCTGATCGACAAGCAGAAGCTGCTGCCGATGGATGACGCTGACCTGCAGGCAGTGACCGGCTATCACAAGGCGGTCGACAACGCGACGAAGTTCATCCCACTCTGGGTGAAGATCGCCGTTGCCATCGCGCTCGGGCTCGGCACCATGGTCGGCTGGAAGCGCATCGTCGTCACCGTCGGCGAGAAGATCGGCAAGACGCACCTGACCTATGGACAGGGTGCGGCCGCCGAAGTCGTGGCCATGGTGACGATCGGCGCCGCCGATCATTTCGGTCTGCCCGTCTCGACGACGCATGTGCTGTCGTCGGGCGTTGCCGGAACCATGGCGGCGAACGGCTCGGGCCTTCAGTGGTCGACCGTACGCAACATGCTGATGGCCTGGGTGCTCACCCTGCCCGCCTCGATCGCCATCGCCTTCGTGCTCTTCGTCATCCTCCGCCAGGTCTTCTGAGACCCCGACGGAAGGAAAATCGCGACAAATGCTGCGGCGCATGATAAGCGCGCCGCAACAACTTTTCAGGTACCCGCTCCTCCATGATCCGCATCGAAAATATCAGCAAGCAGAACAGCCACCGTATTCTCTACATCGAGGCGTCAGCCGCCCTGAACAAGGGCGAGAAGATCGGTCTCGTCGGCCCGAACGGCGCCGGCAAGACGACGCTGTTTCGTATGATCACCGGCGAGGAAATCCCCGACGAAGGGCAGATCTCTGTCGAAAAGGGCATGACCGTTGGTTATTTCAACCAGGATGTCGGCGAGATGTCAGGCCGCAGCGCCGTGGCCGAAGTCATGGAAGGTGCCGGCCCGGTCAGCGAAGTCGCCGCCGAGTTGCGCGATCTCGAGGCGGCGATGTCCGACCCCGACCGCATGGACGAGATGGACGCCATCATCGAGCGCTATGGCGAAGTGCAGGCCCGCTACGAGGAACTCGACGGCTACGCGCTGGAGGGCCGTGCCCGCGAAGTGCTCGATGGCCTGAGCTTCACCCAGGAAATGATGGACGGCGATGTCGGCGCGCTTTCGGGCGGCTGGAAGATGCGCGTGGCGCTCGGCCGCATCCTCCTGATGCGCCCCGACGTGATGCTGCTCGACGAACCATCGAACCATCTCGATCTCGAAAGCCTGATCTGGCTCGAGGCCTTTCTGAAGAATTACGACGGCGCGCTGCTGATGACCTCGCACGACCGCGAATTCCTCAACCGCATCGTCACCAAGATCATCGAGATCGATGCCGGTTCGCTGAACACCTATTCCGGCGACTACGGTTTCTATGAGAACCAGCGGGCGCAGAACGAAAAGCAGCAGTTGGCGCAGTTCGAACGCCAGCAGGCGATGCTTGCCAAGGAAATCAAGTTCATCGAGCGCTTCAAGGCCCGCGCTTCGCATGCCGCACAGGTGCAGAGCCGCGTGAAGAAGCTCGACAAGATCGAACGCGTCGAGCCGCCGCGCCGCCGCCAGACCGTCGCCTTCGAATTCCTGCCGGCGCCGCGTTCTGGCGAAGATGTCATCAACATCAAGAACGTGCATAAGAAATACGGCAGCCGCAGCATCTATGAAGGCTTGGACTTCATGGTCCGCCGCAAGGAGCGCTGGTGCATCATGGGCGTCAACGGCGCCGGAAAATCGACGCTACTGAAGCTGGTCACCGGCTCAACCGAACCGGACCAGGGCAGCGTGGCGCTCGGCGCCAGCGTCAAACTCGGCTATTTCGCGCAGCACGCCATGGACATTCTGGACGGCGAGCGCACGGTTCTCGAATGGCTGGAAGATTCCTTCCCGCTCGCAGGCCAGGCGCCGCTGCGCGCGCTCGCCGGCTGCTTCGGTTTCTCGGGCGACGATGTGGAGAAGAAGTGCCGCGTTCTGTCCGGCGGCGAAAAGGCGCGTCTGGTCATGGCCAAGATGCTGTTCGACCCGCCGAACCTCCTGGTTCTCGACGAGCCGACCAACCACCTCGACCTCGACACCAAGGAAATGCTGATCAAGGCGCTCGCCGATTACGAAGGCACCATGCTCTTCGTCTCGCACGACCGTCACTTCCTGGCAGCGCTCTCCAACCGCGTGCTGGAACTGACGCCGGATGGCATCCACCAGTATGGCGGCGGCTATACCGAATATGTCGAGCGCACCGGCCAGGAAGCGCCGGGTCTGCGGAGCTGATCCTCTCGCCGGGCGGCTTTAGCTCGCCCGGTTACCCGCCTCGTCAAAGATATGCAGATGCTCTGCCGGGAAGGTCACGTTGACCTTCGGTCCGGCTGTCAGCGATTCGCGGTTGAGCGTGAAGACCTTAAACGGCAGGCCGTGCAGCGACAGGTGCAGGATGATACCGAAGCCTGTCGGTTCGATGAGTTCGACATCGGCGCTCATGCCGGCGCCGCCTGAGGACATGACGACGTGTTCCGGGCGGATGCCGAGGGTGATCTTCGAGCCATTGGCAAGCGACAGGGGCGAAAGCAGCGGGACGACCGTGCCATCCTTCAGCTTTGCGCCACCGTTCTCATAGATCGCCTCAAGGAAATTCATGCCCGGCGAGCCGATGAAACCGGCGACGAAAAGATTGGCCGGACGGTCGTAGAGTTCGAGCGGGCTGCCGACCTGCTGCACCACGCCGCCATGCATGGCAACGATGCGGTCCGCAAGCGTCATCGCCTCGATCTGGTCGTGGGTGACGTAGATCGAGGTCGCCTTCAGATCGCCGTGCAGCTTCTTGATTTCGGCGCGCATCTGTTCGCGCAGGCGGGCATCGAGGTTCGACAACGGCTCGTCGAACAGGAAGGCCTTCGGCTGGCGGACGATGGCGCGGCCCATGGCAACGCGCTGGCGCTGGCCGCCCGAGAGAGCCTTCGGACGGCGTTCCAGCAATGGGTCGAGGCCGAGCTTGGAGGCGGCCGAACCCACGGCGCTAGCAATCTTTTCCTTCGCCGTCTTCCGGAGCTTCAGGCTGTAGCTCATGTTGCCCGCGACATTCATGTGCGGATAAAGCGCGTAGGACTGGAACACCATGGCGATGTCGCGGTCCTTCGGATGCAGTTCGTTGACGCGATTTCCGGCAATGCGGATCTCGCCGCCGGTAACCTCTTCCAGGCCGGCGATCATGCGCAGCAGCGTGGACTTGCCGCAGCCGGACGGGCCGACGAGGACGACGAATTCGCCGTCTTTGATCTCCAGGTCGACGTCGTGCAGCACCTGCACATGGCCATAAGCTTTTTTGACGTTCTTGATATCGATCGATGCCATGTGACTAACCCTTGACCGCGCCGGCCGTCAGGCCCTGCACGAGATAACGTTGGATGAGCAGGAAGAAGAGGCCGGCCGGAATGAGCGCCATGACGCCCGCCGCCATCATCTGCCCGAAATCCACGGAGAATTTCGAGACGAAGGTGAGAAGCCCGACCGGGAAGGTCGCCGCGTCGTTGCCGTTGATCAGCATCAGCGCGAAGAGCAACTCGCTCCAGGCCGCGGTGAAGACGAAGCCGAGCGTCGCCGCGATCCCCGGCAGCGTCAGCGGCAGGATGATCTGCCGGAATGCCGTGAACTGGGTAGCGCCATCGATCATCGCCGCCTCTTCGAGATCCTTCGGAATGCCGTCGAAGAAGGACTGCATCAGGAAGGTGGCGAAGGGCACGTTGAAGGCGGTGTAGACGATGACGAGGCCGGTCAGGCTGTTGGTCAGATGCAGCGGTGTCAGGATCTTGAAGATCGGCGCCACCAGCATGACGAGCGGGAACATCTGGGTCAAAAGCATCAGCGCCACGATCCAGTATTTGGCGCGGAAATTGAAGCGCGACAGGGCATAGCCCGACAACGACGCGCAGATTGTCACGGTAATCGCCGTCGAACCCGAGACGATCAGGCTGTTCTTGAAGAAGGTCGGGAAGGCACTGTGCTGCAGCACAAAGGAATAATGCTCCCATGTCGTGCGCGACGGCCACATGCGCACGCCTTCCGAATAGAGAAGATCGTTCGGCGTTACCGACACCTTCAGCAGCCAGTAGAGCGGGAACAGCGCGAAGGCGATGTAGCAGAGGATCGCCAGGCGATGCGCGATGGTGGGGATGATGGATCGCTTCATGGTCTCAATCCTTGTTCAGCAGCGTCTGCCGCAGCAGGATGATCAGCATGGAATAGGCAAGCAGCAAAGCCAGCAGCACCAGCGCGATCGCCGAGGCATAGCCGAAATCCAGCCGCTTGAAGGCCTGGGTGAAGATATAGCTGGCGACGATCTGCGTGCGGTCGGCCGGGCCGCCGCCGGTCATGACGACGATCAGATCGGCGAAATTGGAAATCCAGACGGTGCGCAGAAGCACGGTGATCGCGATGGTCGGTGCCAGGAACGGCAGGGTGATCGAACCAAAACGCTGGAACCAGCCGGCGCCGTCGATCGAGGCCGCCTCGTAGAGGTCGCGCGGGATCGCCTGCAGCGCGGCAAGCAGCGTGATCGCAAAGAACGGAATGCCCCACCAGACATTGGCGATAATCGGGCCCCACATCGCATATTGCGGATCGGACAGAATATTCCCCGGCTCGCTCATCAGACCCATCGCGTAGAGCCAATGCGGGATCGGGCCGATGACCGGATTGAAGAGCCAAGCCCAGTTGAGACCGGCGAGGAAGGACGGAACGGCCCAGGGCAGGAAGACCAGCGCCTGAACGATGCCCCTGCCCCAGAACGGCTTGTCGAGTAGCAGCGCCAGGATAAGGCCGAAGGCAAATTGCAGGATGACGGAAGCGCCGGTCCACCACAGGGTATTCTTCAGCGCGCCATAGAAGGCGGCATCCTTGGAGAGTTCGCGGAAATGCTCGATGCCGATGAAGCCGCCGGAGAACGGGTTCAGCAGCTGGATATCGCGAAACGCATAGGAGATGCCGATCACGAGCGGCACCATCATGACCCCGATGATGAGGATCAGCGAAGGCGCGCTGTAAAGATATGGCTCGGAGGCATCGGCGAGACGCTTCCGCAACGGCCTGCGGTCGCGGCGCCTGTGCGTATCGGCGGTCATGGTCATCGGTGGTCGGCTTTCCGTATTAAACTGTAGGGACCCAAAGCGGGTGCCGCCCCCTCATCCGCCTGCCGGCACCTTCTCCCCGCTGGGGAGAAGGTGGCCCGAAGGGCCGGATGAGGGGGCTGCTTGTTCAGTTCTGGCTTACTTTTTCGCCAGGAACTTCTGCTGAGCCTTGGTCAGGTAATCAGCCCACTGGTCGGCCAGATCCTTCGGCGTGATGTCGCCGAGGAGGGCCTGCTGAGAGGTCTTGATCGCCAGAGAATCCTTGAAGAAGGCGAATTCTTCGAGGTAGGTCGGCATCACGGTCGGGACCGTGTCCTTGTCCGCGAGTTCCTGGAACCAGCCCTTGAACTGGTCACCGGCGTAGAACGGGTCCTTCTCGGCTGCCGTATAGGCCGGCAGAGCGCCGATCTTCTTGTTCCACTCGATGTTGCCATCCGGGCTTTCGAGGGTTTCGATCAGCTTCCAGGAAAGGTCCTTGTTCTGGCTCGTCGTGAACATCGACCAGCCGGCATAGCCGATGGTCGGGAACGACTTGCCATCGGGGCCTTTCGGCAGCGGCATGACGCCGAAGTCTTCGGCCTTCATGCGCTCGGCAATGGCGATCAGAGCGTCCGGATCCTGGTCGAGGAAGGCGCAGGTGCCAGAGTAGAAGCCGGCGACGACTTCGTTGAAGCCCCAGTTGACGCTATCCTTAGGCGCATAGCCCTTCTTGTAGAAATCGACCATCCATTCCAGACCCTTTGCCCAGCCTTCGCTGTTCATGGTCGAGGTGCCGTCTTCGTTGAAATACTTGTTGGATCCGGCCATCGATGCGGCGAAGATCATCCAGCCGTTCAGACCGCCCGGGCCGCCGCGCATGCAGTAGCCGTACTTGCCCGAAATCTTGGAGACGGCTTCGGAAGCCTTGGTGAACTCCTCCATCGTCTTCGGCGGTTCTTTCACGCCGGCTTCGGCAAGCAGCTTCTTGTTATAGAACATGGCGCGCAGATAGAAGCCGTAGGGCAGCATGTACGCGGTCTTCTTGACGTCGCGGCCGAGTTCAAGCGCGCGCGGCGTCAGGTCCTTGGTGTGCTCCCACTTGGCAAGATAGGGCTCGAGGCTTTCGAGCATGCCATTATTGCCATAGAGCGACAGCCAGGTATCCGGCATTTCCATGACGTCAGGCGTATCGCCTGCCGATACCATGGTCGCGAATTTCTGGAACGCTTCATTCCAGGGCAGCGAGATGATCTCGACCTTGGTGCCCGGATTGGCGGCTTCGAACTTGCCGACGATCGACTTCAGCGTCTCGGTGCGTTCCGGGCTGGTGATGACCTCGACGAGTTTCAGCGTCGTGTCGGCGAAGGCCGTTCCTGCCATCATGGTGGCGAAGAGCGTTGCGGTTATCAGTCTTTTCATGCTCAGTTCCCCTTTTGTTGAAGGTGTTTCTCTCACTATTGTCGTCACGAAGCGGCGGCGAGCGCCTCCTCGATGTCTCTCCACAGCGCCTCGGTCCCTTCGAGGCCGACATGGAGACGTACGGACCGCGCATGAATGCCAAAGGTATGCGCGGAGTTCGGTTGCGCCTTCTGCTGAAGCACCACCTCGCCCGGTACGATCAGGCTTTCGTGTCCACCCCAGCTCACGCCCAGTTTGAAGAGCTTGAGGTGATCGGCGAAGGCGCGGATATCGACGCCTTCGCGGAAGATGAAGGAGAACAGGCCCGACGTGCCGTTGAGTCCAGCTGGCAGGCGGTTGGCGAGGCCCGGATGGCAGACCTGCTCGACCACGTCGAGCGCCTGCAGCCGCTGAGCAATGGTCATCGCCGCAGTCTCGTGCGCTTTCATGCGGATCGGCAGAGTGCGCAGACCGCGGATCAAGAGCCAGGCGTCGAAGGGTGAGAGCTTGCCGCCGAGATAGGGATAGGCTTCCGCCTTGATACGGGCGATCATGTCCTTGGAGCCCGCGACGACCCCGGCGACCACGTCGCTGTGACCGCCGAGATATTTTGAGGCCGAATGGATGACGAGATCGACGCCCAGCGTGATCGGCCGCTGGAAGATCGGGCTCGCCCAGCTGTTGTCGATCATGGTGACGACGCCATGCTTCTTCGCAAGCGCCGCCAGCGCGCCGACATCATGGGCTTCCATCACCCAGCTGGTCGGGCTTTCCATGTAGAAGACCTTGGCGCCCGGAAGCGCCTTGGCGACTTCTTCCTCGTCCCGGCCATCGACATAGGTCACCTCGACCTTCATGCGCTTCAAGATGGTGCCGAACAGGCGGAAGGCATCGGGATAGACATGCTTGACGGCGACGATGCGATCACCTGGCTCGACGAAGGAAAGCACGGCAGACGAGATCGCCGCCATGCCACTTGCAAAACCGAGCGCATCTTCCGCGCCCTCAAGCTTGGCCAGCATCTCCTCGAACATGCGCACCGTCGGGTTGAGGCCGCGCGTATAGATCGGCCGTACCTTCTCGCCGCGATAGGAGGCGATCATGTCGTCGTAATCGGAGAAGGTGAAAAGCGATGTCTGAAAAATCGGCGGCACCACCGCTTCGGCAAAATTGCCTTCATCATGGGCGGTGATCAGCGAAGCGAGTTCGATGGGATCGAGCGAGTTGCTCATTTGGACATTTCCTTGATGTCTTCCTCGACAACGTCGAGAATCTTCAGTGTTTCCTCACGCGCCGCCTGGGGATCCTTGGCGGCGATCGCGTTGAAAAGCGTACGGTGGAACGGGAAGGATCGGCGGGCAAAATCCTGGCGGTCGAACGGGTGGGTCCAGAAACGGACGAAGGTCTCGCGCATCTGCTCCAGAAGCTGGCCGAACATCGGATTATGCGTCGCGTCATAGACCGCCATATGGAACGCCAGATCCTCCGGACCCGACGTGCCCTTGGCGATGTGGACGCGCTCCATCTCGTTCAGTTTCTCTTCGATATTCACGAGGTCACTGGCCGTGCGCTTGCGGGCTGCCACCATCGCCGCCTCGCATTCGATGCCGCGGCGAACCTCAAGCGTCTGCAGCAGCGCATCGCGCAGATTGGCGCCTTCGAAGGAGAGCGGCACATGAATGGTCGCCTTCGAAACCGGTTTCAGCAGGTAGG
This sequence comes from Rhizobium sp. 01L410, assembly GCF_056400165.1. Taxonomy (NCBI): domain Bacteria; kingdom Pseudomonadati; phylum Pseudomonadota; class Alphaproteobacteria; order Hyphomicrobiales; family Rhizobiaceae; genus Rhizobium; species Rhizobium sp. 01L410. The sequence goes on from NZ_JBFTST010000001.1 coordinate 243,584, forward strand.
TACCGCTGCCCTTGCGGGTTTCGATGACGCCGAGCGCCTGGAAGTGGCGGATGGCTTCGCGGATGGTGGAACGGCCAACGGCCAGGGCAGACATAAGCTCGCGCTCTGCCGGCAAGCGGTCGCCCGCCTTCAGCTTCGCATCCTCGACGTAATGCGCCAGCGCCTCAGTCACCTGACGCGCCCGGTCGATCGCCGGAAGCGGCCGGATCACCGGCCTGTCGCTCACATTTGCCTTCATGGTTCCCCATTTTTCTTGTCAGGCAGTCGACCTTAAATTGGTCTGACATCTTAGCATTTCCCAAGAAACTTTCGCCGTCAAGGGCAGAAGCTCGTCGCCGCGATGTCTGCTACGAAATTGGCTGCGGCGGGGAACCCGCTGAACCGCCGAAAGAAAATTATGCAAATGATTTTACTGGATTTTTCCAATGTGGTTTTTTCCACAAGGAGATCACCGGCTTGCGAGCAGCCAAGATCGGGGCGCAACTAGGCCGTTTAAAGACGCCTAGAAACCGGGGCTTCAGAGGTAAAAGCGGGCGGACCATTGGCCCGCCCGCATCATGCTTAGTACTGGGCGACACCGCCATCGACGTCGAGTTGGACGCCGGTGATGAACGCGCTGTCGTCGGATGCGAGGAACACGGCCGTCTTGCCCATATCGTCGGGCGTGCCCATGCGACCGAGCGGGATCGTCGCGGTGATTCCCTCGTAAGCCTCGGCCGGGATCAACCCAGAAAGACCAGGCGTCACGGTATGACCCGGGCTCAAGACGTTGATGCGGAAACCGCGCTCCTTCGTGTCGATGATCCAGCCGCGAACGAGACTGCGGATGGCCGCCTTGGTCGAAGAATAGACCGACATGTTCGGGATGCCCTTCGATGCCGCAATGGATCCCGTCAGGATTACGGACGCACCGTCGCGCAAGACCGGCAAGGCCTTCTGGAAAGCGAAAAGAAGCCCGCGCACGTTGGTATTGTAGGTCTTGTCGAAATGCTCTTCGGTGATGTCGCCGAACTTCATGAACTCGTAGAAGCCGGCATTGAGGACGAGAGTGTCGATATGGCCGCTATTCTTCTTCACGATCTCGTAGAGCTTATCGAGATCGCCGAGCTTCGACGCGTCGGCCTGCACCGCGATGGCGCCGTGGCCGATTACGGCGACGGCCTTGTCGAGTTCGCTTTGACGGCGGCCGGTAATGTAGACAAGTGCACCTTCTACGGCGAACTGCTTTGCGATGCCCAGCCCGATGCCGGCGCTGCCGCCGGTCACAACGGCAACCTTGCCATCCAACTTCTTGCTCATGGAATTATCCTTCGAATTGATCTGCTGGACCCGCGCTTGCCGACTGTTCAGTCTTTCACGCGGGATGGCACCCGGCGGGTGCCTGCCAATCAGATAAATTCAGCAAAAGCTGCGTTGTAGACGCCAAACCCGACTATAGATTATTCCATAATGGAATACGTCAGAACTCTCTCCCCTTTGCGGGACGATCTCTCAGTGCGCCAAAGGCGCGCGCCGTCGCCAGGCACGCGCCTTGTGTTTCTTTGATTGCAAGCCGTCAGTTGAGGACGATCCTGACTAGGAAAGACCGGCCCGATCTGCTTTCGAAGCGGTCATGTCGCAGGAACCAATGCCGTGACTTTCTCGATCGCGCGTTTGACCGCAGGACGCGCATCGATCTCGCCATACCAGCGCGCAATGTTTGGCGTCTTCTCGAAGTCTATGCCTGCAAATTCGCGACGCCACAGCCACCCGAAATGCACGATGTCGGCGATCGTGAACTGGTCTCCGGCAACAAATTTGCGCTCCTGAAGCACGCCTTCGAGCACGGCGAGGACGCGTTCAGCCTCGGCCTGGAATCTTGCGATCGCCAATGGGATCTGCTCGGCCGCCTGCCGCTTGAAGAAGCCGAGTTGCCCAAAGGCTGGGCCAATTCCGGTCAGGTGGAAGAACATCTGTTCGAAGACACGGGCGCGGCCTGTGCCGTCGCCCGGAATCAGCTTTCCGGTCTTTTCAGCGAGATAGACAAGGATCGCCCCGGATTCACTGATGGTAATGGGCTCCCCATCGGGGCCGTTGCTATCGATCAGCAGAGGAACCTTGCCATTGGGGTTGATGGCCAGGTAGTCCGGCAGTTTCTGCTCGCCCTTGCGGACGTTGATAGGCTTGAGCTCATAAGCAAGCCTGAGCTCTTCAAGGGCGATAGGCACGCGAACACTGTTGGGCGTCGCAAAGGCATAGACTTCGATCATCGTGGTTTCCACTCTGGAGAATTGATGGGGATGCTGCCGCATCGAGCACCGCGCATTATTTGCGCGCGTGGACTTGACGGGGGAAGCCGCGATGGAGACATATGCATCATTCCAAGGAGGAATACCCCATGAACCGGCTCGCTGCCATGGACGCCTTTGTGCGCGTCGTCGATACCGGATCATTCACCGGTGCCGCGCGACAGTTGCGTGTCGGACAACCTGCAATTTCCAAGATGATCGCCCAACTGGAAGAACGCGTCGGCACCAGGCTGCTGTTGCGGACGACGCAAGGCCTGATGCCCACGGAGGCGGGCGAGAATTTTTACGAGCACGCCAAGCGCGCTGTCGAAGAGGCCGACGAGGCCGAGGCCAAGGCGCGGGGCTCAGGTGCCGCTCTCAACGGCCGGCTGCGGATCAGCGGCGCGGTGACATTCATGCGGCTCCACGTGGTTCCCCACTTGCCAAAATTCCTGGCCATGCACCCCGATCTCGATATCGAAGTATTCATGGACGATCGCAACGTCGATCTTGTCGAAGCCGGTATCGACATCGCTTTGCGAATGGGAGATCTGCAGGATTCATCGCTGACCGCCCGCAAGGTCGGACAGAGCCCGCGCGTCGTGGTCGCCTCACCGGAGTATTTTGAAAGCCACGGTGAGCCCACCTCTCCTGCGGACCTGGGGGCACATCAAGCCGTCGTCTACGATCTGCGCAGCGGCGGCACTGTCTGGAACTTCAGCCAGGGGCTGGTTCAAAGCGCCGTGACCATCAAGGGGCGCATCCGGTTGACCGCAGCCGAGGGTGTTCGCGAAGCGGTCTTTGCCGGAATGGGACTGGCCGTCGCCTCTGAATGGATGTTCGCGCCCGAACTGGCCTCCGGCAAGGTCCGGCGCGTCCTCCAGGACTGGGATCTTCCGCCCATCGATCTCTGGGCGGTCTTCCCGAGCGGACGCACGGCGAGTAGCAAAGCGAGAACCTTCGCCGACTTTATCAGGCGCGAACTCGCTTCCGAATTCAGCACCGATGACGACGGCGGAGCGGATTGACGATGCCTGCGCCGAGCTCCATGCGATAGCATAGGCCAAGGCGCATCGCCGTTATTGAGGCAGGAGACTCAATGACTCCCGGTAGAGCCCTTACCACCACTCATTGACGATCCGCGCCGGTCTTAGCATATTGCAGCCATGGCGAAGCTGTCGAACCGCGAAAAAATTCTGAGGGAAGGCCTTAAGGTCGTCGACGAGGTCGGTTTCTCGTCCGCCTCGGTGCGCAGCATTGTCAGCGCAGCTGGCGTGCCCCTGGGCTCCTTCACCAATCATTTCGTTTCCAAGGAAGCGTTCGGGCTCGAGATCGTCGAACTCTATTTCGCCAACAGCCAGAATGTCGTGCTCGATACGCTGCGCAACGACGCGAAGCCGCCATTGATGCGGCTTCGGGAATATATTGCCGGCAGCCGTTCGAAGGGAAGCTGCGGCGGCCCTCTCGGAGGCCTGCTCGGCAACTTCATTGCCGAAACCGGCGTGGCTGGCGACGCCATACGTCAGCGCGTCAACGAGATCGTCGCTGGCCTCACCGATGCAGTCGCCTATTGCATAGAGGCGGCCGTCAAGGCCGGAGAAGTGGCCCCGGATATCGATTGCCGGCAGGTCGCCGGGTTCATCGTCTCCTCGCATCAGGGAGCGGTGCTGCTCAGCAAATCTCAGCGCAGCCCGGAGCCGATCGAACGGCTTGAAACGGTGCTCTTCTCGATCGTACTCCGCCCGCTCCACTGACCATCTCCGCACAGAAGCATAGTGTACGATCGTACATTTTTGTTGACACCTACAAATGTACGTACGTACATATTATTCACCTTGCGCGATTTCCGCCGAGGCTTGAAAGGGTTTTCCGATGTCTGCTCCTGTTGTTTTGATCACCGGTGCGCTTACCGGTATAGGCCGCGCGACGGCGATTGCTTTTGGCCGCGATGGCGCCCGCCTTGTGGTCTCCGGCCGCCGCGACGAACTTGGCCGCGAGCTTGTCGAGCAACTCCGCGCCATGGGCGCCGAGGCCGAATTTGTTCGTGCCGATGTCCGCCATGATCAGGAAGTCGAGTCGCTCATCGACCAAACCGTGGCCCGCTTCGGCCGTCTCGACGTCGCCGTCAACAACGCCGGCACCGAAGGTGCGTTCGGGCCGGTAACGGCGCAGACTGCCGAAACTTACGCGGCGACTTTCGACACCAATGTGCTAGGCACCCTGCTCAGCATGAAGCATGAATTGCGTGTGATGAAGGAGCAGGGAACCGGCAGCATCATCAATGTATCCTCTGTGCTGGGCAAGGTTGGAACACCGAACGGATCCGTCTATGTCGCCAGCAAGCACGCGGTGGAAGGCCTGACGAAATCGGCGGCCCTCGAGGTCGCAACCACGGCCATTCGCGTCAATGCCGTGGCCCCCGGCCCTATCCAGACCGGATTCCTTGACCGCCTGACGGGCGGATCGAATGACCGTCTCGATTACCTGAAGTCATATGTGCCGATGCGTCGTCTCGGCCATTCGGAAGAAGTGGCGGCGGCGATTGTCTTCCTGGCGTCGCCGCAGGCGTCTTTTCTGACCGGTCACTCGCTTGCCGTCGATGGCGGCAAGCTTGCGGGCTGATGCTCAGCGCGCTCTTCAGTAGCTGGAGAAGGGCGGCAGCATCCTCGCCGCTCTTCCCGTCACTTGCCGACCCCTTGGCTCAGGCCCCGAACGAATTGTCGTGAGAACACTACGTAGAGAACGACGAGAGGCAGAATCCCGAGTGTGAGCGCAGCAAGCAGTGCCGGATAGTCGCTGAGGAATTGCCCGACGAACTGCTGGACGCCAAGCGTCACGGTCTGGTTGCTGCGGCCGGGCGACAGAATCAGCGGGAACCAGAGGTCGTTCCAGACGGGCAGCATCGTCAGCGTGGCAACAGCTGCAAGGCCGGGCTTCACCACCGGCAGGACGATCAGGAATGTCCGGAATTCCCCTGCCCCGTCCATGCGTGCCGCCTCCTTTATCTCGGTCGGCACCGTGCGGAAATACGCCATCATCAGCGTCACCGCGATCGGCACGCTCATTGCGGTATAGACCAGGACCAGTGCCGTCAGCGTATCGACCAGCCGCCATGCGATCATGATCTCGAGGATCGGAACGGTGCCGAGGCGGATCGGCAGCATGATGCCGACCACGAAAAGTCCGGCGATCACGGGCGTGATCTTCAGGCGGTATTCCACCAGGCCGTAGGCAGCCAGCGCCGAGAAAACCACCGTCAGTACGATCGTCGAGACGGTGACGACAAGGCTGTTACGGTAGTTCAGGAAAAAATTGCCGCGGGTGAAGACCCGGATATAGCCATCGACGCTGAAAGTCTTGACGGTCGGCAGGTCGAACGGGCCGCCGAAGATCGCCGGTGTCGTCTTGAAGGAATTCAGGATGACGATGAAGATCGGCCCGAGGGCCAGCAGCACGAAGAAGATCAGCAATCCGTGGACGACGATGCGATCGAGCACCATGCGCTGGCGGCTGGAGCCGTAGAAGCTGGCACTGAGTTTGGCTGACGATGACATCTCTGCTGTTCCTCAGACTTGGTGCGCTTGCAGCCGTCGCTGGACCAGCCAGAAATAGGCGGCAGTGACGAGAAGAATGATGACGAAGATCACCGTTGCGACGGTCGCTCCGAGATCCAGATCGGCCACCTGGCCACTGGACCCGAAAAAGGTGCGGTAGAACAGCGTCCCGAGAATATCCGTGCTGTAGTTCGGGCCTGGTGCTGCGCCATTCAGCGCGAAGACCAGATCGAAGCCGTTGAAAGTCCAGATATAGGTGAGGATGACGATCAGACCGAATTGCGGCGCAATCAGCGGGAACTTGATCGCCCAGAAGATTCGCCAGTTTCCGGCACCATCGATCCGCGCCGCCTCGACGACATCCTCCGGAACAGCAAGCAGCGCGCTGTAGAGGAACAGCATCGGAATGCCGACATATTGCCAGACCGACATCAGAGAGATCGTCGGCAGTGCCGTCAGTTCGTTGCCGAGTAGCGGAAAGCCGACCAGTCCCCAAAGCGGATTGATGATCAGGCGCCAGATGAAGCCGACGATGACGACGGAGAGCGTCGCGGGGATAAAGAGCAGCGTGCGGTAGACGCCTTCGGAACGGTTCAGCAGACCGGAGGTGAGCAAACCCGCCATCAAAAGGCCGATCGGCACTTCGACCATCAGATGGATGATGAAATATTCGAAATTGTTCAGCAGCGCGTTCCAGAAACGCGCGCTCGTGACCGGATGGGTGAAGAGGTAATAATAGTTTTCCAGCCCGACGAAGACGCGCCCGGCCGGACCATCCGTATCGAAGAAGCTCATGACGATCGAGGCGATGAGCGGCAGGACGGCGAAAGCGAGATAGATTGCGAGCGCTGGCAGCACAAAAAGGAAAAGGCTCCAGCGAGCCGTCGCAGGACGTGTCACCCGGTATCTCCGTAGTCTGGTCGCCAGCTGATGCCGGCGGGCATCGGGAGCCTCGCGCACCGGTGTGGTGCGCGGGGCGCTCTTGTTACTTTTTCTGCGGTGCGTACCAGGATGCAAGACCGGCCTGGAGTTCTGCAGTCGCCTTTTCAGGGGTGACATCGTCTCCGATCATCATCGTCTGCAGCACGCGCCAGATTTCGTCGTCGAGCGGCGGATTGCCGGCGCTCAGCCGGTCCAGCGCCAGGCGCGGCGTCAGCTTGGCGTCCTTCTTCAGGTCGGCGAATTTCTGCGCCAGCGCGTTGTTATAGGTTACCGGCGTGCTGCTCATGGCGAAGAAGCCTGGGGCGGCATTGACGTAAAGTTCCTGGAATTCCGGGGATGCAAGCCAGGTGAGGAAGGTCTTTGCCGCATCCTTGTTCTTGCTTGCGGCATTGATGCCGATCGCCATGTCAGGCATTTCCTGCAGGTAGCGCTGACCGCCCTCCTTGGCAGCAGGCGGGCCGAAGACGCCGACGTTGAGACCCGTCGAGGTCACCTGATTGATATCCCAGGAGCCATCAGGAAGAATTGCCGCGCGGCCGATGGTGAAAAGCTGGGTCATGTCGGCATATTGCAGGCTTGCCTGCCCATTAGGCAGGAACGGCTTCCAGGCTGCGAAGGCTTTGAAGGCCTCGACGAATTCCGGATCCGTGAGCTTCTTGGTGCCGTCGATCAAGCCCTGGCGGCCCTCTTCGCCGTTCCAATAGGACGGACCGATATTGTAAAGGCCGTTATAGGCGAGCTGCCAGGATTCTGCCGACCCATAGGCAAGCGGCTCGTATTTGCCGCTATCCTTGATCTTCTGCAGCACCTTGACGAACTCGTCAGCAGTCTTCGGAACGTCGAGCCCGAGCTCCTTGAAGATATCGACATTGTAATAGAAGCCGGCAAGCACGGCGGCGATCGGCAAGCAATAGGGCGTGCCTTTGGCGTCGGTCCAGGCGGCCTTCGACGTATCGTCGAAATTCTTGATGGCGCCAAAGTCCGCCAGGGAGTCGAAATATTTGCGGCTGATCCACTCCCGATTGACGTCGAAGGGGCGGCAGGTCAGGAGATCGGGTCCCGCGCCGGCTTCAATTTGGGATTGCATTGCTGCATTATATTCATTGGTATTGACGGGGGAGAATTCCACCTTGATGCCGGGGTTCTTGGCTTCGAAGGCAGGGATGATCTTGTCCTGCCACACTGCGATATCTTCGGTCCGCCAGCTTCCGAGCTTGATGGTGACATCTTCGGCGAAAGCGCTGCCGGCAGCGACCATCGCAACCAGCGAGACAACGGCACCGTTCAGCAATGCGTGCTTTGAAAGCATTTCATAATCTCCCATTCTTGTGACTCAAAACTGCTCCCATGCCGGTTCTTTTAATCTCAGTCCGGCGATTGTTGAGGCGACGATACCTCTAAATACCAGTTGTGACAAGTTATATTTTTTGTTTCCCATTTTTGTCTTATGTGGTATTCGATTGAAAGGAATAAGGGCTGTTGCCACAGAGCTTGGAGGGGTGAAAATGATCGGCGTCGGGTTGCTGGGATCGGGTTTCATTGGCGAATGCTATGCCGATGCACTGCTTGACGTTCGCAATGCGGAGTTGCGCAGCTGCTATTCCCGCGACGGCAAACGGGCCGACGAATTTGCGGCCAAGTGGCGGCTCAAGGCCCATGCCACGATGGATGCCCTTTGCGCCGACCCTTCCGTTGATCTTGTCATCATCGCCCTCCCGAACGAGGTGCATCTCGAGGCGACGAGAATTGCCGCAAAACACAAGAAGGCCGTGGTCTGCACCAAGCCGCTTGCCCGCACCGAAGCCGAGGCCGCAGAGATGCTCAAGCTGGTGATCGAGGCGGGCGTCTGGCACGGATATGCCGAGAGCTCTGTCTTTTCGCCGAATACAGCCAAGGCCTACGAAATGCTGAAGGCTGGCGGTATCGGCAAGCTGCTGACGATGCGCGCTCGCGAGGCCCATTCGGGTCCGCATGCCCCGCACTTCTGGGATGCTGAGACCGCAGGCGGAGGTGCCTTGCTTGACATGGGCTGCCACACTGTAGAATCAGCACGGCATTTCTTCGGAAAGGACAATCCCGTGACCGAGGTGATGGCCTGGGGCTCGACGATGGTGCATGGCGACAAAACGACCGGCGAAGATGCCGCGATCGCACTTCTGAAATTTGCCGGTGGCGAGCTGGCGACCATCGAATCCTCCTGGATCGAAAAGGGCGGCATGCAGCTGCGTCATGAGCTCGTCGGCTCCGAGGGGCGCATCGTCACCGACAGTTCTGTCGGTCCCGTCTGGGGCTTCGTCGGCAAGCCTGTCGGCTATACTGTCGAGAAGGCGGATGCCGAGACCGGCTGGGTCTATCCCGTACCGGAAGAGACGCGCGCCTATGGCTTCTCGCAGCAAATGCGCCATTTCGTCGATTGCTTCGCAGCCGGCAAGGCTCCGTCCGAAACCTACGAGGACGGGGTTATCGTCAACAGGATCATCGATGCATGCTACCGGTCCATGAAAACCAGGCAGTGGGAAAAGGTAGCGGTGAACTGATGATCGGAAATGAAGGCCAGCCGGGACCTTTGCAGTCGGATTCTCCCGAGCCCCTGTGGCAGCAGGCCGCAAAGGCGATCCTGAAAGAGATTGCAGCCGGCAAGTTGGCGTCGGGAAACCGTCTGCCGCCGGAACGCGATCTGCTGACCCGGCTATCGATCAGCCGCGTAACGCTGCGCCGCGCGCTGCAGAGCCTGGTGACTGACGGCGTGCTGGTGTCTTCGCACGGCCGTGGCTGGTACGTGGCAACGGAAGCGCATCAGGAATTTCCCCAGACGCTTGAATCCTTCAGCGAAACCGCCGCCCGCCTCGGCCTCGCGCCATCCTCGGACGTGCTGCGTGCCGAAGGGGCGCCCGCAAGCCTCGATGAGGCAGAAGAGCTCGGCATTGCGCCCGGCGCGCCGGTCTTTCATCTCGACCGCATACGTCGGCTGGATGGCGTGCCGGTTGCCGTCGATACGTCGTTCTTCCCGATGATCCGCGGGCTCGATATGTCGGGTGTCGATTTCAAGACGGCTTCGCTTTTCAAGCTGCTGACCGGTGCCGGCTTTGACCTGGCGCGCGCCGAATCGACGATCGAGGCGCACGCCGCAGACAAGACGCTTGCCCGCCATCTCGGCATCGAGCAGGGCATGCCGATCCTCGCCATGCGCCAGCTTGTCGAAGACAGCAGCGGGCGGCCGGTCATGGCATCGACGATCCGCTACGCAGGCGACCGCTACCGCCTGCGGACATCTTTTTCACGCACTGCGAAGACCGGCGGGTGACGCCGTCCGTCCATCCGGCACGCGCTGGCCAAAGCCGCGGCCGCACATCATTTCAGGACCAAGGAGAAGACCGCAATGGTCAAAGGTTATATTTCGCTGGCTGACGCGCGCGCCTCCCAGGCCAATGCGCTGGAAACCGCGATTGCTGCAATCGGCAGCGAGGTTCGCAATGCTTCCAGCGCGTTGAAGGGTGCGGGGCCGATCTTCATGGGTATCGGCGCAAGCTTTGCAGCGAGTTCGGCTGCCGTCTGGGCTTTGCGGTCCCGCGGTGTGCATTCGTGGCGCCTCAATGGCGGCGAGTATCCGATCCCCTTCCCCGCATCCAGCCATCCGGTGATCGCCGTCTCGCAAAGCGGAAAGAGCACCGAGACGCTTGCCGTGCTGAACTCAATCGACCGCAGCCTGCGCATATCCGTGGTCAACGCCAAAAATTCCCCTGTTGCGGCCGCCTCGTCGGCCAATGTCTCGCTCGGCGCGATCCCCGACAGCTACGCATCGACGATTGGCTATACGGCAACGATCGCAGCTCTTGGCATGATCGCCGAGGCCTGGGATGGCGGCGCAATCGAGACGTCCTGGTCTGATCTCCCCACTGCCTTCCGCACCGTCGAGCAGCAGCTCAAGACGCAGACCGGCGAGATTCTCGCACGCATGACGGACGCGGTATATGTCGATTGCGCCGGGATTGCCCCTTCGGCCGGTTCAGCCGAAGTCGGCGCGCTGCTGCTGCGCGAGATCGCCCGCATCCCTTCGACCGGCATGTCGACCAGGCAATATCTGCATGGCGCGATGGAATCGGCCGGCAAGGGCGTGCATATTCTCTTTGGCGACGAGCGGGAGGCGGAATTGGCATCGACCCTGGCAAAAGCCGGTCATCACACGATCCTTGCCGGCCCAGTGCAAGCCGCTGCCAGCGATTGGCTGACCTATATACCGCTACCGCGCGTCAGCATCACCCAGCGGCCAATCCTCGAGGCCGTCATCATGCAGACCATTGCGGTTGAAACGGCGCTTGCCCGCGGGCTCGATCCCGATGCCTTCGTCTTCCACCACAACGACACCAAGGTAGCCTGACGATGGATAGCAGTGAATGTCTTGTGGCGCTTGATGTCGGCGGGACGAAGACGCATCTGGTCGTCGAAACGCTGGCCGGTGCGCGTATTCTCGACACGGTCATCTCCAGTCAGGATTGGGACGCGGAGCCCGCGTCTCACGGCGCCGATTGGCTGGCTTCGCGCCTGCGCGCCACCCTGCCCGCCAGTCTTTCGATCGCCTCCATCGCCTTCGGTGCGCAGGGAATCAACAATCCCTCGATCGGGCGGGATCTTGAAGCGGCGTTGCTCGATCGGGGATATCGCGTTCGAGCCGTCAATGATGCGGCGCTCATCGTGCCTGCTGCCGGGCTCCGTCAGGGTATCGGCGTCATAGCGGGTACCGGTGCCATCGCCGTTGGAACGGATGGATCGGGACAACCGATTTCGGCGGGCGGCTGGGGATGCGTTATCGGCGACGAAGGTGGTGCAGCGGCGTTGGTGCGCGAGGCAACCCGGGCCGCGCTGAGGGCAAATGACGAAGGCAAGCCGGATGACGGATTGCTGTCGGCGTTGATTGCCGATTTCGGAGTCGAGGATGCCGAGCGGCTGACGCGCAAGGTCAACGACGATCCGACGGCCGAGAACTGGGCGCCGCATTGCACTGCCATTTTCGATGCCGCAGACGGCGGGTCGCAACTGGCGGTGAACGTCATCTCGGAGGGCGCCGGCTATCTTGCGGCGCTTGTCGCCCAGCTCAAAAATCGGGGGGCGACAGGCGATGACGTCGTCGTTGCAGGCAGCGTGATCGTCAAACAGGCGCGGCTGCTCGACGCGTTCAAGCGCGCACTCGGCAAGCAGCATCCGCAGCTTGCTGTGCATGTGCTCGACGTCTCACCGGTCGAGGGTGCAGTCTTTCTGGCCCGCGCGGCGATTGGATAATCGGAGATTGGGAGCCGGTCCATGAGGCGGCAGGGGCGTCGCCTTGTAAAATCGGCACTCGCGGGAACCTTGCACGCGGCCCAGCATCAAATAAGCTTCCACAAGGAGAAGCCAGATGCAGGCGTTCGAGAATTCACCGCGACTACCCTTCGCCACCGACGAAGCAATACTTGTCCGCCGGGCGTCCACAGGCGACGCGCAGGCGATCCGCGAGATCATCCGGTTTCACAATCAGCGGCTCTACCGGCTTGTCCGGGCGGTTCTTCACAGCAATGCGGAAGCAGAGGAAGCGCTGCAGGACACCTATCTCCAGGCCTTTTCAAAGCTTGCCGATTTCAACGGCGCCGCGTCGCTCTCGACCTGGCTTTCGCGTATCGCACTGAACACTGCGTTCATGCGGTTGCGCGCCGAAAAGCGGCTCAAACGCTCGATCCCTCCGACTGGCCAGCCGCAAGCCGAGATCATCGCGCTGCACCCTTCATCGTCCACCATCGATCCGGAGCGCGGCATGGCGCAGCGACAGCTTCTTCACCTCGTCGAGCAGGCAACCGATGCCCTTCCGGAGGACTTTCGCATCGTATTCGTTGCCCGCGTCATCGAGGGGCTGGATATCGGGGAGACGGCCACGCTGCTCGATATTCCCGCGGCAACGGTCAAGACGCGGCTTCACCGCGCCCGCAAACTCATTCGCAAGCAGCTGGAAGAGCAGATCGGACCGATCCTTATGGACGCCTTCCCCTTCGCCGGCCGGCGCTGCGAGCGGCTGACCGAAGCCGTGATCGCCAAACTCGGGCTGAAGAACTGACGGGAACCTCTCCGGCGGCGCGGCATCCAATGCTGCGTACGTTGAAACAGGCGCCGGCAATCTCGCCGCGCCAAGGAGATCCCGATGAAAACCTTCATTTCCGCCATCGCTACGAGCTGCCTTCTCCTCGCCGCCGGCCAATCGCTTGCAGCCGACAAGCCGACCGATCCGCAGATCGCCCATATCGCCTATACGGCAGGCGCGATCGACGTGGACGCCGCCAAGCTCGCCCTTTCGAAAACCAAGAACAAGGATGTCGAGGCATTCGCGCAATCGATGAAAAAGGACCATGAAGCGGTCAACGAAAAGGCGCTTGCGCTCATCAAGAAGCTGAAGGTCACGCCTGAAGACAACCCGACGAGCCAGGCGCTTGCAAAGGCCGCCAAGGACAAGCAGACCGAACTCAGCAAGCTGGACGGCGCCGCCTTCGACAAGGCCTACATCGACAACGAGGTTGCCTATCACAAGCAGGTCAACGGCGCTCTGGAAACCGTCCTCATCCCATCGGCAGAGAACAAGGACCTCAGAAGCCTGCTCGAAACCGGGCTGAAGCTGTTCCAGGGGCATGAGCAGCATGCCGAGCATGTTGCCATGGAGCTGAAATGATCTCGGCGCCGATGAAGCGCAGAAGCTTCCTGCTGACGGGAGTAGTGGTTGCGGCCGGCGCATCGCTGGCGCGCGCCCATAACGGCAAGATACATGTGGTGGTCGAAAATCTCGCCTTCGCGCCTGCGGACATCGAGGCGAAAGTCGGCGAGACCGTCGAATGGACGAACAAGGATCCATTCGATCATACCGCCAGCGTCAACGGCGGCTGGGAGGTGACCATCCCCGCCGGCCAGAAAGCGACGCACCTCGTCACGGCCGGTGACACGGTAGAATATTACTGCCGCTTCCATCCCAACATGAAGGGGCATATCAAGGTCGTGTCCTAGAGAAAAGCACGCCGCCAGGGACGTCTCTGGCAGCGTGGCCTTCGGCGAGTGACCATCGCCGTAGCGCGCGCTTGACCGATAGCCGGCATTCGTGTTGATGCAAGGGTTCGAATATCAGAGCCGAGCGAACGGACCGGGCCGAAAAGAGCCGCGCCCCGTGGGGACACTTCTCGCATGTCGAAATCCAATCTGAGGCGGGACGCCGACCTTCTGCTGCATCGTGGTTCGCGGGTCGAAGGCGCCTACCCAGTCAGCCGCTCCCGCAGGCCGGTCGAGGTTCAGCGTCTCATCGGTGCGATCGGCAATCTGATGCTTTCGGGCGATACGCCGATGATGGAGAAATTCGTTGCCGGCAAGATCTTTCATCAGCTGCAGTATCCCGGCGCTGTTTCCAGCCGGCCCGCCTCGCATCTGCGGCTTGGGCCGCAGCTGCAGTTCGCCCTGCGCCAGCTGACGCAGAAAGGCCGGGCTTTCGCGGAAGTTGCCGCCGCGATCAACGATCTGGCCAAGAGCCTCGATTGGTCCTCGAGCTCGACCGGCCCCTTCGCCAGCATGAATATCGAAAAGGCACACGCCCATGCCGTCATCGCCGGAGCGGCGGGCCTCGAAGAGCGCGACGATGTCACGCTCGGGCTGACGATCATGGAGCCCTACAGCCGCTTCCCCGATCATGTCCAATACCGAGCCCGGGTTTTCCTGGCGCTGTCGGACTGCGAATTCCTCTGCGACGAAAAAGGCTGGCAGCAGGCTTCGCCGGGGTCGGCCTTCTACAACGAGGCCGGACACACCGTCGCGATGCGCTGCACCTCGCGGCCTCTGCTGGCCGCCTGGTGCCAGATGGAGCGGTAGAGCCCGGCCAGGATTGCCCGGCCGGGTCCGGCGCAGTTTATACAGCCGCCGGAGTCGGCTCGCCGAGCGACAGCATCAGACGGTTCGCCCAGTTGAAAAAGGCTGCGCCGTGAATGGCGTCGGCAATCTCCAGATCATCGAAGCCCTCTTCACGCAGGCGGGCAATCTCCGCCGGGCCAAAGCGCGAAGGCGTGGCCGTCAAGGCCGCCGAAACCTCGGCGACGGCGTTCCAGCGGCGGCTGCCGAGCTCGGCCTCGACGCCTTCGTCAAGCAGTCGCTGAACGTCGGCCGTGCGTTTCGAATGATGGGACGCGAACCGCGAATGCACCGAGGCGCAGAAGATGCAGCCGTTGCTGCGGGATGCGGCGGCGGCCGAAAGCTCCCGATCGGCCCGCGGCAAGCCGGCGCGCGTATTGTAGAAGATATCCTTATCGGTCTTCGTCCTCGCTTCGAGAATTTCCGGATCGCGGGCCAGCAGCATGAAATAGGGAGACTTGGAGCGCGAGGCATCGACGAGACCCGCCCAGTGCCGCTCGGTGAGTTCGCTTTCTTCCAGCGGCGTCAGCCACGGTGTCCAGCCAATCTCGGATTGGGTAAATGCGTTGGGGCGATTGTCGATCTCAGGATGATTGACGGTATCGGTCATGACGTTTCTCCTTATTCCGCTGCCGCACGCGTGACGCTGCCCTCGCCCGCCGCGCCGAGCGCGGAAAGGCCGGCAGCAACGCGAATCTGAAACGACAGGAACGCGACGATCTGCGACAGGGTGACGATACCGGTCGTGGTCCAGCCTGCATCAATCAGCTTCTGCAGCGCATCCGGGCTTGCTTCGCGCGGACGGAAGACCAGCAGATGCGTGTGTTCGAGAGCCGCCGACAGCTTGGCGCCGATCACGGCGCGGCTGAAATCCGAGACGGCATAGGTCAGGCCTGGAGCATCTTCCGCCAACAGCGGACCGGCCGGATAGCGGCCGTAAGGGCCATCTGCCGCGCCTTTTTCAATCTCCGTCTGGATCGCAGCTGCGAGCGACGCGCCGCCCTGCAGCTCGGACAAACCGCCGGCGTAGAAGGCCGACGCCGTCCCGGAGCGGTGCAGGCCGCTGACGAATGCGGCGATCGCGAGCCGCTCGGCACGCGTTACGTGATCGTCGGACACCGGCTCGAAGAGCGCGAGATAGCTTTTCTGCGCATTCAGCCGCGTCTCCGGACGTTCGGCACGGAGACGGTCGAGAAAAGACCCCGGCTTGATACCGGCTAGCAGATCAATGATATCGGGTGTGGAAGAACTCATGGATTCATACCTTTTCTGGCGGTGATTATGCTGTAGCGAGGCGCCGCTCGTGGGCGGCGGGTCCGCGTCGAACCCAGCCGAGCGCGGGAGCGACCTCGCTGACTATCAATTCCAGCGAGCGCAGGATGTAGGCGTGTGGCGGATCGACCGAATGGACCTGGAAGACGAGGTCAGTGACGCGTTCCAACGCGGTGTCAGCCTTCAACGACGCGATCACATCGTCGGGCGTACCGACATGCACGTCGAAGGCCCTGATGAGATCCTCTGTCCTGGTGCTTGCGATCTTATGACCGCTGGCAATGAAGCGCTCGACGCTGCGCTGCAGGCCGATTTCCGCCAGATGCAAAGCCTCCTTGCGATCGTCGGCAACGAACAGGCTGCGCGAACCGAGAATGCGCGGCTGCCGTTCCTTCGGCAGCGCCTTAAGATAGGCGTCGATGATCGGATTCTGCAGCTCCCAGAGCGTTGCATCCGGCGCCTCTGCCGGCCGGGGCTGGGTGCGCGACAGCATCAATCCGTCACCATCCTGGCCGGCCCGGATTCCGCCGCCAACCGAGAACGTTGCCTGCCACACGCGCTCGAGAAGATGCGGGGCTGCCGGATAAAGATGATTGCCGCCCGTCAGCTCCCGCCCGGCCCAAGCATCTCGCACCGTTGCGAGGCTTTTCGCATAGACGGCGGCGCGATCGCCCGTTTCCAGCCCGAAGGGGAGGAAGGCAGCTGGAGTTCCGCCAGTACCGAAGCCGACTTCGAGGCGGCCGTTCGAGAGTATATCAAGCACTGCCGTGTCCTCCGCGACGCGGACGGCACTTTCCATCGGCAATGTGATCACACCGGTTCCAAGCCGGATGCGCGAGGTTCGGGCGGAGAGTTCCGCCAGAAAGATCAATGGCGCAGGAAGACCGCCCTCATCTCCATTGAAATGATGCTGTGCCACCCATGCCGTATCGAACCCGAATTTCTCGGCATGAATGACCTGCTCGGCGGCCAGCCGGTAGCGGGTCGCAGCATCGGCCTGATCGAGGATACGGCTGAAGAAACCCAGGCGTTTCGGTGCGGTTGATGGCGTCATTGCTGTGTTCCTGTGCTGATCAGGGGAAATGGCTTTGCTGGCAGCCGGTGCTTCTTTCCGGGGATCGCCTCGATGAGTTCGCGGGTATAGGCGCTCGCCGGGTTGCCGAAGACATCGCCGACCGCGCCGCTGTCCACGAGCTTGCCGCCGCTCAAGACCGAGACGGTATCGGCGATCTGCCGCACGACAGCCAGATCATGCGATACGAAGAGATAGGTCAGGCCGAGCTCGCGCTGCAGTTTGCTGAGAAGCGCCAGAATCTGCGCCTGCACGGTGACATCGAGCGCCGACACGGCCTCATCGAGCACCAGGATCTGCGGGTTCAGAATGAGCGCGCGGGCAATGGCGACACGCTGTCTTTGCCCGCCCGACAGGGCATGCGGGCGGCGGCCGAGGACATCCGGCGGAAGGCCGACTTTCCCGATGATTGCAGCAACGCGCTCTGTCCGCTCGGCGCGCGGCACCGGCTCGAAATTCAGCAATGGCTCTTCGACGATCCCAGCGATCGTCTGGCGCGGATCGAGCGAACCGAACGGGTTCTGGTAGACGAGCTGGATCTTCTTGCGAAACAGCCGCAGCGTTTCCCCGCGCAAGGTAGAAAGGTCGAGCCCATCGACGATGACCCTGCCCGAGCTCGGCTTTTCAAAGGCCGAGACGATGCGGATGCTCGTCGTCTTGCCGGAACCGGATTCGCCGACCAGCGCATGCGTCGTTCCGCGCCGGACGCGGAAGGAAACATCGTCGACGGCGCAAAAGCGCGAATAGCCGCCAAGGCCGAAGTCCTTGACGAGGTTTTCGACGACGATGATGTCGTCGCTTTCCGTCGCGGGAGCTTCCTTTGCCACGGTGGCCGGACGCTGCCGGATATTCAGCGACGGCGCATCCGATAACAGCTGGCGCGTATAGGCATTCTGAGGATTGCCGATGACATCCTGGGTGCGGCCCTGTTCCTGGATGCGGCCATGCTTGAGGACGATCAGCCGGTCGGAACGATCGGTGGCGACACCGAGATCGTGGGTAACGAGAAGCACTGCCGTGCCATACTCGCGGCGAAGCTCGTCGATCAGATCAAGGATGTGCTTCTGTACCGTGACATCAAGCGCGCTTGTCGGCTCGTCGGCGATGATGAGCGACGGCTTCAACGCGATGGCAATGGCGATCAGCACCCGCTGCTTCATGCCACCGGAAAGTTCGTGTGGATATTGCTGCGCCCTCAGCTTCGGCTCGCTAAGCCCGACGCGTTCGAGAAGCGCAATCGCCTGCGTATAGGCAACAGGGCCGGAGGCTTCGCCGTGAATGGCGAGAATTTCTGCCACCTGCTTGCCGATGGTCTTGACCGGATTGAGCGAATTGCCAGGGTCCTGAGGGATCAGGCTGATCACCGAACCGCGAATACCGTCCAGCCGCCGCTGCGGCCAGCCTGCGATCTCCTGGTCGTTCAGGCGGATGCTGCCGCTCTCAAGTTTCCCGTTCTCCGGCAGCAGCCCGATGATGGCCTGAGCCGTCGAACTCTTGCCCGAACCGGATTCGCCCACCAGCGCGACGACTTCTCCTGGGTTGACGTGGAAATCGATGCCATGGACGGCGGTGCGCGCGCCGTTCCTGTCGCTGTAGCTGACAGTCAGGCCGGAGACGGCGAGGACGGGAGACGGCGGGACAGCGGCTTTCGGCAGGTCGACAGGCTGGATTGTCATCTCTCTATCCTTCCAAATGCCTGACTGATGCGATTGACGGAGAGCACCACCAGAACCACGGCGATGCCAGGGGCAGCCGTCAGCCACCAGGCGGTTGCGATATAATTGCGGCCCTCGGCGATCAGCAGCCCCCATTCCGGCGTCGGCGGCGGTGCGCCGTAACCGAGGAAGCCAAGGGTCGAGAGCTGCAGGATTGCCCAGCCGACCTGCAGTGCCGCGAAGGCGATGACCGAGGTCAGGGAGTTGGGAAGCACGTGGCGGATCAGCACGCTGAGGAAGGTACCGCCGCTGCCGAAGGCCGCTTCGACATATTCGCTGCGGCGAACAGTGATGACTTCGGAACGCACGATACGGGCAAAGCTCGCGACCGAAGTGATACCAACGGCGATCGCCGCGTTGATCGTCCCGAAACCCAAGAGAATAATGATGCTCAGGGAGAGCAGCAGCGCCGGTATCGACAGCAGAACGTCGGCAAGACGCATGATGGCCGTGTCCGTGCGCCCGCCGATCGAGCCTGCGAGAACACCGAGCGCTGTACCGGCGAAAAGCCCGATACCGACGGCTGCAAGCGCGCCCGACAAAGAGTGGACCGCGCCGTACACCAGGCGCGCATAAAGATCGCGGCCAAGTGAATCGGTTCCCAGCAGATGCGCGGCGCTCGGCGGTTTCAGCTGCTGCCCTGGCAGACCTTTGATCGGATCGTAGGCGGTGAACAGCTGGGGTGCGACCGCGACGAGAAGCACGATGACCAGCACCGCGCCCGCTAGCAGAAGGCTGATATCGATCCTCCGGCTGCTTCGGCGCGGCGTGGCATCTTCGACGGTTTGAGTCGGCACCCAATCGTTGGTCTCTGCCATCTCCAGGTCGAGATGGTGTTCTGCGACATCGAGGCTGGTCATCGAGCGGTCTCCGGCCTTGTTTTGAGCCGCGGATCGATGATCGGATAAAGAAGATCGATCGCGAGATTGATGGTGACGAACGCCGCCGCCGAGAGAACGACGATGGCCTGCAGGACGGCGACGTCCTGAAAATTGACCGCTTGTTCGGTGAGACTGCCGAGCCCGTTCAAGCCGAAGACCGTCTCGGTGATGACGGCGCCGGCCAGAAGCTCACCGAACAGAACACCGGCAACGGTCAGAACCGGCAGGAAGGCGTTCTTCGCCACATGCCGCCACAGGACCCATGCATACGAGGCACCCTTTGCGCGGGCGACGGCGACGAAGGGCCGTGTCTGGACATGATCGATATTGCGCAGCAGGATCTGCGCCAGCGGCGCCGAGATCGGAATGGCGACAGTCAGCACCGGCAGAATCAGACCCTCCCAGGGGCCGGGATTGATGACGGGCACCAGACGCAGCCGGAACGAGAATATCTGGATCAGCATGATGCCGAGCCAGAAGGTCGGCACCGACACGAAAAGCGAAGGCACGGATTGGACGACGCTCCGCAATCTGCCGAAGCCCTGGAGGTTGGACAGGATCGCCAGCAGCACCGCGATCAGCGCCGCGACGATGAAGCCGAAGCCGGCCAGCCGGATCGTCGGCGGCAGGCTGGCAGAGAGCTGCGCACTGACGGCAACGCCTGCCTGCAGCGAATAACCGAAGTCACCAATCAGGAATTTTCCGGCTGTGTGCAGATATTGGCTGACCACGCTCCCGTCGGCTGCATAGGCGGCGCGGATATCGGCGATCTGTTCGGGACTGAGGCCGTATTCCGGATTCTGGAATTTGATAAGAACGGCATCGCCGGGCATGGCCTGTAGCAGCACGAAGGAGATCGTGAAGGCCGCCCAGAGAACGAGCAGCGCCTGTCCTATGCGGGATACGATGTAGCGGGTCATGCCGATCCTTTCAGGTGACGGGTGGCCCGGCTTGCGCCGGGCCATGGCCTTCAGTGTTCAGCAAGCCAGGTGTTGTAGAAGCTCGGACGGCCGACAGCTTCGAAACCGACGCCCTGCACATAGGGGGCACCGGCAAAGGCCTGCGGCTCCTCGAAGATCGGGATCGCATAGGCCTGATCGATCACGTAGTTCTGGACCTCGCCGGCGATGGCAAGACGCTTTTCGCGATCGGGTTGCGAGGAAAGCTGCTCGAGAAGACCGTTCAGCTTGTCATCGACGAAGGATTTCACCTTGTCGCTCGGGCCGCCCTTCTGGCGCAGCACGTCGCGGTTCTTCGGGTAATACTGGCTCTTGATGACATCAGGATCGGCCCGGCCAACCATTGCCGGCGACACCGGCGTCTTGGCCGGATCGAGATCGTCGACGGTCTTGCTGCCGGCATCACCCGCCAGCACATTCAGCGTAACGCCGAGCTTTGCCCATTGCTGCGCGACAAGCTGCAGCGTTGCCTTGTTCTGCGGCTGCGGCGGCGATTCATAGGCGGTCAGCACCAGCTGCTTTCCATCCTTCTCGCGGACGCCATTGGCGCCGACCTTCCAGCCAGCTTGATCCAGCAGTTCGGTGGCCTTGGCTGCATCGTAGGTCAGCTTCGACGACAGATCGAGATAGCCCTGCGCCGTCGATGCGATGATCGACTTGGCCTGCGGATAGTTGGCCGAGAACAGCGTCGATATGATTTCCGCGCTGTTGGTACCGTGAAGCAGCGCCTGACGTACGCGGATATCGGACACCAGCGGATTGTCCGGACGGAAGACGACGCTGTTGTTCACGCCGCGCGTCGGTGCCGCATAGATCTTGTAGCCCTGGCTTTCGACCTGTTCTTCGTCATAGGCCTGCACCTGGCGAATGAAATCCGCCTGGCCCGAGAGCAGCGCACCGATGCGCACGCTGTCTTCACCGGTGATGATATATTTGATGCCGTCGAGATAGGCGCGGCCCTGATGCTCCTGCTTTGCCGGACCCCAATCGTAGTCGTCGCGGACCTTGAGGTTCAGCTCCTTGCGGAGGGTCTCGCTGTCAACGACGAACGGGCCGGAACCGACGATCTTCGTCGCGTCACCCAGCTGGTCGAAAGGCAGCGCCAGCGTCTTCAGCGATACCAGGCCGGAGCCGATCACCGACGTACCCTGCAGGAAGCCTGGGGACGGCTTTTTGAAATAGAACTTGACGGTCAGGGGATCAACGACCTCGGAACGGTCGTAATTGTTGATGACTTCCGAGACCGGCTGCTTCAGCTCCTTATTGCCGAGACCGAACGTATCGTAGTTCTTGGCGACTGCGGCCGCGTCGAGCGGCGTGCCGTCAGAGAAGGTAACACCCTTGCGAAGCTTGAACGTATATTCGGTGGCCTCGGCGTTGACGGTCCAGGATTCGGCAATCCACGGCTCGATCTCAAGCGTCTTCGGATTCTGATAGGTGAGCTTGTCGGTGATCTGATTGAGCACGCCACCGTTCGGATAGAAGCCGCCGGCCGGCGGATAGAGATTGGTATGCGGCTGCTGCTCAAGATAGATCAGCGTGCCGCCCTGAACCGGTTTGGCTGCCTCGTCTGCCGCAGCCGCCAGTGCCGTAAACGACACGGACAGGGTGCTCGCAAGAAGCAGGGTTTTAATCGTCGCCGTAAAGCTCATCTGTTGTCCCTCAATAGCTGATGGTGACAACGGTAGCGGCATATAAATTTAGTATATAGAATTAGTATTCTATTTTCGGGACGCACACCGGAAATTCTATGGCGCCCGCCGCGGGCAGCACTTAAAAATTGCTCTGGCAGCTTTGGATCGACCGCAAAGGCGCTGCCTACCCGGCATTACAGGACGCCAAGCTCTTCGCCCGTGGATTTGTTCGAGGCGTTGGCTTCAAAAACTGGCGAAAGCGGATCGGCTATTCGTTCTCACTTGCAAGCTTGCGGATCTCGGCCGCGGTTGCAGGATCGACCGGATTGTAGATCACCAGCCCCAGATCCGGCCTGCCATCGACGGCAAAGGCGGAATATTCGAGATCGATCGTTCCCAATTTCGGATGCTTTAGGCGCTTGACGCCATCGCCGTGCACACGCACGTCGTTTTCCTGCCAGAGCCGCTCGAAATCCGCGCTGACGGCACTCAGTTCCTCGACCAGCTTGCTGACTTCAGACCCGGCGCCGGCCCGCGCGACATCTGCCCGGAAGGCGGCAACCACGAAGCGGGCAAGCGTTTCCCAATCATGCTGCTTGGCGCGGATCGCCGGGTTGGAGAATATCAGTCTGAGGATATTGCGCTTCTCCGGCGCAATCGTGCCGTAGTCGGTCAGCACGACGGCCGCGGCGCGGTTCCACGCGACGACATCCCACATCGCCGTCTTGATCAGCGCCGGGCTCGCGTCGAGTGAATCCAGCAGGCGTTGCAGCCGCGGGGTCACGCCTTCCGCCGGCTTGTAGCGCACTTCCGGTGGCCGCCCCAGCCCGAGCATGAAGAGGTGCTCGCGCTCCGGCTCTGTCAACATCAGCCCGTTGGCGATCCGGTTGAGAACATCCGCAGACGGCGCCCCGCCACGGCCCTGCTCCAGCCAGGTGTACCAGGTCGGGCTGATATTGGCCCGCTGTGCCACTTCTTCACGGCGCAAGCCGGGCGTGCGCCGTCGGCCCGACAGGCCGAAAGCGGACGGATCGAGTTTCACACGGCGGTCTTTCAGGAAGGCTGCAAGCGTGCCCGGCGTGTTGATCGGCATGGAGATCCTGTTAGCTATTATAATAGGATAAGGTCACTACTTTAACAGGATGGACTCTAGCCGATATTCTCTTCGGAGTAAAACACGCAAGGAGACATTGCTGTGCGCATTTTCTTGACTGGAGCAACCGGCTTTATCGGCTCGGCGCTGGTGCCGGAACTCATTGGCGCGGGCCACGAGGTCATCGGCATGACGCGATCGGACGAAGGCGCGCGCGCGCTCGAAGCCGCAGGCGCTAAGGCCTATCGCGGAACGCTCGAGGATCCCGAAAGCCTTCGCAAGGGCGCCCTGGAAGCGGATGGCGTGATCCACACCGCATTCGATCACGATTTCTCGCGGTTCGCCGAAAATTGCCAGAAGGATGCCCGGGCGATCGCTGCGTTGGGTGCGGCACTTGCCGGGTCGGATAGGCCGTTGATCATCACCTCGGGTACCGGCATGGGTAATGCCGAGTTCGGCGAACTGGGAAGCGAGGACGTGTTCAACACCAGCCACCCCAACCCGCGTGTCGCGTCCGAGCTTGCAGGACAGACGCTGCTGGATGAGGGCATCAATGTTTCCGTCGTCCGGCTTCCGCAGGTGCACGACACGTTCAAGCAGGGGCTCATCACCCCGCTGATCGAAATCACCCGCCAGAAAGGCCTCGCAGCCTATGTCGGCGAAGGACGCAATCGCTGGCCGGCCGGGCATCTGTCGGACGTCGCCCGTCTCTACCGTCTGGCGATCGAGAGAGCCGAACGCGGTGCGCGCTACAACGCCGTCGCCGAAGAGGGCGTGGAGGCACGCGAGATCGCCGAGGCGATCGGCCGGGGCCTCAAGCTGCCGGTCAGATCGATCTCCCGCGAGGAAGCCGCAGCGCACTTCGGATGGCTGTCGATCTTCACCACGATCGACTTCCCGGCATCGAGCGCCAAGACGAAGGCCGTGCTGGGATGGCATCCGGCCGGGCCGTCGCTGATCTCCGATCTCAACGCGATGCAGTACTAAGGATACAAGCGGGCGGACGCCATGAATGGCGCCCGCCCGCAGTTTCGATCACAATGCCGCCGCGCGGATTACATGCCCGCGCCGCCAATCGTCCGCGGCTTGCAACGCCGACTGGATCCGCTCGTCGGTAAACGGCTTGCCGACCACAGCAAAGGCGCCATCGAAACCCTGCGAAACCGCCTGCGGAGAGCCGGTCACGAAGATCACGCTGATCCCGAAACGGTCGATCAGCCGCCGGGCGAGTTGCGTTCCGCTTGTCCCGTCCGACAGTCCGACATCGACAAGTGCGGCATCCGCCCGCGGCGCGAAAGCCAATGCCTGCTCGATCGTCGAGGCCGGGCCAAGCGCGCGATGACCAGCCTCGACGGCAATTCTTTCCAGTTCCAGGGCGATGAACCCTTCATCTTCGACAATCAAGACGTTCATGAATCTATCTCCTCGCGTCACGAAGAAATTGCTCTGCCAAAGACGTTTTCAAGCGGGATCACGATGTTTTTCGCCGATCGTGAATGCATCAGGATTTCGATGCAGAAGGCTGCAATCCGGGAGACGAAATCCCATATAAAGGGGATGACGGCTCAGGTTACCAAACGGGAAAAGGAAATTCTCACGCTGATGTGCGCGGGAAAGACGGCGCAGGAAATCGCCCTCATCCTCGGATGTTCGGTGCACACCGTCCGCACCCATATCGAGGCGCTGAAGACGAATTTCGCGGTCTACAAGGACACTGCGCTGGTGGCCGCCGCTTTGCGGCAGGGCGTCATCGACTGACGAGGCCTCGACGTCACTCACACAAATATCTGAAAAATGAGGACTATTCTCGGACGGGCCGCCATCGGCCCTTTTGCGATCAAAGCGCTGCCCCTATGATCTCGCGATCAAATGCTGCGGAGTGTGACATGAAAGCGAAAAGCATAGGCTTCGTCGGTACCGGCGCGATTACGGAGGCGATGGTCAGAGGTCTGCTCAGCGAACCCGCCTATCCCACCGAAGTCCATCTCTCGCCCCGGAACGCAGAGATTGCCGCAAGGCTGTTCAGCGAGTTCGCGGCCGTCAGCGTTGCGCCCGATAATCAGACCGTCGTCGATCGCAGCGACCTCGTGGTTCTCGCGATCCGCCCGCAGGTTGCCGAAGCCGTCATCGGCGAACTGACGTTCAAGCCGGGGCAGTCGGTGGTCAGCATCATCGCCGCCACCGAGCGCGAAGTCCTGCTGAAATGGATCGGCACCGATATCCATCTGGTGCAGGCCATTCCCCTGCCCTTCGTCGCCGAGCGCCAGGGCGTAACCGCCATCTATCCTCCCGACCCCGCCGTCGCTGCCATGTTCGACGCGCTTGGCAAGGCCGTCCAGTGCGAATCCCGCAAGGAATACGATCTGCTCGCTGCGGCAAGCGCGTTGATGTCGACCTATTTCGGCATCATGGAATTCGCCACCGGATGGCTGGCAACCAACGGACTGGAGCGGACGAAGGCCCGCGCCTACCTCGCGCCGCTGTTCGAGAGCTTAGCGCGGCGCGCCAACGGCCCGCATGCCGGCGATTTCAACGCCTTGAGCGAGGAATTTGCCACCAGAGGTGGATTGAATGAACAGGTTCTCCGCGACTTCGACGCCGATGGCGGCAAGACCCCTTTGACTGCAGCACTCGACCGGGTCTTTGCCCGTATCGAGGGCCGGTAACCGGACGTCTGCTCAGAAAGGCTTTTCGCAGCAGATGGCATAGCGATGCTGCAGCCCGCGTGCGGCCGCTTTCAGGATATTCCAGTTGGCGGCCTGCGCCTTGTGTACCTGCCGGAGATCGCGATCAATCTCGATATGCTGAAAGCCGGCGGCCGCGAGTAAGGCCGCGACCTCATCGGCTCTCGCACCGCCTGAGAAATAGACCTGCCGGAGAATCTCTTCGTGCTTTCCGGCGAGCTCCGGCGGCGCGTGCTTCGGGTCGGTCCGCAAGAGCCCCGCCTTCTCCAATATGCCTGCTAGCTTCTTGAGCAGCCGTTCGGCCCTGCCCGTGTTGACGAAATCTCCATCGACGATCAGCAGGCGGCCGCCGGGCTTCAGCACCCGCAGCCACTCGCGGAAACAGCTCTCCGGATCGATCAGCGTCCAGACGAGATGGCGCGTGATGACCACGTCATAGGCGGCATCCGGCTCCATCGTGTGCTCGGCATCGGCGATGCGAAAACGGATGTCGCGGCCGCGCTGCCTGGCCTTGGCGCGCGCCCGCTCCAGCATGGCTTCCGACCAGTCGAGACCCGTTACCTTGTAGCCAGCGTCGTCCATCAGATGCGAGATCACCGCGGTACCGCTGGCAAGGTCGAGCGCGCTGCGGCCGTCGCCGGGACCGAGATGCTTGGCGATCAGATCGCGCCAGGCGCGGCGCTCGTCCTCGGAAAAAATCTCATGCCCGGGAGAGGCATCGAAGGTGGCGGCCCGCGCCGACCAGTAAGCCTTGATCTCCTCTTTCAGGTGATAGTTGGTGCCGTTCACTGCGCTCATTCCGGTTCTGCCGCTCATCCGTTCTCAGTCTTGAATTGCTCTAAAAGATAAAACTTGACTATTGCAATCATAAAATAATAGAGCCCCCTAGATTTTCACGGGGGACCACTCAATGCACATTCAATTCAAAGCCGCAGGCCTCTCTGCAGCATTGCTGCTTGCCACCGTCTGGCCGGCACTTGCCGAAAAGATTTCGTTGAAGGACGTAACCGGCCGCGACGTCGAGGTCGAGGTTCCCGTCAAGCACGTCATTCTCGGCGAAGGACGGCAGATCTACTTCCTGGCGGCGCTCGACAAGACCAATCCATTCGAACACGTCGTCGGCTGGCGCGACGATCTGCCCAAGGCAGATCCGGAGACCTACAGGGCCTATCTTGCCAAGTACCCTGACATCGCCAAGCTGCCGACCTTCGGCGGCATGAAGGACGGCACCTTCGACATCGAACAGGCCGTCACCCTGAAGCCGGATGTCATCCTGATGAACGTCGACGCCAAGACGGCCACCGAGGAAGCGGGCTATATCGAAAAGCTCGCCAAGGTCGGCATTCCGCTCGTCTATGTCGACTTCCGCGAAAAGCCGATGGAAAACACCGAGCCGAGCATGCGCGTCATGGGCAAGCTGATGGGCAAGGAGCAGCTGGCAGAGGATTTCATCAAGTTCCGCGCTGACTCCATCAAGGTCGTGACCGACAAGCTGGAAGCGGCCAAGCCCGCCCGCCCCGTTGTCTTCGTCGAGCGTGCAGGCGGCTACTCCGACGATTGCTGCATGTCGTTCGGAAACGAGAATTTCGGCAAGATGGTCGAGATCGCCGGCGGCACCAACATGGCGAAGGATATCATTCCCGGAACCTTCGGCACGGTAAACCCGGAGCAGATCGTCGCTTCGAACCCAGATCAGATCATCGTCACCGGCGGCATGTGGGAAGCCTTCGTTCCCGGCGGCGCTTGGGTTGGCGTCGGCTACGGCGCCGATCTGACCGAAGCCAAGCGCAAGCTCGAGGCCCTGACCAAGCGCCCGGCCTTTACCGGCGTCAAGGCCGTCGAAGACGGCAATGTCCATGCGATCTGGCACCAGTTCTACAACAACCCCTACCAGTTCGTCGCCATCCAGGAGATCGCGAAGTGGCTGCATCCGGATCTCTTCAAGGACCTCGATCCCAAAGCGACCTTCAAGGAGCTGCATGCGCGCTTCCTGCCGCTCGACTACAAGCCCGGCTACTTCGTCTCTTTGAAGGGCGAATAACCGATGGCCGGTACGGCTCTTACCGCTGACATTGCAGGGCGGGAGCGCTATCGCGCTCTCGCCTTCCGCCGGATCGTCATCCTCGTTCTGCTGACCGCAGCACTCTGCGTCAGCGTTGCCGCCGACATGGCACTCGGCCCGGCAAATTATGAGATCGGTCAGGTTCTTCTGGCTTTGTTCAACCCGGAAGCCGCCGGCAACCAGCTGCGGGTTGTCATCTGGGATATCCGCATGCCGATCGCCTTGATGGCGGTCACCGTGGGTGCGGCCCTTTCCGTTGCCGGCGCGCAGATGCAGACCATCCTGTCAAACCCGCTGGCCAGCCCCTTCACGCTCGGGATTTCCGCGGCGGCAAGCTTCGGCGCAGCACTGGCGCTGGTAACAGGTGTCGCCGTCTTTCCGGCAGCCGTCCAGTATATGGTTCCGATCAACGCATTCCTGATGGCTATGCTGGCATCGCTCTTCATCTATTTCGCATCGACAATGCGCGGCGTCAGCGTCGAAACCATCGTGCTGCTCGGCATCGCGCTGGTATTCTCCTTCAACGCCGCCTTGTCACTGCTGGAATATCTCGCCTCCGAACAGGCGCTAGCAGCGGTGGTCTTCTGGACGATGGGCAGCTTGACGAAAGCGACATGGGCAAAGGTCTATGTCACGGCTGCCGTGCTCGTCGTGACCGTGCCGCTCTTCATGCGCGATGCCTGGGCGCTGACCGCATTGCGGCTCGGCGACGACAAGGCGGCCAGCATGGGCGTCAATGTCCGCCGCCTGCGCCTGCGGACGATGCTGACCGTCAGCCTGCTTGCCGCCATTCCGGTCTCCTTCGTCGGCACGATCGGCTTTATCGGTCTCGTCGGTCCACATATCGCCCGCATGGTCGTCGGCGAAGACCAGCGCTTCTTCCTGCCTGGCTCGGTCATCTGCGGCGCGTTGCTGCTGTCTGCGACATCGGTCGTCAGCAAGATGCTCATTCCGGGAGCGATACTGCCGATCGGCGTGATCACGGCGGTGGTCGGCGTTCCCTTCTTCTTCGCGCTCATCTTCAGCAACAGGAGACGGTCTTGGTAGAGCTGGCACTCAGAGACGTCGGCGCCAACTACGGCCGCGTCACCGTCCTGTCGAGGATCGGCATCGGCACGCTCGAAAGCGGCAGCCTGACGGCCGTCATCGGCCCGAACGCGGCCGGCAAGTCGACGCTGTTCAAGCGTATCGCCGGATTGATATCGGGACCCGGCGTGGTCGAGCTTTCTGGCACCGAACGCGGAGACCGGGCGGTCTGCTACATGCCGCAGGATACCGGCGCGAATGCCGTGCTGACCGTCTACGAGTCAGTGCTGCTGTCGGCGAGGCAAGGAGGCGGATGGCGCGTCCAGGACGGCGAACTCGATGAGATCGACGCGATCCTCAAGGCATTGAGGATCGATGACCTCGCTTTCCGGGGACTAGGCGAGCTTTCCGGCGGCCAGCGCCAGCTGGTATCGCTGGCGCAGGCGCTGGTCCGCAAACCCGAAGTTCTCTTGATGGACGAGCCGACCTCGGCACTCGATCTGCATCGCCAGATCGAGGTTTTGGCTTTCGTCGAAGGTCTGGCAAGCCGGACGGGGATGATCGTGCTGATCGCCCTGCACGATCTCAATCATGCACTGCGCTATTGCCACAACACGATCGTGATCGCCAATGGCGCGATGGCGACGAGCGGTCCGACCCGCGACGTCATAACCTCAGACATGCTGAAGGACGTCTACAAGGTCGAAGCGCGGATCGAGACATGCTCCCGCGGCCACCCCTTCATCCTCGTCGATGGAACGGTTGCCGCAGGCTGATGCTTTCGGCCGGATCCGTTAGTTCCGGATATCGGGCTCGACCAGCCGGGCGAGGTTCTTCAGCGATTCCTGCCAGCCGAGATAGCAGGCTTCAGCCGGGATGAGATCGGGAACGCCCGCCTGGGTGATATCGACCTCGGTACCCACAGAAACCTTTTTAAGGATGACGGTGACTTCCATTTCACCGGGCAGGTTGGGATCGTCGAAAACATCGGTGTAGCGAACACGTTCGCCGGGCACGAGCTCGCGATATTCGCCGCCGAAGGCATGGCTGTCGCCTGTCGTGAAGTTGCGGAATGACATTCTGAACGTACCGCCGACAGACGCTTCCAGATGATGGACCGTGCAGGCGAAGCCGTTCGGCGGCAGCCACTTGGCAAGCGCGTCGGCCTCGATGAAGGCGCGGTAGATCTTGTCGGGGCTGGTCGCCAGGACGCGGTGCAGACGGATGGTGCTCGGCATGGTGTTCTCCTCCTTGCTGATGGAATGGACATCCCAAGGACGAACATGCCTTCAACAATCCGACACGTCACCGGCATTTTTCCGAAAAATTCGGCGTAAGCGTGCTGCCCACGCGCCGGGACGTCAGGAATCCCGCAGTTTGCGCGACAGCGTCTGCAATTCCTTGAAACCGTCATAGCGTTTCAGATGCAGCCCGGCGATGTCGCCACCCGCCGGTGCGAATGTCTGCTCGACGGAGGAGAGGCTGGTCATTGCCTCCGCCACATCGGCAAACTGACCACCGGCCACGGCACCGAGAATGGCCGCGCCAAGCAGCACCGGTTCCTCGGCCTTCGTGGCAACGACCGGTTTGCCGCTCGCGTCGGCCAGTAGCTGGCGAACGAAATCGTGCTGGCCGGCGCCGCCGCTGACGACGATGTTGTCGATGGTGACGCCCGCATCGGCCTGTGTGTCAACGATCTGCCGCAGCCCGTAGCCGATGCCGCAGAGGCCTGCGACGTAGAGAGCAACGAGACTATCGATATCCCGCTCCATGCCGAGACCGGCAATGACGGCACGGGCATGCGGATCGGCGAAGGGCGCGCGATTTCCGAGAAATTCCGGAACGACATGCAGACCATTAGCAAGCGTGACGGCGCTGGAAGCACTGCCCGCCTTTTCGGCTGCCATATCGGCCAGCAGCACCGGCAGCGGAATGTCGGCGCGCTTGGCTAGATCCTTGGCCTCACCGGCAGCCGGATGAAAGGCGAGCAGCTGGTCGATTGCCGCGCCTGCAGCGCTCTGGCCGCCCTCGTTCAACCACAGCCCGGGGACCATCGCAGAATAGTAGGGACCCCAGACACCCGGCACGAAGGCAGGTTCCGATGTCGATGTCATCGTGCAAGAGGATGTGCCGAAGACATAGGCGAGATTGCTCTGCGGGCCGCCGCCGATGCCGACAGTGCCGATCCCGCCAGCATGCGCATCGATGAGACCGGCTGCAACCGGCGTCCCGGCGGGTAGCCCAAGCTCCTCTGCAGCCGCAGCCATCAAGCCTTGACCCAGCGCCGAACCCGGCTCGACGATCGTCTGGCCGATACGCGCAAAGCCTTCCGCGGCCAGCTCGCCAAGACCGATCTGCTCGAAATATCCGGCATCCCAGCGCTGCTCATGCGCCAGATAGGTCCATTTGCAGGTGACCGTGCAGGTCGAGCGCGCGATATCGCCTGTCGACCGCCAGGTCAGGAAATCGGCGAGGTCGAAGAACTGCCATGCCGCGTCGAAGATCTGCGGGCGGTTCTCCTTGAGCCAGAGTAGTTTCGGCGTTTCCATCTCGGGCGAAATGCGCCCGCCGACATAGCGGAGCACATCGTGGCCGAGCGCGTTGATGCGCTCCGCCTGAGGAACGGCGCGGTGATCCATCCAGACGATGATGTTGCGATCCGGATCTTCCGAGGGCCCGACTGGCAGCGGCCTTCCGCCTTCGCCGAGCACCACCAGCGAACAGGTCGCATCGAAGCCGAGACCGGCCACGGTCGCGGCATCGATACCTGCAATGGAAACGGCTTCGCGCACCGCCGCGCAGACTGCGGCCCAGATTTCCGCGCTCGACTGCTCGACGATCGAACCCGGCTCATGGAACAGCGTGATGTCCCGCTTGGCCGATGCCAGCATCCGGCCGGTGAGGTCGAAAATGCCGGCGCGGGCGCTGCCGGTGCCGACATCGACGCCGATGACATGTTTGCCACCCGCTTGCGGCGTGTGAGATGTGTCGCTCATGGTCTCTCGTTTCAGTCTGGCAGGAACAGGGGCAATCGGGACGGCGTCGTCAATCTCAGAGATCGACGCTGTTCGGCAAGATTACCAGATCGCGGATCGTTACGTTGCGCGGACGCGACAGCATGAAGAGCACGGCATCGGCCACTTCCTTCGGCTGCATCAGGCTGCCATTGGCAAGCGCATCGTCGAGCTTCGCCTTTGGCCAGTCGTCGAGCAGAGCGGTGACCACCGGGCCCGGCAGGACGGCGCCGACGCGAACGCCATGCGGCGCCACCTGGCGGCGGGTGGAGTGGACGAAGGCCTGAACGGCGAATTTCGAAGCGGTGTAGATCGGCTCCCAGACGACGGGCACGACACCGGCAATCGAGCTGGTGAACAGGATATCGCCGGATTTCTGGGCAATCATGTGCGGCAGCACGGCATGAACCGAGCGGAAGGCCGCGTTGATGTTGAGGTTCAGCATCCGGTCCCAGGCATCGGGATCACCTTCCGCCACCGGGCCGCCGATATAGGCGCCGGCATTGGCATGGAAGATATCGAGACCTCCGGCGATCTCCAGGATCCGTGGCAGCATGCCGGAGACCTGCTTGCCGTCGAGAAGATCGACGACGAGTGGCAGGGCGCGCGGACCGATCTCCTTGCACAGCGCCTCGAGCTTGTCCGCGGCGCGATCGACGAGCACGACGGTTGCGCCTTCGGCATGGAGCGTGCGGGCACATTCGAGCCCGATGCCCGACGCAGCGCCGGTGATGGCGGCAACCTTGCCCTTCATGAGTTCAGTCATGGAAATACTCCTTCATAAAATACGGATCAGGCGCGTCCATGGCTGACACGGGAGCGGCGGGCGAGCGAATCGACGATGACGGCGATCGCAAGAACGGCCCCTGTTATCATGTAGCGCAGCGACGAGCTGAGATTGAGAAGCGTCAATCCGTTGGAAATCGCCTGGATGACGATGATGCCGAGCAGTGCGGAATAGGCGCTGCCGCGTCCGCCGAAGAGGCTCGTACCGCCGATGACGGCTGCGGCGATGGCATTGAGGTTCACGTCGCCGGTACCGGCCTGCTGGCTGGAGGAAGCGAGCCGTGAGGCCGAAAGAATGCCGCCGATCGTCGCCAGCGTCGAGCAGAGCATGAACGCGCTGAGATAGATGCGGCGGACATTGATGCCGGCGCGGCGCGCCGCTTCGCGGTTGCCGCCGACGGCAAACATCGAGCGTCCCCACTGCGTCCGCGTCAGCGCGTAGTTCAGAACGACCGCAATTAGGACGAAGAGGCCGAACATCCACGGCACGCCGCGGCCGAGATTGAGATAGTAGGCGGCGAATTCGAGAGCCGCGGTCAGAACGGCGGCCTTGATCACCAGCGCACCCAGGGGCTGCTGGGAGAGATTGACCGACTGACGCTGCTGGCGTTTGCGCATACCGTTCACGATCAGCACCAGACCGGGCAGAAGCGCCAGCAGATGCGAGAGCCAGAAGGGCATGACGAGGATCTGGCCGAAGCGGACCAGCGGCGAGGCGAAGGGCAGATTGATACTGCCCGTCGGCCCAAGGATATAGAGCTGCATGCCGAGAAGCGCGAGCAACCCGGCGAGCGTCGCAACGAAGCTTGGCATGCCGAGCCTGTTGTAGAGAACGGCATAGAGAGAGCCGACGACCATGCCGGCGATAATGGCAACGACAATCGCTACGGGCAGCGGCCAGCCGGTATTGACCCAGAGCACGCCGAGGATCGCCGAGGAAAGGCCGCTCATCGATCCCACAGAGAGATCGATTTCGCCGAGCATCAGCACGCAGACGATGCCGAGCGAGATGACGCCGACCGTCGCACAGTCGAACAGCAGATTGACGAGATTGTTCGGCGCCAGGAAGATCGGGTTCAGGATCGAGAACACCGTCGAGATGACGATCAGGCCGACGGCGACAGGCAGCATGCCGAGATCGCCGGAGCGCACGCGGTCGAAGAACGCCTTGATCATCGCACCAATGCTGTCGTCGTGGCGCACGCGCTCGTCGCTGCGATCAAGGGCAGCCGGCGCAAGTGTATTGGATGGTTTCTGGCTCATGCCGGGCTCCCGCTGTTTTCCTGGGCTGTGCTGCTCTTCCGTTCGAGCCGCCGGGATACGGAATTTTCGGTCGCACCCGTGATCGAGGCGACGAGTTCCTGGTTGGAAGCGTCAGGTGTGAAGACGCCGTTGTTGCGCCCGAGGCGAAGCACGACGATCCGGTCGGCAACCGCGCGCACGTCTTCCATATTGTGGCTGATGATGATGACCCCGAGGCCACGTTCGCGGACGCGCTCGATCAGGTTGAGAACCTCGGCCGTCTGTGCGACGCCAAGCGCTGCAGTCGGCTCGTCGAGCATGATGATCTTCGGATCGAGCAGCAGCGAGCGGGCAATCGCCACCGTCTGGCGCTGGCCGCCGGAGAGTGAAGCAATTGGCTCGCGCACAGATGGGATGCGGGCTGCAAGTTCGCGCAGCAGCGTCCAGGCGCGGACTTCCATTGCCACCTCGTCGAGGCTCCACGGAGAAAGCTCGTGGCCGAGGAAGAGATTGGCGACGACATCGAGATTTTCACAGAGCGCCAGATCCTGGAAGACAGTGGCGATACCGAGCTCAAGGGCTCGACCCGGACTGTCCAGCGTCACGGTCTGGCCGCAGAATTCTATGGTTCCGGATGACGGCTGATGTACGCCGGCCAGAACCTTCACCAGCGTCGACTTGCCCGCGCCGTTATCGCCGACCAGCGCCACGACCTCACCGGCCTTGACCTCGAGTTCGATGTCGGTCAGCGCCGAGACCGCGCCGAAATTCTTGGAAACATTGCTCAACCGGAGGATCGTTTGTCCCTTCTCCGGCATGCCCTTATCGGTAACCATGGCTGAAGCCCTTCTTGCCCGGGAAACCTCCGGCCGCAATCAACGCGGCCGGAGAATATAGGCAGATTTAGTTGGTGATGCCGAGCTTCTTGCAGCCGTCGGCATATTCGCCGGTGCAGATCTGCTCAGCAGTCTGGATCTTCTTGTCGAAGATTTCAGCCTTGATGTTCTCGGCTGTGACGACAGCCGGAACAAACAATTCGGACGGCGTCTTGTAGAGCGTCGTCTTGGCTTCAGGCGTTTCACCCTTCAGCATCTGCACGGCAACCTTGGCAGCAGCCGCGGCAACCACTTCCGATGGCTTCGAGATCGTGTTGTACTGGTCACCCGAGATGACGAGCTGCAGCGCTGCGATCGTCGCATCGTTGCCCGTCACCGGCGGAACCGGCTTCACGCCGGCGGCCTTGAAGGCGGCAATCGCGCCGCCGCCGGTGCCATCATTGGCAGCAACGACGCCCTTGATGTCAGCGCCGAAGCGGGTGATCTGGCCTGCAGCCCATTCCTGAGCCTTCGGCGGCGCCCATTCCGGCGTGTCGTATTCTGCAAGCGTCTTGTAGGCAGATTCCTTCAGGCCGCGATGGATGCCGTCACGAATGAGACCGGCTGCAGCGTCGGTCGGCGAACCGTTGATCTGGAGAACGCCGGCGCCATCGGCCACGCCTTCCTTCTTCAGGTGTTCGACCAGCGACTTGGCGATCGCATAGCCGATACCCTCGTTGTCGAAGGAGACGTAGAAATCAGCCGGCTTGTCGGGGATCGGGCGGTCATAGGCGATAACCTTGACGCCCTGCGACTGCGCGATCTCGACGAGACCGGCAGCGGCGGCGGAATCGACCGGATCAAGCACGATCACCTTGGCGCCCTGGGCGATCACCGAATTGAACTGCTGCTGCTGCAGCGAGGCATCGGCATTGGCGTTCTGATAGACAACCGTGCACTTGGCGCAGAGCTTCTCCATCTCGGCCTTGAAGCCTGGGAAGTCGTGCTGCTCGTAGCGCGTGGACGCCTGGTCAGGCATCAGGAAGGCAACCGTCGAGGCTTCCTGGGCAAAGGCCGTACCGGCAAATCCCATCGCGGTGGTCGCCGACGCCATAAGCAAATTGCGATATTTCATTCTCTCCTCCTTGGTGTGTTCAAAGACAGGCCCAGGCATTGCCGCCGGTCACCGCAGCCGCCCTCTCCTCGCCACTGCCCATCGCTGCCATCAAGACGGCAAGCGACGTGCCCCGCAAAGACCGGGCTATCCGCAGATTCTTAGAAAATACCTCCCTGCGCCAGCACGAGGCCAGCTTGTAACATCGATTGCGCAAGCTTGCTCAATCGATGAAGCAAGAATTGCCACTTCTTCAGTTTGATGTCAAGTTAGCGAAAATGGAGAAACCAATTTTGAATCACGTAAAGCAGGCCAAGAGGACAACGATTTACGATCTGGCGGAGCTTGCCGGCACATCCGCCAGCGCCGTCAGCGCCGTCCTCAACGGCAATTGGAAGAAGCGCAGGATCAGCAGCCAGCTCGCCGAAAAGATCATGAAGATAGCCGAGGAACAGGGCTATGCGCTCAATATGCAGGCGAGCCTGCTGAGGCGCGAAAAGTCCCACATCATCGGCATGATCGTTCCGAAATATGACAACCGCTACTTCGGCTCCATCGTCGAGCTTTTCGAGGACATGGCCCGCGCGCGCGGGCTTTTTCCGATCATCACCTGTACCCGCCGCGACCCCGAACTTGAGATCGAGGCCGCCCGCACGATGCTTTCCTACCAGGTCGAATGCCTGATCGCGACGGGCGCCACCGACCCGGACAGGATTACCGAAATGTGCGCCGCAGCCGGCGTCCGCAGCCTCAACCTCGACCTGCCTGGGGCGCTCGCCCCCTCGATCATTTCTGACAATTTCGCTGGCGCCCGCGAACTGACCCGGCGCATTCTGGTGAATTGCGAACGGCGGCTCGGAAAGAAGGGCCCGCTGCTCTTCATCGGCGGCCGCGGCAGCGATCACAATACGGCAGAACGTATCCGGGGCTTTCGTGCTGCCCACTCCGATCTCGGCCTCGCCGTTGCCGAGGAACATATCCTTGCCTGCGGCTACGCACCGGAGAAAGCCGAGAAGGCACTGGACGATCTTGCGCTCAAGGGCGATGCCAATGTCGGCGGCATGTTCGTCAACTCGACCATTTCGCTCGAAGGCGTCATGCGCTGGGTGCGCCGCTCCGGACACCTTAACGACGACAGTCTCGTTCTCGGCTGTTTCGACTGGGATCCCTTCGTCTCACTGCTCGGAAACGAGATAGAGATGGTGCGGCAGGACGTGCCTGAGATGCTGAAAAAGGTGTTCGAAGTCATCGAATCGGGCGTCAGCAAGCCTGTCGTCATTCAGGTGCCGCCGCTCATTCCGCAAATGTAACGGTGCAATCCGTGCGGGGAGGCCGTCCCGCGCTTTGGGCCGCAGGAAAATTTGTCAGCGCCAGCACCCGCATCGGCGTGACTGGCGAGGAACGCGCCGCCCTCAAGGCAAGTCTCTGCTGCCTGCCTCTGCCCAGCGCGGACTAGTCTTCTCCCTTCCTCCGAAAACTTAGAAAATATAATCTATAAAATAAATATACATTGTGGAAATCTGATTTGGACGTCGCCGCTGTGGCCGACGATGAACATTGAGGGTGGCACATGCGCATCAAAACATTGCTTGGAACGATCGGTCTGGTCGCGTCCTTTATGACCGCCGCACATGCGGATGAAGCCAAGAAGGTTGTTATCGCCTATCAGACCGGCGCCGTGCCGTATCTGGTCGGCATCGCCAATGGCGAACTCGCCAAGCAGACCGGCTGGGATATCGAATTCCGCCGCTTCAACTCCGGCGCCGACATCTTCGCGGCCATCGCGTCCGGCGACGTCCAGCTCGGCGACGTCGGCTCGAGCCCCTATGCTGCCTCGGTCAGCAAGGATCTCGACGTCAAGGGCATCTACATCACCGCTGGCGCTGGCGACAGCGAAGCCCTGGTCGTGCGCAACGACATCAAGTCCTCCGCCGATCTGAAGGGCAAGAAGTTTTCCGCAGCCCCGGTTTCGACCGACCACTACCAGCTGCTCGCCTACCTGAAGCAGGAAGGCCTGACCGAGAAGGATGCCCAGGTCATCGCCATGCCGCAGCCGCAGATCGTTGCCGCCTGGAAGCGCGGCGACATTGATGGTGCCTTCGTCTGGGATCCGGCTCTGAGCGAACTGAAGAAGGACGGCAAGGTTCTGGTGACCTCGGGTGAAGTTTCCAAGCGCGGCGCGCCTGTGTTCAGCGCCCTCGTTGTCACCGGCGAGTTTGCCAAGAAGAACCCCGAGTTCCTGACGAAATATGTCGGCCAGCTCGACAAGTACTATGTCGACTTCGCAAAGAACCCGAAAAACTGGGGTCCGTCCTCCGAGAACATCAAGGCGATTGCCAAGCTTCAGGGCGGCACGCCTGAAGAAAATGCCGGCTGGCTGAACACGACCGTGGTCGTCCCCCTCCAGGAACAGGTCACGGCGGCCTGGCTCGGCGAAGGCGACAAGGGCAGCGTCGCCAAGACGCTGAAGGACACCGCGCAGTTCCTCAAGGAGCAGAAGAAGATCACGGCGGTGAAGGACAGCTACGCCGGCTTCGTCGATCCGCAGTTCGCGGCAGCGGCTCTCGCTTCGAACTGAGATCATTCTCAGACACAAATGGCGGCCCGATGGGCCGCCATATCTCCTTGTCAGGACTTTCCCCATGCTCGAAGTCAGAAACGCGACGGTGAAGTTCGACGCAGCCGACGGAACCTCCGTCCATGCGCTCGACAACGTCTCCTTCAATATCCCGCAGGACTC
Organism: Rhizobium sp. 01L410; assembly: GCF_056400165.1. Lineage (NCBI taxonomy): Bacteria > Pseudomonadati > Pseudomonadota > Alphaproteobacteria > Hyphomicrobiales > Rhizobiaceae > Rhizobium > Rhizobium sp. 01L410. The sequence continues at coordinate 282,358 of NZ_JBFTST010000001.1, forward strand.
CATCGTTGTCGCGCTCGGCGCATCCGGCTGCGGAAAATCCACCCTGCTGAACGCCATTGCCGGCTTCCAGCCGCTGACGGAAGGCGAGATCCTGATCGATGGCGCGCCCGTGTCGCGCCCAGGCGGCGACCGCGGCGTGGTGTTCCAGAAGGACACCCTGCTTCCCTGGTCGAGCGTGCTCGACAATGTAGCGCTCGGACTGCGTTATCAGGGCGTTGGAAAGAGCGAGCGCCATCAGCGGGCGCGTGAACTTCTCAAGCTGGTCGGTCTCTCGGACTTCGAATCCAAGCCACCTTACGAGCTCTCCGGCGGCATGCGCCAGCGCGTCGGCATCGCCCGGGCACTGGCGACCGATCCGAAGGTGCTTCTGATGGACGAACCGTTTGGCGCGCTCGACAGCCTGACGCGCGAAACCATGCAGCAGTTGCTGGCTTCGGTGTGGTCGGAAACCAGGAAGCAGGTTTTCTTCATCACCCATTCGATCGAAGAGGCCCTGACGCTCGGAACCCATATCCTCGTCATGTCACCGCGCCCCGGCCGCGTCGTGGCACGCTATGAAGCGGGCTTCGTTCGCCAGTTTGCCAGCACCGGTGACATCGGCCCGATCCTCGCCGATCCCCGCTTCGTGGCGCTCCGCGAAGAGATCCGCTCGATCATTCACAAACCCTCGCATGACCGCCGCGCCGCCTGACGGCTGGCGCCATGACAGCGAAGACAGGCACCAAGGAATTACACCATGAGCGTATTGGCAGAGCACTCGACGGCAATAGAAGGTGAAGTCGCCGCACCGCGCAAACCGCGCAGCCGCACTCCCGCGACCGGCACATTCGCCATCAGCGCCGGGACCCTGCTGGCGCTCGTTCTCGGCTGGGTGATCGCCACCCGCTATCATCTCGCCTCGCCGCTCTTCCTGCCGTCTCCAAGCGAAGTCCTCGTGCAGTTTCAGGCAATCGCCTCTGACGGCTATGCGAACGGCACGCTGACGGAACACATTCTGGCGAGCCTTGGACGCATCAGCGTATCGCTCGCTTTCGGCATTGTCCTCGGCGTCCCGATCGGTCTGATCATGGGGCTCAACCGCTGGGCCAAGGGCGTGCTCAGCGTTCCGATCGACATCTACTGGGGCCTGCCGCCGCTTGCCTATCTGCCGCTGCTGATCATCTGGCTCGGTATCGGCGAGTCCTCGAAGATCCTGTTGCTGAGCCTCTCGGCCTTCGCCCCGATCTGTTACGCCGCACAGGCCGGTGTCCGCTCGGTCCCGCAGGAGCGCATCAATGCCGCGCAGTCGCTCGGCGCCAACACCTTCCAGCTGTTCACGACGATCGTGCTGCCCTCTGCCCTTCCGGAAATCCTGACCGGCCTGCGCATCGCGATCGGCGCCACGCTGTCGACGCTGGTTGCGGCCGAACTGATCGCTGCGCAGTCGGGCGTCGGTTACATGATCATGTCGGCTGCCAACTTCCTGGCGACGGATGTCGTCTTCGTGGGCCTGATCGTCATCGCCATCTTCGCCTTCGCCTTCACGGCCGCAATGCGCTTTCTCGAAAAGCAACTTGTGCCCTGGAAGGGCAAACTCTGACATCGGACCGATCGCTATGAGCAAGAATGCAAACCCGCCGCTGAAGATGTTTTGGTACCTGCCGACGCATGGCGACGGCCCCTATCTCGGAAGCGAGGAACGCCACCGTCCGCCGACATTTGGCTACATGCGCGATATCGCCCAGGCCGCAGACCGGCTCGGCTTCGAGGGCGTGCTGCTGCCGACCGGCACCTATTGCGAGGATGCCTGGATCACCGCCGCCGCGCTGGTACCGCTCACCGAGCGCCTGCGCTTTCTGGTCGCGCTTCGCCCGGGTAGCGGGACGCCTGCAATGTTTGCCCGCCATGCAGCTGCGCTCGACCGCATCTCGGGCGGCAGAGCGTTGTTTAACGTCGTGACCGGCGCCGACCCCGCCGATCTGGCGGGCGACGGCAACAAGCTCGGCCATGGCGAACGCTATGAACAGACCGACGAGTTCCTGACGATCTGGCGACGGATCCTGTCCGGTGAGGACGCCGATTTCGAAGGAAAATATCTGTCCTCCCATGGCCGCGGCCTGTCGTTCCCGCCGGTTCAAACGCCGCACCCGCCGATCTGGTTCGGCGGATCGTCAGACGCAGGTATCGCCGTCGCCGCCAAACATGCGGACGTCTATCTGAGCTGGGGAGAGCCCGCCGATCTGCTCGGCGAGAAGATCATCAGGGTCAAGGAGGTGGCACTGGCCGAAGGGCGCAAGATCCGCTTCGGTTTGCGTATCCATTTCATCGTTCGCGAGACCGAGGAGAAGGCCTGGGCGGCAGCCGACGATCTGATCAGCAGGGTGACCGACGAACAGGTCGCCGCCGCGCAGAATGAATTCCTCAACGTCTCGCAGTCCGTCGGCCAGAAGCGCATGTCCGCGCTGCATCAGGGGCGCCGCGACAAGCTTGTCGTTGGACCAAACCTCTGGGCCGGCCACGGGCTGGTGCGTGGCGGTGCGGGCACGGCTCTCGTCGGCAGTCCGGAAAATATTGCAGCACGGCTGCGCGAATATCAGGAGATCGGCATCGAGACGATCATCGGCTCCGGCTATCCGCACCTCGAGGAAGCCTTCAACGTTGCCGAACTGCTGTTTCCACTGATCGGCGTCAAGGGCGAACGGTCCTACGGCGTCGGCGAAGACAACCAGACGTTCGAAAGCGGCCTGCGCTCCAAACGCCCGGCATAGAAGCGGGCATCAAGACAAAGTCGGCGACACTTCCGATAGCAGCCAGTTCTGAAACTGGTCGGCGGCCGGGTGGCTTTGCTTGTTTTCCGGTCGCACGACGTAATAGGCGTTCTCCGTCGGCATGGTGATATCCAGCAACGTGACGAGCGCTCCCGACTTGAGTTCGTCCTCGATCAGGTAGGTCGGCAGAAGCGCGACGCCGAGGCCTGCCGCCACAGCCGTAACGATCATCGAGAACTGGTCGAGACGGAGGCCGAGATAGGCATTCTCAACCGATGCCTGCTGCATCTGGAACCAGTCCGCCCAGAGCTTCGGCCTGGTGGTCAGATGCAGCAATGGCGCTTGCGACAGGTCTTTCGCCGCACTGATCTTCAATTGTCCGGCAAGGCTTCGGCTCGCCACCGGCAACACCGTTTCATGGCACAGGAAGGTGGGAACGCCGCCTGCCCAGACCGGCTGGCCGAAGTGAATCGCGAGATCGAAACTGTCCTCGCTGAAACTAAAGGGCTTCGACCGGGATTCGATGGTCAGCGCCACATCCTGATGATCGGCGAGAAACCGCCCAAGGCGTGGCACCAGCCATCTGGCGCCGAAGGTCGGAAGCGTCGCGATCTTCAACGACGCGCGCATCCGCCCGGCCGCTGCCGCTTCGATCATCAGCCGCTCGGAGCGCAACAGCAGATCCCTCACCTCTGGAAGAAACCGCTGCCCGGCCTCGGAGAGGATGACCCTTTGGCGGACGCGCTCGAAAAGCTTCAATCCGGTCTGCTGCTCCAGATCGGCGATCTGCCGGCTGATGGCGCTTTGCGTCAGGCTGAGCTCTTCGGCCGCGCGCGAGAAATTCTCGTGCCGCGCGGCGCATTCGAAGGCCTGCAGCGTGACGATGTCAGGAACGAGGCTTCGGCGCATGGCTATTCCATTTCCGCATCAAGTTAAACGCATAAGTCACAACATTGACATCAATGGGAGGAGTATATCCCACTTTCAGCATCAAGTGACAAATCCATTTAGGGCCACGCACATGACAAAACACGTCACATCGAGCGACATCCGGTCAGCCTTTTCCGCCGCCATGTCGGCTATGTATCGCAACGAAGTGCCGGCCTATGGCACGTTGATGGACCTCGTTGCTCGCGTCAACGCAGAGGCGCTCGCAAACGAGCCCGATCTCAAGGCACGCCTGGAAGCAACCGACAATCTCGATCGCATTTCCGAAGAGCGCCACGGCGCCATCCGTCTCGGCACTGCCGGCGAACTGGCGATGATGCGGCGCGTCTTTGCCGTCATGGGCATGTATCCGGTCGGCTACTACGATTTGTCGACCGCGGGTGTTCCGGTTCACTCCACCGCCTTCCGCCCGGTCGGCGATGAAGCGCTGAAGCGCAATCCGTTCCGCGTTTTCACCTCGCTGCTGCGCCTCGATCTGATCGCCGATCAGGAACTGCGCAAAGACGCCGCCCGCATCCTCGAAACGCGCCGGATCTTCACGGCGGTCGCGGTCGAACTGACGGAAAAGGCCGAAAAAGACGGCGGCCTGTCGAAGGACGATGCCGATCGCTTCGTCGCCGAAGTGTTGGAAACCTTCCGCTGGCACGACAAGGCGATCGTCGATGGCGAGATGTATCACCGCCTGCACGACGCACACCGGCTCATTGCCGATGTCGTCTCCTTCAAGGGACCGCATATCAACCACCTGACGCCGCGCACGCTCGATATCGACCGTGTCCAGGCTCTGATGCCTGACTACGACATCGCGCCTAAGGCGATCGTCGAAGGTCCGCCGACCCGTAAATGCGCGATCCTGCTGCGCCAGACATCGTTCAAGGCATTGGAGGAACCGGTCGCCTTCGAAGACGGCAAGGGCGGCTGGCAGACCGGATCGCATACGGCGCGCTTCGGCGAGATCGAACAGCGCGGCATAGCGCTGACGCCGAAGGGCCGCGGCCTCTACGACACGCTTCTCGACGCTTCCCGCAAGGTGGTTCGCCCGGCCGCCGACGGATCCAACGCCAAGGCCTACGAGACAGCACTGATCGAAACCTTCCAGGCGTTCCCGGATGACTGGAAGACGATCCGCGCCGAAGGTCTCGGCTATTTCAGCTATTCGCTGACCGAAAAGGGAAGCAAGACGTCCATCCCTGCTGGTTCCGATGTCGATGCGCTCATTGCCGACGGACTGATCCAGTTCGATCCGATCGTGTATGAAGACTTCCTGCCCGTCAGCGCCGCCGGCATCTTCCAGTCGAACCTCGGCGATGGTGCACAGCAGGACTTCGTGGCGAGCCCGAACCAGCAGCGCTTTGAAACCGATCTCGGCGCCAAGGTGCTCAACGAATTCGACCATTACGCAGGCATCGAACAGTCGTCCCTCGACGCCTGCCTCAATGCACTGACCAGACGCCCGGCCGCCGAGTAAATTCCGGCCACCGATCCGAGACGTTTCCGAACTGGAGTTCCATCACATGAATATTGTCGTCAAATCCGTGTCCGTTGCCGAAGAAGCCGTGACCATCCTCGATCGCCTGGGTGTCGCGAACTCCGCCTACACAGGCGGCGACATGGACGCCTTCTCGCCCGTCACCGGCGAGCGCACCGGCCAGCTGAAGACTGTCTCACCAGCGAAGGCTGTAGAGGCCATCGACCGCGCCCATGTGGCATTCCAGAAGTGGCGCCTCGTTCCGGCGTCGAAGCGTGGGGAACTCGTTCGTCTGCTCGGTGAGGAGCTGCGTGCAGCCAAGGCCGATCTCGGCCGTCTGGTTTCGATCGAAGCCGGCAAGATCCCGTCCGAAGGTCTCGGCGAAGTGCAGGAAATGATCGACATCTGCGATTTCGCCGTCGGCCTTTCCCGCCAGCTCTACGGCCTGACCATCGCTACCGAGCGCCCCGGCCACCGGATGATGGAAACCTGGCATCCGCTCGGCGTCATCGGCATCATCTCCGCCTTCAATTTCCCGGTCGCCGTCTGGGCCTGGAATGCTGCGCTGGCTCTCGTCTGCGGCAACAGCATCGTCTGGAAGCCGTCCGAAAAGACGCCGCTGACGGCGCTGGCATCGCAGGCGATCCTGGAACGCGCCCTTAAGCGCTTCGGTGACGCGCCTGAAGGCCTGTCGCAGGTCCTGATCGGCGACCGCACGATCGGCGAAGCGCTGGTCGACCATTCGAAGGTCGCTCTCGTCTCCGCAACCGGCTCGACCCGCATGGGTCGCGAAGTCGGACCGCGCCTTGCCAAGCGCTTCGCGCGCTCCATCCTCGAACTCGGCGGCAACAATGGCGGCATCGTCTGCCCGTCGGCCGATCTCGACATGGCGCTGCGCGCCATCGCCTTCGGCGCCATGGGCACGGCCGGTCAGCGCTGCACCACACTGCGCCGCCTCTTCGTTCACGACAGCGTCTACGATCAGCTCGTGCCGCGCCTGAAGAAGGCTTATGCGAGCGTATCGGTCGGCAATCCGCTGGATGGCGCAGCCCTTGTCGGCCCGCTGGTGGATAAGGCAGCCTTCGACGGCATGCAGAAGGCGCTTGGCGAAGCTGCCAAGCATGGTGGCGCTGTTCATGGCGGTCACCGCGTCGATACCGGCAGCGAGAACGCCTACTACGTGAAGCCGGCGCTGGTCGAAATGCCGAAGCATGAGGGACCAGTCCTCGAGGAAACCTTCGCGCCGATCCTCTACGTAATGAAATACCGCGATCTCGACGCCGTCATCGCCGATCACAACGCTGTGGGCGCAGGTCTTTCCTCGTCGATCTTCACGCTTGACATGCGTGAGGCAGAGCGTTTCCTTTCGGTCGAAGGCTCCGATTGCGGCATCGCCAACGTCAACATCGGCACGTCGGGTGCGGAAATCGGCGGCGCGTTCGGCGGCGAGAAGGAAACCGGCGGCGGGCGCGAGTCCGGGTCGGATGCCTGGAGAGCTTATATGCGCCGCGCCACCAACACGGTGAACTACTCGAAGGCCCTGCCGCTGGCACAGGGCGTCTCCTTCGACATCGAATAGGGCTCTGAGACCATGACCGTCACCACAGAGATCAAGGAGGCTGGGTTCCGCCCAGCCTCGCGCATCGCCACCGTTGGCGTTTCGAAGATCCTGCAGATCGGCGCCAAGGCGGCGGCGATGAAACGCGACGGCCTGCCGGTCATCATTCTCGGCGCCGGCGAGCCGGATTTCGACACGCCAGATAACGTCAAGCAGGCGGCCAAGGCCGCGATCGATGCAGGCAATACGAAATACACCGCGCTTGACGGCACACCCGCCTTGAAAAAGGCCGTCGCCGAAAAATTCCGCCGCGAAAACGGCGTCGATTACGCCGTCGACGAAGTGACGGTGGCCACCGGCGCCAAGCAGATTCTCTTCAATGCCTTCATGGCGACACTCGATCCCGGTGACGAGGTCATCATCCCGACGCCCTACTGGACCTCGTATTCGGATATCGTCGAAGTCTGCGGCGGCGTGCCGGTTCTGGTTCCCTGCGATGCGGCGGCCGGATTCCGCCTTCAGGCGGCGCAGCTGGAAGCGGCGATCACGCCGAAGACCCGCTGGGTGCTGCTGAACTCCCCATCCAATCCCTCGGGCGCGGCCTATGCCGCAGCCGACTATCGGCCGCTGATCGACGTTCTGTTGCGCCATCCGCATGTCTGGCTGATGGTCGACGACATGTACGAACACATCGTCTATGACGGTTTCGACTTCGTCACGCCCGTCGCCCTTGAGCCGCGCCTCAAGGAACGCACGCTGACGATCAACGGCGTGTCGAAAGCCTATGCCATGACCGGTTGGCGCATCGGCTATGCCGGCGGCCCGAAGCCGCTGATCAAGGCCATGGCCGTGATCCAGAGCCAGGCGACCTCATGCCCGAGCTCGGTCAGCCAGGCAGCAGCCGCCGAGGCCCTGAACGGCCCGCAGACATTTCTGAAAGAACGCCAGGAAAGCTTCCAGCGCCGCCGCGATCTGGTCGTCGGCCGGCTGAACAAGATCGATGGCCTGGAATGCCGCACACCGGAAGGCGCCTTCTACACCTTCTCGGGATGTGCAGGCATCCTCGGCAGGACGACGCCGAAAGGCAAGCGGATCGAAGCCGATCACGACTTCACCGACTACCTGCTCGAGGATGCTAATGTCGCAGTCGTGCCGGGTTCCGCCTTCGGTCTGTCGCCGTTCTTCCGGATTTCCTATGCGACATCGGAGGCAGAGCTTGCCGAAGCGCTCGACCGCATCGAACGGGCATGCGCGGCTTTGAAGCCCTGATGGAAGCGGTCTAGCGACCTTGGACCGGCACGCATGATCCCGCGCCTCACATCGCACCTTGCTCCCGCATCTCCAGCCGGCTTCTTCGAGCGTCTCGTCGAGGCCGGTTTCAATGGTGATGCCGCGAGCCGTGCGGGCGCCCGCACCGTCTATGCGACCGACAATTCGATCTACCAGCTGGAACCGGCGGGCATCCTGTTTCCTGGAGGTGCCGATGATCTGAAGATCCTCGCGAAGGTGCTTAGCGAGCCGGCTTTCAGCGGCATGACCATCACCCCGCGCGGCGGCGGCACCGGCACCAATGGTCAGTCGCTTACCTCGGGCCTCGTGGTCGATTGCTCGCGGCACATGAACAAGATCCTGGAGATCGACCCGGTCAGGCGCATCGCACGTGTCCAGTCCGGTGTCGTCAAGGACCAGCTGAACCGCGCCCTGAAGCCTTACGGCCTGTTCTTCGCTCCGGAACTCTCAACCTCCAACCGGGCAACGATCGGCGGCATGGTCTCTACCGATGCCTGCGGACAGGGCTCCTGCCTTTATGGCAAGACCTCCAACCACGTTCTCGGCTTGCGCATCGTGCTGGCCGATGGTTCCGAATGGTGGTCGCGCGCGCTCAGCGAAGCGGCGCTTGCCGAGATTCTTCAACGCCAGGACAGGATCGGCGAGATCCACCGGACCGTCGATGGCATCGCGCGGGAAAAGTGCGAGCGGATCGAGGCGGTCTTTCCGAAGCTCAACCGCTACATGACCGGCTACGATCTGGCCCATATCCGCCAGCCGGATGGCCGCTTCGATCTGAATGCCATTCTTTGCGGGTCCGAAGGCACGCTGGCGATGATCGCAGAGGCGGAGCTCAATCTGCTGCCGCTCCCCGCCCACGCGGCACTGATCAATATCCGCTACAACGATTTCAACGCGGCGCTGGAAGATGCCCGGACGCTGACGGCGCTGAAGGTCGCGTCCATCGAAACCGTCGACGAAAAGGTGCTCGGGCTTGCCAAGACGGATATCGTCTGGAACGACATTGGCCAGTTCTTTCCCAATAACGCAGCGTCCTCTGCGAATGGTATCAACATCGTCGAGATCCTGGCGGATGACGAAGCCGAACTAGAGCGGAAGCTTGGCGAGGTGACCGCCGCGCTCGGCAACGGGAACCCGGATCGCCTCGGCCACACGATCGCACGCCAGCATCGCGACATCGAGGCAATCTGGACGATGCGCAAACGCGCCGTCGGCCTGCTCGGCAATGTCGACGGGCCGGTGCGCCCAGTCCCGTTCGTCGAAGACACCGCCGTTCCGCCGGAAAATCTGGCTGCCTATATCCGCGAATTTCGCGCACTGCTCGACGGCGCCGGGCTATCCTACGGGATGTTCGGCCATGTCGATGCGGGTGTTCTGCATGTACGCCCGGCGCTCGACCTCACACGCGATGATCACGTCCCGCTCGTCCGGGAGATCAGCGATGCCGTTGTCGCCCTGACGAAGAAATATGGCGGCGTTCTCTGGGGCGAGCACGGCAAGGGCGTGCGCTCGGAATATGTCCCCGAATTCTTCGGCGATCTCTATCCCTGCCTGCAGCAGATCAAGCGGGCCTTCGATCCTCAGAACAAGCTGAACCCCGGCAAGATCGCTGCGCCGTCAGTCGAGCCCCTCCTGAAGATCGACGGCGTGCCCCTGCGCGGAGGCGTCGATCGTGCCATTGGCAACGAGATCAGAGCCGCCTTCGACAATGCCGCCTATTGCAACGGGAACGGCGCCTGTTTCGATTTCGACGAAACGAGCCCGATGTGCCCCTCCTACAAGGCAACGCGTGACCGGCGTTTTTCGCCGAAAGGCCGGGCGGCGCTGATGCGCGAGTGGCTGAGGCTGCTGGCGGACAAGGGCATCGACCCGCGCGCCGAGGCAAAGCGTCTGCGCCGCGGCAATTCGCTCGCAGCCCTGCCGAAGCGGATCTTCAACTCGCTCGATCCGCGCAACCGCGACGACTTTTCACACGAAGTCCGCGAAGCCATGGATACCTGCCTCGCCTGCAAGGCCTGCACCGGGCAGTGTCCGGTCAAGGTCAGCGTGCCGGCCTTCCGCTCGAAATTCCTCGAGCTCTATTACAGCAGATATGCGCGCCCGCTGAAGGACCTGCTCGTGGCGGCGATCGAGACGTCACTGCCCTGGATGGCGCGAGCGCGGCCGCTCTACAATCTGATGGCAGGCACCGAAGCAGGCAGACGCGTGATGCGGCTTTCCGGTTTGACGGCGCTGCCGCTGCTGCCGCCCCGGCCGCTCAAAGCCGAAGCCCGAAGGCTCGGCGTAGCCGTTGCCACGAAAGAGCTGATCGAAGGCCTGCCGGAGCAGGAGAAGAAGCGCGTCGTGGTCTTCGTCGCCGACGCCTTCACGGCCCATTTCGATCCGGGCGTTGCGCTTTCGGCAATCAGTTTGGCGCGAAAAATGGGGCTGATCCCCTATGTCGCCGAAGCCAAGCAGAACGGCAAGGCGATGCATGTCCACGGATATCTCGGCCGCTTCGAGACGAGTGCAACAAAGACCGCCCGTTACCTTCAAGGCCTCGCTGGCGCCGGCGCCACACTGGTGGGCCTCGATCCGTCGATGACGCTCGTTTATCGCAGCGAATACAAGGGATTATGGGGCAACGGCGCGGAGGCAACGGTACTGCTGCCGCAGGAATGGCTCGCTGCCAATCTCGGCAGGCTCTCCGCCCAGCCCCAAAAATCGGCATCACCCGTCTACAGCCTGCTCCTCCACTGCACCGAGCGCAGCAACGCACCGTCGGCGACGGCTCAATGGAAGACTGTCTTCAAGGCGCTTGGCATCCCCCTTGAAATTGCCAGTACGGGCTGCTGCGGCATGGCCGGCACATTCGGCCACGAGGTCCGCAACCGCGCCACCTCCGAAGCGCTCTATGCGATGAGCTGGAGCAGCCACATCGCCGGCACGTCTTCCGAAACGGTGAAGATGGCGACCGGATATTCCTGCCGCTCCCAGGTCAAGGCCATCGACAGCAAGTCGATCCCCCATCCCCTGGCGATTATCAACGCTCTCACCGGCTGAACGGCAAAAGGCCGCAATCGCAGGATTGCGGCCTTCAGCATTTCATTCAGATCGACCAGAGAGCGCCACCATCGCAGGCAACCGCCTGGCCGGTGATGTAGCTTGCACGGTCGGAGGCGAGAAAGGTCGCGAGGGCGGCGAACTCTTCCGGGCGGCCGATGCGGCCCATCGGGATCATCTTGCTGACCTTTTCAAGGTCGAGCTTCGCCTCGGCCAGCCGCTCCGTCATCGTGTAGCCCGGCATCAGCGCATTAACGGTGATGCCGCTTGCGGCGAATTCACGGCTCAGCGTCTTCGTCAGACCATGCAACCCGGCGCGCAGCGCGTTCGAGATCGTGAAATTGTTGATCGGCTCCTTTGCAGCGATCGATGTCACCAGAAGGATGCGGCCCCATTGGCGCTCGCGCATGCCCGGCATCGCCGCGGCGATGGCGTCGGTCGCGCTGACGAACAAGCCCTCGAAGGCGTTGCGCCAATCGTCCGAACCGATGTTTTCGAAGGGCATGGTCGGCGGGCCGCCGGTGTTGACCACGAGAATATCGACCTTTCCGAGCTTGGCCGCAGCCTGCTCGACCACCTGCCGTCCGGCCGCGGGCTGCCGCAGATCGGCAGGCAGGGCAACGGCCCCGAGACGCTCTGCTGCGTCATCCAGCCGGGCTGCATCGCGGGCGCAGATGGCAAGCTTTGCACCTTCGGCAACGAGTTCCCTGGCAATCGCAAATCCGAGCCCTTTGGAAGCGCCCATGACGAGGGCAGACTTGCCGCTCAAACCAAAATCCATTTTACAGCCTTCCTATTACGTCATTCAAAATCGAAGCACGGTTGCCGGGGGGTCAGCTGCCGCTGACTTCGACGCTGCCGATACCGGAAATGTCGAACCGGTAGGTGAATGGTCCTGACGGGAAGCGCGTCGTGACGATGCTGCCGGTCATTACCAGATCACCCTTGCGCAAGATCCGGCCGCTGGCGGCAAGATGATTGGCGAGCCACGCCAGGGGCACATAGGGATGTCCGAGAACATCGGCACCCATGCCGCGGGCAATCTCTTCGCCGTTATGATAGGCGATGCCTTCTGCGCCATCGAGACCTTCAGGCGGCGGGGTGAATGCACCAACCACGATCCCGGCGTTCCAGGAATTGTCGGCAATCAGCGTTCCGCAATGCAGCACGCTATAATCGGCATGGCGGTCTTCCACCAGCTCGATCGCGGCCGCAACCGCATCGACCGCCGCACCGGCGCTCTCGGGCGTGAACGGCGTGGCGCCTGGCAACAAGTCCTGGCCGAGCCGGACGCAGATTTCGAACTCAAGGCCGAGATGATGATAGTCGGAAAGCTTCAGCTGCGCTCTCGTCGATCTGACGCGGCTGGAGAAGATGGTGCCCTGGATCGGCTGATCGATACCGCACATCGCCTGCATGCGCTTCGACGTCAGGCCGATCTTGTAGCCCGCAGTCTCTTCGCCACCACGGATCGCCGCGATATAGGCGTCTTGCACCCGATAGGCATCTTCGAGGTCGTTTATCCCGTCGATCCTGTGAAACTTCGTGCTGTTGCGATGTTCGGCAACAAGCTGGCCGGCAATATCGGCGATCGTCTCTGTCAATAGTCATCCTCCCGTTATGAACGGACTGGCAATCATAATTTCCAAGGCCGTCCGCGCGCCGTCCGCGGCACACCGAAAGGAGACCGGCCCAGCTGTCCGTTTCGCTGCGCCGATTCGCCATGGCCCGCAAGCTTAGCGTGCCGGCCCTGATGGTGCCGAGTGAATTCTGAAGCATTCCTGTGCATTCGCCTGGCTGCCGGAGGCCGATGGGCCAGACGATGCCGCCTCTATGCGATGAGCGGTTCAGCAGCCTCGTCCGCAGACAGGGCACTGGCCGAAGCCAGCATCACGGCAGGGGCCGCGCGGACAAACAGCGATGAGTGCGAATTGATAATCCGGCCGCTTTCAAGCTTCAGGAGCGGTCCGTCGATATCAACGACACTATCGGTGAAGCTGAGTTCGCCCCACCCATCAGACGTCCCCTCGATTAGGACGAAGGAATACTTTTCACCGATATTGAACATCTACTCTCCCCAAAGCCGATATCGCTATATTTCCATCCTACTCTAATTGAGCATCAACTCATAATATCGGATTCAGCCAGAACAATTCATCTGCACCCGGCTGCCCGTCTCGGAATGCTGCAGACGTTCCGGAGCAAGACTTCCGTTTCCGCAGCGATACTGAGAAGCAGACATAGCCTGTCTGAGATCCTTACAGTCGGTTCCCGGCGCAATCATGCGGCGCCTCGCGGCTTAACGCCTTGCTGGTCAGTCAAAGCGGCCCTGATCTTGCCCGGCGATCTTCCGGTCGCGTCATCCGCGAAATTGCCGCATCTTCGATACCGAGATTGTGCTCGCGCTGATTGAACCATTCCTCCACCGGATCGAAGGGAAACGACATGATAAACGCGATCAACAACGCCGTCGGCAGACCGCTTGCTTATAGCGGCACCTCCACCGCATGGTTTTCCGCCACCAAATCCGGCCCGGTGCAGACGGGGACTGCCGGAAACGACTCCATGTGGGGCGACAGCGCCGTCAACGTCACGATGAAAGGCGGAACCGGCGACGATGTCTATTATCTCTATTCGAACATCAATCGCGCCGCCGAGGGGGCGAATGCCGGCACCGACACCATCAACACCTGGATGGACTACACACTGCCGGATAATTTCGAGAACCTGACGGTCACCGGCAACGGCCGCTACGCCTTCGGCAACAATCAGGACAACATCATTTCAGGCGCGTCCGGCAGCCAGACGATCAACGGGGGTGCCGGCAACGACGTGCTGACCGGCGGCGGCGGCGCCGACACGTTCGTCATCGATCGCGGCAATGGCAGCGATCTGATCACCGACTTCGGTTCCGACGATGTCGTGCGGCTGGACAGTTTCTCGTCCTTTGCCCAGCTACTGTCGCATGCAAAGCAGGACGGCAGCAATGTCCGGCTCGACATCGGCGGCGGCGAGAGTCTGGTTTTCGCCAATACCCAGATGTCGGCACTGAAGGCGAATCAGTTCCAGCTGACCCTCGATCGATCGCAACTCGCCCTCACCTTCGAGGACAATTTCGACACCCTGTCGCTGCGCAATGGCGATAAGGGAACCTGGGATGCAAAATTCTGGTGGGCGGCTGATCGCGGCAGTCCGCTGACCGGCAATGGCGAGCAACAATGGTACGTCAACCCGTCCTACGGGCCGACAGCATCAGCCAATCCGTTTTCGGTCAAGAATGGGGTGCTGACGATAACGGCCAAGCCGGCGCCGGCAGCGCTTCAGCAGCAGATCGATGGCTACGACTATACGTCGGGCCTGCTCAACACGCATTCGTCCTTCTCCCAGACCTATGGCTACTTCGAGATCCGCGCCGACATGCCCTCGGAACAAGGGGCATGGCCGGCATTCTGGCTATTGCCCGAAGACGGCTCGTGGCCGCCCGAACTCGATGTCGTCGAGATGCGCGGACAGGATCCCAACACCGTCAATGTCACCGTCCACAGCGATCACGGCGGCTCCCATCTGATCGACACCACGCCGGTGAAGGTGGCCAGCACGGAAGGTTTCCACACCTACGGCATGAAATGGGACCAGGATCATATCACCTGGTATTTCGACGACGTTGCCGTTGCCCAGAAAGCAACGCCCGCCGATATGCACAGCCCGATGTACATGCTGACCAATCTTGCCATCGGCGGAGCGGCCGGTTCGCCCAAGGACGGCCTCAAGAACGGATCGCAGATGTCGATCGACTATATCAGAGCCTATCAGCTGGCCGATGCATCGGCTCAGTCAGACGACGACCAAGAGCGGACGATCGACTGGACGTTGTAGCTCTAGACGACCGTCTCGCCGCCATCGACGACGAGGATCTGGCCGGTCATGTAGGATGACCGGTCGGAGACCAGAAAGAGGATCGGTTCGGCGATTTCGGAGACATCCGCCCAGCGGCCGAGCGGCACCTTGTCGGCGATATAGCTTTCGATCGCGCCACGCCCGCCCATCTGGGCGATGAAGGGCTCGTTGAACGGCGTATCGACCCAGCCCGGGCAGAGCGCGTTGACGCGAACGCCCGATCTGGCGTAGTCGCCCGCCATCTGCCGGGTCATCGCGATGACAGCATGTTTCGTGGTTGTGTAGGCGATCATTTCGCGGTCGTAGAGCACGCCCGATGAGGATGAGGTGTTGAGAATCACGCCTTTGCCCGCCTGCTTCATCACGGGCATCACAAAACGCGCCGCCATGAAATGCGCCCGCACGTTGAGGCTCCAGGATTTGTCGAATCCTTCGACAGCAACATCCTCAAGATCGCCCGCCACCTGCGCGCCGGCATGATTGTGGAGAATGTCGATCCGCCCGTGACGGGCGGCGATCGCCGCGATGCCGGTTTCCAGCGCCCGGTCGTCGGTAACGTCGACAACCAGACTTTCGGCGCTTCCACCGGCGTCAGCGATCTGGGTGACGGTCTCTTCGGCGTTGATGAAATCGATGTCGGCGACGACGACATGGGCGCCCTCGCGCGCCATGATCAGCGCTCCCGCCCGGCCGATGCCGGAGCCCGCGCCGGTGACGATTGCAACGCGATCCTTGAGTATCATGGCATTTCCCCGGTCAGTTTGTTGTTGCCTTTTCGCGCATCAGAAAGCGCGCGATCAGGATGAGAATGAGCGAGGCGATCAACACCATCGTCGCGATCGCATTGATTTCAGGCGTCACGCCACGGCGGATCGAGGCGAAAACATAGATCGGCAGCGTCGTGTTCGAGCCGGCGACGAAGAAGGCGATGATGAAATCGTCGAAGGAGAAGGTGAAGGCGAGCAGGAAACCCGCCAGAACCGAGGGCATGATCTGCGGCAGCACGATCTGCCGGAAGGTCGTCAGCGGCGTTGCATAGAGATCGCTGGAGGCCTCGACGATGTCGCGGCCAAGGCTTGCGATACGTGCCTTCACGATCATCGTCACCAGCGCCATGGTGAAAAGCCCGTGCGCGGCGATGATCGAGCCGTAGCCGAGCGCCAGCTTCGGCGGCTGATCCCCCGGCCAGATTGCCGCGATCACCGGATTGATGAAGCCGAAAACCTCGACCAGTGCGACCAGCGTCGCAATGCCGATGACGACGCCGGGGACGACGATCGCCGCGGCGAACAGGCCATCGAAGACTGCGCGCGCCCGCGGCCCGAGCCGCTCCATGCCCATTGCCGCCATCGTCCCGAAAATCGCTGCCAGCGCCGCGCTGGTAAAGGCGATGATCAGGCTGTTCTGCAAAGCTTCCATCAGGAAGGTGTTGGAGAGCGTCCGGCCATACCACTCGGTCGAGAAGCCGACGAACTCGCTGGCATTGCGCCCGGAGTTGAAAGAGAACAGCACGACCAGCGCGATCGGCGTGTAGAGAAACAGATAAACGAAGGTGACGAGCGCGCGCATCAGACGAGATCCACCTGACGGGTGCCGGCGACACGCCAGGCGATGCGCATGGCAACCAGCAGAATGACGACGACGACGGCCACCAGCGTCACGGCGATTGCCGAGCCGAACGGCCAGTTGCGCGATTGCAGGAAGAGATCGACAAGCGCATTGCCGATGAAGAACACCTTGCCACCGCCAAGAAGCTGAGGGATCAGGTATTCGCCAAGCAGCAGGATCGTTACTAGCGCGACACCGGTCATCACACCCGGAAGAGACAGTGGCAGGGTAATGCCGAAGAAGGTCGAGACCGGCTTGGCGCCCAGATCGGCGGAGGCTTCGAGAAGCCGCCGGTCGAGCTTTTCGAGGCTGACATAGATCGGCATGATCATCAGCGGCAGATAGCCATAGACGATGCCGAGCAATACAGCGCCGGGGGTGTTGATCAGCCTGACATTCTCGATGCCGAAGATTTCGAGCAGATGCGGAATACCGCGGGCACCCAGCAGATACATCCAGGCATAGGTGCGCACCAACAGGCTCGTCCAGAAGGGAACGACGACGAGCGAGACCAGCAGCAGCCGGCGTTTCGGGCTGGCCTTGACGGCCAGATAATAGGCAACCGGATAGGCAACCAGCAAGCAGGCAGCGGCACCAATCGGCGCCAGGATCAGCGTGTTGACGAAGGCGGCCGAGCGCGAGCCGAGATTGGCGAACTGCGCGAAGGTGAACGCCGCCTGATAGCCGCCTTCGGGTGCCCGCTCGCCGAAGGCGAAGACGATGATGGCGATGAAGGGCAGCACCAGAAACACGAACAGCCAGATGCTGGCCGGCCCGACAAGGGCGGCAGTGACGAGGCGCCGTTTTGTGGCAAGGGTCAGGGGCATCGAAACGTTCTTTATCCGGCGGTTCTAAGCGCTAGACCGGTCCTGACTGCCGAGGCAGCCGGGACCGGAATTGCATGACGGCAGGTTAGGCAGACTTGAAGCGTGCCATCAGCTCGGCACGGCCCGGATCGGTCAGCGTCACGGCGGCGCCAAATTCGAGCGGCGTCAGTGCCGCTTCATCCGGATAGACGATCTTGTTCGAGGTGACTTCCTTCGGCAGCAGCGCGATAACGCGGCTGTCGGTGGTCGGCGCGCCGTTGGCGATGTGCTCCTTCACCGCATTCTGCGGATCCATCAGGTAGTTCAGCAGCGCGTAGCCGGCTGCCTTGTTCGGCGCATCCTTCGGGATCGCGTAATAGTCGGTCCAGATCTCGCCGCCATCGGTGCCGAGCACATAAGCGAGTTCCGGCATGTCGCGGTTGAGCTGCGCGCCGTCATTCGTCCAGCACATCGTCAGCCACGCATCGGTCGAGCGCATCGACGGCTGGTAGTCGGAATTGATGGCGAAGAGATGCGGCTTGACCTTGATCAGCAGTTCCTCGGCCTTGGCAAGTTCATCAGGCTTGATCGAATTGAAGCCGTAGCCGAGCGAAACGAGCGCGCTGCCGATCGTCGTCAGCTGGTAGTCGTGCACCATGGTGCGGCCGTCGCCTTCGGTCTGGGCGATCTCGAAGAAATCCTTCCAGCTCGAAAGCTTCGTCTTGATCTTCGAGGTGTTCACCGAGAAGCCGGTCGTGCCCCAGTTCTTCGGCACAGCATATGTCTTGCCGTCGATCTGGCCTTCCTTGGTGAAGCGCGGGCTTTCAGTCGCCTGGCTGAAATTCGGGATCTTCGAGAGATCCAGCTCGTCGATCAGGCCGAGCTTGTGATGGGTCGAGATCGTATAGTTGGTCGGCACGAACAGCGACCAGCCGGAAGCACCGGCCTGCAGCTTGGCGAGCATTTCCTCGTTCGAGCCGAAGACGTTGACTTCGACGGCGACGCCGGTCGCGGCCTTGAAGTTTTCGAAGGTCGCCGGATCATGATAATTCGGCCAGGTGGCGATCGACATCTGCGTGCCGAGATCTTCGGCGGCATAGGCAGGCGTCGACAGCGCGCCCGGGAAGCGCGACATCACCGCCGTTGCCAGACCGAGACCGGTAACGCCGAGGAAATGGCGGCGGCTGACGGAGCCTCGCTTCAGGCGCATGAACTCGTCCATGAAGCCTTCGGCGGAGATGGGGAGATTGTCCTTGTAATCCTTGCTCATGATGCTGTTCCCTTGTTTTGGTTTATGCATTCGATGCTGGAAAGACATGTATTGCAGACGGGTCGAAGCAGAGCAAAACCGCTTCGCCGGGCTCGACCAGATCGCTTTCGCTCATGCTGCGGCGGTCGGCGGTGATCAGGAAATCGCCGAGGCCCGGCACATTCACCGCATATTCCGCCGACGACCCCAGGAAGATGCGATGCGTGACCGTGCCCTTGAACGATGAGCCCGAAGCCGGCTGGCTGCGTGTCATGCGGATCGCTTCGGGGCGCAGGGCGGCAATCACCTCTCCCGGTGAAAGCTGCCTGCTGGACGCAACGGCGGAACCATCTGCCAGGCGAAGCGTCACCCCATCGGCTTCCATGGTCGCAGCAATCCGGTTCGTCTTGCCGACGAAATCGGCGACGAAGAGATCGGCCGGGCGGTCATAGACCTCCTGCGGCGTTCCGAGCTGGCGGATACGCCCGGCGCTCATGACGCAGACGGCATCGGCCATCGACAGCGCCTCTTCCTGGTCATGGGTGACGAGCACAAAGGTGATGCCGAGTTCGCGCTGCAGCGTTTGCAGCTCGATCTGCATGGCCGAGCGCAGCTTCTTGTCGAGCGCCGCCAGCGGCTCGTCCAGCAGCAGGACGGACGGGCGGTTGACGATGGCACGCGCCAGCGCCACGCGTTGCTGCTGGCCGCCCGACATTTCATGGATCCGCCGCTTGGCGAAACCATCCAGACGAACCATTTCCAGCGCCTCGGCGGCCCGCCGGTTGATTTCTGCAGCGCCGATTTTCGGACGCATCTGCCGCAGGCCATAGGCGACATTCTGCTCGACGTTGAAATGCGGAAACAGCGCGTAGTGCTGGAACACCATGTTGACGGGGCGGCGATAGGCGGGAACACCGTTCATCTCGCGCCCGTCGATCAGCACCGTGCCCTCGCTCGGCTGCTCGAAGCCGCCGATCATGCGCAGGCATGTGGTCTTGCCACAGCCCGAAGGGCCGAGCAGCGCCAGAAACGCGCCCTTGGGCACATTGAGATTGATGTCCGTCACGGCGGTCACCGCGCCATAATTCTTGGTGACCGAACGGAATTCGATATCGTTCGTCGAAGCGGATGCCACGTCTGTTCCCTGCGGTTGGTTTGGAATTGGCAGTCTATCGCCGCCTTATTGCCACCGTCGTTAAGGAAAGAGTAAGCCTGAGCTTCCCGCACGGTATATACCCCGAGAGAGGTATTTTAGCGCACGATGCTTCGTGGAAGGTGTATATAGGGACACGCGGAATGGCGTGGGGCGGAAGAGGGAGCCCGTCAGATGAGCACCGACCTGGAAGCGCTGTTTGGTGCATTCAACGCCACGATCGGCTGTCCGAAGATGACCGATGCCGAATTCGGCGAGACCTTCCGTCAGATGATGGCGGCGCTGGTGCGCTTCGACTACGTGGTCGTCTTCGCCTATCGCGGCAAGGAACGGCCGATCGACCTCTACAGCACCTTCGACCCGGAAGAGAACGTCGTCTTCGTCACTCTCTACCAGGCGGGGCCATACCTGCTCGACCCGTTCTATCATACCGCCCGCGAGCGCCGCGAAGGCGTGCTCCGAATGCGGGAACTGGCGCCCGACCGGTTCTTCTCCAGCGAATACTACCGCACCTACTACGTTCAGACCGGGCTCGCGGAAGAGGTGGGCTTTTTCATCAATACCGATGAGGAGATCACAGTCGTTCTGTCGCTGATGCGGCGGGAAAAGACCGGACCGTTTCCGGCGGCCGAATTCGCCACGCTGAAGAAGGTCGAGCCGCTGGTGGCCAGCATGGTCCGCCACTATTGGGCCGGGCTGGCGCCGCGTTTCGACGCGCAATTGACCGCCGGCAGCAAAAGCCGCCGGAAGCAGGGCCAGAGCGGCAATCTTCCCGCCGCCGACACTGTCTGGCGGGACCTCAACCTGACGGGCCGCGAAACCGCGATCGTCGATCTGGTGCTGCAGGGCCATTCGTCCGAGTCGATCGGGCTGAAGCTCAACATTTCGACTGGCACCGTGAAGGTCCACCGCCGCAACGTCTACCGCAAGCTCGGCATCTCCTCGCAGACGCAGCTTTTGTCGATCTATTTCAACAACCTGCTATCGTCAGGATAGCGGGCCGCCGTGGCTGATTAGAGACACCGGATGGGATTGAAGCGGCGCCAGGGCCATCCGGGTACAACGGTTCCTTGCCATCCCCCGCCGGGTCGTGCAACCAACCCAGCCGAACGCATGAGACAAGCAGCATAAGGTCGGGGGATCAAAGATGCGCATAGAGCCGCAACAGCGCATTTACATATGCTTCTTTCTATTTGCGGTATCGATGGGCGCGCTGCTGTCGCGGCTTCCCGATCTCCAGGTTTCGCTCGGGATCAACAAATCCGAGCTTGGGCTGACACTGATCGGCGCAGCCGTCGGCGCGCTGATCTCGCTGACCTTCTCGTCGCCGCTGATCATGAAGCTCGGCGCCCGGAATACGGCCTTCGCCACCGTTCTCGGAACCTCACTGATGATCGCGCTCGTTCCCTGGCTCGGCTACGCGCCGCTGGTGTTCTGCGTGCTGTTTTGCGAGGGGCTGCTCGCCGGTGCGCTTGAGATCAACCTGAATGTCGAGATCGACCGTATCGAGGCGCAGCTCGGCCGCGGCGTGATGAATCGCGCTCATGGCTTCTGGAGCCTCGGCTTTTTCGTCACGGCGCTGGCATCGTCATTCATCCGGCAGGCGGGCATCTCAATCCAACTGCATCTGGCCGTAACCTTCGCCATCGTCGTGGTAGCCGGAACGATCGCCATCAGGGGAATGCAGAATGCCTCCGCCCCCGCGCCCTCTCAGACGGAAGGCGCCCATATGGCGTTGCCGACATTGGGGATGCTGCCGCTTTGCGTCATCGGCGTCGGCGCCTTCCTCGTCGAAGGTGCCGGAATCGACTGGTCGGCGATCTATATGCGCGACGTCTTTGCGGTCGAGCCTTTCGTCGGCGGAATGGGTCTCACGCTCTTTGCATTCTTCATGGCGCTGGTCCGGCTTTTCGCCGACCGCTTCGTCGACCGTTATGGCTCGCGGATCGTGGCGCTGGTCTCGCTTGCTCTTGCGGCGATCGGCATCGCCTGCGTCTGGCTGGCGCCGGTCCCGGAGATCGCGCTTGCCGGTTTTGCCATGATGGGCGCAGGATGCAGCGCAGTCTATCCGCTGGCGGTTTCCGCCGCCGCGCAGCGTGATGACCGCAGTGCGCATGTCAACGTGGCCGCCCTCGCCCAGATGTCTTTCGTCGTCTTCTTCCTGGCACCGCCGCTGCTTGGCTTCGTCGCAGAACATGCGGGTATCCGCATGTCCTATCTCGTCTGCCTGCCGATCATCCTTGCGGCTCTCTTCTCCACCCGGGCGCTTGCCCCGAAACGCATCGCCGTGGACGTGGAAAAGCAAAGGGCGGCGGAATAGGACAGGCTTTTAGACGCCGCTTTATCCCCATATTAACCTGACGTCTCGACCACCGGCGGCAATCGCAAACAGGCTTTGCACGCGGCGCATTCATGCGCGCGAAAAAGCCCGTTTTTCCTTCATGGTTGCATAAGAGGTTGCAGATATTGTTCCCGCAAAATGAGCGAGAACACGGCAATGACAGAGCAAGCGGCCCCCTCTCCGGCAGAGATCGTCATCCCCTCCGATGATGCACGCGACCTTCAAAAAATGATCGATCTCCTGCGCGTCCAGCATGCCAATCTCGCCGAACGCTACGAGTGGCTGGAGGCGATGATCAATCATGTGCCCGATTTCATCTACGCGAAGGATCTGCAGGGCCGCTTTCTGTTCGCCAACCGGGCGGTAGTCGCCAACAACGGCTTCGCCAAGGTCGACGACCTGATCGGCCTGACGGATGGCGAAATCCATCTCGAAGCTGATGCGCATGGCATCGACGAAACGGAACAGCGGGTCATGGAAACCGGCCGGCCCGATCTCGGCGTCGAGGAGCCTCGTTTGAAAGGCGAAGGCTGGCTGATGATGTCGCGCGTCGCACTGCGCGACCGGACCGGAGCGGTGATTGGCGTCGTCGGCGCCTCGCGCGACATTACCGCGCGCAAGCGTGCAGAAGAGCTGATGGCAGCGCAGACGAAACTGCTCCACGATGTCGCCCGCGGCGTCGAACTCAACTCGCTTCTGAAGGATGCCGGGCAAATCCTCGAACGGCTTCTGCCGGGCCGCGCCACCGGCTTCGACCTGGACGGCACGGCGCAAAGCCATGTTGAAGCGCCGCGGAAGGACTTTCCGATCAACTGCCGCGACGGCAGCCGGCAAGGCGCGCTTGCCGTGTCGCTGCAGCCGGGCGAGATCGATGCCGGGCTTGCCGAGTTCCTGACGGGCGTGGCGCAGACCATCGGCATCGCGATCGACCGGAACCGCGACATCGCCCGGATTGCCTATCTGGCCGAACACGACGCCCTGACCGGCCTTCCCAACCGGACGCTGCTCGACCGCAAACTTAGTACGCTATTGGCTGGCAAGACCCGCGCGGTGGCGGTTGCCTTTCTCGACCTCGATCATTTCAAGCTCGTCAATGACAGCCTCGGCCATGCCGCCGGCGACGAGCTTCTCAAGGTCGTGGCTTCGCGCATCCTCAGTGAAATCGGCGAAAGCGGCATCGTCTCGCGGATCGGCGGCGATGAGTTCATCATCGTGCTTGAGGCCGGGATCGACGACGCGCTGAACCGTCTGCAGGCAATCTCGGCGCATATCGCCCGCCCCTGCAGTATCGACGGCGTCGACATGCAGGTGACCTGCAGCGTCGGCGTCGCCTCCTCGCAGGCCCATGGTTCGATCGCCGGAGAACTGATCGCCAATGCCGACATGGCGCTCTATCGCGTCAAGGCAGCCGGCCGCAACGGCATACAGATGTTTACCCCGTCGATGGCCGAGGAAGCCCGCCACAAGCTGCTGCGGATCGAGGAGCTGCGCCGGGCGCTGGCACAGGACGAATTCGTGCTGCATTTCCAACCGCAGAAGGACATCGCAACCGGAAGAATTTCGGGCGTCGAGGCTTTGGTCCGATGGCAGCATCCACAGGCGGGCCTGCTTGCCCCGGCGGAGTTCATCCCGCTTGCTGAAGAAACCGGGCTCATCGTCGAACTCGGCGAAGTGGTGCTCGGCAAAGCCTGCAGGCAGATGCGCGCCTGGCTCGACCAGGGCATTCCGGCCATTCGCGTTGCGGTGAATGTCTCGGCGCGGCAGTTCCGCGAGCCGTCGCTCTGCGACAAGGTTTCGGCCGCTCTCTCGACTGCGGGGCTCGACCCCGCGCTGCTCGAACTTGAGGTCACCGAGAGCCTGATCATGGAGGATGTCGAAGGTGCGATATCGCGCATGCTGGAGCTGAAGGCGCTCGGC
Organism: Rhizobium sp. 01L410; assembly: GCF_056400165.1. NCBI lineage: Bacteria > Pseudomonadati > Pseudomonadota > Alphaproteobacteria > Hyphomicrobiales > Rhizobiaceae > Rhizobium > Rhizobium sp. 01L410. Next base: position 306,382 of record NZ_JBFTST010000001.1, read on the forward strand.
GTCAGTCTTTCCATCGACGATTTCGGCACCGGCTATTCCAGCCTCAGCACGCTGAAGCTATTCCCGTTGTCCCGGCTGAAAATCGACCGGTCTTTCATCGCCGATATTCCCGGCCAATCGGGCGACATGGCGATCACTGCGGCGATCGTCGCGCTCGGGCAGACGCTCGATCTGGAAGTGATTGCCGAGGGCGTCGAGACCGAAGAGCAGGCGCGCTTCCTGGCGGAGACGGGCTGCGAGATGTTCCAGGGTTACCTTTTCGCCAAGCCGCTACCGGCAGCCGACATCGCCAGCATGCTGCAAGCCAACAGCCTCTCTGCATCAGCATAAGGGACGTGGCATCATTCACCGCTCTGCACGAGGCCCACGATCGGGCCAAACCCGCCGTGCCAGGAGAAGTCGTTCATCCCGAGAGCCGTTTGATAGATGCCGGTGCCATGACCGCCGTCGAGGAACAATGCGTTCGGGCACCCCAACTCGTCGCGGAACAGACGGGCGAAATCGTGGAAATTGACGTCGCCGTCACTGATGGCGAAGCGAACGATCCCGCTGCTGCAGACACCCACCCCGCTCCGGCGCGTCCGGTCCGTCGATCCAGGGATCAATGCGGGATGCAGCTTGTCTTCGATGACCAGCATCGGTCCGGATTGCGTCGCGAATGCGGCCTTGGGGCGACGTTTCAGGAATTCGCCGGTCGTCAGGATCTCTGCGCCTTTATCGCCAAGCAGGAAGACACCATTGGGTTTCTTGTAGAAATTCGGCACCTTGCCCGGAGGGCCCTTGATCTCGGTGGTGTCGGCCGGGTGGAGTTCCGCGCCGTTCTCGATGTAAAGGCCGATCGGCGTGAAATCGTCGCGGTACATGCCGGCATTCATGGCGAAGACAAGGACCTGCCCGTCCTTCTTCAGCGCATCCGCCAGATTCGAGAATGTGCGAAACGGCTGCCCGTCGGCGCCCTTCCAGAAAAGCCTGAGGTCATCTTTTCCCGGCGTGACAGAGCAGACGATATAGCCTGAATTTTCAAAGACCTTCCGCTCGCAAACTTGTGCAGGCGCAGGCTGCGCAGCGGCACTTCCCGCGGCAGAAACCAATGCGGCCCAGAGCAATGCGGCCAAACGATCGACTTTCAAAGCAGCTCCGTGACGTCAGAGAGGAGGGTTAGACCTCCATAGCACACCGTTCCACGATCACCGCATTCAGCAAGAGAATATACCTCGTCTGACCGCTCGATTGGGCTGAAAGCATTTTCAATAATTGCGCGATCGGGCGATTATGGTGTTGCCGATGAACATGAAGGCCAGTCCTCCCGGTCTTTCGTCGGCGGTTCCCCTCTGGAGGTTTTTTGAACTCTCCAAATTTGGGCCATCGGTTGATGGCCCATTTTTTTGGCCACGGCTTGGATGTTACTCCGCTGCAACCGCTGCAACAGCGATCCGCGCCAATTCCAGCGCCGCTTCGCGGGTTGCTGCAGCGGCGATGAAACGGCCTTTGTGGCAGAAGCTTGCGCCCGCCACACCGGAAGCGCGTTCCAGATCGGCGCCGCTCAGGCCCGCCCATTCCAGCGGCAGATCGGCCCGCAGTTCAAATCCTTCATCGCCTCGGCGAATGCCCGTAACGCACCAGTCGTTGTCGCGCGGATGGACGACGAACAGCAGATGCTCGGCCTTCGCCTTCACGATCGCCGGGCGGAACGGCATGCCCATCGGCAGCTCCAGCACCTTGTTATCACCGGCCGCAACGATCGCATCGAGAACCATGGTCTCTGCTCGCAGCTTGGCATCCTGCACGGCGATGCCAGCCTCGACGAAGCGACGGGCGATCGCCAGCGCCGAATGGAACGCCTGATCAGTGGCATCGGCCCCCTTCGCGTCGAACGGCGGCTTCAGCGTTTCCAGCAGTGCCGGAAGCGTCAGCCCGGCCAACTCTCCGGCAACGGACGGGTCGAGCGCGCCGTTATCGACCAGATCCACAGGCAGCACGAACTTCTTGTCGAAGGCCGCATGCACCCGCGCGACGTGCGCCTCCGGCACACCGGCCGCCGCCAGATAATCGGCGCCGTAGTGCTTCCAGATCAGTCCGAAGGAGCTGTAGGGCCGACCGTCTTCACGCACCGGCGCGCCGCGCTGGTGATGGTCGAAGATGGTGTTTTCGGGTTCGTAGAGTCCACCGACGTCATAGATGATGCGGCCCGCAGCCGGCGCTATCCATTCGGCATCCCGCGTCCGGATCACCTTGGCAGCGGGAAATAGCTGCGTTAGCACCACGCTGGACAGCAGCTCATCGGCATGGAAGCCGCCGGAATGGGTCACCAGAAATTCAATTTTCACTTCAAGGTCTTTCTAGACGGGGAGATCGCGATCGAGCGAATAGCCGCGATCGATGAATATCTCAAGACGCAAGCGCCGTTGCGTAGGGGACTATGGCTTTGTGGGCCGCGCTTTCCTACATATTCATCAGCAGCAGGGAGCGGAAACGTGGTCGACAAGATTTCCAGGGTTTCAGCGACGGCAGCGACCGCGGCAACACAGATCCAGCACAGTACTTCCGTCGCGGAGCCCGATGTCGCCTGGGCCGCCGATCGCCAGGCGGCAATCGACGAGGCGCTGCATCGCCGCCATGGATCCGGCGGCCACCGGCCCTCGCCCGCCGAAGAGACGGAAGAGGATGGCGGCAACGCCAGCCGCCACCTGGATCTTCACGCGACAGAGCAAAGCGCCACAGGTGATGAGTCCGATGAGGAACGTCTTTCCGGCGAGAGCGAGCGCATAGGCACCGGCAATCTGGATGAGGATGTGCCCTTCGGCGATCACGCGGGCTATATCTAGCACAGCGCTGGTCAGACCAGCGATTTGCGCCTGAGATAATTGCCCTGGCCCATTTTACCCGTTGTTGCAGCGCCATCGACGATGGTCTTTCCGCGCAGCAGAACGCGCACCGGCCAGCCGGTGACATCAAGCCCCTCATAGGGCGTGTAGTCGGCGCCGTGATGCAGGATGTCGTTGGTGATCGTCATCGTTTTCCGGGGATCCCAGAGCGCGATATCGGCGTCAGAACCAATGGCGATCGTCCCCTTTTGCGGATACAGCCCATATTGCTTGGCGTGATTGGTCGATGACAGCGCGACGAAGCGGTTGATGTCGATCCTGTTCTTGCTGACACCTTCGGAAAACAGGATCGGAAGCCGCGTCTCGACGCCGGGTATCCCGTTCGGGATCCAGCGGAAATTCCGCTTTCCCTTCTCGTTCAGCTTGCCGCTGTCGTCATCATAGCGGAATGGGCAGTGGTCGGAGGAGAACAGCTCGAACGTGCCGTTCTGCAGGCCCTCCCAGCAGGCGATCTGGCTCTCCTTGTCCCTTGGGGGTGGCGAGCAGACGAATTTAGCCCCCTCAAGTTCGGCGGCATCGAGATCGTCGGCTGTCAGCAGCAGGTATTGCGGGCAGGTTTCGCCCGCCACCTTGCTGCCGCGCTTGCGGGCGCGCTCGATCTCTTCCATCGCCTGACGGTTCGAAACGTGGACGATGACGACGGGCGTATCGGTTATTTCGGCAAGCGACAGCGCCCGATGCGTCGCCTCCCGCTCGGCCGCGACCGGCCTGCTCAGCGCATGGAATTTCGGCGCGAGCTCGCCGTTCTCCTCGTGCCTGCCGATCAGGTAGCGGATCGCGTCTTCGTTTTCGCAGTGGACCATGACGATCGCGCCCGAACGCCGGGCGCTGTCGAGCGTATCGAGAATCTGGTCGTCGCGCAGGCGAAGGTTCTCGTAGGTCATGAAGACCTTGATCGACGTGTAGCCGTCCTCGACCAGCGCCGGCAGCTCCTGGCCAAGCACATAGGAGGTCGGGTCGGTGACCACCAGATGGAAGGACACGTCGACATAGCACTCGCCGTCGGCCTTTGCATGGTAGTCCTTCAGGGATTCGCGCAGCGTCGTTCCCTTCTCCTGCATGCAGAAGGTCAGCACGGTCGTGTTGCCGCCAAAGGCTGCCGACAGCGTGCCGCTGGCGAAATCGTCGGCCATGACGATACCGTCGCCGGACGGCTGGGCGAGATGGACATGGCTGTCGATGCCGCCGGGCATGACATAGAGGCCAGTGGCATCGATGATCTCGCCGGCATCACCAAGATCGTCAGCCAGCGCCGCAATCTTGCCATTGCGGATGCCGACATCGCTTCGAAACGTATCGCTGGCTGTGACGACGGTGCCGTTCTTGATGATCGTGTCGAACTGCATCTAGGCGGCACCCCTGTTTTGAAGCGCACCGTTGCTGCCGAGTATCTCGTCGAGCGCGGCGGTCAGGCGATCGACTTCCTCGATCGTGTTGTAATGGACCATCGAGACACGAACGGCGCCGTTATATTGCGGCAGGCCGACATGATCGCCCAACCGGCGCGCATGGAAATCGCCGAAGCGGATGGCGATCTTGTAGGCGTCCATCGCCTTGCAGATATCCTCGGAATTCTGCCCCTCGAAGACGAAGCTGATCGTCGGAATACGGCGGCCGTTGCGGTTCGCCGTCTCGCCGATGATGCGGCAATCATTGCGGCTGCGCAGATAGGAAAGCAGCCGTTCGGTCAGGGCATTTTCCTGGACGGTGATCGCCTCGAACGCCGCAAGGATCAACTCGCGCGGCGAACCTGATCCGCCCGACCTGGTGCCGAGTTCGCAGAGGTAATCGACGATCCCGGTCACCGAATAGGCAAGTTCATAGTTCGGATTGCCGGGCTCGAGCTTTCCCGGAACCTTATCGCGGCCATAGAAGAAATGATAAAGCGGGTCGAGTTCCAGAAGATGATCGTATTTCCCGTACATCATCGCGTAATGCGGGCCGTAGGTCTTGTAGAAGCTGAAGACGTAGTAATCGACATCCATGGCCTGAACATCGACGGCACGGTGCGGCGCATAGGCGACGGCATCGACACAGATGCGTGCGCCATGCGCATGCACGACATCAGCGATCTCGGCGATCGGATTGATAGCGCCCAGAATATTCGACACATGGGTGACGCAGACGAGCTTGGTCTTCTCCGTCAGAAGCGGCTTCAGCTCGGCGATATCGAGTTCATAGGTCGTCTTGTCCAGCGGCCAGAACTTGATGACTATGCCCATGTCCCGCAGACCGTCCCAGGGGCCGATATTGGATTCGTGATCCGAGATCGTCACGATGATCTCGTCGCCAGCCGAAAGCTGGCTGCGCATGGCACGGGCGAGGTTCTGCAGCAGCACGGTCGTCGAGCTGCCGAAGATGATCTCTTCCGGCCGCGCGGCATTGACGAGATGCGTCGCCGCAATGCGGCTGTCCATCAGCGCCCTGGCCGCCTGTTGCGAGACATCATAGCTGCCGCCGATCTGCACGTTCTTATCATAAAGGAACGTGGTGATCCGATCGACCGCGCGCGTCAGGATCTGCGAGCCGCCGGCATTGTCGAAAAACACCCAGCCGTGATGCAGTCCCGGGAATTGGCTCCGGACGAAATCGATGTCGAGTTGGCGTTGCGTTTCCATGGGGTCCTCCGGAACCTTGTCTTTCTTGTCAGTGATTGAGAACGGCGCGCAGGAAGCTCCTGGTGCGTTCTTCCTGCGGGTTGTCGAAAATCTCGGCCGGCGTTCCGGCTTCGACGATGCGGCCGCTGTCCATGAAGATGACGCGGTCGGCGACCTGGCGGGCAAAGCCCATCTCATGGGTGACGACGATCATCGTCACGCCGGTGCCGGCGAGCTTGCGCATGACATCCAGAACTTCGCCGACCATCTCCGGATCGAGCGCCGATGTCGGCTCGTCGAAGAGCAGCACGCGCGGTTCCATGGCCAATGCCCGGGCGATCGCCACGCGCTGCTGCTGGCCGCCGGATAGCTGCTCGGGATATTTTTCTGCCTGCTCGGTAATCCCGACGCGGGCCAGCAATTCCTTCGCCTTGCGGGCAGCCTCGTTCTGCGGCGTGCCGCGCACCCGCATCGGCGCGATCATGATGTTCTTCAGCACGCTCAGATGCGGAAACAGATTGAACGACTGGAACACCATGCCGACTTCGGCCCGCACCTGCGCGAGGTTCCGTCCCCGCTCGACCTTGATGCCATCGACCTCGATACGGCTTTCGCCGGCAAAACTCTCGAGGTGATTGATGCAGCGGATCAGCGTGGATTTGCCGGAACCGGACGGGCCGATGACGCAAACCACTTCGCCCTCGGCGATCGCCAGATCGATGCCGTGCAGCACCTGGAAGTCGCCATAGGACTTGTTGAGATTCTGGATGCTGACGATGGTTTTCATCTGCGCCTCCCCGCACTGAAACGTTTTTCGAGACGGGCAACGATCACGACCATCGGCCACAGGAAGGCGACGTAGATGATGGCAGCGCCGATCAGCGGTGACGGGTTGGCGGTCAGCGCCTGGGCCTGCGTTGCCTGCTTGAGAAGATCGGGCATCGCCACGACGGAGGCGAGCGCCGTATCCTTCATGACGTTGATGCAATTGTTGGTGAGCGGCGGAATGACGATCTTGATCGCCTGCGGCAGGATGATCTCCGCCATCATGTGCCGGTAGGAGAGACCAAGCGCTTCCGAAGCCTCGAACTGCCCGCGCGGAATGGCCTCGATCCCGGCGCGAAAAATCTCGGCCGTATAGGCGGTCGAGACCAGCGTCAGTGCGCTGACAGCCGAAAGGAACGGCGAAAGCCGGATGCCGACGAACGGCAGGGCATAGTAGATGACGATCAAGAGAACGAGCAGCGGGATCGAGCGGAAGATGTCGATATAGATCTTGGCGATCGCCTGCACCACCGGATGGCCGTAGAGCCGCAGCAGCGCAAGGACGAGGCCGCCGATCAGGCCGCCAACGATGCTGACGACGCCGAGTTCAAGCGTGATCCAGAGGCCTGACAGCAGAAGCGGAAACGATCGCTCCAGCACCGCCAGATTAAAGAAGGTCGTGAATATATCCATTGAGGCACCGGTCAGTCGTTACGGGGCGGATGACGGGCGAACCCGCCATCCGTAACCTGGACCATCCGGTCTTATTTTGCGGCAGGCATGTCGGCGACCTTGACGGTCGAGGTCGTGTCCTCGGCCTTGGCGCCGAACCAGGTCTCATGCAGCTTGGCGATGAAGCCTTCGCCCTTCAGCGTGGTGATCACGTCGTTGACCTGCTTGGCAAGCGGATCGCCCTTGTTGAACATGATCGAGTATTTTTCGCCGGTCGGAATGCGCTCGACGACTTTGATTTCCGGCTTGTCCTTGACGTAATACTGCAGCGCCGGGATATCGCTGATATAGCCGTCGATGCGGCCGGCGGCCAGATCGAGCATGGCAGGCTGCAGGCCCTCGAAGCGGCGGATTTCGCCGAGACCGTATTTGGCCGTGTTGTTGGTGGCCCACATGTCGCCGGTCGAGCCGGTATCGACGCCGACGATCTTGCCGCTCATGCCCTTCAGGTCCTTGATGCCACTTGCGGCCATCACGGTCAGCGACTGGTCGCTGTCATAATAGGGCTGGGCGAAGCTCACGGATTCCAGGCGCTTTTCGGTGATGGTGATCGACGAGACGGCCATGTTGATACGGCCGGACTGCACGGCCGAAAACAGCCCGTTGAACGGGATATTGACGAATTCGACTGACTTGTTGAGGCGCTTTGCGACCTCGGTGACGAGATCGACCTCGAAACCGACGGTCTTGCCGGTCTCGTCCTGGAACTCCCACGGGACGTTGCCGATATTGGCGCCGACGGCGAGATCGGCTGCATGGGCCGCCATTCCGGCGAATGCCAGAACGCCGGAGAGCAAAGCTGTCTTCAGAATTGAAAAACGACGCATTTAGGTTCCCCTTGTTTTATGGTGCGCATTTTTGCTATTGGTCTAACCGGTCTGACCAGTCAGGCCAAATCAAGCATGGTCTCTTGTAATTTGCAAGCGACTGATGGATTTAAATGTTACGGGCAATGTAAGCGCCGAACAGGCGCGCCAAGAGAATGGAAGAATGCTGAACAGGACCTTGGTACCGCAATCCGCAGCGCGACTGATACAGGACATGATCCAGAGCGGCGAGCTTGCCGCCGGCCAGAAGATTCCGTCTCAACGCGACTTTTCAACGAAACTCGGCATCTCCAGGGCTTCGCTGCGTGAGGCCCTGCTGACCCTGGAGACGCTGGGCCTCATCAAGACCGAGGCCGGGCGTGGCACCTTCGTCGCCGAGCGCGGCAGCGCCGCAAATACCGGCATGGCGCCATGGCGCTACTCCGACAGCTACTCGGTGTTCGACGTCTTCCAGACGCGCATCATGCTCGAAGGCAATATTGCAGGTCTGGCCGCCGGCCGGCTGACGGGGAACCAGCTGCAGGCAATGGAAGCCGCGACCAAGCAGATGGAGGTTTGCTGGGCGAAGCAGGATCTTCTCGCCAATGTCGAGGCCGATCTCGAATTCCACGGAATCATCGCATCGGCCTGCAGCAACACGATGATGCGGGCGCTCTATCAGGTCGTGCGCGAACAGCTGACCGAGACCCAGCGCCAGCCGATCCCGATCACTGAACCCGCCCGCATGAAAGCCTCGATTTCAGAACACCGCCGCATCATCGCCGCCCTTCGCGACAGCGATGCGGCCCGCGCCCGGCAGGAGATGGAAAACCACGTGCTGAACACCGCGCGCTGCGCGGGGCTCAATCCCTGACATCATCCGTGACGCGATCGGATCGCGTCTTAGCGATTGAATTTGCTGCCCATACCGGCTTACGTTGCGCGCATCGAAGCGCAACCGGTGAGCATCAGATGACAGAGACGGCCGATATCATCATCAGCAACGGACGGGTTTTGACTTTGGACCCGGACGCTCCGCGGGCCGAGGCAGTGGCTCTCTCTGGTGGCAAGGTCATCGCCGCCGGATCGAACGCCGACATCGAGCGCCTGCGCGGCCCGCACACCCGCGTGATCGACGCGAAGAACGGCTCCGTGCTGCCGGGCTTTTCCGAAAATCACATGCATCTCTTTTCGGGGGCTGCGGAACTGGACCATCTGCAGCTGACCGGCGTGAAGGGCCTTGCCGCCCTGACCGAGGCGGTTCGCACCTATGCTGCCAGCCGCAAGGCGCAGAAAGTGCTGTTCGGACAGGGGACCGACTATGAGATCCTCGGCCATGGTGAGGGGCTGACGCGCCGGCATCTCGATGAGATTCTGCCCGATCAGCCACTCGTCGTCTTCGCCCCGGATCATCACACCGCATGGGCCAACACCAGCGCGCTCGAGCTGGTCGGCATCCTGCACGGTGCAAACCTCGGCCCCGGCAACGAGGTGGTGATGGGCGCAGACGGGCTGGCAACCGGCGAGCTCAGGGAAATGGAAGCCTTTAGCCCGTTGCAGGCTGCCGGGGGCTTCGATCGCTATCGTCTCGGCCTTTCGACCGGCGGCGAACCCGATCCCTATCCCGATACAGCGCAGTGGGCGCAGGACATCGCCGTCATGCGCCGCGGCCTCGCCTATTGCGCCAGCCACGGCATCACCACCGTCCAGAACATGGACGGAAACCTCTACCAGCTGCAATTGCTTCAAGCCATCGAACAGGAAGATGGCCACCTGCCCTGCCGCGTGCAGATCCCCTTCCATTTCAAGAACTTCATGCAGCTCGAGATGCTGGAAAAAGCCTCCAGCCTTGCCGCCACGTTCAATAGCGACTGGCTGTCGTCGGGCATCGTCAAGCTCTTCTATGACGGCGTGATCGAGAGCGGCACGGCTGTCATGGTCGAGCCCTATGCCGACAAGCCGGGCGATCGCGGCGAAGGCCTGTTCACGCCCGAGAGCTTTCGCGCAGTCGCCGTCGAGGCAGACCGGCGCGGGCTGCAGATCGCGGTGCATGCAATCGGCGACGGCGCCGTGCGCGCCGTGCTCGACGGATATGAAGCGGCGCAGCGGGAGAACGGCGCCCGCGACAGCCGCCACCGCATCGAGCATATCGAAGTGGTCCACCCTGACGATATCGCCCGCTTTGCCGAACTCGGCGTCATCGCGTCGATGCAGCCACCGCATCCGCCGGGTTGCGCCGGTCTACCGCTGGAGCCGACGATCTCGCGCATCGGCCGCGATCGCTGGCCGGTCAGCTATGCTTGGCGCACGCTGAAGAATGCCGGCGCACATATCTGCTTTGCTTCGGACTGGCCGGTCTCGTCAATCGATCCGCTCGTCGGCCTCAAGGCGGCGGTGACCCGCAAACGCTGGAGCGAAGACGATCCCGACCAGTCCTTCTCGCTGATCGAGTCGCTTTCGGCCTATTGCGTTGAGGGTGCGTTTGCCGAGTTCAAGGAAGACAGGAAAGGCATGCTGAAGCGCGGCTATGTCGCCGACGTCGTCATCCTCGACCGCGATATCGAAACCGTCGATCCCCAGCATCTGGACAGTGTCAGGCCAGTGACGACGATCTGCGGCGGACATATAAGTTTTTCCGTATGATAAATATTTTCCACTTCGGAAAGAGAAAGCGGTTGTCAACGCGCGGGCCGTGTGATCACCTTAACAAAAGCCTAAAAGGCGGGGAACAGCAGCTTTGCAACGGTGAGTGTGCCGCATATGGCGGAATTGAACGCGATTGAAATTCGCAGTGTTTCCAAGGTATTCGGGTTTGGCGAGTTCGCCTTTTCCGCAGTCGACAACGCATCGGTTTCCATCCGGCAGAACGAATTCTTCACGCTTCTCGGTCCCTCGGGTTGCGGAAAGACGACGCTGCTGCGGCTGATCGCCGGCTTCGAATTTCCAACCTCCGGCGAGATCATGCTGAACGGCGAAGACATCGCCGCGATGCCGCCCTTCAAGCGGCCGATCAACACGGTGTTCCAGAGCTACGCCCTCTTTCCGCACATGACTGTCGCCGAGAATATCGGCTTTGGCCTGACCATGCTCGGCAGACCCAAGCAGGAGATCAAGGACCGCGTGTCGGCGATGCTGAAACTGGTGCGCATGGAAGCCCTGGCCGGCCGGCGGACGAGCCAGATATCCGGCGGCCAGCAGCAGCGTGTGGCGCTGGCACGCGCATTGGCGCCACAGCCGAAGGTGCTCCTGCTCGACGAGCCGCTTTCTGCACTCGATTACAAGCTGCGCAAGGACATGCAGATCGAGCTCAAGCGCCTGCAATCGGAAACCGGCATCACCTTCATCTTCGTCACCCATGACCAGGAAGAGGCTCTGACCATGTCTGACCGCATCGCCGTGATGTCGGCGGGCAAGATCTTGCAGGTCGGCGGCCCGCGCGAGATCTACGACGCGCCTGCCGACCGTTTCGTCGCCGACTTTATCGGCGAGACCAATTTCCTGAAGGGGCGGATCCGCTCGGTCACCGCTGGAATAGCCGAGGTCGAGACGCCAGCGGCTGGACGCATCTCGGCAACGATGCCGAAGGATTTCGACGCCGACGGCGATGTGACGCTGGTGCTCAGACCCGAGCACGCCGTGCTCTGCGCCCCTGCCGAACGCCCGGACTGCCAGATGACGGGCACGCTGGAAAACGTCGTCTATTTCGGAACCGACACGCATTACCACGTGCGGCTCTCGGACCACGAGACCGTGTTCACCCTGCGCGAGCAGAACAAACCCTTGCAAGGCACCAGGTTTGCCGAGGGTGACAGGGTGGGCATTGCGATCGAGCCCAACGCAGCCAGGATCTTGAGGAACTGATATGGCAGACGCGGTTGGAACGATCGAAGCGGAAAAGAGCCGGGACATCCGGAAACGCTGGCTTCTCTCGCTCCCAGCCCTGCTGATCATCCTGATCGCCGCCACCGGCCCGCTTCTCATCGTCGTCGTCTATTCCTTCCTGACACCCGGCCCTTACGGCGATGTCGTCTGGACGCCGTCCATCGATGGCTGGATCAATGTGGCGCTGCAGAAGGATATCTTCGACGACACGCTGTCGCTTGCCGATGCGCATATCTCGATCTTTCTGCGCTCTACCGTGCTGTCGCTCGTCACCACCGTCCTGACGCTGCTCGTCGGCTTTCCGACGGCCTATTTCATTGCCACACGGCCGCAGTCGACACGTGAACTCTGGCTGCTGCTGATCACCATTCCCTTCTGGACCAATCTTCTGATCCGCACCTTCGCCATCCTCGAAATCATTCGAAACGACGGCCTGATCAACGGCTTGCTGCTGAAATTCGACCTGATCGCCAAGCCGATCCAGATGCTGTTCACGGATGGGGCCATCCTGACCGGCATGGTCTATGTCTACCTGCCGCTGATGGTTTTGCCGCTGTACGTCAGCATGGAAAAGCTGGACTTCCGGCTGGTCGAAGCCGGCTACGATCTCTATGCGACGCCTTTCAAGGTTCTTCGCCGCATCATCATTCCTCTCGTCAAGCCCGGCATCATCGCCGGCTCGATCCTCGTCTTCATTCCGGCGCTCGGCGCCTATGTGACGCCGAGCATCCTCGGCGGCGGCAAGAACCTTATGCTCGGCAATCTCATCGAACTGCAATTCGGGCAGGGCCGGAACTGGCCGCTCGGCTCCGCCCTGTCGATCTCGCTGATGCTGATCGTCATGATCGCCCTGCTGTTTTACGTCCGCAATGCAGGCTCGCAGGAGACCCGGCATGGCTAGCTTTTCCGTCCGCCGCCAGCGTGGCTTCACGACCATCGCGCTGCTTTGCTTCGCCGCGCTCTATCTGCCGATCGCGGTGCTGGTCTTCTATTCGTTCAACGCGGGTGAATCGCTTGCCTCCTTCGACGGCCTGTCGCTTCGCTGGTTTGCGAAAGCCTTCGAGAACCAGCAGGTCATCGATGCCTCGATACGCTCCCTGCAGATAGCCAGCGTTGCCGCAGTCGTCGCGACGATCGCCGCGACCATGGCGGCATTGGCAACGACCCGGACGGAACCCTATCGCGGCCTGACGATAAAATACGCCTTCATCAACCAGCCGCTGATGATTCCGGAAATCGTCACCGCCGTCGCACTCCTTATTTTCTTCGCGCGCATCAAGATCTGGACCGGCTATTCCGGGCTTGGCTACCTGATCGCCGCCCACACCGCCTTCTGCATTCCCTTCGCCTATCTGCCGATCCGCGCCAGGCTGGAGAACATGGATCTGACGCTGGAGAAAGCCGCGGCGGACCTCTACGCGACGCCCTGGAATGCCTTCAGATATGTGACGCTGCCGCTGCTCTGGCCGGCTATCCTCGCCGGTTTCATGCTGGCTTTCGTCATTTCTCTCGACGATGTCGTGATCACCGAATTCGTCAAATCGGCCGGCCAAGATACGCTGCCGACCTACATGCTCGGGCAGATCCGCCGTTCCATCACCCCCGAAATGAACGCGATTTCGACGCTGTTTCTCGGCCTGTCGATCTGCGTCGTCACCGTGTTCTTCATCGTCAATCGAAATCGTGCCTGAACAACAAGAGAGGGAACATAAGCATGAAACGGATGACTGCGACCATTGCCATGACGGCAGCACTTCTTGCGTCCACCGGCCTTGCCCGGGCGGAAGGGGTGCTGAACATCTACAACTGGGGCAACTATACCAGCCCCGAGATGATCAAGAAGTTCGAGGACAAGTACAAGGTCAAGGTGACCATCACCGATTACGATTCCAACGATACGGCGCTGGCCAAGGTTCGCCAGGGCGGCTCCGGTTTCGACATGGTCGTGCCGTCGCAGAACTACATCCCGATCTGGATCTCCGAAGGCCTCCTGCTGGAAACCGACCCTGGCAAGATGGAAAACTTCAAGAACGTCGCCAAGGAATGGGCCAATCCCGATTTCGACCCCGGCCGCAAATACACCGTGCCGTGGGCGATGGGAATCGTCGGTACGGTGGTCAATACCGATGTCTACAAGGGTGACATCAACACCTGGGGTATCATCTTCGACACGCCGGATGAGCTGAAGGGTAAGGTCAATGTCGTCCCTGAAATGACCGACGTCATCGATGCGGCCGTCCTCTATAACGGCGGCAAGAAATGCACCGGTGACCTGACGATCCTCAAGAAGGTGCGCGACACGCTGTTGAAGGCGAAGCCCAACTGGGTGGCGATGGAGTACGGCACGATCGAGAAGATGGGCTCCGGCGACTTCGCCGCTTCCAGCGACTGGAACGGCTCGGCATTCCGCCAGCGCCTGAAGAACCCGGCCATCAAGTTCGGCTATCCGAAGGAAGGCTTCGTCAACTGGAGCGATAATCTCTCGGTGCTGAAAGACGCCAAGAATGTCGAGAACGCAAAGCTATTCCAGAACTTCATGATGGACCCTGAAAACGCCGGCATGAACTCGGGCTTCCATCGCTATGCGAACGGCATCGCCGGTTCCGACAAATACATGCCTGCCGACATGAAGGGCGCGCCCGAAATCAACATTCCGGCCGAATTCGCCTCGGTCGGCGTGCCCTCGATGACCTGCCCGCCGGAGGTTCAGGCGCTCTACACCAAGATCTGGACCGAACTCCAGAAGTAGGCCCTCCCATCTCATCGCGCCCCGCCCGAAACGGCGGGGCGCTTTTGACCTTCCCGTTGATGGACGCTTTTCATGAAGACCGTTTTTTCGCCCCGCCATCGCGGGCATGCAGAGCAATTAGAACTTGTCGCAGGCGCGATCGTGCCCGGCTTCGAGCTGACCTCGCGCGCCGAATATGTGGCGGCGCGCATCAAGACCGTCGGACTGGGCGAGATCCTCGAGCCAACCGAACATGACCTCACGACGGCGGCCCGCATCCATCGCCAGGATTATCTGGATTTCCTGCCGACGATCTGGGACCGCTGGACCGCCGAAGGCCGCTCCGGCACGGCCTTGCCGTTCACCTGGCCTACCCGGGGGTTGCGCGGCGACGTCAGACCCGAATTCATCGACGGCCTGCTCGGCTATTATTCCTTCGATGCAGGCTGCGGCATCGTCGAGGGCTCGTGGGATGCGATCAAGTCTTCGCACGACACGGCGCTCTCCGCCGCCGCGATGGTGCAAGGCGGCGCGCGCTCCGCCTTCGCGCTCTGCCGTCCGCCCGGCCACCACGCGGGCGCGGGCTTCATGGGCGGCTATTGCTACATCAACAACGCTGCTGTTGCGGCACAGTCGCTGCGCGACGGCGGCGCAAAGCGAGTCTCGATCCTCGATGTCGACTATCACCATGGCAACGGCACGCAGGAGATCTTCTATTCCCGCGCCGACGTGCAGGTGATCAATCTGCATGCCGACCCGATGCAGGAATATCCCTATTTTCTCGGCCATGCCGACGAGCGGGGTACGGGTGATGGCGAGGGTTTCAACCTCAATTACCCCATGCGTTTCGGAACGGCCTGGGACCGCTGGAGCCAATCGCTCGATGACGCCTGCGCCAAGCTGCTCGCCTACGCGCCTGACGTTGTGGTCGTCTCGCTCGGCGTCGATACGTTCGAAAAAGACCCGATCAGCAAATTCAAGCTGAAAACCGAAGACTTTCCGAAGATCGGCGAGAGAATCGCCGCACTCGGCCTGCCAACGCTGTTCGTCATGGAGGGCGGCTATGCGGTCGCTGAAATCGGCGTCAATGCCGTCAGCGTTCTCACCGGTTTCGAAGGCGCCTGATCATGACAACGGCAGGATCGACCATCACGCTCGGCGTCGTCCAGTTCGCCTGCTCGGATGATATTGCGGAGAATATCGCAACGGCCTCGCGGCTGATCCGGGAGGCGGCCGCCGGCGGCGCAAATATCGTGCTGGTGCAGGAGCTGTTCGAGGGCCTGTATTTTTGCCAGACGCAGGATCCGGTTCACTTCGCCCGCGCCCATCCTGTCGAAGAACACCCGGTTATCGAGCCGATGCGCGCGCTTGCCCGCGACCTCGGCATCGTCCTGCCCGTCTCCTTCTTCGAGCGGAAGAACCAAGCCTTCTACAACAGCATGGCGATGATCGACGATAGCGGCGACATTCTCGGCGTCTATCGCAAGTCGCACATTCCGGATGGTCCGGGCTATAGCGAGAAATTCTACTTCCGCCCAGGCGACACCGGCTTCAAGGTCTGGCACACGCGTTTCGGAACCATCGGCGTCGGTATCTGCTGGGACCAATGGTTTCCCGAGGCCGCCCGCGCCATGGCATTGATGGGCGCCGAGCTCATCCTTTATCCGACAGCAATTGGCTCGGAACCAGCAAATCCCGCTCTCGACACCATGGAGCACTGGCGGATGGTGATGCGCGGGCACGCGGCGGCCAATATGGTTCCGGTTGCGGCAGCCAATCGCATCGGCTCGGAAACAATCGCCGGGCTATCTCAATCCTACTACGGTTCCTCTTTCATCTCGGGACCTGACGGCCAGCTCGCCGCCAGCGCGTCACGAGATGAGGAACAAGTGCTGATCGCCAGCTTCGACCGCTCGGCCCTTGCCGCCAACCGCGCCGCCTGGGGTCTGTTTCGCGATCGGCGCCCGGACCTTTACGGCACACTGGCAACAGCCGACGGAACTCAACGCCCATGACCGAATTTTCCCGCGCCGACGTTTCGCTCTCCAACTGGCGAGCCGCACCCTATAGCCGCTGGTCGTTTCAGAATGTTAGCGAGATCGTCCCATCTGCCGTCATTTCCGCCGGAGGTGGCAAGGCACCACAGGATCGCAAGCCCCTCGGCGCGCTCGCAACGCTCGACGTTGCCGCTTCCGACGGGACACGGATACCGCTCGAAAACTTTCTGACGGCGAGCCAGACCGACGAGCTGCTGGTGATGCGCGACGGGCAGATTGTCGCCGAATGGTCGGCACCGCATTCCGATCCGGCACGCCCGCATATCATATTCTCCGTCTCCAAATCGCTGACCGGGCTGCTCGCCGGGATACTGGCCGGTAAGGGTTTCCTTACGCTCGACAGGCCGATCATCGACTACGTTCCCGAGACCGCAGGGTCCGCTTATGCGGATGCAACGGTGCAGCAGCTGTTCGATATGGAGATCAGCGTTGCCTTCATCGAGGACTATCTCGACACGTCGGGTGGCTTCGAGCGCTACAGGCGCGCCACCGGCTGGAATCCAGACAGGCCCGAGGCCCCTGCTCCCGATCTCAGGAGCTTCATCTGCAGCATCGCGAAAGGCGGGCAGGAGCACGGCGAACATCACGCCTACCGCTCGCCGAACACCGATCTCGCCGGCATTGTTCTGGAGCGGGCGGCCGGCGCGCGTTTCGCATCCTTGATGAGTAACCACATCTGGAAACCGCTGAGCGCCGGTGCCGACGCGATGGTGACGGTTGACCGCATCGGTACGGCACGCGCCGCCGGCGGCATCTCGGCGACGGCGCGCGATCTTGCCCTCGTCGGCGAGGTGATCAGGACGCACGGCGCCGGCCTCGCCGCACCGGAATTCGTGGCGGACCTCTGGTCGCGAAAGCGCCGTGGCGCCTGGGAGAGCGGCGATCAGCGGCAGCTGTTTCCGCAAGGCAGTTACCGGAACTACTGGTACGAGACCGGGCACGGTGAACTCGCAGCGATCGGCATCCACGGCCAGTGGATATGGATCCATCCGGAAACGAAAACCGTCGTCGTCAAGCTGTCATCGCAAACCCTGCCTGTCGATCCGCCGCTCGATCAGGCGATCATCGGCGCGCTGCGCAACATCTGCCGGGCGTCCGCGTAGCCAGGATCAGGAAAACCGGTGCTCCTTGGATTGAACCGGAGAGGCGAACTGCGTCTGACCGATCGTCACCGGGCGGTCGCCGTCGGTTCTAACGACAAGCGTCTGCAGTTCCGGCACGTCGAGATGGACGACAGTGTCGGCGCCGAGCCGTTCGATATGGCGCACCTTGCCCTGCCACTTGCCCTCTGTCGGTGACAGCGTGATGTGTTCGGGGCGGATGCCGTAAGTTCGGCAACCCTCGCGGGCGGCAACCTCGCCGTCAAAGAGGTTCATCTTTGGTGAACCGATGAAGCCTGCAACGAAAGGTGTTGCTGGATTGTTGTAGAGCGTCATTGGCGATCCGACCTGCTCGATCTGGCCGCCGTTCAGCACCACGATCTTGTCTGCCATGGTCATCGCCTCGACCTGGTCATGGGTGACGTAGATCATCGTCGCGCCGAGCTTTGCGTGAAGCTCGGTCAGTTCGATGCGCATCTGCGAGCGCAGCGAGGCATCGAGGTTCGACAGCGGTTCATCAAACAGGAAAACCTTCGGGTTGCGGATGATGGCGCGGCCGATCGCGACGCGCTGGCGCTGTCCGCCGGAAAGCGCCTTCGGCTTGCGGCCAAGCAGATGTGACAGCTGGAGGATATCGGCGGTGTGCTTGACCCTTTCGGCAATCTCCGCCTTGGGCCGCCTGGCGAGCGACAGGCCGAAGCCGATATTTTCCTCGACAGTCAGGTGCGGATAGAGAGCGTAGGACTGAAAGACCATAGCTATGCCGCGCTCGGAAGGCTCGGCCTCGGTCACGTCCTTGCCGTCGATATGAACCTTGCCCGATGTCGATGTCTCCAAACCGGAGATAATTCGCAGCAGGGTCGATTTCCCGCAGCCGGACGGGCCGACGAAGACGCAGAACTCACCGGCCTCGACCGTGAGATCCACACCTTTCATCACCTCGAGACTGCCGAAGCTCTTGCGGATGCTTTCGAGGACGACACTTGTCATGACTTATCCCTTGACTGCACCGGCGGTCATGCCTGCGACGATCTGCCGGTTGAAGAAAACGAAGACGATCAGCGGCGGAATGGTCACCAGCAGAATGTTCATGAACAGCAGGTTGAACTGCGTCTGGAACTGCCCCTGAAAATTATAGAGCGTCAGCTGCACGGTGACGTTTTCGCGGCCCGGAAGGTAGTAGAGAGGATTGGTGAAATCGTTGAAGATGGCGATCGACTGCACGACGATAACGGTGACGGTCACCGGCTTCAGCAGCGGAAGGATGACGCGGAAGAAGATCTGAAGCGGTTTAGCCCCATCGATGATCGCGGCCTCGTCGAGATCGCGCGGGATGGTGGCGATGAAGCTTCGAAACAGCAGCACCGTGAAACCGAGCCCATAGGCCACCTGGATCAGGATCATCCCGGAGAGCGTCTTGAACAGGCCGAGCGACTGCAGCACCCAGATCGTTGGCACCACGGCAGGCGGGATCATCAGCCCGGCCAGCACACAGCCGTAGATCACCGTGTTCCAACGCGACGGACGGCGCTGCAACACATAGCCAACCATCGCGCCGCAGAGAACCAGGAGCGTCACGGCAGCCACAGTGATCACTGTCGAGTTGAAATAGGCAAGCAGGAGCATGTAGTTGCGGGCCTGCAGAACCTCGATGAAATTCTGCCACAGCCGCCATTCCACCGGCCAGCTGAAGGAGAGCGACGCCGCATCCTGTTTCGTCTTTGCGGCGGTGATGAAGATGAACAGAAACGGCAGCACGAAGATGATGCCGCAGGCGATGAGCGCCGCAATTCCGGCCTGGACCTGACGCCGGTTCATAGATCGACCTCCTTGCGGTTGAACCACACCGTCAACGGCATGACGATCAAGGCGATCAGCACGAAAAGGATGACATTTCCGGCGGTCGACAGGCCATAGAATCCGGCCTGGTATTGCTTATAGATGACGCTCGCCAGCACATCCGAGGAGAAGCCGGGGCCACCCTTGGTCATCGCCCATATCAGATCGAAGCTGCGCAGACCGCCGATCAGCGACAAGGTGACCACGGTGATGGTGGCGGGGCGCACGAGCGGCACAGTGACGCGGAAGAACATCTGACGGCGCGTCGCGCCGTCGATCTTGGCCGCCTCATAGTAGTCAGCGCTGATCGATGCGAGGCCGGCGATATAGATAACTGTCGCAAGTCCAACACCCTTCCAGAGATCGACGAAGACGATGGAATAGAGCGCCAGTGCCGGGTCGGTCAGCCAGCCCGGACCGTGGATGCCGATTGCGGCAAGCGCGACGTTGATCAGCCCCCGCGTCGGATGCATCAGCATCGAGAAGGTGATCCCGACGCCGATCGTCGAGACGAGAACCGGAAAGAAGATCACGGTTCGAAGCAGGCCCTGCCCCCAGAGACCTGACGTCAGCAGCACCGCCAGCAGCAGACCCAGCACGGTCTTGGTGCCCGAGGTCAGCACGGCATAGATGATCGTGTTGACGAGGCCCTGGATCAGAAAGGGTTCGCGAAAGATCTGCCGGTAGTTTTCAAGCCCGATGAACTCAGTCGTGAAGAGATCCCAGCGCGTCAGGCTGAACCAGAACGAGGCGATGGTCGGCGCCAGGAACAGCACCGTGAAAACCACCGCCGCCGGCAGCACGAACCAGTAGGGATAGGGGGATTTGCGTGTCGTCATCAGCACACCGTGAAGCGTCTCCCGCCCATGCCCTTGGCACGAGCGGGAAATCGGCTGAAAGTTACCAGTTCGGCAGGCCGAGCTGCTTGGCCTGCTTCTGGACGTCCTGGTCGTAAAGTGCCGCCGCGTCCTTGGCCGAGCGTATGCCGGTTCCGACTTCGACGGCAATCTGTTCGAGCGCCGGGCCCTTCACCGGAGACAGGAACTCCAGCGCCGGAGCATTGCGTCCTTCATCCTCGAAATAGGGGAGCATGTCGGCGACAACTGGCGGAATGTCCTTCGGAAGCTCACATCCCTTGATCAGATAGGGGCCCGATGGGACAGCCTTCGCCATCAGATCGCAGGCTTCTTTCGAGCCGACGAAGTCGAGGAACTTCTTCGCTTCTTCAATATTGGCCGACTTGGCCGAAGCGTAGAGCGCCGACGGCATCCAGACGGTAAGACCGTTCTTGGCCGGATCATTGCCGGGCTGAGCGAAGAAACCCAGATCCTTCAGGTTGTCTGGCAGGTTCTGCTGAACGTTGCCGATGCCGAAGGTGAGGTTCGGATAGTGCGCCGCCTCGCCTGTCGCGACCATGCGCATGCCGTCGTCGAACGTCGCCGCGCCGAAATCGGCATTGAAGAGCCCGGCTTTTGCCACTTCCTCGAGATGTTCGAAACCGCGCAGTGCCGCGGGCGTCTCGGCATACTTCACTTTGTTGGCAGTATAGTCGGCTGCGAAATTCGGGATCTCGGCCTGAACGTTGAAGAAATCGGCAAGCACGAAGAGCTGCGAGGTCCAGGTTGCGCCATAGGTCTGCGCAACGGCAACCTTGCCTGCCGCCTTGATCTTCTCGTTGTTGCTCATGAACTCCGCCCATGTCTTCGGCGGCGTTAGCCCCAGGTCGGCGTAGATTTTTCGATTGTAGAAGATGCCGCCGCCCATGGCCGGACCGAAGGGAATGCCGCGCACATGGCCGTCGCCTGCCGTCACCACTTTCTTGAAGCTCTCAAGAATACCGGCTTCCGCCGACAGGCCGGAGAGATCCGCGATCGTCTCCTGCGGCTTCAGAGCCTGGAAAAGCGACCCGCTGTTATACTGAAAGACATCTGCCATCTCGCCGGTGGCAAGCCGCGTCTTGATGATGTTGTCACCCTCGGAGCCGCCTGCGCGCTGCTCGACGTCGAATGTGACGTCGGGATGCTTTTCCATATAGGCTTTCGACACGGCGTCGAACGAGGCGATCGATTCCGGGTTGGTGTCAATCAGCACGCTGAGTGTCACATCGGCATGCGCCACGCTGGCTGTCAGAGCCATAATACTGGCTGCTAGGATGCTGCATTTCGTCATTCGCATAATTATCTCCTCCTCTTAAAGACTGGAATGCGTTGAACTGCTGGCCCGCGAACTGTCTCCAGCGGGCAATCGCATCAGATTGAAAATGTTATCGTATGTTCCCCCGCGCCGAGCTTTAGTTCCCGGCCTGCATCAACAGATACGCCATCGGCTTTGAGCGACTTCCTGCCGCCGCGTCCCGTCAGACGCGCCTGAACGCCCTCGGGCAGCACGAGGCGGCAGGTGACGGTTCCCTCCTCCAGGATCCAACCTGCCTCTATGCGGCCGAAGCGTGTGTCATGCCAGGCCGAGACCGGCGATAGCTCCGGGAGAATCGCTGGATCGAAGGCGATTTCCTCGAAGCCCGGCTTTTCTTCAAGCGGCTTGATGCCCGCTACGTCCTCGAACAGCCACTGGCACACCGCGCCATAGGCGTAGTGATTGTAACTGTTCATATCAGGATCGTAGATCGTCCCGTCCTCGGCCAGCGCATCCCAGCGTTCCCAGATCGAGGTCGCTCCCCGCTCGACCTGGTAGAGCCATCCCGGCACCTTGCGATTGAGGAACATCTTTTCCGCCAGATCGAGCATGCCGAGCTGGGTCAGCGCCGGAAGAAGTGCCGGTGTTCCGATGAAGCCGGTACCGATGACGCCATCGGTCTCTTCCGCCACCCTGCGGAAGTAACCGCGTGCCGCCTCCTCATACTCAGCGGGAACAAGACCATAGAGAAAGGCCAGCGCCCACGAGGTCTGGTCGTTATGCGCGATGCGGCCGGATGGTGAAAAGAATTCGTGCTTGAAGGCGGTCCTGATTTCCTCGACGCGTGCCTTGAGTCGCTCTGCCTGAACACTCTCCCCAAGGATACCGGCAATCTTTGCCGTCAGCTGCGTGGAGATGAAATGATAGAGCGTCGCGGCGCAATCGTCGGCAACTGTCGGACGCGGCTTCCTGTTGTCGCCGACTGGCTGGAGCCAATCGCCGAAGGTGAAACCGTGATCGCCCCAGACGGCCGGTGGCCGGACGATCGGTCCATCGGAAATGCCCCAGAGATAATCCAGCCAGCGCAGCATTGCCGGGAAGCATTCTTCCAGTGCAGCGGTATCGCCGTAATGCAGATAGAGCTGCCACGGAATGATGACGATCGCGTCGCCCCAGCCGGTCGATCCGGCCCAGTCACCGCGCTGATCGATTGGATGAAGACGTGTCGGGTCCGGGGAGAAATGCGGCACCGCGCCGTTGGCACGCTGATCGTGCATCACGTCGCGAAGGTATTTCTTCAGGAACGACTGGCTGTCGGCGAGCCAGCAGGCCGTGCCCGCAAAAACCTGCGCGTCACCTGTCCAGCCAAGCCGCTCGTCGCGCTGCGGGCAATCGGTCGGCACCTCGATGAAGTTGGAGCGCTGGGACCAGATGGTATTCTCGACCAGCCGGTTGACGGCCGCGACACCCGAGCTGAAGCCGGCCGCTGCAGTCGGAACCGAGGTCACGGGGACCATGGCGATCGACAGCAACTCAGCCTTGCCGGTCAGCGTGATGCGCGCATAGCGGAAGCCCATGAAGGTGAAGAGCGGTGCATAGACCTCCTCGCCCTCTCCAGACAGCGTGTAGATCAGTTCCGCGCGGGCGCTGCGATAGTTGCGATTGTCGAAGAAGCGTTCGGGGCCCAGCACCTCGGAATGCTCCACCCGGACCTGCGAACCGGCCTCGCCCTTCAAGCGCAGGCGGATATAGGCACCCGCATTCTGGCCGAAATCGAATACCGTGCGGCCGTCAGCTTCCGTCCAGCTGTCGACAGGCGGACGCTCCTGCAATTCCTTGACGGCCCCGGTCTCGTGCGGGACCAGCAAGGCCCGGTCGAAGACGAGGACGTCGACGCCGTGGCTCTCCTCCGGGCGAATGCGGGCGTCGTAATCCTCACCGAAATAAATGCCGTTGCGGACGACAGGCGTGAAGCCGCTCCTCCAGTTTTCGCTGGTTTTCAGCAGCACTTCACCGCCGGCGCTGAGTTCGGCGATCGTCCCCGTCCGGTCACCCCAGCAATTGAAGATCGGGTTGGAGGCCCACATCATCTGGCTGCGATACCATCCGTCGCCGAGCCAGATCTCGATGCGGTTGCTGCCCGGGCGCAGCAGGGCCGCGACGTCATAGGTCTGGTAGGCAATACGGTCGTCATAGCAGGTCCAGCCAGGCGTCAGGAGATCGCTGCCGACGCGCTCGCCATTGATGAAGGCGCGATAGAGGCCGAGAGCGGAGATCCTCAGCGTTGCCTCGCCGGGAACCGTAGCTACGGCAAATTCCTGCGACACGAAGGTGCCAGCCGTTCCTTGTCCTGCGTCACAGGACGGGCCGATCATTGCGGCGGTGAACTGGAAATGAGAACCAGCAATGCCATGCTCCCCGGCAGCGCCGTGGGCGGAAACCATCTTCATATGCAATCTCCCTAAGGCCGCCAATTCCTCCCGGCGGCCGTCGTGTATAACGTTCTATGTATATCATTCTACACTATCGATTGCCGCGCAAGAGTTTTTGTGCGTATAATTTCGAAGAACCGGGGATGAAACAGTTTAGAATGAAAAATCAGACCGTTAACGCAACGAGCGACCGGATCACCATCCGTCACGTGGCCCATGATGCCGGTGTCTCCGTCGCTGCGGTGTCGAAGGTTTTGCGCAATGCCTACGGCGTCAGCGACGTCCTGCGCGGCAAGGTCGAGGCGTCGATCGAGAAGCTCAACTACCGCCCATCGGTAGCAGCTAGGGCGATGCGCGGCCGCACGAGAACCGTCGGCGTGCTCGTTATCGAACTGTCGAACCCGTTTCTGGCCGGCGTTATCGAGGAGGCGAATGCCACCCTGTCGGAAAACAGCTTCAAGGCGCTGATCGGTATCGGCCGCTCCGCAAGTCCGATCGAGGCTTCGATGATCGAGTCGATGATCGACAACCGGATGGACGGTGTGGTGATCATTGCGCCGCGTATTTCCGGCAAGATCCTGGAACGCTATGCCCGCCAGATCCCGATTGTCGTCATCGCCCACCACGAACTGCATGCGGAGACCTATGACACCGTCAATTCCGACGACCGCAGAGGGGCGGCTCTGGCCGTCGAGGCTGCGTTGAAATCGGGTTACACGGATATCGCCATGCTTGGCTACGATCTGGCCGATTCACCGCAGACCATTGTCGCGCTGCAGCGCGAGAAGGGCTACTGGGACGGCATGAGGAATGCCGGGCTCGAAGGCCGTATCCTGCGTCTGCCGCCTGTTGCGACTGACCGCAAGGCGGCGATCGACGATTTTCTTGCCTTGAAGGACCGCCCCCGCGCCGTCTTCGTCTGGTCGGATCTCGATGCTGTGCCGCTGATCAACGCGGCACGGACGAGCGGTATCCGGGTTCCCGAAGACCTTGCGATCATTGGCTATGACAATTCCCCGATGGCAGCGATACCGCTTGTTGGCCTGACCAGCGTCGATCAGGATGCCCCAAGGCTGGGCCGGACGGCGGCGGAGATGCTGCTGAGCAGGATCGAGGGGCGCCAGGAAGCCCGGCATATCCTCGTCGAGCCGCATGTGGAGATGCGCGGAAGCACCTGACCGGTGGACGAGACATCACACCGCAGCCCGGATGTATATTCTCCGGCCACAAAACATGAGTGCTTTTAACAAGTTTTTTGACACCACGTTTCTTTTCGTCTAACCGGAAGCCGCAGCGCTCGACGGTTCTACAATTTCATCGGTAGTTTTGGATGACGACAGAAGCGGAAATCCGGCATGGCCTGTATATCGAGCACCGGACGGCTTTGATCGATTATGCCGCGCGGATTCTCGGTTCACGGGAGGCGGCCGAAGACATCTTGCAGGACGCTTATCTGCGTTTCACGCCCGGCCAGTCGCCGATCGGCTCACCCCGCCAGACCGTTGCCTATCTCTATCTCGTCGTTCGCAACCTGTCCTTCGACGTGCTCAAGCGCCGCAAGGTGGAGGCGAGACAGCAGGAGGGCGAGCCGCTGCACTGGACGATCCCGGTCGAGACCGAAAATCCGGAACAGGCGCTGATGCTCTGTGACCAGGTGCGCGTCGCCTCCGAGGCGCTGGCGAGCCTGCCCGACGATGCGCGGACGGCGGTGGAAATGTACCGGTTTGGCGGCCACACGCTGGAAGAGGTCGCCCGGCATCTCGACGTCTCGGTTGCCACCGTGCACCGCCACGTCAAAAGCGCGATGATGAAAATTGCGCTCGCCCTTGACGCACCCGTGTCATGACGCACAACTGGCGTGAAAAAATCGGCCCGCT
Source organism: Rhizobium sp. 01L410 (assembly GCF_056400165.1). Taxonomy (NCBI): domain Bacteria; kingdom Pseudomonadati; phylum Pseudomonadota; class Alphaproteobacteria; order Hyphomicrobiales; family Rhizobiaceae; genus Rhizobium; species Rhizobium sp. 01L410. The sequence continues at coordinate 332,215 of NZ_JBFTST010000001.1, forward strand.
CGATCGTCTATAGGATCGAAAGGGAAAAGCGGATAACGAGCCGGAGAGGCCGTATCCCACTGGGGCGACATTTGACACAGCATAGCAATCGATCCGAAGACATTCTCGAAGAGGCCATGGACTGGTTTCTGCGCCTTCGGGAAAGCAGCGCGGATCCGGCCACCGATGCCGCTTTCCAGCAATGGCTGCACTGTTCGCCGGAACATGCCAAGGCCTGGGATGCCGCCTGCCGCAGCTGGGCTCTGCTCGGGGAAGCGATGCCGCGTCAGCAGGCCGGTGCCACCACACCCGATATCATCGATTTCGCCACTGCGCGCTCGCGGAAGCGCCGTACATCCTTGCGGCTTTGGGCCACCGGCACGCTTCTCGCCGCCGCCTGCATCATCCTGGCGCTGTTCGCGCCCTCGCTGCTGATTCTGTTCACCGCCGACTACACGACCGGCACGGCGCAGACGATGACCCTCACGCTTGACGATGGCAGTATCGTCGAGATGGCGGCGCGCAGCGCCATCAAGACAGAGATGGAGGGCGCCACCCGCCATGTGACGCTTCTCGCGGGCCAGGCGTTCTTCGATGTCGCACATGACGCCAAACGCCCCTTCATCGTCGATGCCGGCGGCATGAAGGTCGGCGTCATCGGCACCGCCTTCGACGTGTCGATGACCAGCGAGCACGCCTCCGTGGCGCTCGCCCGCGGCATTGTCGACGTCTCCGCCACAAGCGGAAAAGCCGACACCGAGCTTTCGCCCGGCCAGATTGCCCGGGCAGACCGCGCCAGCGGCACGCTGACCGTCGATAGCATCGACATCGCCGAAATCGGCGCATGGCGGGACGGAAAGCTCTTCGTCAACGACGCCACCATCGCCTCCGTGGTCGCGACCCTGCAGCGCTATCACCCGGCCTGGATCCGGATACCGAGCGGCACGCTTGCGTCGCAGCGCGTCACCGGTCTCTATGATCTCAAGGATCCAGACCATGCGCTCGAAGCGCTGGTCGAGCCGTTCGGCGGCAAGGTCCACCGCCTCTCTACCTATCTCCGCGTCCTCTCGCTTCTCTAGCCAGATGCAAATGCGATTTATTTTCAAAAATCGTCATCGCTGCTGAAAAAACCCGGAAGGTCGATCGTCTTTGCTGCTGAAACGTAGGCCGGGGGGCTCTGCGTCAGAATGGAGACAGAGTCGAGATGAGCGTAGTGGCGTGCCGTACCGGGCGGGGGCTTAGACTGAATCGTGCAGCATGGCTGCGGGCAACGGTGGCTGTGGTCGCAATCGGCGCGCTGGCACCAGAAATGACCACGCCCGCATTTGCGCAGAACACCGCTGCGGCTGCCGTAAAAGAATTCAACATCCCGTCCCAGCCGCTCTCCGGCGCCCTCAATGTCTTCGGCAGACAAGCCGGCCTGCAGGTGACGCTGGCATCCGAAACGTCGCGCGGCGTCAGCTCAGCAAGCGTGACCGGCGAAATGACGCCGGAGCAGGCGCTCGCCCGCCTGCTGTCCGGCACCGGCATTTCCTACCGCATCCAGAACGGCACCGTCGTTGTAGGCACGTCAACCACGGCAGGAACCGCCGGCGGCGCGGCGGCCGCCGACGGTTCGACCGTGCTGCAACCGATCCAGGTCCAGGGTGTTGCAGGCGGACGCGGCGGCGCAGGTGAGATCATAATCGGCGAGCGGGAGATCGAGCGCAACAACCCGACGAGCCTTGCCGACGTCTTCCGCGGCGAACCCGGCATCCAGGTCGGCAGCTCGCTGCCGATGTCGCAGAAGGTCTATGTCCACGGCGTCGAGGAACCAATCTCGCGGTCACCATCGACGGCGGCCGCCAGGGCAACAAGGTGTTCCATCACAACGCAACGACACTGATCGACCCGGGCCTGCTGAAGCTCGTTGATGTCGACGCCGGTATCGCGCCTGCCGATGCTGGTCCTGGCGCACTTGCCGGCGCGATCGCCTACGAAACCAAGGATGCCCGCGACCTGCTTCAGGGCGATGGCGTCGGCGCCTTCGTCACCTCGTCCTATAATTTCAACAGCAACACCTTCGCCAACGGCGTGTCCGGCTACGGCATGAAGGACGGGCTGGAGTTCCTCGGCTACCTCAACTACGGCCGCGGCGACGAATTCACGGCCGGCAACGGCGACGAGGTGCTCGGCACGAGCACCAACATCATCAGCGGCATCGGCAAGGTCGCCTATGAGTTCGACAGCGGCGATCGCGTCGAGCTCAGCCATGAGCGCGTCAGGGATGATGCGCCCCGGCCGTTCCGCGCGAACATGGAGCTCATCACCAACGCGCGCCCTTGGGAGCCAAAGGTTCGCGACTACACGCTGACCCGCCAGAATACGGTATTCACCTACACGGACGAAACGCCCGAAGGCCTGTGGGATCCGACCTTTGTTCTGGCTTATGCCAAGAACGAGGTCGGCACGCTGGGCTACGCCTGCCCTGGTCGAGGCTGCACGATCCCGACGACCTTCCCGACGATCGGCGAGACCACCAGCTTCAATGGTAAATTCGAAAACCGCTTCGACGTCGGAATTGGCGACATCACTGCCGGTCTCGATTTTTACAATGACAAGGTCGATCTCGACGCCGCCAGCACGTTGCTTGGCTTCTCGGACTCCTCGCGCGAAAAGGCAACCAATGTGGGCCTTTACGCGCAGGCGCGGCTGGAGCCCTGGGATAATACCCGCCTGTCGTTCGGCGGCAGAGCCGACCAGCAATGGTTTACCGGCACCAGCGGCGACAAGTGGGACAATGCAGGCCTGAGCGGCAACGTGTCGCTCGAATACGACCTGACGGATTTCCTCACGGCCAAAACAGGTTTCTCACATGTCTGGGCGGGCATACCGCTGGCCGAGAGCTTCATCATGAATCCGATCTGGAACTATGGCGACGGTCCAGAGCCGGTCACGTCCAACAACTTCACGTTTGGCCTCGAAGTGCGTCACAACGGCTTTACACTCGAAGGCACCATCTTCGGGACCGACATCTACGACGCGCGTGTCGCCAGATACGCGACCGCAACGGGCGCACTGCTGGCGCACGACATGCAATCGCGTGGCTTTGAAATCGGCGCGGGTTACGAGTGGCTCGACGGCTTCATCAAGGTCAAATACGCCCATATCGATGTCGATGTGGACGGCAAGCCAGCCGATTCCGATACCGGCAATTATCTCGCAGCTCCTGTTGGCGATATCATCACGATCACCGCCGCCCACACGTTTAGCGAATGGGGCCTGACAATCGGCGGGGATGTTGAGATTGCGCCGGAATATGACCGGGTGGCGTCCGGAGCTCCTGCCTACAAGGCCTACGAAGTCGTCAATGTCTTCGCCGAGTACAAGCCGCCGAGCCACTCCAATCTGACCTTCCGCGCCGACGTCAAAAATCTCTTCGACGAGACCTATGCCGAAAGGGCGTCTTACGGACAGGAATTCGGCACCGTGAAGCCGCTCTACCAGGAAGGCCGCGCCTTCATGATCACCGCCAAGGCGACGTTCTGAGAACGCCGGCCGATGAACATGCGCAAAGCAGGGAGTTGATCCGATGATCGAGGCGACAGCCAGGTTCGAAACCGGAAACGGCCAGAAATATCTCGAGCAGATGTGCAAGCACTTTGCCCATAAGGTCGAGGTCATCGAGGCGGACGGGCATGCCGAATACCGCTTCTCCTGCGGCATCGGCAAACTGGAGGCGGGGCGGGACGCCCTGCTTCTCAGGGTCAGCGCCGGAAGCGAAGCGGAATTTGCCGAGACCCGGGCGGTGATGGAGGACCATCTCCTTCGCTTCGCCTTCAAGGAGAAACCAGAGCAACTGCTCTGGACGAAGCAGCACCAGGACGCGTGAGCACAGTATTGAGACACGGGAGCGCTGCGCGTTTTCGAGCGGCACTTCCCGCCGTCGATAAAGGTGAACCATGAGCCAGTCTTCCCGTCAGATTGCCGAACGGGCTACGTTCCAGAGCTTTACAAACTGCTATATGCGCGAAATCGATGCCGGTCTGCCTGCAAGACATGGCGGTGTTTCCGGGACCGATTGCATCGAGTGGGCGCTGCCCAGCCAGCATCTCTTCCTGCGCGCTGAAATAACTTCGCGGTCGCTCTGCGGTCCGCACCGCTTCGGCCGCGCCTGGTGCAAGGGCACATCCGAAATCGCCTGGCGGCCGGTCGCGCTCGTCACCGCGCTGCAGTTCCTCGTCCATGAAATGTACAGGCGCGGTCATGACCTGCCTGCCGATACCCTGCAAGGCCTGGAACTCGAGCTCCTTCTGCGCGTGCTGCAGAGCTACCGCCAGACGATGAGCTATCTGGATGCCGGGGGCGAGGCGCGGACGTCGAGCGACCGTTTCATCGATGCCGAGCAATCGCTGGTCTTCGGTCACTGGATGCACCCGACGCCGAAGAGCCTGCAGGGCATGTCCGCCTGGCAGCAGCCAAGCTATGCACCCGAATTCGCCGGCGAGTTCCAGCTGCATTTCTTCGCGGCCCGCACCGATTGTGTCAGGCATGCCTCGGCGCGTGCCGAAAGCGCCGTCGAGATCATCGAGGGCATGGCGAAGGAGGCTACGGGGCTCTTGCGCGACGGCGAGACGCTGATACCCATGCATCCGCTACAGGCCGAGGCTCTCAGGCTCGACGCCGATGTGCAGTCGATGCTGCGCAGCGGCCTGCTCCGCGATCTCGGCGCCTGCGATGCACCGTTCACCGCGACCTCCTCGGTGCGAACGGTCTATAGCCGCAGCCAGCCCTGGATGCTTAAATTCTCGCTGCCGGTGCAGATCACCAACTCGCTGCGCCGCAACAGGCGCCACGAGCTGGATGCCGGGATCGCCATTGCCAAGCTGTTCGACAGAGCAGGCATTTCGGAGCGTTATCCAAATTTCCGGATCATTCACGACCCGGCTTACATTACGCTCGATGTTCCGGGCCTCAGCGAAAGCGGATTCGAAGTCATCCTCCGGGAAAACCCGTTCGTCGAGGGGCACGACGAAGGCATGGTGACGGTCGCCGCACTCACCGCCGATCCGCTTCCCGGGCAGCCCTCCCGGCTCGACCGGATCATCACCGGCCTTGCCACACATAGCAGCAAGGCGCGTTCCTGCGTGGCTCTCACCTGGTTCGAGCGCTATCTCGATCACGCGCTCGTTCCGCTCGTCAAACTCTACGACGAGTTTGGCATCGCGCTCGAGGCGCATCAGCAAAACAGCATTCTCGATATCTCGGCAGGCTATCCCGGCGGCTTCTACTATCGCGACAATCAGGGCTTCTATCTCTCCAATCGCTACCGGCCGCTCTTGATGCGGCATGTGCCGGAGACAGCAGGGATCGCCTCGCTCTATTTCGACGACGCGGAAATCCGCAACCGCTTCGCCTATTATCTTGCGGTCAATCAGATCTTCTCGCTGATCAGCCGCATGGGCCACGACGGGCTGCAGGATGAAAGCGCTCTGCTCCTGGTGTTGCGAAGCCGCCTTGAGCAGCTCTCGGCCACTTTGAGCGGCGCAGGCCGCGACTTTGCGCGACATCTGCTCGACCGGCCTGTCATCGCCACGAAGACGAACCTGATGGCCCGGCTTCTCGACATCGACGAGCTGCAGTCGGAAGGTGGCGTCTCGCTCTATCGCGACCTGCCCAACCCGCTATTCGCGGTCGCGGCCTCGGGCTTCCGGGAGGGCAATCATGCCATTGCCTCTTGAGCTTCCCGGACGGCCCGAAGAGCGCGTTCTGCGCCAGCTAATTGCCGCGCTGCTCTTCGAAGGCATCGTCCCTCACCAGATCGCGGCCTCCGGCCAGACGCTGTGGAGCCTCGGAGCGGTTGAGTTCCGCTGCCGCGCAGCGCGAGGCGCATTTGGCCGGGTGAGGATCGTGCCCGGCTCGATCGAAATGCATTGCGACGGGCGGTGGTGCGAGGCGACGCTCGCCGCAGTGGTGCCGCATCTGCCCGGCAATGCGCGCAACCGCGCCAGACTGCTCAACGAGATGGAGCAGACGGTGAGGCTGTCGCGCTGGAACGCTGCCAACCTTGATCGGCGCTGCCGCCGTTCGTCGGCTTACGCATCGCTGGAAGCGCTGCTGGACGAGGGACATCCCTATCATCCCTGCTACAAGGCCCGCACCGGATTTTCCGAAGCCGATCACGCCAGCTATGGGCCTGAGGCAGGACGCTCCTTCCAGCTCATCTGGCTTGCCGTCTCCCGCTCGCTGATGGAACAGCGGCTGCCCTGCGGCGAAGACGAGTTCTGGCAGCATGAGCTCGGCATCGACGTTTACGACGAGCTGTCGGGGCGCCGGGATGCAGCCGGCTTTGGTGAGGATTTCGCGCTGCTGCCTGTTCATCCCTGGCAATGGCGCACCCTGAGCCAGGATCGCCTGAAAAGCTGGATCGTGGAAGGGCTCATACATTGCCTTGGCACCGCAGGCCCGTTCTATACGGCCAGCCAGTCCGTCCGGACGCTGCTCGACGCGGAAGAACCCTGCCGCGCCCATCTCAAACTGCCGCTGGCGATGGTCAACACCTCGGCCGAGCGGATATTGGAGCCGCATTCTGTCTGCACCGCCCCCATCATCTCGGCGTGGATTGATAGCGTCGTGCGCTCGGACAGCCTGTTTGCCACCCGCTATCCACTGACGATCCTGCGCGAATATGCGGGCATGATCGCCGGCCGGTCGACCGAGCTTTCGGGCCATCTCGGTGCCATCTGGCGGGAGAGCCCTGAAGCCAGCCTTGACTCCGGCGAAGCGGCGATCCCGTTCAACGCCCTGATGATGACCGAGGCGGACGGTGCGCCGTTCATCGATCCTTTCGTTCAGCGCTATGGCCTTGGCGCCTGGCTCGACCGGCTTCTCGACATCGCCGTGCTGCCCGTCTGGCATCTGCTTGTGGCTCATGGCATCGCCGTCGAGGCGCATGGGCAGAACATGGTTCTCGTCCACAAGGACGGCTGGCCGATCAGGATCATGCTGCGCGATTTCCACGAGAGTATCGAATTCTCCCCGGATTTCCTCGCCGACCGCCAAAACGCGCCCGATTTCGCGCAACTGGACGCCGTCTACCGGGATGCCCGGCCGGGCGATTTCTACTCGACGGACTCGCTGGATTCGCTGCGGGAATTGGTGATGGACACGCTGTTCATCTACAATCTCACCGAGGTTTCGCATCTTCTCGAAGAGCACTACGGCTATAGCGAACCCGCCTTCTGGCAGAAGACCGCAGCCTGCCTCGCGGCTTACGCGAAGCGGCATGATCTCGGAGAGAGGCAGGCCGCGCTCGGCCACAGCGCTCCGTCGATCCTCACCGAATCCCTGATGACCCGGAAGCTGCTCGCAGCCCAGCCCGAATACCATCACCTCGTCCCCAACATCTTTGCCGTCACCGGCTGAACAGAGGATAACCCGATGATCACCATAGACGATACCCTTTACGACCGCGCCCATTTCGACAGCGCCACAGAGCGATGCATAAAGGAAGCCGGGCTCGACCGGCGCCAGTCCGCCCGCTATGCGGTTTGCTTTGCCAACACCGTCGACTGGCTGGAGCTGTTCTTCGCCATTCGCTCGATCGGCGCCAGCGTCCTGCCGATTTTTCCGGGCACGCCCTATCCCGCTGCCCGCCGCCTCGCGGTCAGCGCCGGTTGCTGCAGGCTCTTCTACAACAGCTTGCAGGCGGAATTGCTCTCAGAACAGGAAGCCGCTGCCGGCGAAGGGCAGCTGCTGCAGATGAGCTCCGGCACGACGGGAGCGCCGAAATGCATCGCGCGGAACTGGAGCGAGATCGATCGCGAGATTGAAGGCTATGTCACGGCGTTTCGCGCCCCTGAGGCAATGACCCCTGTTGTCGCCTGCCCCACGACCCATTCCTACGGGCTAATCTGCGGCATTCTCGTTGCGCTTCGCCGCGGCCAGACGCCGGTGATCCTCAACACCGCCAATCCGAAATACCTGCTGCGAAAGCTTAAGGAGATCGACCGCCCGTTGCTCTATTCGTCGCCGGCGATTCTCCACACGCTGGCAAGGCTTCTGCCTTCAGGCGAAAAGATCCATGCTGTCATGACATCGGGAACCGTTCTGCCAGAGCCCTGGTTTGCCGATATCCGGACCAGGGCGGAGCACATGTTTCAGCAATATGGCTGCTCCGAGGCCGGATGCATCGCCATCAACCCGGATGTCCGCAGCGCCGCCGATATGGGCTATGTCCTGCCGCACCATCGTGCGGAAGCCGGGCAAGGCGCCACCGCTCCCGGCGAGATCGTCGTCAGCAATGCGGCTACGGCCGTTCGCACCCAGGATCTCGGCTATCTGCGCGAGGACGGCATGCTGGTCTTCGTCTCGCGCATGGACGACACGATCAACGTCTCGGGTCTCAACGTTTATCCGAAGGATGTCGAGGACGCTGTGATGCTGATGCCCGGCATTTCCGATGCGGTCGCGTTTCGCAAGCCGGACCGTTTTGCCGGCGAGCGCGTGACGCTGATTTTCAGCGCCGCAGAGGCGATCAACCCGCTCTCCGTCCGCGAATGGTGCAGCCGCAACCTGGCCAGCCATCAGCTGCCGATGGAGATCCTGCAGGTCGGCGCCGTGCCGCGGCAGGCAAATGGCAAGATCAGCCGGAGACAAGTGGCCGAAATGCACCAGGCCGGTGCCTTCGCAGCCCCGGCCATGGAGGCGGCACAATGAACCGCGGCGAGATCATCTCCGCCATCGGCTCGATCCTGCGCGATACGATGCAGCTTCCGCATGCCGCCGCCTTTGCCCCGACGGCGCGGCTCAACGAGGATCTCTACCTGGATTCCGTGCTGATCCTGCAGATCTTCCTCAACCTCGAACTGGAATACGGGCTTCCCGCCGTCGATGAGATCATCAACCGCCAGGATATCGTCACGGTCGAGGATTTCGCCGGTCTCTTTGCCGATGCGCCGGCAGAACCGCTATCTCCTGCCGCTGCGCCTGAAGGCGATGGCGTGCACGGCGAAGCCTATTACGACATCAAGGTTCACTGCTTCGTCAGCTGCGTCTGCGAGGGCCTGAAGAAGGCGGGGCTCGACCACCGGCCCTTCTATTTCGGCGTATGGGACGCCGATTTCGCTGTCAGCGAGCAGTTCGAACTGCTCTATCACACGCCTGCAATCAGCCAGGAATTCTTCCGCTCGTGGTTCGAAACGCTCTACGGCGCCGAAGTGCGGGAGCGGTACGACCACGGCAGGTCTAAGGAAGAAAACCTTTCGACGATGCTCGATCTGATCGAGCGCCGCGGCGAAACCGGTTATGTCATGGTGATGGTCGATCTTTTTCACCTGCCGGAACGGGAGAACAAGTTCAACCAGAACCCCTTCCCGCACTACCTGATGGTCGAGACGAGCGGCGATCCCGAGATCTGGAATGTTCTCGACCCCGACTACCGCTGGCAGGGCCAGATCGAGCGCGCCAAGATCATCAATGCGATGATGCAACCCAGCGTTGCAGGAGGCTACGTCTTCGACCGATCCGAAGCGCGCGCGCCTGTTGACGAAGACCTGCGCGACTATTTCCACGCCAGCTTCCATCCACGCGGCAATCCGCTCGTCGATGCGGTCCGCAGGATCGTTGCGGCGCATCTCGACGGCCTATCGGGCCGACAGCTCCCGGCGCTGGCTTCGGCGGTGCGCGAACTCCCGGTGATCTCGATCCGCAAATATGCCTATGAGCACGGCTTCGCGTTCTTCTGGCGCGCCCTCAAGCTGCCATCGGCGGAATTCGACATCTGGTGCGACGAGATCGAGGCTTTATTCCAGGAGCTCAAGTCGCTGCATTACGCCTGCATGAAACTCAGCCAGACGCGCGACCACAACTTCGCAGCCGACGTCTTCAAACGCCTCGACAACGCCGAACGCATTGAGGGCAGGATGAAGAACAAGTTGCAGGAGGTCTTCGGCCTCTGGTGCGAAAGCCGCGGCATTGCCGCTTCCGCTGCGCCGTTGGCGAGAGGAGTATCACGATGAAGGTCTCTCTCTGCACCATCACCTTCCGCCACCATCTTCTGTCGATCGAAGACATCGCCAACTGGGCGCGCTGCAACGGCTTTCAGGGGATCGAACTCTGGGGGGCGCATGCGCGCAATCTTGCCGTCAGGCCGGAGCTCGATGGCAGCTGGCTCGCGGGCTTCGGGCTCGGCGTGCCGATGATCAGTCACTATCTGCCGCTTGAAGCGGAAGCCGCCACACTTCGGCGGCTGGCGCTGGAGCTCTGCGGTCACGCGAACCGCTGGGGCGCGCGGAAGATCCGCATTTTTGCAGGCAGTCGTGCTAGTGCCGCGACCTCGATCGAAGACCGGCGCCGGATCATCGCGCGGCTGCGGGAGATCGCGGTGATTGCCGAAGCGCATGGCCTGCTGCTACTGGTAGAAACCCATCCGAATACCCTCGCCGACACCGGCCCTTCGACGCTCCGGCTGATCGACGAAGTTCGCCACCCGGCCTTCAAGATCAACTTCGATGTTCTGCATGTCTGGGAAGGCGGCGACGATCCCGTCGCCATGCACCGCGCTTTGCGCCCGCATATCCGACACTACCACCTGAAGAACGTCGCCTCACGCGATGATCTCGATATTTTCGAACCGGCGAATGTCTATTCAGCCGCCGGCCGGCGCGATGCGATGACGCCGCTTTTTGCCGGTGCCTTCGACTATGATCGCTTCCTGGCGGAGCTTTCCGGCGAGCTTAGCGCCGATGCATCGCTGGAATGGTTCGGCTCCGACTGCTTCGAGGTGTTGAAAAACGACCGCGGACGTCTTGCCGACACACTCGACAACACGGTCCCGCTTCAACGCTCGGCCAATTTCTAACTTCGGATATCGACCATGCATGTGTTCAAGACATTTCTCACCACCCTCTTTCTGCTGGTCCCGGGCGTTGCCGCGCAGGCGCTGGAGATCGAGACGGCGCAAGGCGTCGTGACCATCGATGCGGCGCCGAAAACTGTTGCGGTTTACGACATCGCGGCGGTCGATACGCTCGACAAGCTCGGCGTCAGGATCGACGGCCTGCCGTCGAAACTCTACGTCCCCGAACTCGATCGCCTGAACGGGACGGCCAAGCCGGTCGGCGATATTTTCGAGCCCGATCTTGAAGCGTTGAGTGCGCTTTCCCCCGATCTCATCATCGTCGGCGGCCGTTCCTCGCCAAAGCTCTCTTCCGTCTCGAAGGTCGCTCCGTCGATCGACATGACGATGGATGGCGACGATCTGCTGCTGCAGGCGAAGCAACAGCTCTCGGCTTACGGCGCATTGTTCGGCAAAGTGGCGGAGGCGCAGGCCGCGTCTGCGGAACTCGACCAGGCCGTGGAAAAGGCCCGCCAGGCGATCGCAGGCAAGGGCAAGGCGCTGATCGTCATGACCAATGGCCCGAAGATTTCGGCCTATGGCGCCGGTTCCCGCTTCGGCTGGGTGCATAACGCGCTGGCGCTTCCATCCGCTGTAAAGGACGTCACCGCCGCGACGCATGGCGAGGCTGTTTCCTTCGAATTCATCCGGGAGGCCAATCCCGACTGGCTGTTGGTGCTCGACCGGGCAGCGGCAATCGGCTCCAGCGAACAGAACGCCAAGGCGACGCTCGACAATGCCCTTGTCGCCGAGACGACCGCCTGGAAGAAGGGACAGGTGATCTACCTGCCCGCCGCCGACTTCTACATTGCCGCGGGCGGGGTTCAATCGACGCATCGCGTCCTGGACCAGATCACCACCGCTTTTGCCGCCGCGAAGTGATGAACTGTCGCCTGTCCTGCAAGTGGATTGCGCCGCCTTTGCTCGCGGCGCTTTTTGCCGTCAGCCTGTGTGTCGGCGCTGGCAGCACGGGGACCGGGCCGTTCGATCCGGCGGCACAGCAGCTGCTGTTCGTCAGCCGCTTGCCGCGCACGCTTGCCGCCGTTCTGGCTGGTGCGGGCCTCGCGATCGCCGGCCTGATCATGCAGACAATCGCCAGAAACCGCTTCGTCGAACCGGCGACAGCCGGGACGGCGCAGAGCGCAGCGCTCGGCATCCTCATCGCCACGATCTTCTATCCGGCAGCCTCGCTTGCGGTGAAAACGCTGGTCGCCACCGCGACGGCCCTTGCCGGAACCGCGGTCTTCCTGGCGACGGCCCATCGCCTGCCGCCGGAGCAGCCCTATCTGGTGCCGCTGTTCGGCCTCGTCTATGGCGGGGTGATCGGCGCGGCGGTGACCTTCGCCGCATGGCAGACCGATCTGCTGCAATATGTGGAAATATGGATGAACGGCGAGTTCTCCGGCATCCTGCGCGGGCGCTACGAACTGCTGTGGCTCGCCGTACCGCTGGTCGGCGCCGCCTGGTGGATTGCCGACCGGCTGACGATCATGACGCTCGGGCGCGATGCCTCGATCGGGCTTGGCATCAGCTATGGGCGGATGCTGCAGGCCGGGCTGGTGATCGTCTCGGTCATCACGGCGCTGACGGTCACCGTCGTCGGCATGATCCCCTTCGCCGGGCTTGTCGTGCCGAATGTCGCCTCCCGTCTACTCGGCGACAATATCCGCAGCTCGATCGGATGGGTGGCCGCAGGCGGCGCAATCCTGGTGCTCGGCTGCGATATTATCGGCCGCCTCATCCGTTACCCCTATGAAATACCGGTCGGAACCGTCATGGGGGTTGCAGGCGCACTGATTTTCCTTGTGCTGCTATTCGGGCGGCGAAGAGATGCATAAGACGCGCCTTCTCATCCTCGCCGCTCTCGCGGCCGCCAGCCTTGTCGCCTTCATGTCGATCGGCCTTCGCGGCAACATCGCCTTTGCCCTGGAGCTGCGCGCCGTAAGGCTCTCGGCCCTCATAGTCGTGTCAGCATCCATCGCTGTCTCGACGGTGCTGTTTCAGACCGTCACCGGCAATCGCATCCTGACGCCATCGATCATGGGTCTCGACGCCCTCTACGTCTTCGGCCAGATCGCGCTGGTCTTCGCCGTCGGCGGCGCCGGATTTTCGGCGCTGAATGCGGAAGCGAAGTTCGGCATGGAAGTGCTGCTTCTGATGCTGATGTCCTGTGCCCTGCTCTTTCCGATGCTGAAGACTCGGACGGATATCGGGCTGATGTTGCTGGCAGGCGTCGTTGCCGGCATTCTTTTTCGCAGCCTCTCCTCGCTCGTCGCCCGTCTCATCGACCCAAACGAGTTTGCCGTCGCGCAGACGGTAAGCTTCGCCAATTTCAGCGACGTTGAAACAGGCCTGCTTGGCATCGCGGCGGTCCTGACGCTTGCCGCCGTCATCGCCGCCTGGCGCCTGCGGCATGTGCTCGACATTCTGCTGCTCGGGCGCGAGAACGCGACCGGCCTCGGCATCGACTGGCTGAAGACGGTGGCCGCCATTCTTCTGCTGGTCTCGGCCCTGGTCTCGGTCTCGACCGCCCTTGTCGGCCCCGTTGCCTTTCTCGGCCTGCTTGTCACGGCCCTTGCGGAAAAGATCGGCGGGAGCAGCAGACACGGCGCGCTGATCCCCACCGCCATATTGGTCGCCATCATCCTTCTCGTCGGCGGCCAGACCCTCTTGCAGCATGCGTTGGGCAGCGCCTCCACGCTCGGCATCGTCATCGAATTCGCTGGCGGCCTTGTCTTCCTTCTGATGCTGATTGCCGGGAGCAGAAAATGATCCGTATCGAAAATGTCTCGCTGGCAATCGGCAAGGCCGAGATTCTCAAGTCCGTCGAGCTGACGATCCCCAAGGGCGGCATCACGGCGCTCGTCGGGCCGAATGGCGCCGGCAAGTCCACGCTTCTGTCGCTGATCGCGCGGCTCCAGCCGCTGCAGCATGGCTCGATCTCCGTTGACGGGCTTCCCGTCGGCACCACCAGCGGCCGGGAGCTTGCCAAGGTGCTGGCGATCCTGCGCCAGGACACGGCAACGGCAAGCCGGCTCAGGGTGCGCGAACTGGTCGGCTTCGGCCGCTTCCCCCACCACCGCGGCCGCCTGACGGCTGCGGACGAGAAGCTGATCGACGAGGCCTTGACGGGTTTCGATCTCAACGATCTCGCAAGCCGATTCATCGACACGCTTTCCGGTGGCCAAAGACAACGCGCCATGGTGGCGATGACGTTCTGTCAGGGCACCGATTACCTGCTGCTCGACGAGCCGCTGAACAATCTCGACATGTTCTATGCCCGCCAGCTTATGCAGACGCTGCGCCGGATCGCCGACGAGCACGGCCGCACCATCGTCATCGTCATCCACGACATCAACCAGGCGGCCGCCTATGCCGACCGGATCATTGCCATGAAAGACGGCCGGATCATCGCCGCCGGCGCGCCGGAAGACGTCCTGAAGACCGATGTGCTGGAAGCCGTCTTCGGCTATGCAATGCCGGTACACGAAGCCGAGGGCATGCGGGTCGCGCTGCATTTTTGCCGGTAGAACGCCCGGCAATGATAAAAAATACCACTTTCCTTCGGCGCAGATCGGATGCATGTCTTCGCCACACCCCGCGTTTTGACGGCGGGATCTATGATCAAAAGTGGATATGAGCATGACGCAGCAGGCATGGAGCCACCCGGTAGCCGCCATCACTGAAAACGAGCGGGCCGCCCGCCTAGACCGGCTTCGCCAGAGCATGCGGGAACGCGGCATTGCCGCCACGCTTCTCGGCCCGACGGAGAGCCTGCGCTACTTCACCGGCCTCGTCTGGCATCTGAGCGAGCGCCTGCTTGGCGCTGTCGTCACCGAAGACAGGCTCACCTATATCGTGCCGGGCTTCGAGCTTAGCCGCTTCGAGACGCTGCCGCATCTTCCGGGCGATCTGCTGGTCTGGCAGGAAGAGGAAAGCCCCTCGGCCATCGTCGCGCAGCTTGCAGGCGCTTCAGGCAAGCTGGCGCTCGACGATGCGCTGCCGCTCGCCTTCTACCATGCCTTCGCCGAAAAGATCGGTGCCGCAAGGCTCGTCGATGCCGGGCCAATGATCAATGCGTTGCGCCTCACCAAATCGCCAGCCGAGATCGCCATCATTCAATATGCGATGAAGCTGACGCTCGGCATTCACGGCAAGGTCCGCGAGATGATCAAGCCCGGCATCGCCGCATCGGAAGTGGTCCGGTTCATCGACCAGCAGCACCGCGCGGCAGGCGCCGATAACGGCTCGAGCTTCTGCATCGTCTCCTTCGGCGCCGCCACGGCGCTGCCGCATGGCGCCGATGGCGAGCAGATCCTGCAGGATGGCGACGTCATTCTCGTCGACACCGGCTGCCGGATCGACGGCTACCATTCCGATCTGACCCGGACCTACATGCTTGATCCCACCAGCGAATTCGAGCGCGCCTGGTCGATCGAGCGCGACGGACAGCTGGCGGTTTTCGGTGCGGCAACGCTTGGTGCGGCCTGCGAGACGCTGGATGCCGCCGCCCGCAAGACTTTTGCCAACCATGGGCTGGGCCCGGACTATCGGCTGCCCGGCCTGCCGCACCGCGCGGGCCACGGACTGGGGCTCGAAATCCACGAAGGGCCGTTCATCGTCCGCGGCAACAAGACGCCTCTGGCGGCTGGCATGTGTTTTTCCAACGAACCGATGATCGTCTTCCCGGGCCAGTTCGGGGTTCGCCTGGAAGACCATATCTACATGTCGGAGACCGGCGCCAACTGGTTTACCGAGCCGTCAACCGGCCCGTCGTCGGTCTGACGCGAAGCGCAAAATGCAAAACTCGACCATCCTCCGAGGGGAGAATGGCCGGGCCATATGGTCAAAAAAATCAATCAGCTTGCGGGACTGATCTCCCGCCGCGCAAGTTTGCCTTCCTCGGCCTTGTAGAAATACTGGCTGGCGACGAGCCAGCCTTTCAGCGGCCTCAGCGGCGGAATACAGGTCGCCAGCATGAACGGGCCTGTCACCAGGAACTGCACCCAGAGCGGCGCCGAGAAGGCGACCTCCAGCCACACGCCGAGCAGCACGCTGGGGACGCAGGCAAAGCAGATGACGAAGAAGGCCGGGCCGTCGGCCGGATCGGCGAAGGAGTAATCCAGTCCGCAAGCCTCGCACTCCGTCCGAAGCGTCAAGAAGCCCTTGAACATGTGCCCCTGCCCGCATCGCGGACAACGGCCGCGAATGCCGGTCTGCATGGGGGGAAGAGGAGGATATTCGGTATCCACGGTGATCTCGCTTTTCAGGTTGCGCGGCATCTATTGATTGGATCAATGCCCCTTAATGTATGCATACAATGTAATTACATTGAACGCGGATTGCGAGTCTATTAGGCACAATGCCGCAGCGATTTGATCATAAAGTTAAGAAGCCATCTCCAGCGCCGTGACGCGCCGCTGCCGCCAACGCGTTAAATCCAGGGCGGGATCAGAAAAACGACGCCGTCATCTCTGGCGAGCCTTCCAGCGCATGCGCCATGAAATCCAGCGCGCCCTGCAGACGCTCTCTGGTGATCGGCCCGCCGATGCAGACACGCACGGCCTCCGGCGCCGGGCCATCGACGGTGAAGGCGTCACTCGCGACGACGCCGATACCGGAGTTGCGCATATGGCTGCTGAAGGTCGACCTCGTCCAGCCATTCGTCAGCGGCAGCCAGATGTTGAAGCTGATCGGATCCGCCTTATAGCTGCCGACAGGCAGGATCCTTGCCACCATCTGCTGGCGGGCCGTCGACTCAGTGCGGATGAAGTGGAGGATGGAATCGGCGGTACCGTCTTCGATCCACTGGGTCGCCAGCGCCAGATTGAGCGGCGAGGCCATGACGTTGCCAGTGCGCATGGCGCTGATAAACGGCCAGATCGCCTTGGTATCGGGCGCCACGACGAAGGCCAACCGCAGGCCGGCGCCGATGCATTTCGCCAGACCGCCGATATGCCAGGTGAGCTCCGGCGCAATCGCCGCCAGCGGCGGCGGGCCATCGGCAGGGATGAAGCCATAGGCATCGTCTTCGACGATAGGCAGATGATATTTGCGTGCGACCGCCGCGATCGCCTCGCGGCGCTGCTGCGGAATGGTCAGCGTCAACGGGTTCTGCAGGGTCGGGTTGAGGTATAGCGCTTTCGGCTTCAGCCTCTCGCAGGCATCGGCCAGCCCATCCGGAAGAATGCCCTCTTCATCCATCGCCAGCCCCGAGAGATTGAGCCGCAGCTGGGCGGCGATCGAACGCATGCCGGGATAGGTGATGGTTTCGGAGAGAACGGTGTCGCCCGGCCGCGCCAGCATACCGAAAATAGCAAGCAGCGCCGGATGCGCGCCGGGCGTGACGAAGATGCGCTCCTGCGACGGCGCCAGACCGCGGCGGCCAAGCCAGACGCCGGCCGCCTCCTTGTCCATCGCCGAACCGCCAAATCCCTGATAGCGCAGCAGCGGGATCAGATTGGCGGCGACGGTTGCCATGCCATCGCGCATTCGCTCCAGAAGCTCGGCGTCATCGGGCTCGGGCGGAAGGTTCATCGAGAAATCTGCGACGGCGTCGCGCCGCGGATCGGCAACGGCTTCGGCAGCAAACCCGCGGCGCTCTTTTCCCTGACCGCCCGTGACAAAGGTGCCGCGGCCGACATGCGAACCGACAAGTCCGCGCTTGCGCGCTTCGACATAGCCGCGGGCAACCGTGGTGAAATCGATGTTGAGGCGTTTAGCGAGCTCGCGCTGCGGCGGTAAGCGGTCACCAGCCGCAAGGACACCGCTGCGCAGATCCATCTCGATCAGATCGGCAATCGCCATATAGCGCGGGCTGGAAGAGCGGTTGAGATCTGGGTGCCAGTCTTTCATCTGTGATCCGTCGATACAGGGGCCAATGCGGGACGTAGTTCCCGCATTGACTGTATATTGTTGCATCGAGTTTCTGTCACGCGGAAACATTGCCGCAATGACTTATAGCGAAATTGCTGTGGATGCCATCCTTGAGGGCGTTCTACCGCCAGCCGAGCGCTGGAGCCACATGCTTGAGGATGCTCTCGATCACATGCGCGTTGTAGTCGACACCCAGCTGGTTCGGCACGGTCAGCAAAAGCGTGTCGGCCTCGGCGATCGCCTCGTCCTGTTTCAGCTGGGCGATCAGCCGGTCGGGTTCTGCGGCGTAAGAGCGGCCGAAGATCGCCTGCGTCTGCGGATCGATATTTCCGATCTGGTCCTGGCTGTTGCCGCTGGCGCCGAAATAGGCGCGGTCCATGTCGTTCATCAGAGCGAAGATGCTGCGGCTGACGGAGACCCGCGGCTCGCGCGCATGCCCTGCTTCCTTCCAGGCTTCGCGATAGATGCGGATCTGTTCAGTCTGCTGGATATGGAACGGCTTGCCGCTCTCGTCGGTCTTCAGCGTCGAGCTCTGCAGGTTCATTCCGAGCTTGGCAGCCCAGATGGAGGTCGCATTGGAGCTCGATCCCCACCAGATACGCTCACGCAGGCCCTCGGAATGCGGTTCGAGGCGCAGCAGGCCCGGCGGGTTCGGAAACATCGGCCGCGGATTGGGCTCCGCAAAGCCCTCTCCGCGCAGCACGTCCAGAAACACCTCTGTGTGGCGGCGGCCCATATCGGCATCGCTCTCGCCCTCAGCTGGGGCGTAGCCGAAATAGCGGTAGCCATCGATCACCTGCTCCGGCGAACCACGGCTGATGCCGAGCTGCAGGCGGCCGCCGGAGATCAGGTCCGCCGCTCCGGCATCTTCGGCCATGTAGAGCGGGTTTTCGTAGCGCATGTCGATGACCGCGGTACCGATCTCGATCCGCTTGGTCTTCGCGCCGACTGCCGCCAGAAGCGGAAACGGCGATGCCAGCTGGCGGGCAAAGTGGTGCACGCGGAAATAAGCGCCGTCGGCGCCGAGCTCCTCGGCGGCCACCGCCAGGTCGATCGACTGCAGCAACGTGTCGCCCGCCGTGCGGGTTTGCGATTGCGGGGAGGGCGTCCAGTGCCCGAATGAGAGAAAACCGATCTTTTTCATGATGCTGTCATCCGCAAGGTTTCGTTGCCGCTGTCTTGCCACGCCGGCGCGCCGGAATATAGCCACGCGCCATTGAACAGAGTGTCGCTTCCGGCGCGCCTCGCATCATGCCTCTGCCATGAGCATTGGCGGCAATCGCAGACCTGCCATGCATGAGGCGGGACGCTGGAAAAACAGACAAACAAAAACGCCGGCTCGAATGAACCGGCGTTTCCGATAGAAACTCTGAAGACTTCGCGGGCCGATTAGCGGCCGGCGGCAGAGCGTGCGACCGAGCGGATATCACCGCGGTCGATGCCGAGGTCGTGCAGTTCGCGGTTCGTCATGCGACCCAGTTCTGCAACGGTCTGACGGTACTTGCGCCAGTTATTGAAAGAGCGTGCTACGTTCATCTCGGTCCCCTTCCGTGGGCTTTGCGAACCCTGCTGCCCCAATCGGCGCTCCGTTCGCTTCGATGAGAAATATATAATTTAAGCCGGTCGGGATTTGCAGCGCTAAGACAACTGGACAGCATTGCGTATGATGCATAGCATGCCCATCTGGCGGGCAATTAATGAACACTTGGTGTCCTGACCGCAAAGGCAAAATCTTCCGCCACGAGCTCGCTGATCGAAAT
This sequence comes from Rhizobium sp. 01L410, assembly GCF_056400165.1. Lineage (NCBI taxonomy): Bacteria > Pseudomonadati > Pseudomonadota > Alphaproteobacteria > Hyphomicrobiales > Rhizobiaceae > Rhizobium > Rhizobium sp. 01L410. Next base: position 351,706 of record NZ_JBFTST010000001.1, read on the forward strand.
CAGCACCTCTTCCGCCGTGAACCCCGAGGCGATCGCCGCGCGGATCAGATCCTGGAGATCGGGCTCGATCACATCGCGGCAATCCTCAAGTCTCTCGTCCGAAACATTCAAGCTGTAAAGTTCTTCCATCGCACAACCCTTTCATGTCCCGTCCGCCGGACCGCAGTCCGGCGGCGCGATCGTTACCGTGCCGATACTTTGCGTTTAGCAGCAGGCAGGAGACCTTCGCGCTGCAGCTGCTTGCGGGCAGCCTTGCGGTGGCGGGACACGGCCTGCGCGTGCTCGCGAACCCGGCGTTCCGAGGGCTTTTCGTAGGCGCGGCGTTCCTTCATCTCGCGAAAGACGCCTTCCTTCTGCAATTTCTTCTTCAGCACACGAAGCGCCTGCTCGACATTGTTGTCTCTAACCAGAACCTGCATGGTCTTCTCCTTCTTCGTTTGTGATGTCTCAGCCCAGCTGCCTGGCGATGATCGCCTTCAGTTCCCGCCGCGTCAGCAGGCAGGGATCGGGCTTCCAATTCTTGGTGGGCCGTTTCACGGCCTCTTCGCGCTTGCGCGGCGCTGCCGCGGCAGGCGCAATCGCGGTATTCGTCTTGTTCAAATGAAATCCTTTGCCGCCTCTTGGCGGCCGGCATAGTCCGGCAAAAACGCCGGGCGACCGGCTTTCGAGCCGGTCATGCCGCGGTTTGTTATGTGAGTGATGACGGAAAGATAGGGTGAGAGGCGCCGCATTGCAAGGCGGGCCAGCGACCGGGCAGAGCATCGGCACCCACCGCGGAAAGACCGCTGCGGCACAAAAGTGGCCGCAGCGGCGATGGTTTTTCAGCGATCAGCCTTTGATGAAGGCCAGCAGATCGGCATTCAGGATGTCGGCATGGGTTGTCAGCATGCCATGCGGAAAGCCCTTGTAGACCTTCAGCGTGCCGTTCTTCAGCAGCTTGATCGATTCATACGCGGATGCGCCGATCGGCACGATCTGGTCGTCGTCGCCATGCAGCACCAAAGTCGGCACCGAGATGCTTTTCAGGTCTTCGGTCTGGTCGGTTTCCGAGAAGGCCTTGATACCTTCGTAATGCGCCTTGGCGCTGCCCATCATGCCCTGACGCCACCAGTTGCGGATCACGCCATCCGAAACCGTCGCGCCCGGACGGTTGTAACCGTAGAAGGGGCCAGCCGGAACGTCGAGGAAGAACTGGGCACGATTGTCGGCAAGCGCCTTGCGCAAACCGTCAAACGCATCGATCGGCAGGCCGCCCGGATTGGCGTCCGTCTTGACCATCAACGGCGGCACGGCGCTGACAAGCACCGCCTTGGCAACACGGCCCTGCGGCTCGCCGAATTTGGCGACATAGCGTGCGACCTGCCCGCCTCCGGTGGAATGGCCGATATGAACGGAATTCTTCAGATCGAGATGTTCTACCACGGCGGACGCGTCGGCCGCGTAGTGATCCATGTCGTGACCTTCGCTCACCTGCGCGGAGCGTCCGTGGCCGCGCCGGTCATGGGCGATGACGCGATAGCCGTGATGAAGGAAGAACAGCATCTGGTTGTCCCAGTCATCGGCCGAAAGCGGCCAGCCGTGATGGAACACGATCGGCTGGGCATCCTTCGGACCCCAGTCCTTGTAGAAAATCTGCACGCCGTCTTTGGTCGTGACGAAATGATTGGTCATGATCGGTCGTCCTCTGTCGTTCGGGGTTGATTGTCGAAAGGGCAAGCGAAATGGAATTATGGCAGCTGAAAATGTCGCGCAAACGAATGTCCCTACCCGCGCGCGGCGCCATCATCCCGGATGACTGCGAAGACATCAAGGTTGGATTTTGCGAACGGCAGCGAGGCTGGCCGGGCGGCTCTCCGGGCGATCAATCGAGACGGGATGCGGCCCGGCGGTCAGTTCGCGCTTTTGAAATCGAGACCGATATCTAGGATCGGCGCGCTATGCGTTATCCAGCCAACGGAGATCAGATCGACGCCTGATGCAGCGATGTCAGGCGCGGTCGCCGGCGTGATGCGCCCCGAGGCTTCGGTGATCGCCCGGCCGGCGACGATATCGACGGCCTGGCGCAGCATGGCCGGCTGCATGTTGTCGAGAAGCACGGCATCCACGCCCTCGTCCATCACCTCCCGGAACTGATCGAGCGTATCCACCTCGATCTCGATCTTGACCATGTGCCCGGCAGCCGATTTGGCTCGGCGCAACGCCTCGCGGATGCTGCCTGCGATTGCGATATGGTTGTCCTTGATCAGCACGGCATCATAGAGCGCAAAGCGATGGTTCATGCCGCCGCCCGCCCTCACCGCATATTTTTCCAGCGCCCGAAGCCCCGGCGTCGTCTTGCGCGTGCAGGCAACCGAGGCCTTCGTTCCGGAGATCGCCTCGGCGATAGAAGCGGTTACCGAGGCGATCCCCGAGAGATGCGAGAGAAAATTCAGCGCCGTGCGCTCGCCGGTCAAAAGGCCCCGCGACGGACCTGATATCGTTGCAATCACGTCACCGGACCTGACCGCCATGCCGTCCTGCAGGTGTCGCTCCATGACGATCGCGGGATCGACGAGCTGAAAGGCGAGCTCGGCCGCATCCAGACCGGCAATGATACCCGGCTGCCGCGACGCCATGACGACCGTGGAGCGGTGGTCTGCGGGGATGACGGCAGCCGAGGTGATGTCACCGGCAAGACCGAGATCTTCGGCCAGGGCTGCCCGGACCAGCGGTTCGATGATCAGGCGCGGCAGGGGAACGAGGCTCATCTCAGGCACTCCTTGCAAAATCATGGGAGGCGGCGGCGCGGGCGATCTCCAGCACCTCGGCAAGCGTCATCATCCGCCTGCGCGCAACGGCCTGCCGCAACGGGAAATCGGTCCGCGCATGCGCCCCGCGTGATTCCTGGCGCAGACTCGCAAAGACGGCAATGGAAAGCGCCACGATCGCGGGATCGGAGGCCGGACCTTCGCTTTCCGCCAGAGGCAATAGTGATGCGATCGCGCCATGGATGGCGCCTGCATTGCGCAGAACCCCGAGATGGCGCGAGACGATCGGCCGGACCAGGCTTGTTTCGGGGTCCGGCGGCAAGGCGGGAACCGCCCCGAGGCTCGCCTTGATTGCCGATGAAGCCATATCGCGGGCGGCACGCATGCCCATCACCGCCGCTTCGAGCAGCGAGTTGCTTGCCAGCCGGTTGGCGCCGTGAAGGCCTGTCGATGCAGCCTCGCCTGCCACCCAAAGTCCGGTCACGCTGGTGCGGCCGCCGCGATCCGTGGCAATGCCGCCCATATGATAGTGAACTGCCGGACGAACCGGGATCGGCGCGCTGCCCGGATCGATACCGGCTTCGTGGCAAAGGGCGGCGATCGCGGGAAAGCGCGCGCCGAACCGCGTTCCGAGCGTTCGGCGAGCATCAAGGAACACGCGTCCGCCGCGGGCGATCTCGGCGCTGATGGCGCGGGCCACGACATCGCGCGGCGCCAGTTCGGCGCCCGGCACGCTGGCCATGAACCGCTCACCGCGCTCGTTGACAAGCTCGGCGCCTTCGCCCCGCACCGCTTCGCTGACGAGCGCCAGCGGACGGCGGCGGCTATCGAGCGCCGTCGGGTGGAACTGCACGAATTCCATATCGGCAAGAAATGCCCCGGCGCGCGCCGCAAGCGCAACGCCCTGGCCAAAGTTTCCGGCCGGGTTGGTGGTCGCCTCGTAAAGCCCGCCGATCCCGCCGGTCGCCAGCAGGACGCGCGAGGAAGGCAGGACAATGCCGCCAGCCGGTCCCGCACAAAGGAGGCCGCAGACGACGCCATCTTCTGTGAGGACCTGGCGCGCTTCGACGCCTTCAATCACCGTGATTGCCGGATCGGCGCGGACGGCAGCCGCGAGTGCGCGGATGATCGCCGCGCCCGATCCGTCGCCACCGGCATGGACGATGCGGCGGCGAGAATGGGCGGCCTCTAGGCCAAGGGAAAGCGCACCGTCGGCGTTCCTGTCGAAGACGACGCCGAGACGTTGCAAAACCCGGATGACCTCGGATGCTTCGCCGAGAATGTCCGCAGCAGCCTCGGCGTAACACAGACCGTCACCGGCAGCCAGCGTATCGGCGAGATGCAGGCTCGGGCTGTCATCGGCGCCGACACTGGCGGCAATGCCGCCCTGCGCCCAGGCGCTCGATGTTTCGGTGCCCAAGGTGCTGCGGGTGACGAGAACGGAGGGCTCCGGCGACAGCGTCAGTGCGGCAATCAGCCCGGCTAGACCGCTGCCGACGATCACGGGACGGCCGGAGAGATAGTCGAGGATCTCGGTCATATCGCCAGCATCCTCTCCACCGCCCGCCGCGCCGCGACGGCAACGCCGGCATCCACGATCACCTCATGGCGGTTTTCCTCCAGCGCGGTGCGGATATTGGAGAGCGTGATCCGCTTCATATGCGGGCAGAGATTGCAGGGGCGGATGAATTCGACATCGGGATGATGCACCGCGACGTTGTCGCTCATCGAGCATTCGGTCAGCAGAACCACGCGCGCCGGCTTCCTTGCGCTGACATAGTCGGACATCACCGCCGTCGATCCAGCAAAATCCGCTTCCGCCACCACATCGGGCGGGCATTCGGGATGCGCGAGGACGGTGACGCCTGGATGATTTTCGCGCAACTGCCTGACGTCATCGGCCGAAAACAGTTCGTGCACCTCGCAATGCCCGTGCCAGGCGATAATCTCGACATTGGTTTCCCGGGCGACGTTGCGCGCCAGGTATTCGTCGGGGATCATCAGCACCCGGGGGACGCCGAGCGACTCCACCACCTGCTTGGCGTTGCCCGACGTGCAGCAGATATCGGACGCCGCCTTCACCGCGGCTGAGGTGTTCACATAGGTGATAACGGGGACGCCGGGATGGGCCTGACGCAACAGGGCGATATCTTCGGGCGTGATCGAATCCGCCAGCGAACAGCCTGCCGCCATGTCGGGGATCAGCACGGTCTTTGCCGGATTGAGCAGCTTTGCCGTCTCCGCCATGAAATGCACCCCGGCAAGAACGATGACGTCGGCATCGACATCGATGGCCTTGCGCGCCAGCGCCAGACTGTCGCCGACGATATCGGCAACGCCGTGAAAGATCTCCGGCGTTTGGTAGTTATGCGCCAGGATGACGGCATTGCGCTTGCGCTTGAGTTCGAGGATGGCCTCGACATCGTCTTCGAACGACATCCATTCGGCTTTGGGAATGACGCGGCTGACGCGGTCATAGAGGGACGCGGCTGATAGGGGGCGATTCATGGCGATCTCCTTTATGCTCAATTTGAGCATTATCGGAGCAAATAGATATTCTCATACTGAGCATATGTCAATTGCGGGAGAGAGGCAGTTTCGTTCCGGAGAGAGCGCGTTCTTCGACGACGGTCGGACGGAAGCGGAAGAGCTTGGCCGGACGTCCGCCGGTTTCGCTGGTCATGCCGCCGGTTTCCTCGACCAGTTCCTGCTGTTCGATCAATCGGCGGAAATTCTGTTTGTGGAGCCCTAGCCCGGCCAGCGCCTCGACGGTGCGCTGCAGCTGCAGCAGCGTGAAGCTTTCCGGCATCAGCTCGAAGACGACAGGCCGGTACTTGATCTTGGCGCGCAGCCGGGCAACGCCGGTCGCCAGAATCCGCCGGTGATCGGCAAACATCGGGCGCCCGAAATTCACCCCCTCGACACCGGCCTCGGCTAGCAAGCCGGCTTCGTAGAGTAGCTCGTAGCGCTGCAGCGTCAGATCCTCGTTCCAGCCGCCGCCATCAAGCCCGAAGGTGAAGTCGGCGCGCTTGTGGCGCTGATCGCGCCGGATCGGATCGGCATCGGCCCACAGCCGCAGCTTCTGCATCACCTCGGCCAGCACCTCCGGCCGCCCCTGGCGATGGTCCTCCCAGGGAAGATATTCGTACCATCCATGCCAGGCCGGACGACCCGCACCTGGCGCATCCTGTTCGCGCACTAGGCCGAGATAGCTGATCGATATCGTCCGTCCGCCGAGGATTTCGTTGTTCCGGTCACGATCCGCAAATGTATAGAGCTGCTCAAGATAGCCGATCGGGTGGCCGGTCTGCTCCTGTATCCACTCGCGAAGGCCGCTTTGCAGCGTCCGGTGTCCGAGCTCGAAGGGGCCGGACGGCAGCGCCTCACCGGCACGCACGGTCATGACGCGCGGCTCGTCCTTTGTCACAGCCGTCACCACGGCCATGAGTTCGGCATGAGCGAGCCCGATCGTCACGTTGATTCCCCTGGATTATCAGCCACCGTCAGTCCTTGTGGCACAGCCGCGCCGCTTCGCCAACCGCAAGCTGCGCAACGCTGGAGACGGCAACGCATTTGCGCTATGAGGCGGACTGTCCAACGCACCAGATCCGGCAGCCAGCATGTTCGTCCTGAAAGACCAGATCGCCACCGAGCAGGTGATCAAGAAGAGCCGGTTTCGCGCTGTCGCCATTCCTGTCGATAGCGAAGCCGCCGTCAAGGCTGCACTCGCCGAACATTCCGATCCCTCGGCAAACCACAATTGCTACGCTTGGCGGATCGGCAACATCTATCGCTTCAGCGACGACGGCGAGCCCTCGGGCACCGCCGGAAAGCCGATCTTCCAGGTGATGGAAGGGCGCCAGCTCGACAGGACGCTTGTCATCGTCACCCGCTGGTTCGGCGGCGTACTGCTTGGCGCCGGCGGCCTGGTGCGCGCCTATGGCGGCACGGCGGCGGCCTGCCTCAGAGAGGCGGAGCTGGAAGAGACAATTCCTGCCGTCACCGGCACGGTGCACCTGAATTTCCAGGAATTGGAGATGGTTCGCTCGAAAATGACGTCGCAGGTCATGGCGCGGATTACCGGCGAGCAGTTCGATCACGAGGGATGCCTGCTGACGCTCGAAATCCCAGAAATACAAGCCGCCGAAGCCATCCTGCTGGTCACCAACCTGACCCGCGGCCGCGCAGTCCTGAAGCTCGACGACGGCGGCTAGGCTTAGCTTGCGCGGCAGCAGCCGTCACAGGTTTCTGGCGATCACCATCTTCTGCACGTCGCTGGTCCCCTCGTAGATCTGGCAGATGCGGACATCGCGATAGATCCGCTCGACTGGATAGTCGGACATATAGCCATAGCCGCCATGGATCTGCAGCGCCGCGGAGCAGACGCTCTCAGCCATCTCGGATGCGAAGAGCTTGGCCATCGATGCTTCGGAGAGACAGGGCTCGCCGGCTTCCTTGAGCGCTGCGGCATGCAGCACCAGCTGACGCGCCGCTTCGATCTTGGTCGCCATCTCCGCCAGCCGGAAGGCAATGGCCTGATGCTCGGCGATCGGCTTGCCGAAGGTGATGCGCTCACGGGCATAATCTCGCGCCGCTTCGAGCGCCGCGCGCGCCATGCCGACGGCCTGGGCGGCGATGCCGATGCGGCCGCCTTCGAGATTGGCAAGCGCGATCCGGTATCCCTCGCCTTCCCCACCCAGCCGCTGGTCCGCCGTTATTCGCATGCCGGTAAAGGCGATCTGGCAGGTATCGGAGGCATGCAGCCCGAGCTTGTCCTCGACGCGCACGACTTCGTATCCCGGCGTATCGGTCGGCACGATGAAGGCAGTGATGCCCTTCTTTCCCGCCGAAGGATCGGTGACCGCAAAGACGATGATCAGGTTGCCATTCTTGCCTGACGTAATGAACTGCTTGGTACCGTCGAGAACATAGAAGTCTCCATCGCGCACCGCCTTTGTTCTCAGGTTGGCGGCATCGGAGCCGGCCTGCGGTTCGGTCAGCGCGAAACCGCCGATCCATTCACCCGATGCCAACTTCGGCAGGAACGTACGCCTCTGGGCATCGCTGCCAAACCGCAGGATCGGGACGCAGCCGACCGAGCTGTGCACGCTTGTGATCGTCGAGCAGGCGCCATCGGCGGCAGCGATTTCCTCGATCGCCAGCGCATAGGCCACCGCCCCGGTATCCGAACCACCATAGTCCTCGGAAACCAGCATGCCCAGCAGACCGAGCTCGCCCATCTCGCGCAGTTCGTCACGCGGGAAAAGATGCTCCTTATCGCGGCGGGCAGCACCCGGCGCCAGCCGCTCCTGCGCGAAGGCACGCGCCATGTCGCGGATCTGGATCTGTGTCTCGTTGAGCAGCATGGGCGCCTCCCTCAGATCCGCTCGAAAGCCATGGCTGTCGCCTCGCCACCGCCGAGACAGAGAGAGGCCATGCCGCGCTTCAGATCGTGGCGCTGCATCGCCGCCAGCAGCGTGACGATGATGCGGGCGCCGGAGGCGCCGATCGGATGGCCGAGCGCGCAGGCGCCGCCATGGATGTTGATCTTTTCAGCCGGCAGGCCGAGATCGTGCATGGCCGCCATCGGCACGACAGCGAAGGCTTCGTTGATCTCGAAGAGATCAACGCTGGAGAGCGCCCAGCCGGTCCGCTCCGAAAGCTGCTGCAGCGCGCCGACAGGTGCGGTGGTAAACAGGCGCGGCGCCTGCGAATGCGTCGCGTGCCCGGCAATCACGGCAATCGGCGAAAGCCCGCGCCGTTCCGCTTCAGAGCGGCGCATCAGCAGCAATGCGGCGGCGCCATCCGAGATCGAGGCCGAGCTTGCTGCCGTCACCGTTCCGTCGTCACGAAAAGCGGGCTTCAGAGAGGGAATACGCGCCGGATCGGCCTTGCCCGGCTGTTCGTCGCGATGGACGTCGCGGCTCGCCTTTCCCGACTTCACCTCAATCGTCACCGTCTCGGCATCGAAGAGCCCGCCATCGACGGCCCGCTTCGCCTTGTCGAGAGAGGAAACGGCGTAGGCATCCTGCGCCGCGCGGGTGAATTGATAGGCCTCTGCACATTCCTCTGCAAAGGCACCCATCGACCGGCCCTTGTCGTAGGCGTCCTCAAGACCGTCGAGAAACATGTGGTCGAGGATCGTGCCGTGCCCCATGCGATAGCCGCTTCTGGCGCGCTTCAGCAGATAGGGAGCATTGGTCATGCTTTCCATGCCGCCCGCGATGACGACGCTCTGGCTCCCGGAGACAATCTCGTCGTGGCCGATCATCGCCGCCTTCATGCCCGAGCCGCAAACCTTGTTGACGGTCACCGCGCCGCAGGCATAGGGCAGACCGGCGCCAAGGGCGGCCTGGCGCGCCGGGGCCTGCCCCTGCCCGGCAGGCAGGACGCAGCCCATCTGCGCCTCGCCGATATCCTCTGCCTGTACGCCGCCGCGCGCGATCGCGGCACGGATGGCCGCCGAGCCAAGCTCGCTTGCACTGACATCCTTGAAGTCGCCCTGAAAGGCACCCATCGGCGTACGCGCCATGCTGACGACGACGACCGGATCATCGGATTTCATGAGAAGGGCTCCTCCCTGCCTGAACTCATGCATCACGCGCCGCCCGCCGGGTGGCGCTTCGTTCAACATATCGCTCTTCGAAACAAATGCCATTGCATCGTGCAGAGATGTCGCAAAAGAGCCAGCGGGTTCGCGTCTCGAATAGACAAGCCCCTTGGCGGATCGCTACATCTTATTGTCGTGGATCGACTGTAGTGCCGTTTCGGCCTGTACTAGATTCGGCGCACCAAGATTCAAGGGTTCAAGTGATGGCGGAATTTCCAAGCAAGGCTAAAGTCGTAATCATCGGTCTCGGCGGCATCGTCGGCGCCTCGATCGCTCATCACCTGATCGAGCGCGGCTGGGACGACATTGTCGGCATCGACAAATCGGGGATCCCGACCGATATCGGATCGACGGCGCACGCCTCCGACTTCTGTTACACCACCAGCCACGACTATCTCAGCGTCTGGACGACGCAGTATTCGATCGATTTCTACGAGAAGATGGGCCACTACGCCCGTATCGGCGGTCTGGAAGTTGCCCGCACTGGCGACGACACCTGGATGGAAGAGATTAAGCGCAAGCTGAGCTCCGCCAAGGCCTTCGGCACCAACGCCCGCTACGTCTCGCCCTCCGAGATCAAGGAAATGTTCCCGCTGATCGAGGAAGATCAGGTTCAGGGCGGCATGTTCGACCCCGATGCCGGCCTCGTCATCCCGCGCTCGCAGACGGTTGCCGGCAAGCTGGTCGATGCGGCCGAAAAGTCCGGCAAGCTGAAGATGTTCGGCAATACGCCGGCGAAGTCGCTGATCGTTGAAGGCGGCCGCATCAAGGGCGTTGTCACCCATCGCGGCACCATCATGGCCGATCACGTCATCGTCTGCGCCGGCCTCTGGGGCCGCCTGATCGCAGAAATGGTCGGCGAAGACCTGCCGGTGATGCCGGTCGATCACCCGCTGACCTTTTTCGGCCCCTATAACGAATTCGAAGGCACCGGCAAGGAAATCGGCTTCCCGCTGCTGCGCGACCAGGGCAACTCCGCCTATATGCGCGACACCGGCGACCCGGCGACCACCGAAGGCGGCCAGATCGAGTGGGGCTATTACGAGACCACCAATCCGCGCATGTGCCATCCGCGCGACCTGCTCGAAAAGCACGAAGCACGCCTCTCGCCCTCGCAGCGCGACCTGGAAATGGAACAGATCATCGAGCCGCTCGAGCGCGCCATGGAACTGACGCCGATCCTGGGCGAACTCGGCTACAACGAAGGCCACTCCTTCAACGGTCTGCTACAGGTTTCGGCCGGCGGCGGCGCCTCCTGCGGCGAGAGCCAGAAGGTTCGCGGTCTTTGGTATTGCGTCGCCATCTGGGTCAAGGACGGCCCGGGCTACGGCAAGCTGATCGCCGACTGGATGACCGACGGCCGCACCGAGATCGACCACAACTCGATCGATTACGCGCGCTTCTATCCGCATCAACTGACGGAAGAGTTCATCGAGGGACGCTGCTACGAAGCCGCGCAGAAGATCTACTTCCCGGCCGTTCATACCCGCGAACCCTATGCATCCGGCCGCAACGCCAAGCGCTCACCCTTCTACGAGCGCGAAAAGGAACTCGGCGGCTACTTCATGGAGCTCGGCGGCTGGGAGCGCGCCCATGGCTACGCCGCCAACGAACACCTCCTGGAAAAATACGCCGACCGCGTGCCGGTTCGCGAAAACGAATGGGACAACCGCCACTTCTGGCGCGTCTCGAATGCCGAGCATCTGGCGATGAGCGAGGATTGCGGCATCGTCAATCTCAGCCATTTTCACATGGTCGACATCGAAGGGCCTGATCATGTCGAGCTCCTCGAATGGCTCTGCGCCGCCAAGATCGGTGGCGACGCCAATATCGGCAAGGGCATCTACACCCACTTCCTCGACGACGAGGGCATGGTTCGCGCCGACTTCACCGTCATCCGCATGGCCGACCGCTGCCGTCTGATCAACGGCGCCGATGCCGGCCCGCGCGACTTCCACTACATGAAGCGCGTTGCGCAGGACCGCGGCCTCGATGTCACCATCACCGACGTCGCGGAGAAGTACATCACCGTCGGCATCTGGGGCCCGAATGCCCGCGAGACGCTGAAGAAGGTGGTTGCCGATCCCTCGGGCCTCGATGCCGAAAACTTCGCCTTCGCCGCCATCAAGCCGATCGAAATCGCCGGCAAGACGGTGACCGCATTCCGCATCTCCTATGTCGGCGAACAGGGCTGGGAACTGCACATGAAATACGAGGACGGCCTCGCCGTCTGGGATGCCCTGCGCTCGACGGGCGTCATGGCCTTCGGCGTCGAAACCTATGCAAACTCACGCCGCATGGAAAAGAGCCTGCGCCTGCAGAATGCCGACCTTCTGACCCAGTACAACCTGATCGAAAGCGATCTGGCGCGTCCGAAGGTCAAGGAAGCCGATTTCCGCGGCAAGGCCAAGCACCTGGAATACAAGGCCCGCGAACACCAGCCGGCGATGCTCTGCACCCTGGTGATGACCGAGAATACCGACAAGTCGGGCGTCAAGCGCTATCCGGTCGGTTCCATGCCGGTCATGGATCCGGAAACCGGTGCCGTGCTGATCGACGAACTCGGCCGCCGCTCCTACACGACCTCGGTCGCCTTCGGCCCGACGATCGGCAAGAACATTGCGCTCGCCTACCTGCCCTGGGAATATTGCCAGGTCGGGCGCAAGCTGAATGTCGAATATTTCGCCGAAACCTATCCGGTCGAAGTGGCTGGCGTCGGCTACAAGCCGCTCTACGACGCCGAAAACCTGAAGCCGCGCAGCTAACAACGGCGCATTTTCAGGCAGACATCCGAACCCGCCGTGTCTCATGACGCGGCGGGTTTTGCGTTTCGGCATCGGCCCGTTCAGCCGATTGCCGTATCCGTAGAGGCGCAGTAATGTATACAGGAATCCGCAACCAGCAGGCCCTCATGTCTTCAAATTCCGATCGCGTCGAAACCGCCACTCTTGCGCTGCGCCGTGCCATCGTCGAACAGGCGCTGAAAGCCGGTACCAAGCTGCCGGAAGATGAGATCGGCAGGCACTTTTCGATGAGCCGGACGCTGGTTCGTGCGGTGCTGGCGAAGCTGCAGACGCAGGGGCTTGTCGATACCTATCACAAGCGCACCGCGACCGTTGCCCAGCCCAGCCTTGAAGAGGCTCGCGATGTGTTTGCCGTGCGTCGGGCGCTCGAGCGCGAGGCGATGAAGGCGGTCATCAAGCGCTGGTCTCCGGCCATCGAGAAAGCGCTCAGAAGCCATGTGAGCGAGGAGGAAGAGGCGCATGCGAGGGGCGATTCCCGTCTTTCCACCCGGCTTGCCGGCGAGTTTCACCTGAAGCTCGCCACGCTTTCCGGCAACGCCCTTCTCGAACGCTACCTGTTCGAACTCGTCTCGCGCTGCTCGCTGATCCTGGCGATGTACAGCCGCCCGCATTCCAGCGAATGCGCCATCAGCGAACATTCCGCCCTGATCGCCGCCTTGAAGACCGGCGATGCGACGGCCGCGGAACGCCTGATGGACGAGCATCTGATCTCGGTCGAGACCCGGGCGCTGATTGCGAACGAAGGCGAGGACCACCCGGATCTCGGCAGCATTCTTGCGCGCTATAGCGGCGACACAAGTTCTTAAGCCGCTGCCACTTTTGTAATCATGTATACATAATTTTGCCTTTTCTGTAGACATGTTGTAGAGGCTACATCCAAACCTAATGCAGGCCATGCCCTGCGAAGCTGCGTCATTCGCGCGCGCACGGCATCTGGCACTCGGCTTGCTAGGAATGGTACGGCGCTCAAGATCAAGGAAGAACACGATGGCTGATATCGAAACCGTCTTTACCAACGCCCGGCTGCCGGACGGTTCGCTGAAGAACATTGGCGTCGCCGACGGCAGGATCGTTTCACTGGAGCCTGCCGGAGAGGCGACCGGACCGGTGGAGGCTGCCGATCTCGAATACGCCCTCGTCGTGCCCGGCTTTGTCGAAGGCCATATTCATCTCGATACCAGCTTCTATGGCGACGCCTGGATCCCGCACAAGCCCTGCACGAATGGCTTCGATGTCCACCAGCGTGTCGCTTTTCAGGCCGAAAACATGGCGCAGGCCGCGCCGATGGCGGAGCGGGCTCGCAACCAGCTCGATCTCTGCATCGCCAATGGCGCGACGGCGATGCGCAGCCATGTCATGGTCGACGGCTCGGTCGGCCTGAGGTCGCTGGAGACCATTCTGAAGGTTCGCGAGGAGTACCGCGATCTGATCGATATCCAGCTCGTCGCCTTCCCGCAGAGCGGCATTTTGAAAAGCCCCGGCACTCCGGAGCTGCTCGATGCCGCCATCGGCCTCGGCGCCGACCTGATCGGCGGTCTCGATCCGGCAAGTTTCGACCGCGACGTCACGGCCCACCTCGCCGTCGTCTTCGGCATTGCCGAAAAGCGCGGCGTCGATATCGATATCCATCTGCATGACGCCGGCACACTCGGACTTTTCACCATCGAGGAAATCTGCGCCCGCACGAGGGCGCTCGGCATGGGCGGTCACGTCACGGTCAGCCATGCTTACGGCCTTGGCGACCTCGCGCCGGACGCAGCACGCAAGGCTGCCGATCTGATTGCCGCGAGTGGCGTCTCGATCATGACCAACGCGCCGGGCAACCACAATTTTCCGCCGGTCGCGTTGCTGCGCAAGGCAGGCGTGACGGTTTTCAGCGGCAGCGACAACATTCGCGACAGCTGGTGGCCCTATGGCGATGGCGACATGCTGCGCCGGGCCGAGATCATCGGCTACCGCTCCGGCTTCTACACCGACGATGAACTCACCGCGGCCTTCGATGTCGTCACCGCCGCGGGTGCCAAGGCGCTCCGCCTTGAAGGCTACGGGCTTGAGATCGGCGCCAAAGCAGATTTCGTGACATTGGACGCGCCACACATACCGCAGGCCGTCGTTAGCGTGCCGAAGAACCGCAAGGTGTTCAAGGCTGGCCGGCTGGTGGCCCAGGGCGGGGCGGTGATCCGCTGATGTCGGCCGCCGGACGCCGCCAGAGCCAGAGCTTCAACGCGACCTCGCAGACGGCGATGGTGACGGCACCGCACTGGCTTGCGGCGGAGGCGGGAGAAAAGGCTCTGAAGCGCGGCGGCAACGCGATCGAGGCGATCATCGCTGCGGGCGCTGCGCTGTCCGTCGTCTATCCGCATTTCTGCGGCCTTGGCGGCGATGCGATCTGGATGATCGCCGACGCCTCGGGCAAGGCCACGACCTTTCTTGGCATCGGGCAGGCGGCCGAACATCTGCCGGCGCTGACCGATATGCCGCTCCGCGGTCCGTTGTCGGCGCTGACCAGCGCCTGTCTGGTCGACAGCTGGGAACACCTGCTCGATCATTCGGGTACGGCATGGGGCGGGAGTGAAACGCTTGCCGCCCTTCTGGACGATGCCATCGCGCTTGCCGAGAACGGCTTTCCTGTCAGCCCTTCGCAGCGCTTCTGGCACCAATTCCGCAAGGGCGAATTGGCGTCGTGGCCCGGATTTTCGGCGCTCTTTGCTGATGACGTCATCCAGCGCCAGCCGGCCCTGGCGGCAACGCTGCGCGCCATCGCAGAGAACGGTCCACGAGAGTTCTATGAAGGCGCCCTCGCCCGCCGTATCGCCTTGGGCCTCGCCGAAGCGGGGTCGCCGGTAACAGCCAGCGATCTCGCCAGGACCCGGACGATCGCCGGGGAGCCTCTGTCTCTCCCCTACCGCGGCATGACGCTGCTCGCCCCGCCGCCGCCGACGCAAGGCATTACGACGCTCGGCATTATGGGCGTGCTCGGCGAATTGGCGATGGCGAGTTTCGATCATCGAGAAGCCAGTTTCTATCATCATCTCGTCGAGGCGGTGAAGCAGGCCTTTCTCGACCGGCCGTCGATCGCCGATCCGCTCTTCGCCGCCATCGACCCACAGCGGTTGCTGGCGCCCGAGTGGCTGTCGGCGAAAGCGCAGGTGATCGACCCCGGCCATGCGATACCATGGCCGCACCCATACAAGCATGGCGACACGGCGTTCCTGGCTGCCGTCGATGCCGAAGGGCGCTGTGTCTCGATGCTGCAGAGCATCTATTTCGATTGGGGCAGCGGCGTCATCGCCGGTGACACCGGGATTCTCTGGCAGAACCGCGGTGCGGCTTTCAGCCTCGATCCGGCAAGCCCGAACCATCTGAGACCCGGCAAGCGGCCATTCTATACGCTGAACCCCGGCATGGCGTTGAAAAATGGGCGCCCGCATCTGCTTTATGGCACGCAGGGCGCCGACGGTCAGCCGCAGACGCTGGCGCTGCTGCTGTCGCTGCTCATCGACCATGGGCTCGACCCGCTGGCTGCCCTGTCGCAACCGCGCTTCCTGCTCGGACGAACCTTCTCGGACGCCAGGGACAGTCTGAAGATCGAAGCCAATGCCGGCGCTTCGGTGCTGGAAGGCTTGGGGGCGCTCGGCCACGAGGTCAGCAGCATCGATGCCCTCAGCCAGATCGGCGGCCAGGCCGGGATCATCTGCATCGGTGATGACAAGGCGATCACCGGCGCCCACGATCCGCGCAGCGATGGCGGGGCGATCGGTCTCTGATGATGAGCACGCCGGTTTTCGATCTGCTGATCCGCGATGCGCGCCTCGAGCCTTTCGATGGGCCTGTCGATATCGGCATCGCCGGAGAGCGCATCGCGGCGATCGGTGCGAACCTCGTCTGCGAGGCCATCGAGACGACGGATGCTCAGGGCGCCTTTGCCAGCCGTGGTTTTACCGACAGCCACGTTCATCTCGACAAGGCCTGCATCCTCGATCGTTGCAGCATATGCGAGGGAACGCTGGCCGAGGCTATCAGCGAGACGGCGAAAGCTAAGGCCGATTTCACCGAGAAGGACGTCTATGCCCGCGCGGCACGCGTCGTCGAAAAGGCGATCGTCAACGGCACAATGCGCATGCGCACCTTCGTCGAGATCGATCCGCGCGCCGGCATGCGCTCTTTCGAGGCGATCAAGCGGGTTCGCCGCGACTATGCCTTCGCGATCGATATCGAGATCTGCGCCTTCGCACAGGACGGACTGACAAACGAGCCGCAGACGCTTGAAATGCTCGACGCGGCGCTCGCGGATGGAGCCGACCTCGTCGGCGGAGCGCCCTATATCGATCCCCATCCGCGGGGCCAGATCCGGATGATCTTCGATCTGGCGGAAAAGCACGGCACGGCCGTCGATTTCCATCTCGATTTCGATCTTTCGCCGGACAGGACCAATTTGCCTGCGGTGATCGAGGAGACGGTGCGCCGCAGCTACCAGGGCCGCGTCTCGCTCGGCCACATGACCAGCCTCTCCGCGATGGCGCCCGAAGAGGTTTTTGTCATCGCACGGCAATTGAAAGCGGTGGGCATTGCCGTCACGACACTGCCCTCCACCGATCTCTTCCTGAATGGCCGCAGTCATGACCGGCTGGTGCCGCGCGGCGTGGCACCAGCCCATCTGCTGGCGTCCGAGGGGGTGCTGACCTCGATCGCCAGCAACAATATCCTCAATCCCTTCACGCCCTATGGTGATGCATCGCTGCTGAGAATGGCCAATCTCTATGCCAATGTCGCGCAGCTTTCGCGGCGCGGCGACATGCAGCTGGCCTTCGAGATGATCAGCACCTCGGCAGCGCGGATCATGGGCAAGGATGAGCAGCCGATCGAGATCGGCGCGCCTGCCGATATCATCCTGATCGATTGCATCGACCGGGAACAGGCGATCCGCGAAAACGCCCGCGTCATCTTTGGATGCAAACGCGGGCGCAGGACTTTCGAGGCACCAAGGTCGGTGATCGTGCGCCGCTAGGCGGCGCGGGCCGCCTTCGCCGGAATTTCAACGTCGATCTCCAGCACCGAGACATGCTCGCCGCGGTCGATCTTCACCTGCAGCCGGTCGCCGTCGATCTCTACATGCCTGGCGATCACGGCGAGGATTTCCTCGCGCAGGATCGAGACCAGGTCGGCCCCGGGCGTGATGCGCTCATGAGCGAGCAGAAGCTGCAGCCGCTCGCGGGCAACAGGAGCGGACTTTTTCTTCTGGAAGAAGTTGAACACGTTCATGCTGCCCTCCGTCCGAAGATCTTGCCGAACAGGCCGCGCTTCTCGCCAGGTACCGTAACCGGCACCACTTCGCCTGCCAGGCGGCGGGCGGCTTCGAAATAGGCCTTGGCCGGCGCCGTGTTCTGATCGGCAAGCGTCACCGGCGCACCGATATTGGAAGCGCGCAGGACGTCCATGCTCTCAGGAATGATGCCGAGCAGCGGAATCGAGAGGATTTCCAGCACGTCGTCGACCTTCAGCATGTCGCCACGCTCGGCACGGGTCACGTCGTAGCGGGTCAGCAGCAGGTGCTTTTCGATCCGCTCGCCGTTTTCGGCCTTCGCCGTCTTGGAATCGAGCAGGCCGATGATGCGGTCGGAGTCGCGAACCGAGGAGACCTCGGGGTTGGTGACGACGACGGCGATGTCGGCATGGCGCATGGCGAGCGTGGCGCCGCGTTCGATGCCGGCCGGGCTATCACAGATGATCCAGTCGAAATTGCGCTTCAGATCGTTGATGACCTGCTCGACGCCCTCGGCGGTCAGGCAATCCTTGTCGCGCGTCTGCGAGGCCGGCAGCAGGAACAGCGTTTCCAGCCGCTTGTCGCGGATCAGCGCCTGCGAGAGCTTGGCATCGCCCTGGATGACGTTGACCAGATCGTAGACGACCCGGCGTTCGGCGCCCATGACAAGATCGAGATTGCGCAGGCCGACGTCGAAATCGACGACCACGACCTTTTCGTTGCGCTGCGCCAGAGCGGCGCCAAGTGCGGCCGTAGAGGTCGTCTTGCCAACGCCACCCTTACCCGAGGTAACAACTATGACTTTACCCATATCCCCTCTCCTGTCCTAAACCATTCGTCCGTTAAATCAGCCGCGATGCGAGGATCGCGTCATTTTCGAGCCAGAGCTGCGCAGGCTGGCCGCGCAGTTCGGCGGGCAGATCGTCTGCCGTCTTGTAGATGCCGTCGATCGCCAGCAGTTCCGCTTCCAGCTTGCGGCAGAAAATCCGAGCCGATGAGTTGCCGACCGAACCTGCCAGCGCCCGGCCGCGAAGCGCGCCGTAGATATGGATGGAGCCGCCGGCGATGATCTCGGCGCCCGAAGCGACCGATCCGATGATCGTCACGTCGCCTTCCGGGAAGATGATCGACTGGCCCGAGCGCACCGGCTCGTGCAGAACCATCGATGACAATGTGGCGCGCGTTACCTGAACGGGCGCGGCGGCCTGCATCTGCGCCTCGGCTTTCGGCGCTGGCTCCTTCGCCTGCGGCACGTCGGCGACATCGACATCGGGTGCCGGGCGGCCGCCGCTCATGCCGGGCGGCATGGTGGCGTCGAGCTGCGATGGCCGCGCTCCTTCGATGCCCATGATCCGGACGCCGCGTTCGCCAAGCGAAGCGATCATCGACTTCAGCTGAGCCCGGTCCGCCTGGAGATCGGCGACATCGAGGACAACCGGCCTTCCCAGGAAAAAGCCTGCCGAACGCTTGGCCAGATCGTCGAGCCGGACCAGCCATTCATCGAAGGGCAGATCGGGCGTCAAAACGACCGCCAGGAACGAACGGCCTTTGATACGGATGGAGCGTGCGTCGGTTAACACGTTAGCAATCTTGGTTAATTTTTGATTGCTTCGGTGTAGCTGCTTCGTGGTTAACAAATAGTTAACGCGCGGCCCCGGCCGCAACGTTCAGTTAACGGCCGGGGACATTTGCACGGCGCCGTGGCAGGGCCGCCACAGGCCTATTTTACCTCGACGGCAAGGTCCTCGACATCGGGCGCGGTCTTAACCAAACCCATATCCTGCATGAAGGCCCCGAACCGCTGGTAGCGGCCGGTATCGAGCGCTGCGGGACGCTTGGCGAAGCGCGGCAGCGTATCGAAGAAGGCCGTGCGGTTCAGTTCGTCGTCGAGAGCAGGATAGGCCTTGACGAACAGCTTCCAGGCTTCCTCGGGGTGGTTGGTGATGAAGATCGAGGCCTGTTCGACGGCCGCGAGAAAGCGTGGCAGGCGCGGATCGGCGATCGAATCGCGATGGGTGACGAAGATCAGCTCGTCATAAGGCGGCACGCCATTTTCTTCCGGAAAGAATGCCCTGCCCTCATGCCCTTCGAGCTTCATCTGCGTCAGCTCGAAATTGCGGAAGCCGCCGACATTGGCATCGACCTTGCCGGCGATCAACGATGGCGACAGGGCGAAATTGACGTTGACCAGCTCGACGTCTTCTTTCGTGAGACCGGCGTTTTCCAGCATCCGCTTCAGCATCGCGTCTTCAAATCCGGTGACGGAAAAGCCGACCTTCTTGCCCTTCAGATCGGCAAGGCTCTTGATCGGCCCGTCGGCAAGCACGGTGACGGTGTTGAGCGGCGTCTCGACCAGCGTGCCAACGCGCACCAGCGGCAATCCGGCTTCGTGGTCGAGGTAGAGGTTGGGCTGGTAATGGATGCCGATATCAGCCTGCTTGGCGGAAATCAGCCGCGGCACCGCCGAGGGATCGGCCGGCGGGATGAGCTCCACATCCAGCCCTTGCGCGGCAAACAGGCCCTTCTGCCCGGCGATGACCAGCGGTGCGTGGTCGGGGTTGACGAACCATTCCAGCATCACCGTCAGCTTGTCGTTGGCAAGCGACGGCGAAGCGAGCGCCGCAAGGGCGAGGAGGGTGGCGGATATCAGACGCAGCATGTTTGCTCCATGATTGTGCAGTTTGAAAATCGTTCAGCGAGTGGTTGCCCACGGCGTCCAGCCGGAGGTGAGCCTGTCGACCACCACCCGGCAGATCAGCGTCATCGCCGCCAGCACCGCCATGGCGGCAAAGACCATGTCGGTCTGCATGCGCGCATTGGCCTGGACCATGACGAAGCCGAGGCCCGCCGAGGCGCCGACCCATTCGCCGATCACGGCGCCGAGCGGCGCCAGCGGGGCGGCGATCCTCAGACCTGAAACGAGTGCCGGAACGGCAAGCGGCATCCGGATGCGGACCAGCGTCTGCCAGTGGCTGGCATTTGTCAGCGATACGGCATCGAGGATATCGCGCTCGGTCCTGCGCAGCCCGTCGGCAAAAGCCGAAGCGACGGGAAAGAAGATGATGATTGTTGCCATGGCGACCTTGGAGGCCATGCCGAAGCCGAGCCAAATGACCAGGATCGGCGCCAGCACAAAGACCGGGAAGGCCTGCAGGATCAGCACCAGCGGCCAGACCAGCACCCCGGCGGCCGGAAAAGCCGACAGCACAAAGGCCGCCGCCGCGCCTGAGATCGCTCCGCAGAGGAATCCCAGCACAATTTCGAGCGCCGTCGTCAGGCTCTGCCCCAGCAGGAACAGCGGCTGCCGCACAAAGACCGAAGCGACCGCCAGCGGCGAAGGCAGGATGAAATGCGCCGGCGCAAACAGCCAGATGACCCCCTGCCAGATCGCAAGGAGCAACACCGCGCCATAGAGAGCATTGAGTGGGCGCATCGTCAGGCCTCAGTGGAAGCTGAGGGGCGTGAGCGCAGCAGAACAGACATGGCTAAGCGATCTCCAGACGGCAATGGAGATCCAGGCAAAGCGAAGACGAAGGGAGATACCGGCGGCATCTTGTTCCGTTCCTACGCCGGCATGACCCGGATCAGGTTCAAGGGTCCAGCTCAGCGCCATCTCAGCATCGTCAGATGCTCCCCTCGGAATGGGCGGGAAACTGTCGCGTTTTCAAAGGACTGTCAATGGTGGATCCGCCGCCTGCGCGGCGCGCAGGCATTTGTGATCGAAAGGGCTAGAGACTTTTGGCCCGGGGCTACCTATCTAACAGTCATGCAATTTAGGGAGACCGAATATGAAATTCGCTATTCTCACCGTTCTTGCTGCTTCGCTGGCGGGAATATCAGCCCAGGCCGCGGACCTGACACCACCGCCTGCGCCGGTCGAACCGGAGGCGATAACGCCGGTTTTCACCTGGTCTGGCCCGTATATCGGTGCCGAGGGTGGCTATAGCTGGACGACCTTCGATCCTGACGGTGCATCCAATGTCGACGCCAACGGCGGGATCCTGGGCGGCTTTGCCGGCTACAACTACCAGTTCGACAATAACTGGGTAATCGGCGTCGAAGGCGATGTCCTCCATAACTGGAACGAAGAGGACACGGCCTTTGGCTCCGTCGAGACGACATGGCAGGGTTCGGTCCGCGCCCGCGTCGGATATGCCTTCGACAACGCCCTGCTCTACGGAACGGCCGGCTGGGCGATCGCCCGGGCAGAAGGTCATCCGACCGGGGCTTCAGATGTTTCCGACACGCTGAACGGCTGGACGATCGGCGCCGGTATCGACTACGCCTTCACCCAGAATATCTTTGCCCGCGGCGAATATCGCTATACCGACTACGGCAGCGGCAACTTCGGCGGTGCGGCGGGCGGTGATTTCGATCTGAACCAGAACACGATCATGATCGGCGTCGGCGTCAAGTTCTGAGTGAACGGGATCAATGTGCGAGCGTGGGCGCGCACGCTTTAACCGGCGTGGCGCGTGGATAGATCATGGCTGAAAATCACGCTTGCCTGCCCCAACATCGCCGTGGAAAACCGGAACACCGTGTTGCACTAAATTAGGACTTCGACAAAAGTCATTCCTCATGATGAGGAATGCTCACAATGCTGTCGGGTCTCGGGACGATCACCATTACGGACGAGAATTACAGCGAGCACGTGGCCTTCGAACTCGGCGAGCGTGACGGCCTGCTGTTTGGCGGCGAAGAGATCCTGCGGCGGGCACAGCGCGCCAAGAAGGTGTTTCTCTTCCTGCTGACATCGCGGCGCGAGTTGCGCATCCGCATTGCCAATGTCGAGCATTCCTGCGCCAATTTCGTCGTCATCAGCGAACCGCTTCCTGCCACCTGAGAGCGTGTGAAAAGGCCACGAGCGGGTCAGCGCTGCGTGGCCTTCATGACGCGGCCCGTGAGGCGAGCCGCGCCTCAGTTCAGATGTTCGAAATCAGCCATGTTCTTCTCCGTCACCAGCTGGAACGGGATCCAGACCTCGCGGTCGATCTTTTCGCCCTTGATTGCCTTCAAAGCCGCATCGATCGAACCCTTGCCCTGACCCTTGGCATCCTGGAAGACCGTGACCTTCAGGTCGCCCGCCTTCATCGCCTGCAGGGCTTCCGGCGTGGCGTCGATACCGGCGACGATGATCTTGTCAGTGGATGCGCCGCCATTCTTCAATGCGGCGATGGCGCCAAGCGCCATCTCGTCGTTGTTGGCAAGAACGGCATCGAACTCGAGGCCCGATGTCAGCCAGTTGGAGACCAGATCGGCGCCGTTGACGCGGCTCCAGTTGCCGACCTGCTCCTGAGCGACCTTCAGGCCGCTGCATTCGGGCGTCGCGATGACGTCATGGACGTCCTGAGTGCGTTGACGCGCAGCCTGGCTCGTCAGGTCGCCGATCATGATGACGACATTGCCCTTGCCGCCCAGGATACGACAGACTTCCTTGGTCTGCAGCGTGCCGGATTCGGCCTCGTTGGAACCGACGAAGGCCTGCTGCTTGCCGAGTGTCGAAAGATCGGTCGGCTGAACGTTGACGTAGATCAGTGGGATGCCGGCATCCTCGGCGACCTTGCTGAGAGCCGGCGTGCCATCGGAATCGACGGGATCGACAATGATGGCCGAGACGCCGCCGGCCGCGAAATTCTTGACCTGGTCGAGCTGCTTGTTGACGTCCGTCGTCGCATCCTCGATCTGCAGCTCGACACCGACGGACTTGGCATAATCCTGCATGCCGTTGACGATCAGCGTCTGAAAATTGTTGGTGAGCGTCCCCATCGAAACACCGATACGATCGGCCGCGTGCGCCTGCGCAGCAAGCACCAGGGCAACCGCGCTGGTGGTCAGCAATTTCAGCATGTTCTCTCCTCCCAGAGATAAGGCGGCGCCAGCCGGCCGCACGAAAACGTTAGCCGGGGAAGATCGCGCAGTCCGTGGAAAAATTGATGAAAATCCCTCATTTGCAGGGATCCGGACAGCAAAAAGGCCCGGCGGAGAAGCCGGGCCTGCGGGTTGCTTGTTGCTTGTTGCTTGGGAAGATCAGCCAGCCTGCCGTTCGCGGCGCGCCTTCTTTTCGGCCCGGCGTCTGGCCTGCTCCATGAACCGCTTGTCCATGCGCTCCTGCGCTTCGGATGAACCGTCGTGGAAAGTGCCGAACCACTTGTCGAGCGGGATCACGCCATCGGCGTAGTTGCACTCGAAATACTTGTGGTGAAGGTAGTGGTCGTAGCTGTGCGTATCGATGGCGCTTTCCTCGCCGACGACGATCTTGTCGAAACCGGCATGGCCGGGCGCCGGTGCAAGGCCGGCATGCGCCAGATGGAAGATCGCATGAACCGGGTTCGACGGAACGATCCAATGGATCAGCACGCCGGAGAAATACAGCAGATGCTCGATCGGGTGCATGGCAAGACCTGACCAGGGGCCGGGATTGACGTTGTTATGATGCAGCTTGTGGACGGCATGATAGAGCGGCGGCCAGTGGATCAGCCGGTGGACCAGATAGAAATGCAGGTCACGGAAGGTCGGGATCAAGAGCATGACCACGGCGCAGTAAACCGGATGCTCGGCGAATGAGACATAGGGAATGATGCCATTGGCAAAGGCCCACAATGTCAGCACTTCGAAAGCCGTCCAGAGCGGCACGGCGCTGGCGAAGGTCCAGATGACATTATCGACCGTCTGATTGCCGAACAGAAAGGCATCATTGCCGACGGAGGGCCATTTGGCATTGAACTTGAAGCTCGTTCCCTGCTTCTTCTGCATGTAGAGGCGCAGGTGGAACGCGCCGAAGAAGACGAAGACGATTGCGGCGTTGCGCACCAGCAGATAGGCAATCCAGCCGATCGAGAAAGCCTTTGCGGTCTCGAGCGACGGCGTCGCGTAGAGCCAAAGCAGCGTGCCGATCGCCGCATAGAGCACGTTCCACGGCATCAGATAGCCCGGATAGCCGAACACCCATTTCAGGAAACGGAGCGGCTGGACCGGCCAGATGAAGACTGGCGGATATTGAATAAGCTTGGAAGGCGCCCAGTCGCCGCGTTTGTTGCGCTTCCCGTAAAGTGTGTCGTCCATCTGATATCCTCCAACTCGTGCCGGAAAATTACCGCAGCAATAGTGCCGTTTCCCATCGCTGTCTTGATGTGTTTTGATCAACTGAGCGATTTCGCCAGAGGCGCTGCAATGCTTGACTGTCGAGCGGAGTTTTGGGGAGGTTTTGATGAAAAAGACGACACTGCAGGATGTCGCCACAGAGGCCCGGCTTGGCATCGCCACCGTCGAGCGCGTCATCAACGGCCGCGGCGGCGTCACCGAGAAGACGGCAGAAAAGGTGATCCGTGCGGCCAAGAAACTCGGCTACGGCGAGCGCTCGACGGAAACGCATCGCGGCGCCATCCGCATCGAGGTCATTCTGGTGCGCCCTGAAACCAGCTTCTTCGCCCGCTTGAACCAGGCCTTCGAGCGCATTGCCGCATCGCTCGACCGCGCCGTCATCCTGCATCGCACCTTCATCAAGGAAAGCGATCCGATCGGCATGGCCCATCACATCGCCAATCCGAGCTTCCGCCGCTCCGGGCTGATCATCTGCGCGCAGGACCACCCGAAGGTCATCGAGAGCCTGCGGCGGGTGCGTGCCGCGGGCGTCGAGGTTGCCCAGGTCGTCACCCGCTGCGACGACCCCGAGGTCCCCTATCTTGGCATCGACAATTATGCCGCCGGGCGCAGCGCCGCCTATTACATGTCCGGCATGCTGGCGGCCCGGCGCGGAAACTTCGCCGCGATCTGTCATAGCGGCGCCTATTCGAACCACCGCCAGCGCATCCAGGGCTTTTCCGATTACGTCACCGAGAAGGGCGCCAATGGCCACGCGGTATCGCTGGTGATGATGGGACGCGACGATGATCTGCAATGCGCGGAACTGCTCGGCGAGGCGCTGCGCCGCGATCCTGAAATCATCGGCGTCTATTCGGCCGGCGGCGGCGACGAAGGTGTCGCCATCGTCCTGCAGCAATGGGCCAGGCAGCGTGATATCTTCTGGGTCGGTCATGAGCTCACCGAGAAGAAGAAGCGCTATCTGGAAACCGGCCTGCTGGATATCTGTCTCGACCAGGCGCCCGAAGTGCAGGCGCGGCGCTCCGTCGATCTCATCCTGCGCAAGCTCGACATCATCCGCACCGAGGTCATCACCGATCCTGTGCGCTTCATGACCGTCAGTGCCCAGAACCTCTAACCAACGACGAGGCCGCCAATGCAATCCCTCACCGTCTTCCAATCCCTCTGGGCCATGGAGCTTCGAAGCGCACTCACCCCGGAGCGCTCGCTCGAGGAGAATATCGGCCTGATATCCGAGGCCGGCTTCGACGGCGTCAGCGCTCACTGGTATGACCGCGCCTATGTCCGGCCACTTGCCGCTTTGCTGAAGGACCACGGCTTGAAGGCGGAGGGGCAATGCTTTCCGAAGACGATCGACGAGTTGAAACCGGCGCTGGAAAATGCCGCAGAATTTGGTGTCTCGCATCTTTGCCTGCAGCCCGACGTCCGGCTGCGCCGGATCGAGGATTGCCTGCCGCTGCTTGAGGGTTGGCATCGGCTTTCAGAAGAGGCCGGCATTCCGGTCTTTATCGAGACGCATCGCGACCGGATGACGACGGACCTGTTCTTCACTCTCGACCTGATGGACCGGCTTCCGGATCTGAAACTGCTCGGCGATCTCTCGCATTTTCTCGTTGGCCGCGAGTTCGCCTGGCCGGTCTCCGATGAGAACCACGAGCTGATGCAGCGGGTTCTCGACAGCTCATGGGCCTTTCATGGCCGCGTCGCCTCGCGCGAGCAGGTGCAGATCGAGATCTCCTTCCCGCATCACAGGCCGTGGGTCGATCTGTTCATGGGCTGGTGGGACTACGGTTTCCGCAGCTGGCGGCAGCGCGCAGGCGCCAACGACGCCCTCGCCTTCACCTGCGAGCTCGGCCCGAAACCCTATGCCATCACCGGCCACGACGGCGAAGACAGCACGGACCGCTGGCAGGAGGCGCTGTTTCTGAAGGACGAGATCCGGGCGCTCTGGGCCCGGACTGCCGCATGATCAGTAAAAATCGGGTTTTTCGTGTTGCGGGACCGCCACCCGCTCGCCCGACTTCCAGGCCTGAAGGCAGGCCTTCGTGACCTGCATCGCCATGAAGCCGTCCCAGGCGCTGGCGCCGGTCGGCTGCCCGGTGAGTATCCCGGACGTCCAGGCTTCCAGCTGTGCCCGGTAGGCCTGCCGGAACCGCGGCCGCCAATCAGGCGGGGTCCGGAAACCGTCATGGCCCTTTGCGCGAAGCATCGTATGCGGCGACGGATCCAGCGATACCGTTCCGTCCTCGCAGACAAGCTCGGCGCGGACGTCATATCCGTATTGGGCGTCGGTGAAGACCTCGATGTCGATGACGACGCCCGATGCGGTCTGCAGCAGGATGAATTGCGGCTGGCGGTTCGGCGCATTCCGCGTCGGCGGCGGGCTGTTGACGAAGGCCGAGGCGATCTCTTCGTCCAGCAGGAAGCGGGCAATATCGAATTCGTGGCCTGCCGAATTGGCAATCACCAGATCCGAGGTCAGATAATCGGGCGCCACCGCGTTGCGGTGGATGCAGTGGAGAAACAGCGCATGGCCGAGTTCCCCCGATTGCAGCGTATGCTTCATCTCGCGATAGCCGGGATCGAAGCGGCGCATGAAACCGACCTGCACCAGACGGCGCCCGGCATTGGTTTCGGCACTGATGATCGCCTCGGCATCCTCGATGCCGGCCGCAAGTGGCTTCTCCACCAGGACCGGCTTACCGGCGGCAATCGCCTTCAGCGCCAGCGCAGCATGTGTTTCATCGGGCGAACAGACCATGACGGCGTCGACATCCGGGTCGGCGATCAGCTCATCCGCACCGGCAAAGACGCGGGCACCGGAGGCCTCGCCAACGGCGATCGCGCGCTCGCGGCTGAAGTCCTGCACAGCGATGAGCCGCGCATTGGCGACACCTTCCGCAAGGATCGCCGCGTGGTCGCTCCCCATCACGCCGGTGCCGATGATACCTATCCTGACCTCTGCCATCGATGTTCCTTTCGGGATTCCGCTTTCGCTGATCCAAGCTAAGCGCGCGGCAACAGTGATTTCAAGTTCACCGACGGCTGCGAAAGGTCTGCGGCATCGGGTTTTGCCCGCTTGGCGATCAGCATTTCGGCGAGGCGGATATCCTTGGCGATGCGGTTGCCTGGTCCAAAGCCACTGGCGGCAAGCAGGCGCCCGTCTTCGGCGAGGTGGAAGAGAATGAATGTCCCGGGCTCGATTTCCCGGCGCACGCTCGTAACCGCGCCGTCGGCGAGACCGGCGATCTGCAGCGTGCAATCATATTGATCCGACCAGAACCACGGGACGGCCTCGTAGGGGCTGACGGTACCCAGCATGCCGGCTGCCGCATGCGCGCCCTGATCCTGAGCATTGCGCCAGGCCTCCAGCCGGATTCGCCAGGCCTCATAGGGAAAGGAACAGCAATCCCCGGCAGCAAAAATTGCCGGATCAGAGGTCTGCAGGCTGGTGTCGACGGCAATGCCGTTCTCGACAGCGAGACCGGCCTTCACAGCCAGTTCGACGCGAGGCTGAGCGCCGATGCCCACCACCAGCGTACCGGCTTTCAGGATTTCGCCGGTGCTGAGGGCCAGGACGACACCATCGCTGTCACCGGATAGCCGCTCGATACCGGCGCCGCACACGATCCGCACGCCGTTGCCTTGATGAAGCGCCTGGACCTTTGCGGCGATCTCCTCAGGCACGCCCCGCATCAGAATGCGCGGCAATGCCTCGATGACGGTGACCTCAAGGCCTCGCTGGCGGGCAGCTGCCGCCAGTTCGAGGCCGATAAAGCCCGCGCCGATGATCGCGAGATGGCCGCCCGCCGTCAGACGCGCGGCAAGGCCCGCCGCATCGTCATGGGTTCGCAGATAGAAGACATGGTCGAGCCCCTCGGCCGCGGGCAGGCGCCGCGGGGCCGCGCCGGTCGCGATCAGCAGCCTGTCGTAAGGAATTTGCCGCCCGCTTGCCAATTCGACGGTGCGGCGCTCGCGATCGATCGCGGTGGTGGCATCGCCAGCGATCACAACGACACCGCGTTCCTCATATTGCTGCTGCCCTGCGATAAACGGCGGCTCGGCGCCATCAGGCGCCAGCATATGCTGCTTGGAAAGCGGCGGCCGCTCGTAGGGCAGATGCCGCTCATCGCCAACAAGCGTGATCGACCCGCCGAAACCCTGATCACGAAGCGCGAAGGCCGCGCGCGCACCGCACTGGCCGCCGCCGATGATGACGAAATGCTGCATCGGCGTCACTCCAGTCCGAGAAAGACAGCGCCGTCTTCTACCTTGACCGGATAGGTACGGAGGTTAACGCAGACGGGCGCGCCCCTCGCCTCGCCGGTGCGATAGTCGAAGCGCCCGTTGTGTTTCGGACATTCGACGATGTGGTCCATGACCAGACCATCGGCGAGATGAACCTTCTCGTGGGTACACATGCCATCCGTCGCATAGAAGCTGTCATCGGGGCTGCGGTAGACGGCGAAGGTCTTTCCGCCGTGATCAAAACGGATCACGTCCTCGTTCTCGACATCATCGATCTCGCAGGCCTTCACCCAGTTGCTCATCTGATCCTCCCGAATTCATCGCGTTTGATCAGAACCTAGGCGATCGCCCGGAAAATCTCGGTCAGATTCTTGATCAGAACCCATCAATTCGAACGGCGGGGATAGCATCTCGACAGGACCAAAACAGCATGCGGGAGCTATTTATGAAAACCATTTGACTAAATAAAAACTCGGTGCCAAGCTGATGACATTCTGAGGGCTGTGGCATGACATTGCGTGGTACCAATCAGGAATCAGGGCGTCCGTATAACCGGCGTATCGTTCTCGAAGCGATCCGGTTGAACGGCCCGGTGACGCGCGCAGACATCGCCAAGCGCGTCAGCCTGACGGTGCAGACAGTCTCCACCATCGTCCGTGAACTCGAAGAGCAGGGCTACATCCTCTCGGTCCGTGAGGAGCCGAAAGGGCGCGGTATTCCGCCATCGGTTCTGACGATCAATCCGCAAGGCGGCTACGTTGCCGGCATCCATCTGACCCCTCTCGGCATCGACGCCGCACTGGTCGATCTCAACGGCAATATCGTCGAAAGCGCCTATCGCACCGCGCCGAACGTCGCGCCCGATCTTGCTTTCCAGCTGATCGGCGAGCTGGTCTCAGAACTTCGCGCCGGCGGCAGCAAGCGCATCCTGGGAGCCGGCATGGCGCTGCCGGGTCCCTTTGGCGTCGACTCCATGAGCTTCATCGGCGCAACGACCATGGCAGGCTGGAAAGACGTGCCGCTCAAGGAGCGCCTCGCGGAAGCCGCCAATCTTCCTGCTTTCATCGACACGGACATGGCTTGCGCGGCACTTGGCGAACAGCTCTACGGAATTGGCTCGCAGTTCTCCAATTACTACTATCTCTATTTCGGCGTCGGCCTTGGCGGCGCCATGGTTCATGACGGCGCGGTGATGCGCGGCGGCTGGGGCAATGCCGGCGAAATCGGCCATATCCCGGCGGTACCGGATGGCGAGCCCTGCCCTTGCGGCAACAGTGGTTGCCTCGAACGCTATCTTTCTCTCGATGCCTTCAACCGCCGCGGCGTCTCGCAACCGATGTGGGCCGAGGAAATCCGGCCGATCTTCCACAACGCCATCCGCACCATCGAAAACCTGCTCGACCCGCAGACGATCGTGCTCGGCGGACTGGCGCCACCCGACCTCATCGAAAAGCTGGTGGCCTCGGCCGGCCTGCCGAATTCCGTCGCCGCCCGCAAGGATCGAAAGCATCCGCGGCTGGTGATGGCGAGCGACTGCCAGAACTCGGTGCTGCGCGGCGCGGCAGCGCTTGCCGTCTCCAGCCTGCTGTCGCCGCGCTTCGGCCAGATGTTTTCCAACCCCGACGAGAAAGGGATCGCCGCATGAGCGAACCGCTGCTGGTGCTCGACAATATCCGCAAGAATTTCGGCGCCATCGAAGCGCTGAAGGGCGTCAGCTTCTCGATCGGCAAGGGCGAGGTCGTGGCACTGCTGGGCGATAACGGCGCCGGAAAATCGACGCTGGTAAAGATCATTTCCGGCGGGCTGGAGCCGAGCTCGGGACGCATGCTCTTCGAGGGTCGCGACTATGTGGCAAAGACCCCGGCCGAGGCAAAGGCCGCCGGTGTCGAGACGGTCTATCAGGACCTGTCTCTCGCCACCAATGTCGATGTCGTCGCCAATTTCTTCATGGGCCGCGAGATCACCCGCAAGGTCCTCGGCGTTCCCTTCCTCGACGAGCGGGCGATGGAAAAGGTCGTCGGCGATGCGCTTGCCAATGCCGGCACCCGCATCCCGTCGCTCCGGACCAAGGTCGAGCATCTCTCCGGCGGCCAGCGCCAGGCGATCGAGCTCAACCGCTTCGTCCACTGGGGCGGCAAGCTGGTGCTGCTCGATGAACCCTTTGCCGCACTCGGCGTCGAGCAGACGCGCCGCGGCCTGGAGATGATCCGCCATGTTGCCAACCAGGGCATCGGCGTCGTCATCATCACCCACATCATGCAGCAGGCCTTCCAGGTGGCCGACCGGATCGTGGTGATCCGCCAGGGCGTCGTCGCGGGCGACGTCGAGACATCCAAGACAAATGCAGACGCGGTGATCGAAATGATCACCGGACAAAGCCTCGCCGGTGCCGGACCGGTGAGACCATAAAAATTGAGGGTCCGGCGCAAAAGGAGAGAACGACATGAAGCGAATAGCCTTAGCCGCGCTGACCGTTCTGGCGCTCGGCATCTCATTGATGACGACCGCCTTCGCCCAATCGAAGGGAACGGTCTATTACCTCGTGCCGACACTGCTCGATGAATTCCAGACCGGCTCGGTCAGCGCGCTTGAGATGTTTCTCAAGCAGACCGGATACGAAATGAAGACGCTGAACGCCGACAACAAGACGGATGCGCAGCAGTCGCAGATGAACGACGTCATCGCCTTGAAGCCTGCGGCGATCATTCTCGCCGCCGTCGATTTCAACGCGCTGAAACCATCGATCGAGGCAGCACGTGCCGCCGGTATCCCAGTGGTCGAGTTCGACCGGCAGATCACCTCGACGCAGTCGGACTTCACGTCGGTCGCAGGAACGATCGAGATCGGCTATGTGGCCGCCGAACAGGCAGAAAAGCTGCTGAAGGCCAAGAATGGCGACGTGAAGGGTAAGGTTCTCCAGGTTCTCGGCGATCCCGGCGATCCCTACACGCTCGACATCCAGAAGGGCTTCGAAGAGAAGATGAAGGCCTTCCCGGGCGTGAAGATCATCTCGGTGCCGGCCATGCAGTGGGAAGCCAGCAACGCCGGAACGATCGTTTCCGACCAGATGCTTGCCAATCCCGATATCGACCTGATCTTCAGTCATGCCGCGCACCTCTCGGTCGCCGCCGTCGCTTCGCTCGAAGCCGCCGGCAAGAAGCCGGGTGATGTCATGCTGATGAGCTCGAACGGCGCTCCCGTCGGTCTCGACCTGATCCGCAAGGGCTGGCTGAATGTCGAAGTCGAGCAGCCGCTGTACGCACAGGCCGCTGCCGTCGCCATCTTCATGGACAAGATCGCCAAGAAGGAAGAGATCAAGCCCGGCGAATATGACGTGCTCGGCCTGAAGGGCGTCGTCACCAAGGAAGCATGGGGTCCGAACATCAAGATCCCCGGCGCTGCCATCACCAAGGAGAATGTCGACGATCCGGCCTTCTGGGGCAACCAGAAAGCACCAACCGCACAGGTCAAATCGGTCGAATGAGCGACATCCAAGCGCCCGGGCTTCACAGCCCGGGCTCCCTCCCCAGCAACCGGAACGGCCTGATGACACCTCGCACGCGTCAATTCTTTGAGCTCGTCCTCGATAATCTCGTCTGGTTCATGCTCATCTTCGTGCTCGCCGTCTTTTCGGCGTTCGTCCCGAACTATTTCCAGCTTGGCATCTTCGCCAATATCATCGAGGCCTCCAGCGTCCTCGGCGTCATGTCGATCGGCCTGTCGCTTGTCATCAT
Source organism: Rhizobium sp. 01L410 (assembly GCF_056400165.1). Taxonomy (NCBI): domain Bacteria; kingdom Pseudomonadati; phylum Pseudomonadota; class Alphaproteobacteria; order Hyphomicrobiales; family Rhizobiaceae; genus Rhizobium; species Rhizobium sp. 01L410. The sequence continues at coordinate 384,216 of NZ_JBFTST010000001.1, forward strand.
CGCCGGACATATGGACCTCTCGGTGGAGTCAGTTGCGGCGCTTTCGGCCATGGCTGTCGGCATCCTGTTCTGCTCAGCCGGCATCGGCATCGGCTTCACGCTCAGCCCGGAATGGTTGATGGTGCCGGTCTCGCTGCTGATCGCCCTTGCCGTCGGCGGCCTGATCGGGCTGCTCAACGGCTTCCTGATCGTCAAGGTGAAGATGAATGCCTTCATCATCACGCTGGCCTCCTATATCTGGGTGCGCGGCATCGTGCTTGCCGTCTCGGGCGGCCGCTCCGCACAGGATTTGGCACCCGCCATCCGCTGGTTCGGCATTCAGCGGCTGGTCGGCCTCCCGCTGACGGCGTGGATCGCGATCTTCTGCTTCGTGCTGTTTTCGGTGATCATGGCCAAGACCCCGTTCGGCCGCCATCTGACGATGATCGGCGGCAATGAGACGGCAACGTTCCGCGCCGGCATTCCCGTCCAGCGCAACCTGATCATCGCCTTCGTCATGGCAGGCGCGATCGCCGGTCTCGCCGGCTGGCTGCTCGCCATCCGCACCTCGGGTGCGACAGCCAATCTTGGCGTCGGCCTGCTGTTCAACGCCTTCGCGGCCGTCGTCATCGGCGGCGTCAGCCTGAAGGGCGGCGTCGGCGCGCTCCCCGGCGTCTATGCCGGCGTGCTGCTGCTGTCGTCGATCAACACCGCCATCAATCTCATGGGCCTGCCCGCCAATTTCACCCAGGTTATCCACGGCTTCCTGGTGCTGGCGGCGGTCCTTCTCGATACATTCAAGCAAAAACTGCGTCAGAGGCTCGCATGACTGGAAGACTGGACGGAAAAATCGCGGTTGTCATCGGCGCCGCCCGCGGCATCGGCAAGGCGACGGCCAAGCGCTTTCAGGAAGAAGGCGCCACGATCATCCTCGCCGACTACGAAGAGGAAGGCGGCCGCGCCGCCGCCGAGGATCTCGGCGTCACCTTCTTCAAGACCGACATCTCGAAGATGGAGGATGCCAAGGCTGTCGTCGCTTTCGCGGTCGAGACCTATGGCAGGATCGACATCATCGTCCAGAATGCCGGCGTCTATCCCTGGCAGCTGATCGAGGATACCAGCCCCGAGGACTGGGACAACGTCATCGCCGTCAATCTGCGCGGCTCCTTCAACGCGGCGCGCGCAGCACTCGACCCGATGCGGAAGCAAGGCTATGGCCGCATCCTCTTCACCTCGTCTATCACGGGGCCGCGTGTCACCAGCCCGGGCCACGGCCATTATTCGGCGACCAAGGCCGGGATCAACGGCTTCATCCGCGCCGCAGCGCTCGAATTCTCCTCCTATGGCATCACCGTCAACGGCGTCGAGCCGGGCAACATCATGACCGAGGCGATGCAGCTTCACCGTGGCCCGGCCTTCATCAAAAACATGGAGGATGCCATTCCGCTCGGCAGGCTCGGCAGCCCGCGCGATGTCGCCAATGCCTTCCTGTTTCTCGCCTCCGACGATGCAAGCTACATCACCGGCACGACGATCGTCGTCGATGGCGGGCAGCTTCTGCCTGAGGGAAGCGATTTCAGGCTCTTGCCTCCGTGAGCTGGCGGCGGTCCTCACGGTCTCGTGAGCGAAGTCGGCCGCCCGTCTCTTGACCTTCGTGACTGCTTCCCTACTTCGCAACTCGGGCGAAGAAGTTGGGAATGACATGAAGGTATTGATCGTTGAGGACGAGGGCATCATTGCCTGGGACCTCGAAAGCATGGTGCTCGACAACGGGTTCGAGGTTGCGGGACTCGCAAGGACGGAAATTGAGGCGCTCTCGCTGGCACGGCGAGCCGATATCGCGCTCGTCGACGTACAGCTGGCGGACGGCCCGACCGGGCCGCAGATCGCCCGCACGCTGATCGATCTCTATGGCATCGAGGTCGTCTTCATGACTGGCAATCCCGAAATTGTCGCGGGCTTCGAGGGCGCCGTCGGCGTCGTCACCAAGCCGCATCACCTCGACAAGGTCAAGTCGGCGCTGATGGATGCGCTGGCTGCCAGAACCCGCAAACGGGATGCCAGGTCCAGCGGCGCGACGGCTGCGTGAAGTAGTTCGCTGCAGCGGAAGGCCGTCAGTTTTCCGTCCGCCAGAACCGTTCCCTGACGCCGGTTCCGGACGCGTCCCTCATGTAGCTCCTCAGTTCCCACTCGGCATCGAGGCCAGGGAAGATTTCGGCGATCTGCGATTCATATTTCAAGATTGCCGCGAACTTGCGCTCGAAATCGATGTCGATATCGACATGATTCCTGACCTTCCAATTGGTCCGCGCCAGTGCAGCCGGCACGCTATCCGGATAACCGGGCGGGAAGAAGCCGGCGGCATAGGGAATGTCCTCATAGAGATAAATATCGACGTTCCAGGCAGCACTGCATTTGCGGAACGTCTCGGTGGTCACGACATGATCCAGATGGCAGCCGACCGCCAGCGGGCAGAGGACGATCGTCGGGCGCACCGCGACGAACCATTCCGCCAGCAAATCCTCCAGCGGCCTCCAAGCCGGATCCTGATCCGATGGCGGCGAGAAGACCGCCTCCCGGGTCGCGTAAAGGGAGATGCCATCGCGGTCTCTGCGATAGATCGAATCCGTCATGCCGCCATGAATGTAATCGGCGCCGAGGAGCGCGATTGAGGCGATATCCTCCTCGCGCCTGACGGCATAGGGATTTGCGCCGAGCCCCCACCATTCATGCAGCTCGCGAACCAGCGGTGACGGCTCGCCCTGCAGATCGGCATCACCGGTAAAGATCGTCGCCGCGACGACATGGGCGCCATCCTTCACGGCCCTGTCCATCAGCCCACCGGCGCTGAGAACGGCGTCGTCGAGATGCGGTGAGAGGATAAGGACGCGGTCGTCCCGGGTGAGCTTGTCGAGCATTGCGGCATCCGTTCGTGTGGCGATCTGCCTTACAGACAAAAGACGCCGGATTATTCACCCCAGCCGACAACACCCTTGATTTCAAGGAAATCATGGATCGCCCAATCGGCGTACTCGCGGCCGTTGCCAGACTGCTTGTAGCCGCCGAAGGGTGCGAATGTGTCCCAGTCCGGATAGTTGAGATAGACCGAACCGGCGCGCATGCGCTTGGCCACGGCGCGGGCATGCTCGATATCGGTCGACTGGATATAGGCGGCGAGACCGTAGACCGTATCGTTGGCGATGCGAACGGCATCTTCGTCGTTCTCGTAGGAGATGATCGAGAGAACCGGCCCGAAGATCTCCTCGCGCGCAATCGTCATGCCGGGCGTGACATGACCGAAGACCGTCGGGCGGATATAATAGCCGCGGTTCAGCCCCTCCGGCCTGCCGGGACCGCCGGTGACCAGCGTCGCACCTTCGCTGATGCCGCTCTCGATCAGGCGCTGGATCTTGTCATACTGGATCTGGCTGACGACGGGGCCGAGATCGACGCCTTCGGCCCGCGGATCACCGGTCTTGAAGGCTTCGGCCGCCTTTTTGGCAATGGCAAGCACCTCGTCGTGGCGGCCTGCCGGTACCAGCATCCGTGTCGGCGCATCGCAGGACTGGCCCGAGTTGCCGAAGCAGCCCTCGACACCCTTGGCGACAGCCGTTTCGAAATCAGCGTCGTCGAGAATGATGTTTGCCGACTTGCCGCCGAGCTCCTGCGCCACGCGCTTGACCGTATCGGCGGCGGTCTTCGCAACGATGATCCCGGCCCGCGTCGAACCGGTGAACGAGACCATATCGACATCAGCATGTCCGGCCATGACCTGGCCGACATCGGGACCGGTGCCATTCACCAGATTGAACACGCCCTTCGGCGTTCCCGCGGCCGCCATCACCTCGGCGAAGATGATGCCGCTGATCGGCGCGATTTCCGATGGCTTGAGAACGACCGTGCAGCCTGCGGCGATCGCCGGAGCCACCTTGCAGACGATCTGGTTCAGCGGCCAGTTCCAGGGGGTGATCAGCGCGCAAACACCGATCGGCTCCTTGACGACGGTGGTCGTGCCGCGCTTTTCGCTGAATGTGTATTCCTCGAACGCGGCGATCGTCGCTTCCATGTGAGCGCGCCCCACCCCGGCCTGCGAATCGCGGGCGAATGGCAACGGCGCACCCATTTCCTGACTGACGGCCTGGGCGATATCTTCGAAGCGCTCATTATAGCATTCGAGGATCCGCTTCAGCAGCGCCAGACGCTCCTCCTTCGAGGTCAGCGAGAAAGTTTCGAACGCCTGCTTCGCAGCCGCAACAGCCTTGTCAACATCGGCTGCGGAGCCGCCGGAGATCGAGGTATAGGTTTCTTCGGTCGATGGATCGATCACCTCGATCGTCTTCGGCACCACAGGATCGACCCACGCGCCGTCGATGAAGAATTTCAGGTGGTTATTCATGTGTTCTCCAATGCCGTTGATAGCTCAGGCGCGGGCAGCGCGATGGCGCTCGACCGGTGTCATTGACGGACACTAGCCGAACTTTGCAAATGTGAAATAGCAATTGCGAGGCAATCTCTGCCGCCGCCACGCGGCGGTGTTTCTCACCGGGCAAACCGTGTCGAGAGAATGATCGAGGACAGCGTGCGGTCGACGCCATCGATCGCCCCGATCCTGTCGATCACCTGGTCGAGCTCCGATATCGACGGCGCGGCGATCAGCGCGATCAGGTCGAACGATCCGCTGACGGAATGCAGCGCGGTTACCGCCTGCATCTTGTCGAGGGCCGATGTCACCTGCGCCAGGGCCTTGGGCGCGATGGTGATCAGGATATGCGCCCGGATCAGCCCCGAGGCATAGGCATCCGACAGCCTGACGCCATATCCGGCAATCACGCCCTCGCGCTCGAGCCGTTCCAGCCTCGCCTGCACCGTCGTTCGCGACAGCGACAGTTTCTTGGCCAAGGTGGCAACCGGCAGGCGGGCATTTTCGCCGAGCAGTGCCAACAGCTCCCGGTCCTTCACGCTCAGATCCATCGCTCTACACTCCGCAAAGATTGATCAGCAAACTGATTTAATATGGCCGTCGTTTTGCGCATTCTGCCGCTATTTTATGTGAAGTCCACTGCTAGGCTTATAAAAATCCTATAAACGTCATCGAGGGCTGATATGAAAGAAGTTGTTGTTGCAGGCGCAGGCAAGATCGGTGGCGCCATCGCCTTGATGCTGGCCGATACGGGCGCGTACCAGGTGCTGGTCGTGGACCGTAGCGCCGAACAGACCGAGCGGGTCGAGCGGCATCCGGCGATCTCGACCGCCGTACTGGATATTTCCAGCCATGCGGATCTGGTGGCAACGCTCAAGGGCAAGTTCGCCGTCCTGTCGGCAGCGCCCTTCAATCTGACCGGCCTGATCGCCGAGGCCGCCCTTGCAGCAGGCGTGCACTATCTCGACCTGACGGAAGACGTCGCAACGACCAAGAAGGTCGAAGCACTGGCAGAAAATGCGGAAAGCGCCTTCATTCCTCAGTGCGGCCTGGCACCGGGCTTCATTTCCATCGTCGCCAACGATCTCGCCAAGCGCTCCGACAAGCTCGACAGCGTGCGCATGCGTGTCGGCGCGCTGCCGCAATATCCGTCCAACGCTCTGAACTATAACCTGACCTGGAGCACCGACGGGCTGATCAACGAATATATCGAGCCTTGCGAGGCGATCGTCGAAGGCAAGTTCATCACCGTTCCGGCGATGGAAGAGCGCGAAGAGTTCTCGCTCGACGGCGTGACCTATGAGGCGTTCAACACCTCTGGCGGACTGGGCACGCTTGCCAAGTCGCTGGAAGGCCGCGTGCGGACGATGAACTACCGCACGATCCGCTATCCCGGCCATCAGGCGATCATCAAGGCACTCCTGAACGATCTCAATCTGAAGAACCGCCGCGACGTGCTGAAAGACCTGTTCGAGCATGCGCTGCCGGCCACCATGCAAGATGTGGTCATCGTCTTCGTCACCGTCTGCGGCTGGAAGGACGATCGCTACCTGCAGGAAACCTACGCCAACAAGGTGTATTCCGGCGTCGTTGCCGGCCGCAAGATGAGCGCGATCCAGATCACCACCGCGGCAGGCATCACCGGTGTGCTCGATCTGCTTGCCAACGGCAAGCTTCCGACCAAGGGCTTCGTGCGCCAGGAAGAAATCGCTCTCGCCGACTTCCTCGACAACCGCTTCGGCCAGTTCTACAGCCCCGAAGCCGCGCGCCTCAAGGCAGCTGGCTGAACCAGCCCTCAGAAATCGAACTGCGGCCGATCAGGCCGCAGTTTCAAAGGCTGGGATTGAACTTGTCCCAGCCTTCCTTGACCGTTTCCATCGCCGGATTGGTTGATGTGCTTGCGACATGCGGCAGCGTCGAAATCTTTTCGCCGAGAACACGGCGGTATTTGGCGATGTCGCGGGTGCGAACCTTCAGCAGGTAATCGAAGCGCCCGGCGATCATGTGGCACTGTTCGACCTCCTTGATCTTCTTGACCGCATCGTTGAAGCTCTTCAGCGCGCCCTCGGTCGTGTTCGAGAGCTTGACCTCGACGAAGGCGATATGATCGAGTTCCATCTTCGCCGGATTGAGCACCGCCCGGAAACCCTCGATATAGCCTTCCGCAATCAGCCGCTTGAACCGGATCTGGCATGGCGTATTCGACAGACCGACGCGCGCTGCCAGGTCTGTGATGGAGATCCGCCCATCTTCCGACAGGGCTTCCAGTATCTTTCTGTCCAGCTGGTCGAGTTCACTAAACAAGGCGGTCTCTTTAGGCATATTAGCATCCAAATCGCGACATCTATGGATAAATGCCACTGAAATCGCCCTCAATCAAGTTGGATCGACCAGGCGCATTCATGCTAGATTGCCGCTGCCGGTGGTTTGGGGCATGGGCGCATGCGCCTTGCGTATCGAACAGACGCCGGCAGTTGCCGTTCAAACAAGTCCCGTTGCTAGGATCCCGCAATGCTCAACGCCGCTGATAACGCACCAGGTCCGGATTCCAATTCGCCATTTGCCGAGTTTGCGCCGCCGATCCGCGAGCAATCGGACCTGCGCAAGGCCATCACCGCCGCCTACCGGCGCCCGGAAACGGAATGCCTGCCGCCCCTCGTGGAAGCAGCCCGCGTGCCTGCGGACCTGAAGGCCGCCGCCCGTGATACCGCGCGCAAACTGATCGAGGCGCTGCGTGCCAAGCACAAGGGAACCGGCGTCGAGGGGTTGGTGCAGGAATATTCGCTGTCGAGCCAGGAAGGCGTTGCGCTCATGTGCCTCGCCGAAGCGCTGCTGCGTATTCCGGATACGGCCACGCGCGACGCGCTGATCCGCGACAAGATTTCCGAAGGCGACTGGAAGTCGCATGTCGGTGGCGGACGCTCGCTGTTCGTCAACGCGGCGACCTGGGGACTTGTGGTCACCGGCAAGCTGACATCGACCGTCAACGACCGCAGCCTTGCCGCCGCGCTGACCCGGCTGATTGCCCGCTGCGGCGAACCGGTGATCCGCCGCGGCGTCGATATGGCGATGCGCATGATGGGCGAGCAGTTCGTCACCGGCGAGACGATCGACGAGGCGCTGAAGCGCGCCCGCCCGCTCGAAGCACGCGGCTTCGGTTACTCCTACGACATGCTGGGCGAGGCAGCGACGACGGCAAAGGATGCCGACCGCTACTACCGCGACTACGAGAAGGCCATCCACGCGATCGGCAAGGCATCGGATGGCCGTGGCGTCTATGCCGGGCCGGGCATCTCGATCAAGCTGTCGGCTCTGCACCCCCGCTATGTCCGCGCACAGTCGAAGCGCGTGATGACCGAGCTTCTGCCGCGCGTTCGCGCACTGGCGCTGCTTGCCCGCACATATGACATCGGCCTCAATATCGACGCTGAAGAGGCCGATCGCCTCGAACTGTCGCTGGACCTCCTCGAAGAACTCAGCCTCGACGCCGGGCTGAAAGGCTGGAACGGTCTCGGCTTCGTCGTTCAGGCCTATGGCAAGCGCTGCCCCTTCGTTCTCGATTACATCATCGATCTCGCCCGCCGCTCCGGCCGCCGGATAATGGTGCGTCTCGTCAAGGGCGCCTATTGGGACGCCGAGATCAAGCGCGCCCAGCTCGACGGCCTGCCTGACTTCCCGGTCTACACCCGCAAGATCCACACCGACGTTGCCTATGTCGCCTGTGCCCGCAAGCTGCTGGCCGCCACCGACGCAGTCTTCCCGCAGTTTGCGACGCATAATGCCCAGACGCTGGCGACCATCTATCAGCTCGCCGGCCCGGACTTCCAGATCGGCAAGTATGAGTTCCAGTGCCTGCATGGTATGGGCGAGCCTCTTTATGACGAGGTCGTCGGCAAGCAGAATCTCGACCGGCCCTGCCGCATCTACGCGCCCGTCGGCACACATGAAACGCTGCTCGCCTATCTCGTCCGCCGCCTGCTGGAGAACGGCGCGAACTCCTCCTTCGTCAACCGTATCTCGGACCCCAAGGTTTCGGTGGATGACCTGACCACCGATCCGGTCGATCTCGTCGAAGCCGCCACGCCCGTCGGCAAGCCGCACGATCTCATCTCGCTGCCGCAGAACCTCTATGGCGCCGAACGCGACAACTCCTCCGGCATCGACCTTTCGAACGAGATGGAACTGGCCCGCCTTGCCGGCAACCTGCTTCAGACAACCACGAAATCCTGGCATGCCACGCCGCTTCTGGCCGACGGCTCGGTGGATGGCACGACCAGCCCGGTTCTCAATCCGGCCGATCATGGAGACGTTGTCGGTCAGGTAACCGAAGTGGAGATCGAAGCCGCCGCCAGGATCGCCAGGTTTGCGGCTGACGGCGCCAAGCAATGGGCGGCAGTCCCGCCGGCAGACAGGGCAGCCTGCCTCGATCGCGCCGCCGATATCATGCAGTCGCGGATCGAGCCGCTGATGGGCATCATCATCCGCGAGGCCGGCAAATCCGCCGCCAACGCCATTGGCGAGGTACGCGAGGCGATCGACTTCCTGCGCTACTATGCAGAACAGGCTCGCCGCACGCTCGGCCCGTCGCATGTGCCTCTCGGCCCGATCGTCTGCATCAGCCCCTGGAACTTCCCGCTGGCGATCTTCACAGGACAGGTCGCCGCAGCGCTGGTGGCGGGCAACCCAGTTATCGCCAAGCCTGCCGGCGTCACCCCGATCATCGCCTTCGAAAGCGTCAGGATCCTGCATGAGGCCGGCGTTCCGCGCGCAGCGCTTCAGTTCACCCCGGGCAGCGGCCGCCTTGGCGCCGCGCTGATCGACGCGGAAGAGACGGCCGGCGTGATGTTTACGGGCTCCACCGGTGTCGCCCGGATGATCCAGGCGCAGCTTGCCACCCGTCTCTCGGCGTCGGGCAAACCGATCCCGCTGATCGCCGAAACCGGCGGCCAGAACGGCATGATCGTCGATTCCTCCGCACTTGCCGAACAGGTCGTCGGCGATGTCATCGCTTCGGCTTTCGACAGCGCCGGTCAGCGCTGCTCGGCATTGCGCGTGCTCTGCCTGCAGCAGGACGTCGCCGACCGCACCCTGACGATGCTGAAGGGCGCCCTCCAGGAGCTGACGATCGGGCGTACCGATCGCCTCAGCATCGATGTCGGCCCGGTCATCACAGCGACCGCAAAAGGCGATATCGACGCCCATATCGAGAAGATGAAGACACTCGGCTGCAAGGTCGAGCAGCTGCCTCTGCCTGAGACAGCTGATCTCGGCACCTTCGTTCCGCCGACCATCATCGAACTCAAGAAGCTGTCGGATCTGGAGAAGGAAATCTTCGGGCCGGTTCTTCACGTCATCCGCTACCGCCGCGAAGATCTCGATCGCCTGATCGACGATATCAACGGCTCCGGCTACGGCCTGACATTCGGGCTTCACACGCGTCTCGACGAGACGATCGTTCATGTCACCAGTCGCATCCAGGCCGGCAATCTCTATGTCAACCGCAACATCATCGGCGCGGTCGTCGGCGTCCAGCCGTTCGGCGGCCGTGGCCTATCGGGCACCGGCCCGAAGGCGGGCGGTCCGCTCTATATCGGCCGCCTGGTCCAGAAGGCGCCGGTGCCGCCGCAGCACAGCTCCGTTCACACCGATCCCGCCCTTGCCGACTTCGCAGTCTGGCTATCGGGCAAGGGACGGGCTGACGACGCCGAGGCCGCACGCGAGCTCGGAAGCCTCTCCGCCGTTGGCCTTGAGAAGGAACTTGCCGGTCCTGTCGGCGAGCGCAACATCTATGCGCTTCATCCGCGCGGACGGGTTCTGCTTGCACCCGAGAGCGAACGTGGCCTTTATCGCCAGCTGGCGGCCGCGCTCGCCACCGGCAATCAGGCCGTCATCGACGAAGCCACCGGCCTTCGCGCCGCACTGAAGGACACTCCGGCAAGCGTCACGGCGCGCGTCTCCTGGACTTCGGACTGGAACAAGGACGGCCCCTTTGCCGCAGCCCTTCTGGAAGGCCGCGCAGAGCGCATCCGGACGCTCAACAAGGCGATCGCCGCACTCGATGGACCGCTTGTCCTGGTGCAATCGGCGACGGCCGCCGAAATCGAGAGCGATGTCGAGGCTTATTGCCTGAACTGGCTGATCGAAGAGGTCTCGACCTCGATCAACACGGCCGCCGCCGGCGGTAATGCCAGCCTGATGACCATCGGCTGAATGGGATAGAATACTTGTCCGGACATCTGCCCGGGCAAGTTGATCTATTCCCGCGGTTTCGCGCAGCGGATTGCCCCAGGCCGTCCGGCCTCGGCATGATCGTTTTCCACGGCCGTAACGCGGGAGGCAACGCTCCGACGGGTGGCAGACGCCCTAAAGCCAACAGCAATACGTTCAATATTTCCTAAAATTCTACAAATACAACCTTATTTACTTGAATAATAAATCTGGCGATTAATCCATATTAGCTACGACTATGGAAATAGTCAGAATGACTTAGATGGACATAGAATTATTTTACGAATACTAATTGCACAGATACTATGAACAGGACGCGTATCATGAGTCCGATCTCGGTAGTAGTTATTGACGACCACCCGTTAATGGTGGCCGGACTGACGGAAATTCTTGGAAAGAATCCGGAATTTACTATCGCAGCGACTGGCACATGCGCCGACGATGCATTGGATATAGGCCTGAGACTGGCGCCGGATGTGTTTGTCGTCGATCTGATGATGCCCGGCAACATCTTCGACGTGATCACGAAACTGGTCGAAAAAATCCGCACCAAAATACTGGTTTTTACAGCGAACACGGGCAGCGATTACGCGGTGCGTGCGCTCAATGCCGGCGCGAGCGGCTATGTTCTCAAAGGCAGCAGCATTCAGGAGCTCGTCCAGGCGATCAGCGCCGTGCATCGCGGCGATATGTTCATCACGCCGGCTTTTGCCTGCAAAGTCATCGAAGAACTCAAGATCGCTTCGCTGCGCAAGAAGGCCGGAGCGGATTTGAAGCTCAGCATTCGCGAGGGGCAGATCATCGGCATGCTTTTGCGGGGCTTTACCAACCGGCAGATCGCCATCGGCCTCAAGATCGGCGAGAAGACCGTCAAGAATTACATGACGATCCTGATGCAGAAGCTGAATGCCCGAAATCGGCTGGAAGTGCTGATCGCCGCACAAAAGCTGGAGGGTGCCGGCGATTCCATTCCGCGGCACTAGAGACTGTTGCCCTCCATCGGCACCGTCACCCGAAGCTCCGTGCCGGAGACCGGCCCAGGCCGGATATCGACATGCCCCCTGAACGCAGCGACGCGGTTGCGAATGCCCTGGAGGCCGAGCGGACGGTGCCGATCCATGCTGCTCTCTGGCGCAATCCCTGGACCTTCATCAGCAATGGTCACAACGATCTCGGACATATCGGATGACGCCGACACGCGCTGGCCGCGGCCGCCGCCGTGTCGGAATGCGTTGTTGAGCCCTTCCTGCACCACGCGATAAAGACAGATTTTCAGCGGATGCGCGACGCGCTCGGGAAGTTTCCCATAGGCCGATAAGACCTTTGATCCCGTCGCATACTCATGCTGCTCGACTGCCATCTGCAAGGCGGCCTCCAGCGGCATGTGCTCGATCTCGGGCACGACAAGATCGGTCGATAGCTCCCGCAATTCGGTCAGCACCAGACGCGCAATATGAACGGGTGCGAGCTCGCCCCCCTTGATCTCCGGCACACGTTCAAGCGCCACCTTTGGCAAATTGGCGCTTGCCGCAGATCCGCTCAGCTTGAGGATCAGCAGACTGAGCAGCTGAACCGGACCATCGTGCAGATCGGCGCCAATCCGGTTGAGAAGCTGCTCGTTCGATTGGGTGGCATCCATGCGCGACCGGTCCGCCGCCTTTCGGAGCTCCGTATTCTGCTCCGCCAGTGCCCGCGCCTGGGCGAGTTGCGTCTTCAACACCGCCCGCTGACCGGCAATCGTCCTGCTGGCCCGCCGGACGATCAGAAACAGGAGCGCCATGATCGCCAGCGAGGTGGCTCCGACAATCACCCATGTATGGCGCTGCACCCTGTTGCGCTGAACGACAAACTCGCCCGCCTCCTCATAAAGCTCTCCGACGGCGATGATATCCCGCGTGCCCGGCCGGTAGATCGGGGCATAGATTTCGATGAGCGGCCGGTGGGTTGCCGCGGGACCATCGTCCTCTCCATCGTCGTGACTATCCTCGAGCTGGGCCACGACCCGCCCCTTGAAAGCGTGCTCGATATCCTCCGAGGGAAAAGTCTTTCCAATCAGCGATTTGTTGGTGCTGTAGATCACGAGACCATCGTGGCGCCATATCCGGAAGCCTTCGACGCGCCGTGCGAGATCCGTGCCGATCAGCAGCTCATCCAATTCCTCCTGGCGGGCCGGAGACACCTGAGGATTATCGGCATTTCCCTCGATATGGCGAGCCAGAAAACCCTCCATGTAGAGGGCCCCGGATTCGGCCCGGCTTCTCAGCTGGTTGGCGGCGATCTGTCCGCTCAGCCATTCCCCCAGCAGCGCCATCGAACCACAGACGACGATGCCCGCAACAATGAGAAATTGCCGGGTGACATCAAGGCTTTGCCAGATGCCGGACATGCCCGGCCCTCCGCCTTCGGCATTTTTACTGCCAGGGACGTAAGTCACATTTATTTGCGGGTCAAAAGTCCCGCCCCCCTCAAAGACCAAAGTCTCTAGATGTCCCCGGACCTATGGAACTATTCCGTGGCCTCCCCCCGAGACATCATCCGATCATCGCAGATAATGCCGATCGGTTTCTACTGGATTCTTTCGGGGCGCAACTTTGCGCTCCGAGTAAAAAATCCCGCCGCCCGGCTCGATCCTGCGAATTCTTTGTGGGGAGCAAGCATTGCCGAAACGATAATCGTTTCCCGTGCAATCAGAGGGGAGAGTACCATGGTCACCTATATCCGTTCGGATCTCGATTTCATCCTGGCGCAGATCAAGATTGCAGAGGCGCATGCTGCTGGAACGCCGCTTTATGGACCAGGTGGCCTGATCCCCGCTTACAACGTGGCCTGGGGGTTGCGCACGGTCGATGGATCCTACAACCACCTCCTGCCCGGCCAGGAAATGTGGGGCGCCGCCGGCGCAGAGTTTCCCGAGCTGATGTCTCCAATCTACCGGCCCGCCGATGGCACGCTCTTCGATCCAGACGGTCCGGGCGGAGCGCCTGCAATGCCGACGGCTCCCAACTACAACCCGTCGAACAATCCCGGTTCCCTCGTTTTCGATTCAAGCCTGCGCACCATCTCGAACCTGCTCGTCGATCAGACGCTCGGCAATCCAGCCGCAATCCTGACCGCGCTTGAGCGGGCCGGCGCGGCAAGCCCGATGACCGATCTTCCCGCAGTCACGGCGATCTACCAGACATTCAAGCCCGCTTCGGACGCCGAATACCAGGCGCGCGTCGCCATGCAGAACGCCAAGACCGCAGCCGATGCGCTTGGCGACGGTGATCCCAACACGCCACCGACCACTGAAGAGCAGGCCGCTCTTGATACATTGGCAAGTGCCACGACAGCGCATGCCGCGACAGTGACCGCTCTGGAAGCTGCGCGCGAGGTGCGCGATGCGGCGCTTGAGCCCTTCGGCATCACCATGCAGGGCGACAACGTCTACCTTCCTGCCGTCGCACCGGATGAAGGCCTTTCGGCGCCGTTCAATTCCTGGTTCACGCTGTTCGGACAGTTCTTTGATCACGGCCTCGATCTGATCAACAAGGGTGGCAGCGGAACGGTGTTCATCCCCCTGGCGGAAGACGATCCGCTCTATGTCCCAGGCAGCCATACGAACTTCATGGTGCTGACCCGTGCGACGGTTTCGGCTGGCGCAGATGGTATCATGGGCACCACTGACGACGTCCGCCCTGTCAACACCACGACCTCCTATGTCGACCAGAATCAGACCTACGCCTCGCATGCGTCGCACCAGGTCTTCCTGCGCCAGTATCAGCTCAATGCGGCAGGCGACCCGGTTGCAACGGGCAAGCTGATCGAAGGCGGCAACGGCGGCATGGCGACCTGGGGCGAGGTCAAGGCTCAGGCGAAGACACTGCTCGGCATCAACCTGACGGATGCCGATGTTGGCGCCGTCCCGCTGCTGCGTACCGACCCCTACGGCAACTTCATACCCGGCGCGAACGGCTTCCCGCAGATCATCCTCGGGATCGGCGCGGACGGTATCCCCAACACGGCCGACGACATTGTGCGGGAAGGCGACCCGACCGCCAATGGGGGGCTGGGCGCCTCGACGACCGGCGCTATCCGCACCGCCAGCGCGTTCCTCGCCGACATCGCCCATGAGGCCGTGCCGATCGGCAAGATCGCCGACGGCGACATCACCATCGGCCTCGGCAACCCCGGCAATGGCGATACGGAATATGACAACGAACTGCTGGACGCGCACTTCATTGCCGGCGACGGCCGCGTCAACGAGAATATCGGCCTGACCGCCGTCCACCACGTCTTCCATGCCGAGCATAACCGGCTTGTGCAGCATACGAAGGACACGGTGCTCGCAAGCAACGACCTCACCTTCATCAACGAGTGGCTGGAAGTCGACATCGCAGCGGTACCGACAACGCCCGCGCAGGTCGCAGCCCTCGTCTGGGATGGCGAGCGCCTCTTCCAGGCGGCCAAATTCGGCACCGAGATGCAGTACCAGCACCTCGTCTTCGAAGAATTCGCCCGCAAGATCCAGCCGAATATCAACGTGTTCCTGGTGCCGGACGGCTTCGACACGACCATCGACCCGTCGATCGTCGCCGAATTCGCCCATGTGGTCTATCGCTTCGGCCACTCGATGCTGACCGAGTCGATCGACCGCTTCGACCCGTCATTCAACGAAGACCATATCGGCCTGATCGAGGGCTTCCTCAATCCGCTCGCCTTCGATGGCGGCGACACCGGCGTTGCCCATTCGATCGGCGACGATGTTGCGGCGGGCGCGATCATCCGCGGCATGACCCGGCAGGTCGGCAACGAAATCGACGAGTTCGTGACGACGGCGCTGCGCAACAACCTGCTCGGCCTGCCGCTCGACCTTGCAACGATCAACCTCGCCCGCGGCCGCGACACCGGCGTGCCCTCATTGAACGAGGCGCGGCGGACCTTCTACGAGGCCACCAACGAAGACGCGCTGCTCAAGCCCTACGAGAGCTGGGTCGATTTCGCCGGTCACCTCAAGCATGAAGCGTCGATCATCAACTTCATCGCGGCTTACGGCACACATGCTGCGATCACCACCGCGACCACACTTGTAGGCAAGCGCGACGCGGCCCTGGCCCTCATCATTGGCGACGGCAACGATGTGGATGGAGTGACCATTGGCGGCGTGAACTATACTGATCGTTTCGACTTCCTGAACGGCACCGGCACCTATGCAGCGTTGCTCGGTGGCCTCGAAAACGTCGATCTCTGGATCGGCGGCCTTGCCGAACAGATCATGCCCTTCGGCGGTATGCTGGGCTCGACCTTCAACTTCGTCTTCGAAGTGCAGATGGAAAAGCTGCAGAACGGCGACCGCTTCTACTACCTGCAACGCCTCGACGGCCTGCATCTCTTCGGCGAGATGGAGAACAACTCCTTCGCCGCGATGATCATGCGCAATACCGACGCCACGCATCTGCCGTCCGACGTCTTCTCGACGCCCGGCCTCATCCTGGAGATCGACCGCACCAAGCAATACAATCCCGGCCTCGGCGAAGATGCCGGCGCCGACGGCATCCTGGAGGACGATCCGAATACGGCGGCGGATGAGAGCGCCGACAACCGCGGTGTCGATCCTCTTGGCACCAGTCTGCTGACGCCTCTCGTCATCCGCGACAACCCGGCCACAGCGGGCCCTGATACCAACTATCTCCGCTACACCGGTGGCGACCACGTCGTCCTCGGCGGCACCGGGGGCAACGACACCCTGATCGCCGGCATCGGCGACGACACGCTCTTCGGCGACGGCGGCAACGACCGGCTGGAAGGCGGCTTCGGCAACGACATCATCAATGGCGGCGATGGCCACGACATCATCGTCGATAGCGGCGGCGACGACAACATCAAGGCCGGCAAGGGCCATGACGTTGTCCATGCCGGACCGGGCCTCGACCTCGTCATGGGCAATGACGGCCAGGACTTCATCTTCCTCGGCACCGACATGGGCTCGGAAGTCTTCGCCGGCACCGGCAACGACTTCATCTACGGCAACAAGAATGCCGAACGCATTCTCGGCAACGAGGGCGACGACTGGATCGAAACCGGCACCTTCGACGGCGCACCTGGCGACAACTTCGACGAAATCTTCGCCCATGACGGCATCGATGGAAACGACGTGTTCCTCGGCGACGGCGGCTTCGACGAGTTCATCGGCGAAGGCGGCGACGACATCATGGTCGGCAGCGCCGGCCGCGGCAAGATGGCGGGCATGTCCGGCTTCGACTGGGCGACCTACAAGGACAACACGCTCGGGGTAAACGCCGACCTGTCGCGCCCGATCGTCTTCGACGAAGCGCCGACACTGCCGCAGAACGCGGCGCTCGACGAGTATGAGTCGATGGAAGGCCTCTCCGGCACCCGCTTCGCTGACGTGCTTGGCGGCACCGAAGACGTGGCGGCCGACCGTGCAAGCCTCGCCAATGGCGGCGCCAGCGGCTATCTCGGCAGCACGCTCGATGCCCAGGGCATCGCCCTGATCGCCGGCCTGCAGGCTGTGCTCGGCACCGGTGTCACCTCCTTCGCCGGTGGTGACATCATCCTCGGCGGCGACGGCAGCGACCGCATTCAGGGTAACGGCGGCGACGACATCATCGATGGCGACAAGTGGCTGAACGTCCGCATCGGCATCATGAGCGGCCACGACGACAATGGTCCCACCGGCACGGAAATTGCCGGCAATCCGAACATCAAGAGCATGACGAGCCTCGTCACGCTTGTCGTCAACGGCGCGCCTGCCACCAAGACGCTCGCCGCGTGGATGTTCGAAGGCCGGATCAATCCCGGCCAGCTGCAGATCATTCGTGAAATCAGCTCGGCAGGCGACACGACCGTCGATAGCGACGTCGCCCTCTTCCGCGGCGCCCGGGGCGAATACGCCTTCTCGGCCACCACGGACGGCCAGGTCATCGTCACCCACGCGGTCGAAGACGCCATCGACGGCAGCGACCGGCTGCGCAATATCGAACAGGTAGAATTCGCCACGGGCAATGCGCTCAACATCATTGTCGGCACGGCCAACGCGGATGTTCTCAACGGCACGGCACAGGACGACCTCATCCTCGGACTTGCCGGGCCAGACATTCTCAATGGCGGGGCGGGTGACGATATCCTCGTAGGCGGAGCGAACACCAATCTGGCGCCGATCACCGTCAGCGACAATTTCAACAGTGCGAATGCGGCTTGGGTTGAAACGAATGACAGTGGCGGAGCAGGCACAGGCCAGATTCGTATCGATGAAGGCAACAGCAACGTTCTGCGCTTCCACGGTGGCACGGCTGCCGGTAACTTCAACGGTGCCGAATTGACGCGGGCCTTCAACCTATCCGCTACAAATACCGCCACGATCACCTACAGCGCCAATCCGGATAGCATGGAAGAAGGCATCCTGGTGCAGTTCGCTGCCGACGGAACCAACTTCATTACGCTAAACACGATCACCGGCAATGGGGCAAACCAGACTTACTCACATGTCGTAAGTGGCCCGTTCGCGACGAATGCTGCGATCCGCTTTGTGGCCCCAGCAATGAACGAAACCAATGACCAGGTGACAATCGACGACTTCTCAATCACTTATTCGGCCACCGAGACGCTCAACGGCGGTCTCGGCAATGACACCTATTCGTTCGGCCTGGGCGACGGAATCGACGTCATCAATGAGCTCGGCGGTGTAGGAGCAGGCACGGCAGATAAAATCTCTATCCTCGCCCCGAGCACGGGCGTCGATGCCGATGGGCTGCCGATCCTGACCATCAACGCCCTCAATGCCTTCGACAGCAACGCGGGTGACGGGAACGGTAACCTGGTGATCAACTACACGCTGCCAACAGGTGTGCAGCAGACCATCACCGTAAACGCTCACTACACAGGCAATGTCGCGGAAACCGGCGTCGAGCTCATCAACTTCAACGGCGCCTTCTTCAACGGCTATCAACTCGTCGGTGATTATGCCATCAGCCGGGCTGATCCGGCCGGTGGGGCGCGCACGGTCAACCTTTCGGCCTCGACCGTGAACAGCTTCATTGCCGGTGAGGACGGCGACAATGACGCGATCACCGGCGGCAGCGGCAACGACCTGATCTTCGGTGGCGGCCAGGGCGACGACCTTGTGGGCGGCCTCGGCGACGACCTTCTTGTCGGCGGCGCAGGCGACGACGATCTCGACAACCGGCTCAATGCGGCTCTCGACGACTTCGAAGGCGCGATCGGTGCCGACACCATGGTCGGCGGCGCAGGCAACGACACCTACGGCGTAGACGACCTGCTTGACGTCGTGGTGGAAGTTGCGGGCGAAGGCACGGATACGGTCGAGACCTTCCTCGCCGACCTGTCGATCGCGGCGATGACCAATGTCGAAAACCTCGCCTTCCTCGGCGCCGATGCCAGCCAGTTCGTCGGCACCGGCAATACGGGCAACAACGTCATCACCGGTGGCGACCTCAACGATACGCTGAGCGGCCTTGCCGGCAACGACACCCTCAATGGCGGCCTCGGCGCCGATACCATGATTGGTGGCGAAGGCAACGATACCTATGTCGTCGATGACGTGGGCGATGTGGTCAACGAGAGCACCGGCCTCGCTGCCGATGTCGATACCGTGCAGTCCTCGGTCAGTTTCACGCTGGCAGCCGGGGTCGAGAATCTGACGCTGACGGGCGCCGATGCCATCAATGGCACCGGCAATGCCGGGATCAACACGATCATCGGCAACGATGCCGCCAACCAACTCTTCGGCGGCGGCAACAACGACACCCTGACCGGCAATGACGGCAATGATTTGCTCGATGGCGGCACTGGCAACGACACGATTAGCGGCGGTGACGACAATGACACCATTATTGGCGGCGCCGGCGACGATACGATCGATGTGGGTGGCGGTTTCAATCGCATCGTCTACAATGCCGCTGGGTTCGGGGCTGACATCATCAACAGCTACGATGCAGATGGCGGCCAGGTCACCAACCAGGACAAGATTGACCTCAGTGCGCTCGGCGTCACAGCGGCCAATTTTGCTGCACGCGTCGTCGAAACAGCTGTGACCGGCCCTGCCGGAAGGTTGCTGACGGTCAACGATGGGGCAGGCAACACGCTCGGCACCATCCGCATCAACAACGTTACCGATGCGCAGATCGACATCAATGACTTCACGCTCGCCGCAGCGGCACCAGCAAACTTCGGCGCACCAACGGCGAATGCCGATACTATTACCGGCAATGCGGCGGCAAACACCATCAACGGCCTTGGCGGCAACGACACGCTCAGCGGTGCCGGCGGGGACGATGTGATCAATGGCAATGAAGGTGCCGATACGCTGAACGGCGGTGACGGCAACGATACGCTTTCGGGTGGCACCGGTGTCAATGGCGGCACCTTCAGCGACAATTTCGCTTCCGCTTCCTACACCAACAACAACGGCACGCTGGCCTTCGCTGGCGGCTGGACCGAAGGCGGCGGCGAAACGACGGGCGCAGGCAACGGCGATATCCAGATCAACCCCGCCAATGGCAGCCGCCTCCACTTCGAGCCGGGCATCGCAGGTGGCGAGTTCATCCAGCGCGCCTTCGATCTCACAGGTGCGACCGGAGCGACCGTCCAGTTCGCCTACGTGGGCGACACCGGCCTCATCGGTGGCGAGAACGTCACTGTTCAAGCCTGGAACCATACGACCAGCAGCTGGGAAACCCTTGCAGGCGGCGTTCTGAGCACGGCGACCGCTACGTTCAACGCCACTCTGTCGGCGGCACAGATCGGCCCGCAATCTGCCATCCGCTTCCTGGCAAATGGCGACTGGGACGCTGGCGATGACTTCTTCGTCGATAACTTCATCATCACTGCAACAGGCAATCTTGGTGTCGACACCATCAATGGCGATGCTGGCGACGACACCGTGATCTGGAACGCCAATGCTTCCGGGGCGACCGATGGCCGCGACATTGTCAATGGCGGAACGGAAGGAACTGCCGGCGACACCTTCGTCATCAACGGCAATGCCTCGGCGGAGACCTACACGATCTACACCAGGGCAGCCTGGCTGGCGATTGCGGGCAATGTCGCGGCGAACCTCAATGCCGCGACCGAAATCGTCGTCACCCGCAATGGCAGCAACAATGCGTCCGTCATCGCGGAACTCAACGAGATCGAAGAAATCCGCCTCAACGGTGTTGATCCTTCGGGAGCGGGAACGGCCGGGAATGACAACTTCAGCATCGTCGGCGACTTCTCGACCACCAGCCTGCGCCTCAACACGATCACCATTGATGGCGATGCCGGAAATGACACGATCGATATCTCGGCGCTCGGCTCTGCGCACCGCATCGTCTTCCGCTCCAATGGCGGCAACGACACGATCATCGGTACGCTGCGGCCGCAGGACGTCATCGAACTGGCCGAAGGCACCACAGCCGACGACTATGAGATCACGACCGGTGCCAACGGCGTGACGACGATGACCAACGGCGGGCACAGCATCCAGTTCACCAGCGAAGGCGGGCTGCCGCAGTTCAATGGCGATGGCACCACGGCCGAGGAAGAAGAAGACGACACGCCGGCACCAAACCCGCCTGCCCCGACGCCACCAGCCGCAACGGCTGGGGCGACGATAGCAGGCACTGCAGCCGCCGACGTGCTTCTCGGTACGGCGAGTGGTGAAACGATCGTCGGCTTTGCCGGCAATGACGTGGCAACCGGCGGAGCCGGGGCCGACATCATCCGCGGCGATGACGGCGACGACTTCCTCAATGGGGAAGGCGGAAACGACATGGTCTTCGGCGGTGCCGGAAATGACGACCTGCTGGGTGGCGACGGCAACGACATGCTCTATGGCGATGCCGGATCCGACCGCGTCTTCGGCGACGCCGGTGACGACATGATCCGCACCGGTGCCGGCAACGACACGGCCCATGGCGGCAGCGGCAACGACATGTTCGTCGCCGAAGCAAGTGATGGCGACGACACCTACTATGGGGATGACGGCAACGACACGCTGGATATGGCGGCGATCACTGCAAACCTGACCGTCGATCTCGGCAGCGGCTTCATGGGCCGAGGAAGTGCATCGAGCAGCCTCTCAGGCAACGATACGCTGTGGGGTATCGAGAATGTCGTCACCGGTTCCGGGGCTGACACGATCACCGCCAATGCTGCCGTCAACATCATCGACGGCGGAGCCGGAAACGACAAGTTCGTCTTCCTCTCCGAAAAGGATGCCGACGGCGACACGATCATCGGCTTCCAGCCGGGCGACAAGATCGACCTCAGCGGCACCGACGCCAATGGCGGCGTTGCCGGGAACCAGGCCTTCACGCTGGTCAACGGTTCGGCGCTGACAGGTGCCGCCCAGCTGATCGTCACGCATGAGGTCCGGGCCGATGGCGACTACACGGTCGTCCAGGGCAGCGTCGATGCCGACAGCACGGCCGAACTCCGGCTCAACATCAAGGGGAACCACAACCTCACCGCTTCCGACTTCAACCTGTAACCCGCGACATCAGGCGTGCCGGCTTTCCCGGCACGCCTGACAGCCCAACAACAGAACGAAGTGGTGAAAGATATGCGCCCCAAGACTCCATTGACCGGCAACAAGCGCAAGCAGGTCGAGAAACTGACCCATGGACTCCGCGGAATATTCGTCTTCCTGTTCTTCACATCAGGGGTCATCAACATTCTGGCGCTGACCGGCTCCTTCTACATGCTGCAGATCTACGACCGCGCCCTGACCAGCGGCAGCGTCCCGACGCTGCTCGGGCTTTCGGCCCTGGCGATCGGCCTCTACCTGTTCCAGGGTTTCTTCGACATTATCCGCTCGCAGATCCTGGTGCGGATGGGCGCCCGGCTCGACAGCCGGATCGCGCCAATGGCCCATCAGGTGGCGATCGACATGCCACGTTTCGGGTTCTCAACCGCAGAGGCGCTCGAGCGCGGGCGCGATGTCGATACCGTTCGCAGCTTTCTCGGCAGCCAGGGTCCCGTCGCCCTGTTCGACCTGCCCTGGGTGCCGCTCTACCTCGTCTTTGTCTACATGCTGCATCCCTATCTCGGCGCGCTGACTTTCGCCGGCGCCTTCGTGCTGTCGATGCTGACCATCGCGACTGAGCTGATGACGCGGCGGCTCGCCAGTGCCACGCACAAATCGGGCATCGAGCGCAATGCGATCGCCGATTCGAACGCCCGCAATGCCGATATCCTGAAGGCCATGGGCTTTGCCGGCCGCGCGGTGGACCGCTTCAACCGCGCCAACCAGGACCATCTGGAACTGCAGACTCGCACCAACGACATCAGCGGCACGTTCGGGGCGATCTCGCGGGTGCTGCGCATGATCCTGCAGTCGGCCGTCCTTGGTCTCGGCGCATGGCTGACGATCCAGGGAGAATTGTCGGCAGGTGCCATCATTGCCGCCTCGGTCGCCTCGGCCCGGGCGCTTGCGCCGGTCGATCTGGCGATCGGCAACTGGAAGGGCTTTGTCGCGGCCCGAACCGCCTTGATTCGGCTGAAGGAAACCGTCATCGCACTTGCAGGCGCCGTGCCGCCGATGGCGCTGCCGGCACCGGCTAGCACGCTGAAGGTCGAGAAGATAACGGTCGCCGCTCCGGGTTCCGGACGGGTGCTTCTCAGCGAAGTGAGCTTTGAGATCGCCGCCGGCCAGGCGCTCGGCATCATCGGCCCGAGCGGCGGCGGCAAGACCACGCTGGCGCGCGCCCTGACCGGGGTCTGGCCGACCCTTCGCGGCAGTGTTCGTCTCGACGACGCCGAGCTGACACAATGGTCGGACGACGACCTCGGCCAGCATGTCGGCTATCTGCCACAGGATGTGGCGCTGCTCGATGCGACGATCGAGGAGAACATCGCGCGGCTGGAGCCGCAGGTCGACGCCCGGGCGATCGTCGATGCAGCGCAGACGACAGGCATCCACGAAATGATCGTGCGGATGCCGGATGGCTACCGCACGGCACTCGGCCCGCAGGGCGTCTCGCTTTCGGCCGGACAGCGGCAGCGCATCGGCCTTGCACGGGCGCTTTACCGTAACCCGTTCATCGTCATCATGGATGAGCCGAATTCCAACCTCGATGGCGAGGGCGAAATGGCACTGACGCAAACGATCAAGGCGGTGCGCGCCCGCGGCGGCATCGCCGTCGTCATCGCGCACCGGCCAAGTGCGCTTGCAGCCGTCGATATGGTTGCCGTCATTCAGAACGGAAAGATGGTCGCCTTCGGACCCAAGGACGAGATCCTGAAGCCAACGGCAGCCGAACCGGTCAGCCGGCCGGCAGCAGCGGCACAGATCGGATCACGCATCACAGCGAGGATGTCAGAATGATCGAGGTCAAAGGAACCAAAACCGCAAAGACGGGAGAAGACCCGCACGATCGCTATGTCCTGAAGAACGAGGACAAGCAGTCGAAAGTGCCGATGTTCATGACGTTGTTTCTGACAGGTTTCGCTCTCTATCTGAAGACAGCGCTATCTCATCAGCAGCCAAACCCGCCCGCCGAAAAAGGGGACGCCCGGCCGGCGCTGGACGGCGAAGAACCGTTGCCAGCGGCCGACGCTGTCACGGCTCTTGCGGAGGCAGGGATGGAGGACGAAGCCGCGCTGGCCGGAAAGAAGGCCTCGGGCGTGACGCTCTCGAACCACAAGAACAGCGTGAGCTACGCGCTGACCGATTCTCCGGCGATCGAGTTCAACAGGCTTAATCTGCCGAGCCTGGCGCTGTTGAAAAGCTCAGGCGGGATTTCGGTTTCCTTCCACGCCTCGAACGACAATGCATGGAAGGCTTCGAAAGCGGGTGCCGCCGGGCCGCAACCGAGCAACAGCAACAGCAACAGCAACAGCAACGAGCGAGTATCTTCCCCTGCCCCTCAAACAGGAAACGAAAAGCCGCAAAACCGCGCCCCACTTATCACCAGCCCGGTCACCCTGGCTGACGTTTCCGGTTGCGCCATTGCCTTGATCGGCCTTGCCGACCTGTTGCGCGGCGCGCTCGACCCCGATGGCGATGTCTTGTCCGTGCGGGATCTGACGGTCTCATCGGGTAAGCTGGTGCAGACAGCAGGCGGGTGGAGCTACGACGCAGCGGGTCTCGGTCCGGTGACCATCACCTACCAGATTAGCGACGGTACGGCCTCCGTGTTGCAGACCGCACATTTCTCGGTGGTCAAGGCAGCACCCGTCATCGGTACGGCTGGAGATGATCTGCTTTCGGGCACGCAATGCGCCGACGAGATCGGCGGGCTGGCCGGAAACGACAATATCGACGCCAGAGACGGCAACGACACCGTGGATGGCGGCGATGGAGACGACAATATCGTTGGCGGCAGCGGCAACGATACGATCCGCGCAGGCAACGGCAATGACATCGTTCTCGGCGGTCTTGGCGACGATCACATATGGGGTGGCCGCGGCAATGACCGCCTCTATGGCGAGGAAGGCCGCGACACGATCTACGGCGAGGAGGGCGACGATCTCATCAGCGGCGGCGCGGATGCCGATATCCTTCGTGGCGGCGACGGTCACGACCGAATGACTGGCGATGCCGGCAACGACATCCTGGACGGTGAAGATGGCGATGACGACCTTGATGGAGGCGACGGCGACGATGTTCTCTTCGGACAGGCGGGCACCGACACGCTGAAGGGCGGCACCGGAAGCGATTTCCTGAGCGGCGGCAGCGGCCGGGACACGGCGAAGGGCGAAGATGGCGGCGATACGGTCGCAGGAGACGCCGACGGGGCCGACGACATCTACGATGGCGGCGCCGGGATCGATACCCTCGACTATTCGGCGCTGGCCGAGGCGGTCGAGATCGACCTCGCCGATGGCACCGCCACCGGAGTGGAGATCGGCAATGACGCCGTCTCGAATTTCGAGATCGTCCGCGCCGGGGCGAACGACGACGAGGTGACCGGCAGCCTTGCCGACGAAGCGATACACGGCAATGCCGGCGACGACTATCTGAGCGGCGGCGGCGGAACCGACCTGGTCGAAGGCGGTGACGGCGATGATGTCGTCGAAGGCGACATCGATGCTGTGGCCGACCGCTACGATGGCGGAAGCGGCATCGACACGCTCGACTATTCCGCAGCGGTCATGTCGATCGTCGTCGATCTCGCGGCCGCTGATGCGACGGGTGAAGAGATCGGCAACGACAGCATCAGCAATTTCGAGATCATCAAGACCGGGGACGGCGATGACACCCTGCATGATAATGAGGGCGCCGATCTTCTCTGCACCGGAGACGGCGACGATATCGTGGTCGCGGCAGCCGGTGCATCTGATGACGAGTATCGCGGTGAAGGCGGGTTCGACACGATCGATTATTCGCAGGCAGCGCACGGCGTGCTGATTGACCTGAACACCGGCACCGCTACCGGCTTTGATGTCGGCCACGACGTCATCGAAGGTTTCGAAAAGGTCATCGGCGGCGCGGGAGACGACACGGTCCGCGCCGGACCGCTGGCTGTCGTCATCGAGGGTGGTGCGGGCGAAGACACGTTCGAATTCACTGTGCCCGCTGGTGAAAGCAGTGCCGATGTCGTCCACCAGATCCTTGATTTCATGGTCGGGGACCGCATCGACATCTCCAAATACAAGATCTTCGAGGAGGTTCTGGACGGTATCGAGGATCGTTTCGAGGAGATCTATGGCGACAAGGCGGATGACGAGCCCCTTCCGATCCGCGTCCGCCACGAGGGGACCGACGAGATGAGCCGCACCTTCATCGAGGTCGATATGGACAAGGACGAGCACTACGAAATGACGATCAACCTGACGGGGCATCATCTGCTTGTCATCGTCGAAAATCCCGCGGCCTAGGAAGGTAAGACATGTCTAGAAACCAGCAAAGATCCCAGGCCGCACTTTCACCTGAGGACAACAATACATTTCCTGTGACTGCCCGCGTTCTCGCCGGCATGACGCTTGGCGTGCTGCTGTTTGCCGGGGCTGGCGGATGGGCGGCGACGACGCAGCTCAGAGGCGCGATCATCGCCCCGGGCGTCATCATGGTGGACCGGAACCTGAAGTCGATCCAGCATCGCGATGGCGGCATCGTCAGCGAAATTGCCATCAAGGAGGGCGATGTCGTTACCAAGGGACAGATCATGCTGCGCCTCGATGATGCCCAGACCCGCGCAGAACTCTCGATCGTCAAGGCGCAGCTGATCGAACTGACGGCGCGCCAAGCACGGCTGATCGGCGAGCGCGACAACGAGGAGGCCATTGTCTTCCCGCCGGATTTCGGCACCGAGTTCCCGGCCATTGCTGCGGGCGAGCGCCGCCTCTTCGACGGCAACCGCAAGAACCGGCAGAACCAGAAGCAGCAGCTTCAGTATGGCATTTCGCAACTCGAGGAGGAGTTGAAAGGCCTGGTCGCCCAGCATGACGCCAAGACCGGTGAACTCGAACTGGTGAAAACCGAACACACCAAGATCAAGGGCCTCGCCGACAAGAAGCTGATCGATACGTCCCGCAAGTATTTCATCGACCGTGAACTCGCGAAACTGACCGGCGAGAACGGAGAGATTCAGGCCAATATCGCTCGCTCGCGGGCACGCATGAGCGAGATACAGGTGCAGATCATCGCCATCGACGAGGCGGCCCGGACAGAGGCGCAGCGAGAATTGAGCGTCGTCGAGCCGAAACTGTCGGAATTGCGGGAGCGTCGGGTCGCCGTCGAGGACCGGCTGTCGCGGACCGATATCCGCGCACCGCTCTCGGGAACCGTCAACGAGCTTTTCGTCCACACGATCGGCGGCGTCATCACGCCGGCAGAAAAGCTTCTGACCCTGGTGCCCGCCGACGCGGCGCTTAAGATACAGGCGAGACTTGCGCCCACCGATATCGATCAGATTTCCGTCGGCCAGGATGCGAGAATGCGCTTCTCCGCCTTCAATCAGCGCGCAACGCCGGAACTCAAGGGGAATATTGCCTATGTCTCGGCGGCAACGAGCACCGACCCCGCCACCGGCCAGATCTTCTATCTCGCCGATGTTGCCGTGCCTCCGGCGGAACTGGCAAAGCTTGAGGGCAACAAGCTGCTGCCCGGCATGCCGGTCGAAGTCTTCGTCTCGACTGAAGAGCGCACGGCAATGTCTTTCCTCGCCAAGCCACTGACGGATCAGTTCAACCGGGCGTTCCGCGAGGAGTAGTTTGGAAAATTGCGGGGCGCGCCATTATAGCGCGCCTCGCCAACTCAGATCAGCCTTCCAGCCACTTCACCTGCTCTGGCGTCAACTTGATATCGAGCGCGGAGAGGCTGTCCTCCAGCTCGGCGATCGTCCGCGGCCCGATCAGCGGAATGACCGGGAATGGCTGGGCGATGACATAGGCGAGCGCGATGTGGATCGGGCTGCGGCCAAGCTTGTTTGCAAGCTCGATTGCCCGGTCGCGGCGCTCGAAATTGCGGTCCGAATACCAGCAACGGACGATTTCCTCGTCGTCATGCTTGTCGCGTCCCGCACGGTCGGTGAAGAAGCCGCGGCCCTGGCTCGACCAGGCGAAGTTCGGGATCTGCTTCTTGTTCAGCCACGCCTTCCACTCGTCGTCGGAAGACGTAACACAACCGGCCCAGATCGGATCCAGCATCTCGGCCAGCGAGAAGTTGTTGGAAAGGGCAGCC
Organism: Rhizobium sp. 01L410; assembly: GCF_056400165.1. Taxonomy (NCBI): domain Bacteria; kingdom Pseudomonadati; phylum Pseudomonadota; class Alphaproteobacteria; order Hyphomicrobiales; family Rhizobiaceae; genus Rhizobium; species Rhizobium sp. 01L410. The sequence goes on from NZ_JBFTST010000001.1 coordinate 412,469, forward strand.
GGTGCCGTCTTGCGGTTCTTGTCGGCATAGGCGATCGCCTCTTCCATGCGGGCGCGCGTCCAGTTCGATCCGCCGAAAATGCCGCGGATGCGGCCACGCTTCACCTCGGCATCCATCGCATCGACGAACTCGCCGACCGGCACGGCGGTATTGTCGCGATGCATGAAATAGATGTCGACATAATCGGTCTTGAGACGATCGAGCGACTGGTCGAGCTGCTTGGCGATCATATCTGGATAGCAAAGCGGCGAGTGCGCGCCCTTGCCGATCAGCACGATCTCGTCGCGCGATACGTTGCGGCTGGTGTGCCAGTCGCCGAAAATGCTTTCGGTCTTGCCGCCGCCATAAACGTAAGCCGTATCGAACGCATTGCCGCCTGCCTCGTAGAAGGCGTCCAGCGTGAGCGATGCCGAAGCGAAGTTCGGGAAAAACTCGAAGCCGAGCGTCACCACCGAAGCGGGCTTCAGAATGCCCGGGATTTCGCGCTTCGGAATGCTGTTGCCGAGCTTGACGGGAGCGCCTGCGAGATTGAGCGTCCGCTTCGTTGCCTTCTCGACCCCGTATTCCAGGCCGACCGACGCGCGCCACTGATCGAGAACCCGGAGATTGCCGACGGAATCCGCCCAGCTCATGCCCGGCGAGGTGAACTCATGCTGTCCAGCGCGGATCGCATCGCCGGCGGCATCGACCTCGAACGAATAGAGCCAGCGGTCTTCCTTGACCTCGATCGTCTCCTGCTCGTTGCCCTTAAAGATCTCGATCTTGCCCATGCCGCCCTTGTGGCCTGAGGCGAACCAGAAATCCTTGACCTCGATGCGGCCGTCCGAGCCGATGATGCGCAGCGTGTTGTCCTGGTTCGCCATGATCGAGCAGGACACTTCGGCAATGATCGAATTCGGGAATTTCAGCACCGCCGAAGCCCATTCATCGACGCCGGACTGGCCGAGATGGGCGACGCCCGAGACCTTCTCCGGCTCGAGGAAAGGCTTGCCTTCGGCTGCACCGGCAATCAGGCGGGCCATCGACACCGGATAGCCACCGACATCGAGAATGCCGCCGCCTGCCGTGTCGTTGGAAAACAGCCGGTGCTCGGGCTTGAACGTACCCATGTTGAAACCGAAACTGGAGCGGATGATCCTGACCGTTCCGATGACGCCGCTCTTCACCAGCTCGACGATCTTCGCAGTCTGCGGGTGAACGCGATACATGAAGGCTTCGCCGGCAAAGACGCCGGCCTTCTTTGCCTCGTGATAGATCGCATCGGCATCGTAAGCGGAAAGCGCGATCGGCTTTTCGACCAGCACATGCTTTCCGGCCCGGACCGCCTTGATCGCCCATTCGGCATGGCCGGTATGGGGCGTAGCGATATAGATCGCGTCGATTTCAGGGTCGGTAAGCAGCGCGTCATAGCCCTTGACGATACGGGCACCGGGGAAGCCGTCGCCGAGGCCCGGCTTGTCGGGATTGCGCGTCGCGATCGCGGAGAGCTTGCCGGTCCGCGAATGCGCGATGCCATCCGCAAAGGTGCGGGCGATGGTGCCGGGGCCGATAATGCCCCAGCGGATCGGTTGTTCTGAGCTCATGTCTATTCCTCTTTCGTGTGGTCGTCCTGGGATTGCGGATGGGTCAGCGCAGGCGTTGGCCGGCGCTGTCGAACAGGAAGCTGCGTTTGGCGGATAGCGAGACCGTCAGGCTGTCGCGATTGCCGGTGGTGCGGGATTCCGGCCGCTCGATGATCAGCTGCTCGCCGCCGAGCGTTGCGTAGATATAGCTGGTATTGCCGAGATGCTCGGCGACATCGACACTGGCGGTCATATCGGCGTCGCCTTTGCCCGCATCACCGAAATGCTCGGGGCGGACGCCGAGCGTCACGTCGGTTCCCTCCGCAAGGGTCGCAGTCAGCGGCAAGGTCAGGCGGACATTCCGGTCTGCGGCAAGCGCAACCATCAGTCCCAAGGCGTCCCTGCCCGTCACGATGGCCTTCAAAAAGTTCATCTTCGGCGAGCCGACGAAACCGGCGACGAACTGGTTTGCCGGATCGTCGTAGAGATCGAGCGGCGCACCGACCTGCTCGATATTCCCGGCCCTGAGCACGACGATCTTGTCGGCCAGCGTCATCGCTTCGGTCTGATCGTGGGTGACGTAGATCATCGTCGTGCCGAGTTGCTTGTGCAGCCTCGAAATCTCGACGCGCATCTGCACGCGCAGCTCGGCATCAAGGTTGGACAGTGGCTCGTCGAACAGGAAGACCTTGGGCTCGCGCACGATCGCCCGGCCGATCGCCACGCGCTGGCGCTGGCCGCCCGAGAGCTGCTTGGGGCGGCGCTGCATCAGCTCGTTGATCTGCAGGATCCCGGCGGCGTGGCTGACGCGCTTTTCCGTGTCTTCCTTCGGATTGCCGTTCATCCGCAGGCCGAAGGAAAGGTTTTCCGCAACCGTCATATGCGGATAGAGCGCATAGGACTGGAAGACCATGGCGATGCCGCGATCTGCGGGCTCGACATCGTTGACGACCTTGCCGCCGATATCGATCTCGCCACCGGAGATGTCCTCCAGCCCGGCGATCATGCGCAGCAGTGTGGACTTGCCGCAGCCCGACGGCCCGACGAAGACGACGAACTCGCCGTCCTTGACCTCCAGATTGGCGCCATGAATGATCTCAAGCGCACCATAGCGTTTGACGACGTTTCTGAGTGAAAGCTCTGCCATGCGGCTCCCCGATTATTTGATTGCGCCGGCAGCAATGCCGGCGATGAAGTGGCGCTGCAGGAGCACGAAGATGACTAGGATCGGCGCGGTCAGCATCGTTGCCCCCGCCATGATCCCGCCCCAGGAGACCTTGGTCAGGCCGATCAGCGTGCCGAGCGCCACCGGTGCGGTCATCATCGCCGGCTTGGAGTTGATCAGCAGCGGCCAGAGATAGTTGTTCCAAGACACCAGGAAGAGGATGATCGACAGCGCCGCCATGGTCGGCCGCGCCAGCGGCAATGCGATGCGCAGGAAGATCTGCCATTCCTTGACGCCTTCGACGCGTGCCGCGTCGAAAAGCTCGTTCGGCATCATCGAGAAGGACTGGCGCATGAAGAGCACGCCGAGCGAATTGAAGAGCGGCGGAACGATCAGCGCCACCCAGGTATTCGCCAGCTTGAACTCGCGCGCCACCATGATGAACTGCGGAATGACCACGACCGCAAAGGGCAGCGTGATGGTGCCAAGAATAATGGCGACGACGACGGAGCGCCCCGCAAAGCGGTAGCGCGCCAGCGCCCAGCCTGCCATCGAGGTCAGGAGCACAGACAGAATGGTGTAGATGATAGCCACCGAGATCGACGTAAACATCGCCCGGGTAAAGCCGGTCTGGGCCTCAAGATCCTGGAAATTGGCGATGAAGTTCGTCGATGGAAGCAGCACGATCTCGGGGCTGAAGATGCCGTAGTCGGGCATGGTCGAGAAGATGAACATCATCCACAGCGGGAACAGCCAGATGATCGCCAGCGGCGTCAACACCGCATGCAGCGCGATGCGCCTCAACAGCAGTGATTGCGACTTGGATTTCATTTCGCTTCCCTCCCGACCCACAGGTTGAGCAGTGAGATCGCAACCGCCAGTGCCGCTATTGTGTAAGCCACGGCTGACGCATAACCAAAGTTCAGCGACAGGAATCCCTGGCGGTAGAGCAGCAGGCCGAGCGTCTCGGTGCCGCCACCCGGACCGCCGCGATTGGTGATCAGGAATGGTTCGGTGAAGAGCTGCATCGTGCCGATGACCGAGAGAACGACACAGAACAGAATGATCGGCTTCAGCAGTGGCAGTGTGATGTGGAAGAACTGCTGGGTCTTGCTGACCCGGTCGAGCGTCGCAGCCTCGTAGACATCCTCAGGGATCGATTGTAGCCCGGCGAGAATGATGATGGCGTTATAGCCTGCCCAACGCCAGGTCACCGCTATGATGACCAGCGCCATGGCGGCATTGGCATTGTCGAACCAGGAGATCGCCGGCAGGCCGACTGATGTGATCAGCTTGTTGACGATGCCGAAATCGATGCTGAACATCAGCCGGAAGACTGCAGCGTAAGCGACCTCTCCGACGACGACGGGCGCAAAGAAGGCAAAGCGGAAGAGCGGCCGCAGCTTCAGCAGCGGCGAATTCAGGAGCACCGCCATGACGGTGGCGATCGCGATCATCACCGGCACCTGGATGACCAGGATGATCAGCGTGTTGTAGAGCGCGTTGTAGAAAGCCGGGTCGCCGAACAGGCGCCCCCAATTGGCCGATAGGCTGAATTTCCACGGATTGACGCGCGTATTCTGAAACGAGATCAGAAACGAGCTGATGATTGGCCACACCCAGAAAGTGGCGAAGACGATGAGATAGGGCGCGAGGAACGCATAGGCGCTCCGGTTGCGGATCGGCATATTTCTCTCCTCACAGACGCAACGAGCCATCCCGGGGGATGGAGAACCGGGCGCCGCAAAGCGCCCGGCTTCGTCACTTATTCTGCGATCGGAAGACCGGTCGCGGTGGCGATCTGCTTGGCAGCGTCGTCAAGCGCTGCCTTGGCATCCGGGAAACCACCGGCGAAGTATTTGGTCTGCGCTGCCTTGTAGATGGCATCCGCATCCGTCTGGTACTGCGTGCCGCGGCTCGGCTTGATCTTCGGCAGGGTCGAGAGAATATCGGCCCAGACCTTCTGACCGCCCCAATAGGGCTGCGGCTCGTTGACGAATGGATCCTGCACGGCCGAGAGAAGCGACGGAACGAGGCCGAAGGACTTCAGCATCGTCACCTGGCCTTCATTGGTACCAAGCGAGTAGTTGATGTAGTTCCAGGCCGCTTCCTTGTTTTCGGAATTGGCGGCGATCGCCAGCGACGAACCGCCGAGGTTGGCGGCATGTGGGCCGTCGGCCGTCAGGCTCGGCATCATGTAAACGCCCCACTTGCCGGACAGATCGGGCGAGCCGGAGCGGATCGTGCCTTCGTACCAGCCGCCATACATCTGGCTGGCTACCTTTCCAGCGGTATTCGCCTGGATCTTTTCGTCCCAGATGGCAGCCGTCAGCGTGCCGGCATCCTTCATCTGCTTGACCTTGTCGAGGGTCGCGACGCAGGCAGGCTTGTTGATGGTGATCGACTGACCATCCTCGGAGAAGTAGCCGCAGCCCTGCTCGTTGGAGATCATGCGGAACCATTCGCTGTCGCCGTTAAAGTCGGCCTGCGCCATGACCACGCCAGGATTGGCTGCCGAAATCTTCTTGCCGGCGGCGATGAAATCGTCCCAGGTCTTGATCGTCGTCGGATCGACGCCAGCCTTTTCATAGAAGTCGCGGCGGTAGAACACCGCAACCGGGCCGGAGTCCCACGGCATGGCGTAGGCAACGTCACCCACTTCGAGCTCGGTGCGCTTGAAATCAGGGAATTTCGCCTGGATATCGGCGTTGTAGCCGAGATCCTTCAGATTGGTGAAGCAGTCGGGGAAGCGGTTCCAGAAAATTTCCGCTTCGAAATTCTCGACCGTGACGATGTCAGGCAGGCCGTCTCCTCCGGCGGCGCAGGCTGCCAGCATCTTGTCGAAGACCTGCTGGTTGCCGAGATCCTGCACATCGACTTTGACGTCAGGGTATTTCTTGTTGAAGCCTTCCACAGTGGATTTCAGCGCCGATGCGGCGACGTTCCAGCTCCAGATGGTGAGCGTGCCCTGCTCTGCATATGCGGAGCCGGAAGCAAGCAGCGCGACAGCAGCCGTCGCACCGATAAGATTGAAGCGCATTGAAAATCCTCCCTTTTCAATTGCCGTCCCTTAGCGAACGTGCCTACACTAACCGGAAGGCACCGGCTGTCTCCTAAAAAGGGAATATGGATTTGGCGGAAAGTAAGGTTGCGCAAAGAGCCATCTATCAACCGGGTGCGAGCAGCATCGAGGGGTTGCCCACCGCGCTTCAAATGTTCCACGCCCATCCGCCCGTCATGGCCATGCCGCACTGGCACGCGCAGGTCGAGGTCAATTTCGTGATGCATGGCAGCGTGCATTATCGCATGAACGACCACGAATTTTCGCTCAAAGCCGGCGAGATGTGCCTGTTCTGGGGCGGCCAGCCGCATCAGATGGACGAATCGTCCGATGATTCGATTTACGCCGGCGCCCACCTGCCGCTGGTCTATTTCTTCCGGATGCGCCTGCCGGTCGCCATTTCCAGCCAGCTGATGCGCGGCGCCACCATGCTGACCTCGGCGACCGATGCCGCCGACAGCGAGAATTTCGCCCGCTGGCATCGCTATGCGACATCCGGCGATGCAGCAAAGTCGCAGCATGCCGTGGACGAACTGCTGCTGCGCATCGAGCGCATCCTGCTGGAACCCTATTCGATGATCGGCCTCAGCACGCAGCTGGCCGAAAACGATCCGCCCTATGCCCAGTCGTCGCGCAACGTGGCACGCATGTGCGACTTCATCGCTGCCAATTTCATGGAAGACATCGACACGATCGATATCGCCCGCGCTGCCGATCTTCATCCGAAATATGCGATGAACCTCTTCAAGAAGTCGACCGGCATGACGCTGAGCAAATATGTGAACCTGCTGCGGCTCTCCCGCGCCCAGGCGATGCTGATGAGCGAGGAAGCCAACGTGCTACAGGTGGCCATGGATAGCGGCTTCGGCTCGATCAGCGCCTTCAACAAATCCTTCCGCCACATCGCCGGCATGTCCCCATCCGATTTCCGCCGTGACCTGCGCTCATCGGGAATTTCCACGGCAAACTGATCCCCAACCCATACTCACACCCCATCGAGGAGACGTCACCATGGCTGGCAGACTGGCAGGCAAGATTGCGATCATTTCCGGCGGGGCGACAGGCATGGGTGGAGCAGCCTCGAAACTCTTTGCCGCCGAGGGCGCCAAGGTGGCGATCATCGACCGGAACGAGGAAGCCGCCGCAGACACGGCAAAGGCGATCCGCGACGCCGGCGGCATCGCCGATTACTGGGTGGCTGACGTCTCCGACGAGACGGCCGTCAACGACGCCGTGAGAGGTGTGGAAGACAAGTTCGGCGCCGTCACCGTCCTCTTCAATCATGCCGGAACGATCGTCATCAAGCCGTTCCTCGAAACCACGCTCGAGGAATGGGAGTGGCTGCACGGCGTCAACGTGCGCTCGATGTTCCTGATGACCAAGGCGGTCCTGCCGAAAATGATCGCAGCCGGAGGAGGATCGATCGTCTGCACCTCGTCGATCTCCGCCGTCGCCGCAACGCCGATGGAAGTACTCTACGACACGACCAAGGGCGCCGTGCACATGTTTGCCCGGGCCATTGCCGTCGAATTCCGCGACCGCAACATCCGCTGCAATGCCGTCTGCCCGGGCTTCATCCGCACGCCGCATGGTTTGCGCGAGGTCAAGGAACTGCAGGCGCTCGGCATCGATGTGTCGGACGAGGCGATCGCCGCCCAGCAGGGGCGCATCGGCGAGCCCGAAGACGTGGCGCGTGCCGCGCTTTACCTTGCCAGCGACGATTCCAATTTCGTCAACGGCGTCCATCTCTTCGTCGACAATGGCTTCACCGCGACCTGAAGAGACAAGACGGGCAGGCCCACCGGGAGGACAGATGGCGCGCGAATTCGATTTCATCATCGCCGGCGGCGGATCGGCGGCATCGGTGGCGGCCATGCGGCTGGTGCGCGATTTCGGCTTTTCGGTCCTGATCGTCGAGCGTGGCCCAAGCCAGACGGCAAAGCTGATGTCCTTTCCGGCGGGCTACATGAAGTATCTCGCCCGCGACGATTTTCTCGAAATGCATCATACCGTTCCCCAGCAGCAGCTTGGCGGCCGCGGGCCGATCGTGCCCGTCGCCAAGGCGCTCGGTGGCGGCAGCGCGGTCAATGCGATGGTCTATATGCGGGGCCAGAAGGAAGACTATGACGGCTGGGCGCGCTATCTCGGCAATGGCAGCGAATGGTCCTACGAGGACATGCTGCCACACTTTACCGGCATCGAGGCCAATAGCCGCTTCAACAACGCGTTTCCGAGCCGAAGCATATTTCGGATACGACCGAGGATTTCATCCGGGCCGCCCAGGGGCTCGGCCATTCCTACAATCCGGATTTCAATGGCGAGCGCCAGAACGGCGTCGGCATCATGCAGCACACATTCGCCAAATGGGGCCGGCGTACCGAGCGCTCCGACGCCAAGAAGGCATTCCTCGACCCCCTGGCAAAGGACGAGCGGCTGCAGATTATTACCGGCGCGCGCGTCGACCGCATCCTCATCGAAAATGGCCGCGCCCGCGGCATCGTCTACACCAAGGGTGGCGAGACGCAGGCGGCGATCGCAGGCCGGGAGGTGCTGGTTGCGGCCGGTACCTATAACAGTGCCAAGCTGATGATGCTGTCGGGCCTCGGTCCGGCCGATCACCTTCGCCAGCACGGGATTGCCGTCGCAGCCGACATTCCAGGCGTCGGCGCCAATCTTCAGGATCATCACGAAGTCCCGGTGATCGCGACGACCAGGGGCAAATCCGGATATTTCGGCGAGGACAAGGGCTGGCCGATGATCCGCAACGGCCTGCAATATCTGTTCTTCGATTCCGGGCCGGTGACGACAACGGGGATCGAATCCTGCCTATTCTACGATCCGGATGGCGGCGAGCGGCCGACGGTGCAGCTCTATTGTGCTCCGATCGTCTATCTCGACCGCGATGTCTCCTCCGCCAAACCCACCTGGGGCGTGACCTTTACCTCATGCCTTCTGAGGCCGAAGGCGCGTGGCAGCGTCCGGTTGCGCTCCGCCAATCCCGCCGACCAGCCGCTGGTCGATTGCAATTTCTTCGGCGATCCCGATGATCTGAGGCTGACACTGGCATCGCTGAAGACAGCGCGGCGCTTGCTGGAAACCGAGCCTTTCCTGTCCAAGATCGACATGGAGATCCTCCCCGGCCGCGCCATCCAGGATGAAGAGGCCCTGACGAAATTTGCCGGGCAGACGGTCAAGACCAACTACCATCCCTCCGGTAGCCTGCGCATGGGGCCGGACAGCGACCCCATGGCGGTCGTCGGCAGCGACCTTCGTGTGCGGGGCATCGACGGCCTCCGGGTCATCGATTGCTCGATCATTCCCTTCATCCCTTCGGGCAACACCAACGCTCCGGCGATGGCAATCGGCTCGAAGGCTGCAGAGATGATCGCCGCCAGCCACGCCTGAGCTAAAGGCCGCCCAGCATGGCCAGATTGCCGCAGCCAATAAAATAGATAGCGAATAATTTGAATCCTATCGAATTTGGTGTTATATGCAGCGCATGGACACCTACAACAGCCTTCAGCGCGTCTTCACCGCCAACCTGCTTTCGACCGGCCGCCAGTGGCGCCGCGCCGTCGACCTTGCACTCAGCAGCCACGGAATCTCCGAGGCCTGCGCCGCCCCGCTTCTCTGGATCGGCCGCCTCGGCGGCGGTGTCCGCCAGGTGGTGCTGGCCGGCCATGTCGGCATCGAGGGGCCTTCACTGGTTCGTCTTCTCGATCAGCTCGAAACACTTGGCCTTGTCGTCCGCAAGGACGATCCTGCCGATCGTCGCGCCAAGGGTCTTTATCTGACCGATGAGGGCAGTGCCCTTGCGGCGCGTATGGAAGCCGTGCTCGACGAGCTTCGCGAGCGCATTCTCCAGGATGTCAGCAAGGCCGACCTTGAAGCTGCCGTGCGCGTACTGCAGGCTTTCGACAATATCGAGGTGACGCAGACCAGCGCCCTCGAAAAGGAAATCGAGGCAGCGTCGTGACATTGGGATGGCGTGACTGGCTTTTCTCGGGCAAGGCCTTCCTTGCATCGATGCTGGCGCTGTTCGTGGCGCTGTCGCTCGACCTGCCGCGGCCCTACTGGGCGATGGCCGCCGTTTATGTGGTGGCCAATCCGCTGGCGGGCGCGACCAGTTCCAAGGGACTTTATCGCGCGCTCGGCACACTGCTCGGCGCTTCGGCGGCGGTGTTCTTCGTTCCTCTGTTCGTCAACGCTCCGGAGCTCCTGTCTCTGGTCGTGGCGCTCTGGACCGGCACGCTGCTCTTCATCTCGATGCTCGACCGCAGTGCTCGAAGCTATGTCTTCATGCTCGCCGGCTATTCGCTGCCGATGATCGCCCTGCCTTCCGTCGGCTCGCCCGAGACGGTTTTCGATACGGCGCTTGCCCGCTCGGAAGAGATCATCATCGGCATCGTCTGCGCCAGCATCGTCAGCGCCGTCATCTTTCCGGCCAGCGTCAGCTCGCTGCTCGGTCAGCGCATCACCACCTGGCTCGATGATGCCGGAAGCTGGGCCGACGAGATCCTGCGCGGCGAAGGCGCCTCGCCCGCCACGCCGCTGAAGCGCCAGAAGCTCGCCTCCGATGTGACCGGTCTTGATCTCGTCATCAGCCAGCTCGGCCATGACGCGAATGGCCGCGATATCGTCCGTCATTCACGCGAATTGCGCGGCCGCCTGCTGATGCTGCTGCCGCTGTTTTCTTCGCTTGCCGACCGTCTTCACGCGCTGAAATCGTCCGGACAGGAGCTGACGCCGGCGCTCTCCGTCTTGCTCAACGATGCCGCCGCCTGGCTGCAGCAGGGCGGCAGGGGAAAGCCGGATGGTACAGGCGCGAACCTGCGCCGCCGCATCGATGACGTCCAGACCTCGGAAAGCGACGAAACCGGCTGGAACGCCCTGCTTTATCGCAGCGCGCTTGCCCGCCTCGGCGAGATCGTCGATCTCTGGCACGATTGCCTGACGCTGCGCGACGAGATCGCCAGCGGCCGCCATGCCGGCCCTTGGCATCCGGTTTTCCGCCACCGCCAGGTGGTCGGCCGCGTCAGGCATTATGACTATGCGCTGATTGCCTTCGCTGCCGGTTCCGTCGTTGCCGGGATCGCTGTCGCCTGCTTCTTCTGGATCTTCACCGGCTGGCAGAATGGTGCGGGCTTTGTGACCATGGCTGCTGTCGCCTGCTCCTTTTTTGCCGCGATGGATCGCCCTGCGCCCTTCATCCGGTCGATGTTCATCTGGTCGGCTCTGAGCCTCGTCATTTCGTTCATCTACATCTTCGCGATCCTGCCGGCGGTCAATTCCTATGAGCTGCTGGTGGTTGTCTTCGCACCGCCATTCCTGCTGCTCGGACTGCTGATCACCCGCCCGCAGTTCAACATGCTGGCGATGCTGCTATCGGTGAACAGCGCGAGCTTCATCGCCCTCCAGGATCGCTACACATCCGACTTCACCACCTTCACCAATGAGGCGGTCGCGGCCCTTGCCGGCATCGGCTTCGCATTGGTCTGGACGCTGATCGCCCGCCCCTTCGGCGCCGAGCTTGCCGCCTGGCGGCTGGTTCGCGCCGGATGGAGGGATCTGGCAGAGACCGCAGCCGGCGAACGCCGCACCGACCACGAGCGGCTCTCGGGCCGTATCCTCGATCGCCTCGGCCAGCTGGTGCCGCGCCTCGCCGCCGTCGAGGATCGCGAACTAAAAAAGGTCGATGGCTTTGCCGACGTCCGCCTCGGCTTCAACGTGCTGATGCTGCAGACCCGGCGCAAGGAGCTCAGTGGCGCAAGCGCCCTTTCCGTCGGCCGCGTGCTGTCGGGCATCTCCGATTTCTACCGTGCCCGGCTCGATGCCGGCCAGGCAATCGAGCCGCCCGACGAGTTGCGTGCCGCGATCGACGACAGCCTCGGAACCATCGCCCATGAACAGGCGGAAACCCGGGACAATATCGATGCCCTCGTCGGCCTGCGCCGGGCGCTCTTCCCTGAGGCGCCGCCGCCGGACTGGCCCACGCCCGAAACCATCTCAACCCCGCTTCAGATTGCAGCCGAGTAAGCCGTTATGCCTGCCGAATTCGATCTCTATGGCGTCTATGTGCCGCGCCTTCTCGTTCTCATGGTGCTTTCCCTTCTTCTCGTGATGATCGTCCGCCGCGGACTGAGCTGGGTGGGCGCCTATTCGCTCGTCTGGCACCGCGGTCTCTTCGATCTCTCCTTCTATGTGCTGCTTCTCGGAGCAGTCTCCTCCCTGACACGCTGGTACTTCGCATGAACACGCTGAAATCAATCTCCCGCCTGATCGTCACCCTCGCCTTCGTTGCCGCCGCCGCCTATGCCGGCCACGGCCTTTGGGTGCATTACATGGATGAACCCTGGACGCGCGACGCGCGCCTGCGCGCCGATGTCGTTGGCATCGCACCGGACGTTTCCGGCCTTGTCAGCGACGTCACCGTCAAGGACAACCAGTCGGTGAAGAAGGGTGATGTGCTCTTCCGCGTCGATGGCGAGCGCTTCAAGATTGCTCTGGCGCAGACCGAAGCGGCGCTCGAAGGTGCAAAGGCGATGCTGGAGCAAGCCCGCCGCGAAACCGATCGCCAGCAGCGCCTCGGCGATGCCGCTTCCGTGCAGCAAAAGGAACAGGCGCGCACCGCCGCCGACCAGGCCGAAGCCACCTATCTGCAGGCTGTTGCCAACCGCGATCTGGCGCAGCTCAATCTCGACCGCTCAGCCGTCAAGGCGACCGTCAACGGCACGGTTTCGAACCTCAGTCTGCGCCCAGGCGACTATGTCACCGCCGGCACGGCCAAGGTAGCGCTCGTCGACACCGACTCGCTGCGGGTCGAAGGCTATTTCGAAGAAACCAAGCTGCCGCGTATCCATGTCGGCGATAGCGTCACAATCCATCTGATGGGCCATCGCCAGACGCTGGAAGGCCATGTCGACAGTATCGCGACCGGCATCGAGGACCGCGAGCGCACGTCGGGAACCGGGCTGCTGGCCAATATCAACCCGACCTTCAGCTGGGTACGGCTGGCGCAGCGCGTTCCGGTTCGTATTAATCTCGACAAGGTACCTGACGGCGTGCAACTGATTGCCGGTTTGACCGCGACGGTCGAAGTCGGAGGCCAAAGCTCCGCCCTCGCCTCGCTCGACTGACGTTGCTTAAAAGTTCCAGTCCTCGTCCTCGGTCGCCACGGCCTTACCGATGACGTAAGACGAGCCGGAGCCAGAGAAGAAGTCGTGGTTCTCGTCGGCATTCGGCGAGAGCGCCGAGAGGATCGCCGGATTGACCTTGCAGGCCTCCGGCGGGAACAGAGCCTCGTAACCGAGGTTCATCAGCGCCTTGTTGGCGTTGTAGTGCAGGAACTTCTTGACGTCTTCGGTCAGCCCGACGCCGTCATAAAGCGCCTCGGTATATTTGGCTTCGTTGTCGTAGAGCTCCAGCAGCAGATCGAAGGCGAAATCCTTGATCTCCTGGCGGCGGGCCTCCGGCAGGCGGTCGACGGCGCGCTGGAACTTGTAGCCGATATAGTAGCCATGCACCGCCTCGTCGCGGATGATCAGGCGGATCATGTCGGCGGTGTTTGTCAGCTTTGCGCGGCTCGACCAGTACATCGGCAGATAGAAGCCGGAATAGAACAGGAAGCTTTCGAGGAAGACGCTGGCAACCTTCTTCTTCAGCGGATCGCCTGAAGCATATTGCTCCATGATCAGCGCCGATTTCTTCTGCAGAAACTCGTTCTCATCGGACCAGCGATAGGCGTCGTCGACGTCAGGCGTCGAGCACAGCGTCGAGAAGATCGACGAATAGGAGCGCGCGTGCACCGCCTCCATGAAGGAGATGTTGGAAAGCACCGCCTCCTCATGCTGGGTCGAAGCATCGGCCATCAGCGTCACCGAGCCGACGCCGTTCTGGATCGTGTCGAGCAGCGTCAGTCCGGTAAAGACCCGGATCGTCAGCTGCTGCTCTTCCGGCTTCAGCGTCGCCCAGGAGGGAATGTCGTTCGAGAGCGGCACCTTTTCCGGCAGCCAGAAATTGCCGGTCAGACGGTTCCAGACTTCGAGGTCCTTGTCGTCCTCGATGCGGTTCCAGTTGATGGCGCGGACGCGGGTTACGGGCTTGGCGTGCATGTTCATGGGTGTGTCCTTTGGACCGAATTCATCTGGTGGCCCCCTCATCCGCCTGCCGGCACCTTCTCCCCGAGGGGAGAAGGGAAACCGCGGCGGCGTCTCGCTCAACATCCCCTCTCCCCTCGAGGAGAGGGCTAGGGCGAGGGGGCCGCTTACTCAAACGTCAGCAGCTAAAACTCACAGCGTGCACGACACACATCCTTCCACCTGAGTCCCCTCCAGCGCCAACTGGCGCAGGCGGATGTAGTAAATGGTCTTGATGCCCTTCTTCCAGGCGTAGATCTGAGCCTTGTTGATATCGCGCGTCGTCGCGGTATCGCGGAAGAACAGCGTCAGCGACAGGCCTTGATCGACATGCTGGGTGGCAGCCGCATAGGTGTCGATGATCTTCTCCGGCCCGATCTCATAGGCGTCCTGGTAATAGTCGAGATTGTCGTTGGTCATGAAGGCGGCGGGATAGTAGACGCGGCCGATCTTGCCTTCCTTGCGGATCTCGATCTTGGAGACGATCGGATGGATCGAGGAGGTCGAGTGATTGATGTAGGAGATCGACCCTGTCGGCGGCACCGCCTGCAGGTTCTGGTTATAGAGCCCGCCTTTCATGACGGCCTTCTTCAGCGCTAGCCAGTCTTCCTGGGTGGGAATTTCGATACCAGCATTGCTGAACAGGTCGGCAACCGTCTGCGTAGCCGGTTTCCACTCCGTTTCGGTATATTTATCGAAATATTCGCCCGAGGCGTATTTGGAATTCTCGAAACCCTTGAAACTCTGGCCGCGCTCGACCGCGAGACGGTTCGAGGCGCGGATGGCGTGATAGGTCACCGTGTAGAAATACATGTTGGTGAAATCGACGCCCTCTTCGGAGCCGTAGTGTATCCGCTCGCGGGCGAGATAGCCGTGCAGGTTCATCTGACCCAGGCCGATCGCGTGGCTCTCGTCGTTGCCCTTCTCGATCGACGGGACCGAGGAAATGTGGCTCATGTCCGATACGGCCGTAAGTGCCCGGATCGATGTTTCGATCGTCTTGCCGAAATCGGATGAGTCCATGGCGGCGGCGATATTCAGCGAGCCGAGATTGCAGGAAATGTCCTTGCCCATCACCTTGTAGGACAGATCGTCGTTATACTCGCTGGCTTCGCTGACCTGCAGGATCTCGGAGCACAGATTGCTCATGGTGATGCGTCCGGCGATCGGGTTCGCCTTGTTCACCGTGTCCTCGAACATGATGTAGGGATAGCCGCTCTCAAACTGGATCTCGGCGACGATCTGGAAGAAATCGCGAGCCTTGATCTTCTTCTTCTTGATACGGCTGTCGGCCACCATCTCGCGGTATTTTTCCGTCACCGAGATCTCGGTGAACGGCACGCCGTAGACGCGTTCCACGTCATAGGGCGAGAACAGGTACATGTCCTCGTTGTTCTTGGCGAGCTCGAAGGTGATGTCTGGAATGACGACGCCGAGCGACAGCGTCTTGATGCGGATCTTCTCGTCCGCATTCTCGCGCTTGGTATCGAGGAAGCGCATGATGTCGGGGTGGTGGGCATTGAGATAAACGGCGCCGGCGCCCTGGCGTGCTCCGAGCTGGTTGGCATAGGAGAAGGCGTCCTCGAGCAGCTTCATCACCGGGATGATGCCGGAGGACTGGTTCTCGATATGCTTGATCGGCGCGCCCATTTCGCGAATGTTGGTCAGCGACAGCGCCACGCCACCGCCCCGCTTTGACAACTGCAGCGCCGAATTGATCGAGCGGCCGATCGATTCCATATTGTCTTCGACGCGCATCAGGAAGCAGGAGACCAGCTCGCCGCGCTGCTTCTTTCCGGCATTGAGGAAGGTCGGCGTTGCCGGCTGGAAGCGGCCGGAGATGATCTCATCGACCATGTCGCGGGCCAATGCCTCGTTGCCCTGTGCCAGCGCCAGCGCCACCATGCAGATGCGGTCTTCATAGCGCTCCAGATAGCGCTTTCCGTCAAAGGTCTTCAGCGTGTAGCTGGTGTAATATTTGAAGGCGCCGAGGAAGGTCGGGAAGCGGAATTTCTTGTCATAGGCGTGGTCGAAGAGATCGCGCACGAAGTTGAACGAATACTGGTCCAGCACCTCCTGCTCGTAATAGCCCTCGGTGATCAGGTAATCGAGCTTCTCCCGGAGATTATGGAAGAACACGGTGTTCTGGTTGACGTGCTGCAGGAAATACTGCTTCGCCGCCTGCCTGTCCTTGTCCAGCTGGATCTTGCCGTCCTCGTCATAGAGGTTCAGCATCGCGTTCAGCGCGTGGTAATCCAGCCCGGTTTCCGCGGCCTGCGCCTTTACAGGGCGTTCGAGAACTGCCGTGTCCAAAATCGTTCCAATCCGTGTTTGACGTTGGCAACATCATCAGCCGTACCCAGGAGTTCGAACCTGTAGAGGTACGGCACCTGGCATTTCTTCGCGATGATGTCGCCGGCGAGCCCGAAGGTCTCTCCGAAGTTGCTGTTGCCCGCGGCAATCACGCCGCGGAGGTTCGAACGGTTTGCCGCATCGTTCAGGAAACGGATCACCTGCTTGGGCACGGCTCCTTTGCCGCCCTCGCCGCTATAAGTCGGGAGGATCAACACGTAGGGCGAGACGGCTTCGAGCGTCTCGCCAGTGATGGGGATGCGCCGGGCGGGAAGGCCAAGCTTTTCGACGAAGCGATGGGTGTTTTCCGACCGGCTGGAAAAATAGACGATCTCGCCCATCGCAGCCGCCGCTCAGGCGAGCGCGCTGATCATGTCGGGGCGGAAGCCAGCCCAATGCTGCTCGCCGGCGATGACGACGGGAACCTGGCGGTAGCCGAGACCCTGCACCAGATCATAAGCGGCGCTATCGGTGGAAACGTCGATGATCGTGTAGTCGATGCCCTGGCGATCGAGCGCGCGGGTGGTTGCGGTGCACTGAACGCAGGCGGGCTTGCTGTAGACGGTGATGCTCATGGGAAAACCTCGTAACTAGAAGGCATGGGATATCGTTCGGACATCCGCCGATGTCCGCGCTTGCGATCGAAAAGGAAGACAGCCGTTGCCGGTTGCCGGGCGTCAGCAGCCCGTCATTCGCGCCGGTATGATCTGAAACTCAAAGACATAAGACTTCACCCCGAAGTGGCTCATGCGGGACACACCGGAGGAAGCGAAGAGGCGGCATCATGCCCACATCTCATCGCTCGCCAGCCGGACACCCCGCCCGTGGACGTTTTCGCTCAAGGCAGGTCTCCTGGCTTGCGGATCATCACATTCATCCCGGTCTTCCCAGATCTTCATGACCCAGTGACCCGAAATGGGACAGATGCTCGCCGCTCACAGTTGCGGGGGCAGCTCCGGCATTGCTCCGCCTTGCGGCAGATCTCACCGAATTCCCGTCTTAGCCCGCGATCCTTGCGAATCGAGGGAACCTCGAACACTAGATATAGTACGCGAGTCTATTTTTACGTCAATGGATGGTTCAGGTTTCGGGTGCCGCAAGCCGAAAAAATGAATGCGATGTGGATAACAGAAGATTAATGCAGATTGGCTGTGGAAAAGAGAAGCCGGCAAAAGCCGGCTCCTCGAATGCGATGACGATCAGGCCGTTGCCGTGGCAACGCGTTCGCGCAAAGACCGCGCCGCCGCCACCATATTGACTAGCGCTGGCTTCACTTCCTCCCATTTGCGGGTCTTCAAGCCGCAATCCGGATTGATCCAGAGCTGCGAATCGCCAAGCCGCTCGCGCGCCAAAAGAAGCAGACTCGTCATATCGGCAATATCGGGAACGCGCGGCGAGTGGATGTCGTAGACACCCGGGCCAATTTCGTTCGGATAGTCAAAACTGCGGAATGCCTCCAGCAGCTCCATCTTCGAGCGCGACGTCTCGATCGAGATCACATCCGCATCCATCGCGGCGATAGCATCGATGATGTCGTTGAACTCCGAGTAGCACATATGCGTGTGGATCTGCGTCGCGTTGCTGACACCGGTCGAGCACAGGCGGAAGCTTTCGACGGCCCAGTCGAGATAGGTCTTCCATTGCGAGCGCCGCAGCGGCAGGCCTTCCCGGAGTGCTGCCTCGTCGATCTGGATCATTCTGGCGCCGGCCTTTTCGAGATCACCGACCTCGTCGCGAATCGCCAGCGCGATCTGCCGGCATGCTTCGCTCCGGGCGATATCATCACGCACGAAGGACCAGTTGAGGATCGTCACCGGTCCAGTCAGCATGCCCTTCACCGGCCGGTCTGTCAGAGACTGGGCATATTGCCACCAGCTTGTCGTCGTCGGCTTCGGCCGCGCGATATCGCCGAAGATAATAGGCGGGCGGACATAGCGCGACCCATAGCTCTGTACCCAGGCATGCTGCGTGAAGGCAAAGCCTGACAGCTGCTCGCCAAAATACTGCACCATGTCATTGCGCTCGAACTCGCCATGGACGAGCACATCGAGGCCGATTTCCTCCTGCCAGCGGATGGCTGCTTCGGTTTCCTTGCGCAGGAAAGCCTCATAGTCTGCATTGCTGAGCGTCCCCTTCGTGTGTGCCGAACGGGCCTTGCGGACTTCAGGCGTCTGCGGAAAGGACCCGATCGTCGTCGTCGGGAACAGCGGCAAGCGGATATCCGTCTGCTGGATCGCCTTGCGCTCGGCGAAACCGGCCTTGCGGCGCTTCATGGTCTCGTCGATCGCCGCAATGCGCTGCCTGACCGCGGGATCATTGACCTTCGGCGAAGCCGCGCGGGCGGCCGCGGCCCTCGAAGATTTGCCGATCGCATCGGCCACGCAATCACGCCCCTGCGCAAGCGCCTGGCCGAGGACCGAGAGTTCATCCAGCTTCTGCGTGGCAAAAGCCAGCCATCCCCTGACCTCGGCATCGACAGCCGTTTCGAGCGCAAGATCGATCGGCACATGCAGAAGCGAGCAAGACGGCGCGATTTCGATCGGACGCGTCTTGGAAAGCGCCTCGACCCGATCGAGCAGTTTCTCGAGATCGGCGCGCCAGATGTTGCGGCCGTCGATGACGCCGAGAGACAATACCCGGCCACCCGGCACCGCTGATGCGACCGCATCGAGCTGCTCGGGCGCGCGCACCAGATCGACGTGCAGACCTGCGACCGGCAGCGCCGCTGCCGTCTTGAGATTGTCGTCCAATGCTCCGAAGTAGCTGGCGATCATGATCTTCAGGTTCGGCACCAGCTGGTGAAGCGCGCTGTACGCCGTGGTCAGCGCGTTCCGCTCAGCGTCTGTGAGATCGAGCACGAGGGCTGGCTCGTCGATCTGCACCCAATCGGCGCCCGCAGTGCTGAGCTCCGCGAGGATGGCCGCATAGACAGGCAGCAGCCGGTCGAGCAGTTCTATCGGATGAAAGCCTGCTTGCGTCGCCTTGCCGAGCTTCAGGAAGGTCACCGGGCCGAGAATGACCGGGCGCGTGTGGATGCCGAGCGCCTTCGCCTCGCGGAACATCTGCAGCGGCTTGTTTTCGGTCAGCGCGAAGCGCTGGTCGCGGGTGAATTCCGGCACCATGTAGTGGTAGTTGGTATCGAACCACTTGGTCATTTCGAGTGCCGGAACGCCCTCGTGATGATGCACATGGCCGCAATCGCTGTGCTCAACGCCCGCAGAACCGCGCGCCATGGCGAAATAGATGTCGAGATCGACGGGGCCGCCCTTCCAGCCATATTCGGCCGGTACGGCGCCGACCATCACCGCCGTGTCGAGCACATGGTCGTAGAGGGAAAAGTCGTTGGACGGGATGATATCGATTCCCTTGGCCTTCTGCAGGGTCCAATGTTCGGCCCGCAATGTCTTGGCGACGTCGAGAAGTGCTGTCCTATCGGCCTTTCCGGCCCAATAGCTTTCCAGCGCGAACTTCAGTTCGCGGTGCTTTCCGATACGCGGGAATCCGAGATTTGCAGTCTTGATGCTCATGTTTCCTTACCCCGAGGGTTATGGGCAAGGCTTGGGATGACGCATCGGCGCGCGGACACAGGCGTGCCGGTCGCAAAAGCGGCACACCGGACAACCCCGCCCGTGGACGTTATCGATCGCGGCAGGTCTCCTGGCTTGCGGGTCAACGCTGCCGTCCGTCTTCCCGGGGCGTCTTCCCCAGTGACATGAATGGACGGCCGCTCGCCGCTTACAGTTGCGGGGGCAGCTCCGGCATTTTCACCGGATTCCCTCTTAGCTCCGGACCAAAGGTCCGCAGAACCACGATGACACGAGCATGTCGCATCACGGATCGCACGTCAATAGACATAAAGATATGTTTATGTCTTTGTTTCTTCGGTTGGCTGTGCTCGCCGATTACGACAACAGCATCGAGGACGGCGCGCCGGTCTCCACGGGAGCCTGCAACTTCTGGGCAGCAAGCACCACTTCGACGCGATTGCGGGCATCGAGCTTCTGCATCAGGATCGTCATGTAGTGCTTGACGGTCTTCTCGCTGATATCGAGCATGCTGGCGATTTCGCGGTTGGTCTTGCCCTGCAGCAGGTAGTTGACGATCTGCTCCTCGCGGGCGCTCAGGCGCTTCTGCATCTGCGCCTTGCGGCGCACCTCGGCCGTCTTCATCGACAGGATCACCTTGGTGGCGAAACCCGGCGTGATGAAGGTGCTGCCGTCATGCACGGTCTTGATCGCCTCATACAGATCGCGCGCCGTGCTACCCTTCAGCACATAGCCACAGACGCCGAGATTGAGCACCTGGATCGCCGTGTC
The DNA here is from genome assembly GCF_056400165.1 of Rhizobium sp. 01L410. Taxonomy (NCBI): domain Bacteria; kingdom Pseudomonadati; phylum Pseudomonadota; class Alphaproteobacteria; order Hyphomicrobiales; family Rhizobiaceae; genus Rhizobium; species Rhizobium sp. 01L410. The sequence goes on from NZ_JBFTST010000001.1 coordinate 433,060, forward strand.
GATATTGGCGGTGGCGGTGAAGACCACGACTTTGGTGCCTTCGTAGTTCTTCTGGATCAGCTCGAGTGCCGCCAGTGTATCGCCCGGCATGCTGAGATCGGTGACAAGAACGTCGGGCCGGTGCTCCTCGACGATCTTCAGCGCGTCGATGGCGTTCTGCCCGCGGGCAGTCACCCGAAGATCTTCCTTCGCCGAGTAAAGATTAACGAGTCCATCCAACAATATTGGATGATCATCAACGAATGCGACCGAGATAGACATGATGACGAATAAACCCCCTCGTCTTCTTTCCGATAGCTCTAAAGTAAACAGAGCCAAACATAAAGACGGATTTTAATGCTTGGTTAACTTCATCGGATTTCTGTCTATTCGATCTCTATGCTTTCAGCCAGTTATCAATTCGGATAGTCCGTCGCCTTATAGGCCAGCTGCGTCGGCCTGCTGCAGCTCCAGCACCATCTCCAGGATCATGCCACCCCCGGGCCGCTTGGTGACAGCAAGCTTACCGCCGAAGCTCTCGATCCTCTGCCGGAGGCCATAGAGCCCCATTCCGCCCTCGCGCGCCGCAAACGGCACCGTCCCGGAGGGCAAACCGTCATCCTCGACCGAAATCGCGATGACCGGCATGTCGATCCGACATCGGACACGCTGGCCGTTGCCACCAGCGTGGCGGTAGGCGTTGTTAAGCCCTTCCTGAACGAAGCGGTAGATGCAGGTCTTCAGCGCCGGCGGCAGGTCGGCATTGGTGCCGCTGGACACAAAGGCGACCTTGGTCTTGGTCCGCGCCTCATGCTGCCTGATCGCCTCGGCCACCACGTCCTTAGCCCAGAGATGCAGGATCTCCGGCAAGAGCAGCGACTTGGTGACCGTCCGGGCCTCGATCAGTGCTTCACCCAGCGTCTTGCTGGTCTCGTCGAGGAGCCTTGCGCGCTCATCTTTCTTGGTCAGGTCGCGCAGCTCGTCGAGCTGTAGGATGGCCAGTGTCATCAGCTGTACCGGGCCGTCATGCAGGTCGGCGCCGATGCGGCGGATGAAGGTCTCGTTGAGGTTGGCGAATTCCATGGAGGCCCGGCGCGCCGTGTCCCTCAGCTCCATCAATTCCTTCGAGGCGGACTCTGCCTCCTCGGCGCGGTGGCTCAGCACCTGCCGCTGATGCTCGATTGTCCGGCTGCCGCGCCTGACGATCAGGAACAGGCCGAGCATGACGACGAAGGAGAACAACGCCACCGTCGTCCAGGTGACCACCCGCAGCCGCGCGAGCTCATCGACAAAACCGCTCGGATCCTCATGGATCTCGGCCACGCCGATGATCCGCCCCGAAGCCTGGTCATGCAGCGGGCTGTAGATTTCGAGATATTCGGTATTGATGTTGCGGAACGTGTGCTCGTCGGCATGAAGATCCGCATAGACGGCGACAATTTCGCCTTTCAAGGCGCGCTGCAGGCCCTCGGGGAAACTGAAGCGGTGGCCGATCATCTGCTTGGTCCGGGAATAGGCAACAGTTCCGTCGGGCGCCCATATCTCGATATGCGGGAAGCGCGCCTGGAGATCCGCATCGCCGAACAGCGCGTCGAGATGAGCGATGCTGGCGGCCTTAAGGCGCGTCGAGGCGCCCAGTTCCTGCACCTCAGCCTCAGTCAGGCTCTGAACCAGCAAGGCCGTCGTGCCGGCCTTTCCGCTGAGCGCCTTGTCGGCAACCAGCCGCGTCGTCAGATAGCCCGCAGAAACCGTGGCGATCAGAATAACCAAGCTGCTGGCGATCAGGAACTGCGTGGAAAGGGTCCGCTCGGCGCCCCATCGAAGGATACGCTTAAACAGTCGCGGCGCTTCCGCGCTTTCATCTACGCCAGCATTTCTGGCGCCTAAGTATTCGTCCGGCAAAACGTCCCCCCAAGGCCGATAGCGCTATCATCCTTGCAATATTACCCAAGGAAATAAAGCACCATTTTTGTACTATAGGCCCGTATGAATTCTATCAGACCAAAGGCCAATTCATCATAGGACCTTACTCCCGGAAGGATAAGGACCGAAGACCTGCTTTTGCCGTGGACGAACATCGAAAACATCGTCCGACCATGCGCCGTTCAAAACCCCGGTAACTTTCCGCAAGATCGCATCATCCCAAGCCAGCCCTGCAAGGCGGGCTTTGAAGACATCAGGGGCAATTCAAACCGCCGGGCTCGCAGCGCGATCCGGCGGACAGGACAAGTTTGCGAAAAACCAGGCGCCAGGACAGCGCGCCGACGGAGGGGAAAATGGTTACGCTTGTAAGACACGATCTCGAGTTCATCCTGAAGCAGATCGCCATCGCCGAACAGCATGCGGCCGGTGGTGACCTTGCCGCGCTCGTCGCCGAAGCCGGCGAAGCAGCCGGCGCGACCGGCACCGGTGCGCCGCAGGCGCATCTCCTGCCCTACGGCCTCCGAACCGTCGACGGCAGCTACAACAACCTGCTCGATGGCAAGGAAACGTGGGGCGCCGCCGACCAGCCGTTCACGCCGCTGGTGCAGCCGAACTACCTCAACGAAAATGACGACACACAGATGTTCGGGACACCGGCCAATCCGGTTTACCTGACCAACGGAAACTATACGCCGGGCACATCGAGCGGCAGCCCGATGCTTGCACCCGGCACCGTCGTCGACGCCGATCCGCGCATCATCTCCAACCTGATCGTCGATCAGACCAGCAACAACCCGGCGGCGATCATGGTCTATGATGCCATGCTCGCCGAGGGCAAGACGGCAACGCGCGTACCGATGCAGGACGCCAATGGCGCGCCCGTCGTCCATGCAGCCAATGTCGTCGGCCCCGATGGCACCGTTCTCGCCGCCGCGGGCAGTCCCGTCTATGTCTACACGTTCGAGAACGTCTCGCCCGATATTGGCGACTCCGCGCCTTACAACTCGATGTTCACGCTGTTCGGCCAGTTCTTCGACCATGGTCTTGACCTCGTGGCCAAGGGCGGCGCCGGTACCGTGTACATTCCGCTGTCACCGGATGATCCGCTCTACAATCCGGCAACGCCGCACACCAATTTCATGGTCCTGACCCGCGCCAGCCGCGACGCCGACGGCGAAGTGGCTGCCAACACCACGACTCCCTGGGTCGACCAGAACCAGACCTATACCTCGCATGCATCGCATCAGGTGTTCTTGCGCGAATATGTCATGCATGAGGGCAAGCCTGTCGCGACCGGCCATCTGCTTGACGGCGACCGTGGTCTGCCCACCTGGGCAGACATCAAGGCGCAGGCCCGCGACATGCTCGGCATCGACCTGACCGATGCCGATGTCACCAACATTCCACTGCTGCGCACCGATCCCTATGGCCGCTTCATCCCCGATGCCAACGGCTTCGCCCAGGTGATCATCGGCATCGGCGCAGACGGCATTCCGAACACCGCCGACGACATCGTTGTCTCGGGGACGCCGGGCGCTCCTGTCAGCACCGCTGGCGCCGTCCGCATCGGCCACGCCTTCCTCGATGATATCGCCCATGCCGCAGTACCGGTCATCGCCGGTGGCGTCCTGCAGGCCGACGGTGACGACGCCGTAGGCTATTCCGGCGGCTTCAACACCCGCGGTCAGCAGACTGCCTACGATGATGAGTTGCTCGACGCGCACTACATCACCGGCGACGGCCGCGGTAACGAGAATATCGGCCTGACGTCGATCCACCACATCTTCCACTCGGAGCACAACAGCGTCGTGGAGCAGACCAAGCAGGTCGTCCTCGACAGCGCCGACCTGGTCTTCATCAACCAGTGGCTGCTTGAGCCGATTACCACGCTGCCGACAACCGAGGCAGAACTTGAGGGACTCGTCTGGAACGGCGAGCGTCTGTTCCAGGCAGGCCGCTTCACCACCGAAATGCAGTATCAGCACCTCGTCTTCGAGGAATTCGGCCGCAAGATGCAGCCGGATATCGATGCCTTCGTCTTCGAGCCGTCGACCGACATCAATCCGGCGATCTTCGCCGAGTTCGCCCACGCGGTTTACCGCTTCGGCCACTCGATGCTGAACCAGGATATCGACCGCCTCGTCGAAAATGCGGATGGTACTTTCAGCTTCGATAACATCACGCTGTTCGACGGCTTCCTGAACCCGCTGGAACTCGGCACGGTCGATGCCAACGGTAATGTGCTCGTCAATCACGATCAGGCAGCCGGCGCCATCATCCGCGGCATGTCCCGACAGGGCGGCAACGAAATCGACGAATTCGTCACCGACGTTTTGCGCAACCAGCTTGTCGGCATCCCGCTCGATCTTGCAGCGCTCAATATCGCCCGTGGCCGCGACGTCGGCCTGCCGACGCTGAACGAGGCACGCGCCCAATTTTACCAGGCCGCCGGTCAGGACACGCAGCTGAAGCCCTATGTCAGCTGGACCGATTTCGCGCTGAACCTGCAGAACACCGCCTCGATCGTCAACTTCATCGCCGCCTACGGCACGCATTCGTCGATCACCAGCGCAACGACGCTCGACGCCAAGCGTGCCGCCGCCGCGTCGATCGTGCTCGGCACTGCCGGTGCACCTGCCGACCGTCTGGAATTCCTGAACTCGACCGGCGCCTGGGCGAACACCGAGACGGGTCTCAACGACATCGATCTGTGGATCGGCGGCTTGGCCGAGAAGAAGATGGATTTCGGCGGCATGCTCGGCTCCACCTTCTCCTTCGTCTTCGAACTGCAGATGGAAAACCTGCAGGAATCGGACCGCTTCTATTATCTCTCCCGCGTCCAGGGCCTGAACCTTCTCAACGAGCTGGAAAACAACTCGCTGAGCAAGATCATCATGCGCAATACCGATCTCGGCGAAGGTTCGACGGCGCTGCCGGGCGACATCTTCTCGACGCCTGATCACACGCTCGAAATGGATATCTCGAAGCAGGTCGGCGCCGATCCGATCTTCACTGATGCAATCCTGCAAGCGCTGACGCCGCTGGTCGTGCGCCGCGACACCGATGGTGACGGCGATCTCGACTACATGGCCTATCACGGCGGCGACCACGTCGTCATGGGCGGCACCGAGGAAGACGATACAATCATCGCCGGCGAAGGTGACGACACGATCTGGGGCTATGGCGGCAACGACACACTCGAAGCCGGCTACGGCGTCGACCACGTCCACGGTGGCGAGGGTGACGACATCATCACCAATGCCGGCACGGATATCGGCGCCGCCGACTTCCTGCATGGCGAAGGCGGCAACGACGTCATCCACGGCGGTAGCGGCCTGGCGCTGATCTTCGGCAATGACGGCAAGGACTTCATCATCGCCGGCCCCGACGGAAAGCACGTTCTCGGCGGCCTCGGCGACGACTTCATCCGCGGTGGTGACGGCGGCGACTTCCTGATGGGCAACGAGGGCAACGACTGGATCGAAGGCGGCGGCCGTTTCGACACGCTGTCGGGCGAAAACTCCGAACTGTTCTTCAACTCCTCGATCATCGGCCATGACGTTCTGAACGGCGATGGCAGCGACACCGACTACGACGCCGAATCCGGCGACGACATCATGTTCCAGGGTGACGGCATCCAGCGCAGCAACGGCATGGCCGGCTTCGACTGGGCGATCCACAAGGGCGACAATACGGCGGCCAATTCCGATCTCGGCATCCCGCTCTTCGCCACCCAGGAAGCCTTCATCCTGCGCGACCGCTTCGACCTCGTCGAAGGTCTCTCTGGCTGGGTCCATGACGATATTCTGACCGGACGCGTCGCGCCGACCAATGCCCGGGCCGAACTGCAGAATACCGCAGCCATTCCCGGTACCGGCAGCCCGCTCGAAAGCTATTCGAACGCGCTGCTCGAAAAGAACCTCAGCCTCATCGCCGGTCTCTCGCAGCTCGTCGCCCACCGTGCCCGTACCTCGGTGACCGTCAACGGCGTCACCGAAACAATCGTCATGGATACCGCTGACGCTTCCGACATCCTGCTCGGCGGCGGCGGTGACGACATCATCACCGGCCTCGCCGGCGACGACATCATCGACGGCGACCGCTGGCTGAACGTCCGGATCCGCATCAACGACCTCAACGGCAATGAGATCGGCTCGTCCGACGGCCTGTCGAAGGGCGTCTTTGCGCCCAGCGGCGCCGCGATGTTCAACGGCCGCACACTCAGCGACCTGATGTTCGACCGCACGCTGAACCCGAGCCAGCTCGAAATCGTCCGCGAGATCGTCGACGGCGAGGTGGAGGGCGATATCGATACGGCCGTCTATACCGACGTCCGCGCCAATTATACGATCACGCAGAATGCGGATGGCAGCATCACCGTCGCTCACACCGGCTTCGACGAAGACGGGGGGCCCGACGGAGATGAGGAGACGGTTGCCAATCCGGTTTCCGACGGCACCGACCGCCTGTTCAACATCGAGCGGCTGCGTTTTGCGGACGGCGAATATGCGCTGAGCCCACCGCAACTCCAGCTCTACACGCTCGATCGTGGCCAATACCGCGACGACTTCAGCCCGTCCAACTACACGGGTACCGACGGCACCACGCCCTGGACAACACCTTGGACGGAGTCTAGCGACAACAACAGCGCCACCAGCGGCGATGTTCTCGTCACCGGCGGCACGTTGCGCTTCGACGATAACGGCAATGGCGCCAGCGTGCAGCGGGCCGCCAACCTCGCCGGTGCGACGACGGCACGTCTCACCTACGATGTGAACGAAAGCGGACTCGACCAGGGCGATACCGTGACCGTCTGGTTTGCGGCCAATGGCGTCAATTTCATCCAGATCGACACCATCAACTCTGCAACAAACGTTGCCGAACGGAGCAGCGATCTGACCGGCCCGTTTACCGCCGGGGCCATTGTTCGCTTCACATCCACCGCACTCGGCAATAATGACATCGTCGATATCGACAATGTCAAGATCGACTTCACCCGCCCTGCGGCGGCGCCATCGATCAACTATGCAACGAGCTTCATCGAGAATGGTGAGCCGGTTGCGATCGCCTCCGGTCCTGCGATCACAGATGAGGATGGCCAGATTGTCTCCGCACGGATCGTTCTGACCAATGCCCAGAACGGTGACCAGCTGAATGCAGGCGCTCTTCCTGCAGGCATCACCGCCCAGACCGACACTTCGGTTGCCGGCCAGATCGCCATCACGCTGACGGGGACCGCCACGCTTGCCGCCTACCAGGCCTCAATCCAGGCGATCACCTTCGGCAACAGCTCGGACCAGCCGGGAACGGTGGCACGCGTCATCACCGTCACCGTCAACGACGGCCTGATGAACAGCAATCCGTCGACCGCAACGATAGCGGTCACGGCTGTCAACGATGCGCCCGTCGCCGGTGACGATACCGTCATCACCAATGTAGAGACCGGCAGCTTCGTCATTCCGGAATGGGCACTGCTCGCCAATGACACGGATGTCGACAGCCTTCTCAACATCACCGGCGCCACCGAGAACCAGACGAACTTCGCGGTCGCGGTGAACCCCGCAGGCGACGTCACGGTCACGCACTCGACCACACAGCAGCGCAACTTCACCTATACGGTGAGCGACGGTGCTGCGACCGATACGGCGACCGTTACCGTCACCCGCGACACCAACGACGTCAGCGGCACGGCCGGCAACAACATCCTGATCGGCGACAACTCCGGTGACACGTTCGACGGCGGCACCGGCAACGACATCGTGCTCGCCGGTGGCGGCAACGACACCATCGTCTGGAACGCCAACAATGCGGGCGCAACGGATGGACGCGACATCGTTGATGGCGGCGCGGGTACCGATACGTTCGACCTCAACGGCCGCAATGGCCAGGGCGGCAACGAGACCTTCCGCATCTATACGCGGCAGGCCGCCGAGCTTGCCGGCATCACCGGTCTGATGGCGACCACCGAAATCGTCATCACCCGCAACGGCACCGACAATGGCTCGGTGATCGCTGAACTCGACAATATCGAGGAGATCACCGTCGGCAACATCACGCTGGATGACGGCACGCCGACTGGCGGGACAACGGGTGGCGACACCATCATCGTCGTCGGCGACTTCTCGCAGACCAGCCTGGCGCTGAACACAATCACCATCGACGGCACCGATGGCGACGACGTGATCGACATCTCGGCGCTGCAATCGGCACATCGTATCGTCTTCCGCTCGAATGGCGGCAACGACACGATCGTCGGCACGCTGCGCCCGCAGGACGTCATCGAATTGCCTGAAGGCCTGACCGCTGAAGACTTCGAGACGACTGTCGATGACGAGGGCCGCACGGTGATGACCCGCGAAGGCAGCTCGATCACCTTCGTCGCGCCTGATGGCTCGGAGCCGCCGGTTGGTCCCGGTGATGACGACCACGAGGAGGAGGAAGAAGAGCAGGAAGGTGGCGATGACGACGACGGCGAACAGCCGTCCGGCGGCGAAGGCCCGGCTCCGGCCACGCCCCGCACGCTTGTTGGCACCGGTGCCGGCGAGGCCCTTTTGGGTGCAGCCGCAGCCGACATCATCCTGGCAGGCGATGGCAACGACATCCTCGTCGGTGAAGCCGGCAGCGATATCCTGCGCGGTGAAGGCGGCCATGACCTCATTACCGGCGGCGCAGGCGCCGATGTGATGTCGGGCGGTGATGGCGACGACGAGGTCCATGGCGGCGCTGATGCCGACCATATCTTCGGCGACGCAGGGGCCGACCGGCTCTACGGCGACGATGGCAACGACGTCATCGAAGGTGGTGCGGGCGACGACCAGGTCTGGGCGGGTGCAGGCAACGACCTCATCCTCGCCAAGCTCAACGACGGATCCGACACCTATTGGGGCGGCGATGGCAACGACACGCTGGACTATGCAGCGGCCACCACCAACCTCACCGTCGATCTCGGCAACGGTTTCATGGGCAGAGGCAGTGTCGCCGGGTCGAGCACAGGCACGGATATCGTCTACGGCTTCGAAAACTTCCTCGGTGGGTCCGGCCACGACACGATCACCGCGTCGCTCGCCATCAACATCATCGATGGCGGGGCTGGAGAGGATGTCTTCCGCTTCACCTCGGCGGCAGCGGCCAACGGCGACAAGATCTATGGCTTCCAGCCGGGAGACAAGATCGACTTCTCGGCCATCGACGCCAACACGTCGGTCGCCAGTGTCCAGGGCTTCGCGCTGAAGGCGGGCTCGATTACCGCCGCGGGCCAGATCGCCGTCAGCCATGAAACAATCGATGGCGAGGCCTTCACGGTGCTGCGTGGCAACGTCAACGCCGATCCGGAAGAAGACTTCGAACTGATGATCGCGGGTACCCATAACCTGAAGGCATCGGACTTCAACGGGGTCTCGTGATCGATGGCTCTGCCCCATGGCCGCTGACGGCCATGGGGCATGCCGAATGAATTGCCGGAGGGGAAAATCATGGCAACGAAGAAGAAAGAGCCGCAATACAAGATCGACAAGGCGCGCGGCATCCTGACCTATCTGTTCGGCCTGTCCGGGCTCATCAACATCCTGGCGCTCACCGGCGCCTTCTACATGCTGCAGATTTACGACCGGGCGCTTGCCAGCGGCAGCATCTCGACGCTGATCGCGCTCTCAGTCCTGGCAATCGGTCTCTACCTCTTCCAAGGCGCCTTCGACATCCTGCGCTCGCAGATCCTCGTGCGCCTCGGCGCCAAGATGGATACGACGCTGGCGCCGCTAACGCATCAGGTCGTCGTCGAAATGCCACGCTACGGCTACTCGACGGCAGAGGCGGCCGAGCGTGGCCGCGACGTCGATACGCTGCGCAGCTTCCTCGGTGGCCAGGGCCCGATCGCGCTTTTCGACCTGCCCTGGATCCCGATCTATCTCGTCTTCGTCTGGCTGCTGCATCCGGTGCTTGGCATGCTGACGCTGGGCGGCGCAGCAGTGCTCGCCTGTCTGACGATCCTCGCCGAAGTGCTGACGCGGCGTCACGCCCATACGATGATCAAGGCCGCCGTCACCCGCAACGCCGTGCTCGATTCCAACACCCGCAACAGCGAAGTCCTGCATGCCATGGGCATGACTCAGCGCGCCGTCGATCGCTTCGAGCGGGCCAATCGCTATCACCTCGAGCACCAGACCAAAACCTCCGATATCGGCGGCACGCTGTCGGGTCTCTCCAAAGTGCTGCGCATGATGCTGCAGTCGGCGATCCTCGGCCTCGGCGCCTATCTGGCGATCGGCGGCGAGCTTTCGGCCGGCGCCATCGTCGCCGCCTCGATCGTCACCAGCCGCGCGCTCGCCCCCGTCGATCTGGCGATCGCGCAGTGGAAGAGCGTCGTCTCGGCACGCCGCAGTTACAACCGCATCCAGGAAACGCTGGCTGTCCTTAACGGCAAGGAAGAGTTCATCCCGCTTCCCGAACCCAAGGAAAGCCTGAGGATCGAGGGGCTGACGACCGTTGCGCCCAGCACCGGCGCTGTGCTGCTCAGCGAGGTCGGTTTCGAACTGAAGGCAGGCCAGGCGCTCGGCCTCATCGGCCCCAGCGGCGGCGGCAAGACGACGCTGGTCAAGAGCCTGCTCGGCATCTGGCCGGCGCTGCGCGGTTCGGTCCGCATCGATGGCGCCGATCTCGGCCAGTGGAATGCCGATTTCTTCCGCGATCACGTCGGCTACCTGCCGCAGGACGTTGCACTGATGGACGGCACGATCTCCGATAACATCTGCCGCTTTGCCGAGGAGCCGGATCCGCGCAAGATCATTCTGGCCGCCAAGGCCGCCGGCATCCACGACATGATCGTCCACCTGCGCGAAGGCTACCAGACCGAACTCGGCCCGAACGGGACTGCACTTTCGGCCGGTCAGCGGCAGCGTGTGGCGCTGGCCCGCGCGCTCTATGGCGACCCCTTCCTGGTGGTACTCGACGAGCCGAATTCCAATCTCGACGCCGAGGGTGAAGAAGCCCTGACGACGGCCATTCTCTCGGTCCGGCGCCGCGGCGGCATCGTCGTCATCATCGCCCACCGCCCCAGCGCTCTGCAGGCCGTCGACATGGTCGGGCTGATGCAGGGCGGAAAGCTCACCTCCTTCGGCCCCAAGGAAACGCTGCTGCAGACCAAGGCCAAGCCGCTCGCCGTCGAGAAGTCGTTCGGCGACAGCCGATCGCCGCGCTCGACGGCCGCGGAATAAGGGAGCGCGCTGTCATGGAGGAGAAGCTCACCCTTGGCCTGCCGGATGCGCAGGCAGCGATCGCGCCGATCAACAAGTACCGCGAGAAGGAAGAGAGCAAGAGCGGACCGCGCAAGTTCTTCATGCCGTTGACGGCCTTTTCGGCGCTGGCGATGATGTTTGCAAAGACCGAGCCCGGCGCACGCAACCAGCAGCCGGAGGCCAAGGAGCAGGAGCCGGAACAACCCTCCAACGACGATTACGGGATCATCGAGGACGTCACCGCCTTTCTCCAGACGCTCGCGAGCGAGGCCGCCGCTCCGGAAGCAGGTGAACAGCAGCCTGCCGTCCGGCTGAGTTTCCGCACCAGCACGTTCTACGTCACGGACATGCCGCCGCGTCTTGAGCGCACTATCCTGAGCGGTACGGCCAACGACAATCTGCGCAGCATCATCGACACCGGCGAAGGCTTCGAGTTTCCGGCGCTGCGCCCGCCCGTTCATCTGGACCTGTCGTCCCGCGCAACGCGCGGCACTTCCGCCAGCGGCGCGCCCTCCGGTGGCAATCGCAATCCCGATGACCAGGACGACCCGGACCCGAACCGGGCACCGGTCAGCCTCGGACGCTACACATTCTCCAGCGGCTTCGTGAACCTCTCGGCGCTGGTCATGCTCGACGACCTGCTCGCCCATATGTACGATCCGGATGGCGACAAGCTCAGCATCAACGACATCTCGGTATCGAGTGGCCAGATCCGCGCCTACGGGCAGGATATGTGGCTCTATACCCCGCAGCGCGGCTATATCGGCGACGTCACCTTCACCTATGACGTGTCCGATGGTCAGGCCGAAATCCGCACCGGCGCGCTGTTCAACCTGCGCAAGGCGCCGCCCCATGAAATCCAGGGAACGGAAGGCGCCGAAACGCTGACCGGGACGCCCGGCGAAGACCTGATATCCGGCCTCGGCGGCAGCGACGTGATCTATGGGCGCGAAGGCGACGACATTATCTCCGGCGACGGCGGCGACGACCTGATCCTCGGCGGCGACGGCGCCGATACGCTCTATGGCGGCGCAGGCAACGACACGCTCTTCGGTGGTGCCGGCAACGACGTCCTCTTCGGCGGCGACGGCGATGACCGTTTGTTCGGCGAGGCAGGCAACGACACGCTGATCGCCGGACACGGCAACGACGCGCTGAGCGGCGGCACCGGCGCGGACCGGCTTTTCGGCGAAGACGGCGATGACAGCCTGCTCGGAGAAGCCGGCGACGACTATCTCGACGGCGGCGATGGCGACGACGCCATGACCGGCGGCAGCGGCAACGACGTCGTTATCGCCGGCAAGGGTAACGACACGATCAGGGCCGGGCTCGCGGGCGAGGAAGCGCGCATGGCAGTGGCCACGGCGCATGACGGGAATGACAGCTATTCCGGTGGCGAGGGCATCGACACCTATGACATGAGCAGCGCCCGCAAGGCCGTCGCCGCCGACCTTTCTCTTGGGACCGCCAGCGGCGAAGAGATCGGCAGCGACAGGCTCGTCGATATCGAAAATCTCACCGGCGGCGCGGGCGACGATACGCTCACCGGCAGCGACACCGCCAATATCCTGGCCGGCGCCGACGGCGACGACGCCCTTTGCGGCAAGGATGGCGACGACACGATTTCCGGCGGAAACGGCGACGACACCTTCGTCGTGCTTGCCCGGAGCGGCGATCGCGATGATGACGACGACGGGGATGATCACTATTTCGGAGACGATGGCTTCGATACGCTCGATCTCGCTGCGCTGGTCCAGGAGGTCATCGCCGATCTCGAAGCGCAGCTCGCAGAAGGTCAGGAGATCGGCCGCGATACGATCGAAGGCTTCGAGGCCGTGATCGGCGGCGCCGGCGACGATCGCCTTTCCGGCAATTCGGCGGCCAATATTCTCGTCGGCGGCAACGGCAACGACCGCCTCTCCGGCCGCGCCGGCGATGATGTCCTGACAGGCGGGGATGGCGACGACATCGTCTCCGGCGATAGCGGCGACGATATCGTTCTCGTTGCCGTCCACGCCGCCGATGACGGCCGCAACGGACGGAGCGACGGCGACGACAGCTATCAGGGCGGTGACGGCTTCGACACCTACAGTGCCGCCGGGGCCGTGCACGCCGTCATCATCGACCTCGACCATGGCACCGCCACCGGCGTCGATATCGGCGACGACACATTGGCAGGCTTCGAGGCCGCGATCGGTGGTAGCGGCGCGGACTTGATCATCGCCGGAGATGGCCTCAACTTCATGGCCGGTGGCGCCGGAGACGACGTCTTCGTCTTCCGTTCGCTGGCATCGATCGCCAACGATGGCGACGGCCGCGACCAGATCCGCGATTTCGCCGTCGGCGACCGGATCGACTTCTCCGGGATTGCCGCCAGCATCGGCGGACTGGTGTTCGGAGCGCCCGATACAGACGGCCCGCAGCAGCCGGTGAACCGGATCATGCTCTATCACGAGAGCTTCGAGGACGGCGGACGGACCATCGTCAAGGCGATCATCGACTTCGAGCGCGACGAGGATTTCGAGATCCTCCTCTATGGCCGCCACGAACTGACCGAACAGGACTTCATCCTGGCGGCACGCGACACCGGCGCGGACGGCACCGCTCCGCATCAAGCCTGATCACAATCAAAGAAAAGCTAGGGGAAAGCACATGCAGCCGGCAAAGAAAGAAACACAAAAGCAGTTCGGCATTTCGGGCCGCATCTATCTCTCGGCGTTTCTCGCCGGGGCGCTGGTCTTCGGCATTGGCGGCTGGGCCGCACAGGCGAAGCTCTCGGGTGCCGTCATCGCGCAGGGGCAGGTTGCCGTTTCGCAACAGGTCAAGGTGATCCAGCACCGCGATGGCGGCATCGTTTCGGAAATCTTGGTGCGCAACGGCGACGCCGTCCGCAAGGGTTCCGTACTTTTCCGCCTTGACGAAACCCAAACCCGTGTCGAACTGACGATCGTTCGCAGCCAGCTGCAGCAACTGCAGGCGATGATGGCGCGGCTGTCCGCCGAACGCGACGGGGCCGAGACCGTCAGCTTCGCAGGGCTCGACGTCCCTGCCCCGCTCGCCAGGAGCGAGACCAAGCTGTTTACCGAAAACCTCGGCATGCTCGCCAATCAGAAGGAACAGCTTCGCCTGCAGGCTGCGCAGCTGCAGCAGCAGGTGGAGGGCTATCGCGCCCAGCAGCACTCCAACGATGAGGAAAAGGCAATCATCGATCTGGAACTGCAAAAGACCAACCAGCTGCTGGCAAGAGGCCTGATTCAGATCACCCAGCAGCGCGACGCCGCCCGGCAGAAGGCGCGGATCGAAGGCGCCCGCGGCGAGCTGATCGCCCGCATGGCCGAAACTGAAAACGAGATCAGCGAAGTCAGGATGAAGCTCCTGTCGCTCGATCAGAACCGCCGCAAGGAGGCGCAGACGGAGATCGTCGGGCTCGAGGCCAAGATTGCCGAACTCACGGAACGGGAAGTTGCCGCCGGTGACCGCCTGTCACGGATGGAAGTGCGCGCGCCGGTCGATGGGCTGATCTACGACATGCAGATCCACACGATCGGCGGCATCGTCGGTGCCGGTGCGACGGTGATGTCCGTCGTTCCCGATAGCGAAGAGATGACCGTCGAAATCCAGGTGCCGCCTGCCGATATCGACCGCATCTCGCCCGGCCAGCCGACACGCATGCGCTTTACGGCCTTCAATCAGCGCACGACGCCCGAGTTCCACGGCGCCGTCGATGTCGTGGCCGCCGCCACGGCAACCGACCGCACCACCGGCCGGCCCTACTATCTCGCCACCATCAAGCCTTCCGACCTGCTGCAGCTCGGCAGCCGCAAGCTCGTTCCCGGCATGCCTGTGGAAGTCTATGTTCAGACCGACGAGCGCAGCGCGCTGTCCTATCTGGCAAAGCCATTCACCGACCAGATGATGCGGGCATTCCGCGAGGAATAAGGTTCGGAAATACGCCAGGAGCCGATGGGACGCGACGTGTTCGCGCACCCGTCGGCTCCGGCGCGTTAACCAATCGTTAACCATATTGGACCAGCCTTGGCGGCAGTCGCGCCCTCTTCTTGAGGCGGCATTTGCAAACAGATCGAGGTGGTAAGATGCGGCTCGTCACTCTTCCCGGCAAGATTCTCGCCAAGGCAAATCATACGCTGATCATCATGGGCGACGGCGCGGCGCGCCAGGCCGTCTGCGTGCTCGATGAAGCGCTGAAGGCGGCAAATCCGCAGCGTATTGACGCCGTACGTCAGCATCTCGGGCTGATCGAGCGGATCGCCAGCGGCAAAACCGACAGAGGCGAAGTCGCCTTCGACGGCCGTGTCTGGATCACGTCGGCCGATCTCACGGTCAATAGCGGCGGACGCCTGCATTGATCCTCAGCGATCGAAGAAATCCTGCCATTGCTTTTCGCCGGCCATGCAATCGCTCTTCGGCGGTGCAGCGGCCTTCTGGATGTCCGGAACCGGGCTGAGGCCGCTGACCTCAAGCACCAGCTTGCGGCGGACAGCGATGCCGAAATCCTCGATCTTGTAGACCGGCAGCACGAAAGCGCCCGGGCCGCCGATGACGCAGTCGGCATAATAGTTGTCGAGGCCGCCCGGCGCCCCTGATGGCCGTAGCATCAGCGCCAACCCGTTGATGATGAGCCCCGCCTCCACCGCTTTGTCGCGGGTTGGCGCAACAGGGTTGCCGGCATTGTTTGTGCCATCCCCCGAAACATCGATCACCTGCCGCATCGCTGTATATGGGCTCGAAACGATCATCGACGTCCCCTGGGTAATCGCTGTCGATATCGATGTGCGCCTCTGGGTGTTCAGCGGCCGCTGTTCCAGTTTATCGGCAAATGCGATCGCATCGCTTTCGTTCTCGATCAGATGCCAGTCGAGCACTGAGCCCGGCACCACGAAGCCCGCCCATTCGAAATAGCTGATGGCGATGCGCCCTGTCAGACCACCTTTGACGGCGTCGATGAATTCCTTGTGCTTGAGCGCCTCGACATAGCCCTCTCGCTGAATGCGCACCTCTTCGAAGTCCATCGACCGGGACGTATCGACGGCCAGTACGAGCTTGACGTCGACCTCGCCGGCGCCTGCCTGTACCGGCACGGCCGCACTTCCGGAGAGCGTCATGAGTATCGCGAGCGTCTCGAACATCGGCAATCCAATCACCGGCTATGGACCCTGTCGAAGGATATAGTCCGAACCGTGCATCCGCCAATGCGGCTTCGAAAGATTGTCGTGTCTCAAAGACGGTCGCTTCTTTGAACACGTTTTGCTTGCGTTAATCACCCGGATAGATCGCACGGCACAATCCTGGATATAAGCCGTTACAACCGGATGTCTGGCTTTCTGCAAAACATGCGGCAGCTGCGCACCAGCCGCAATGGCAACTTCGCGATGATGACCGCGATCGTCCTGCCTGTGCTCATCGGCGCCGCGGGGCTGGCGATCGATCTCGGCAACATCATGCTCTCTCAACGCCAGTTGCAGGAAGCGACCGATTCCGCCGCGCTCGCGGTCTCGACAGCACTTGCCGATGGCAAGGCCGATGAGACTTCCGGAAAGGCTCTGGCGAAAGATTTCGTCGGCGGGCAGATGGCCAATTATGTCAGTTCCACCTCAGCAACCGCCATCAAGAACGCCACCAATGCGACGATCACGACGACAACGAGCGCGACCGGAAAGTCCTTCACCGTTGCAGTGAATTCTTCCGCGACGGTGACGTTGACGCCGCTGATCGCGTTCCTTGCCGGTAGCAGCAAGACGATCGCGGCAGCGAGCAACACCACCAGCGGATCCGGCAGCACCAAAAGCGGTCTGTCGATGGAAGTGCTCGTCGATGAATCCACCTCGATGTCGCAGAACACCACGACGTTGAAAAGCGCGACATGCATCATCCCGATCTTCAATGGCTGCCTGCTTTACGGCCCGCCGGTCTATGTCACCAAGATCGAGGCCCTCAAGCAGGCGGCAACCGCGCTCTTCGATGCCTTCGACAAATCCGATCCTTCTGCAAAATACGTTCGTACAGGCGTGATCTCCTATACTGCAGGCATCAAGGGGAAATCGGCGATGGCCTGGGGAACAACGGATTCGCGGCGCTACGTTTCGAATATCGTGGTCGCTCCGCTCAGCGGAACCGACGCGACCGCGGCCGTGAATACAGCGACCACAACCATCAAGAAGAACATTTATGGCACGGACACTGAAAGTGTCGAACAGAAGAAGAAGGACAATGCCAACTCCGACAGGGTGATCGTTCTGATGACCGACGGTGAAATGACCGGCATGACTGACCAGTGGAGCAAGGCGCTCGACCAGTCGGTGCGCGATGAATGCGCTGCCGCCAAGAGCGCCGGCATCACGATCTACACCGTCGCCTTCATGGCCCCTGCCAACGGCAAAAACCTTCTCAAATATTGCGCATCAACGACGGCGAATTACTATGAGCCGGAAACCATGGATGGACTGGTCGCCGCCTTTTCGTCTATTGCCCAGACCGCCACCAAATCCGTAAGCCGCCTGACCAATTAGCGGTGCAGCTAAAGCCGTCAGACCGCCCGGCGCCTGTCGGATGCGGCGCGCTCCACCCAGTCGGCGATCGTCCTGTTTCGCCCTTTCGATTTGGCGTTGAGCAGGGCCGCATCGGCACGCAGCAGCAAGTCCGCGGATGGCGCATCGCGCGCAGTCGATGCAGCGCCGACCGAGATCGTGACGGCGCCAAGCAGGCGGCCATGATAGGTCACCGGCGTTGCCGCAATCAGCGTCCGCAGTTTTTCCGCCAGATCGAGTGCGCTGTCTTCGGAAGCCCCCGTCAGCAGGATTGCGAACTCCTCGCCGCCGAAGCGATAGACGATACCGGCATCACCGACCGCTTCCGAGAGGATGGCGGAAACCCGGCGCATGACTTCGTCTCCGGCGTCATGGCCGAATTCGTCGTTGAAGCGCTTGAAATGATCGATATCCGCCATGATGGCGATCGCATCACCTGCCCCGTCCCGGGCGATCCGGTTCAGCGCCTCGTCCAGCGAGCGGCGATTCAGAAGCCCGGTCAGGCCATCCCTTATCGCCAGCCCCATCAGCCGGTCGCGCAGCTGGAGATTGGCAACGCCGAGACCGATATTCTCGGCGATCAGTTCGAAATAGAGACGCGCCGCCGCGATTGCCTGGCCGTCGGATGCGCCCTCGAAATAAAGCAGGCCGACGGTATCGCCCTGAGCCGAGAGCGGAACGCAGATCCCCATGTCTTCGGCATGGGAAAGATGCTGGCATGGGATATCGCCGGCAGCGGCATCGCTGACATGCGGCCGGCCGCGGCGCAGCGCCCAGCATTCCGCCGAGGTCAGCGCCGGCCCGGCCCGGCGCGGCTCCCGCCAGCTGCCGATCGAGCTCAAGGCGGTGCGGCTATCGTTCATGACATAGAGGTGCCCGGCGAAATTCGGGAAGATCTGCGGCGCAAATAGCGATACGACCTCTGCGAGCTCCTCCTGGCGCTGGCAGGCCTGCAGCCGGTGCATCATCTGCAGGATGAGATCCTTGGTGCGTTGGTCCTCGCGCCGCTCGGCGTCCAGCCGCTCGCGCTCGAGGCCGTTGTCGCGGAAGATCTGGATTGCGTCGTTCATCTCGCCGATCTCGTCCCGCCTGCTATCTGGCAGCACCTCGACGGCATAATCCTGCTTTGCGAGGCGGTTGACGATGCCAGTCATCCGCATCAGTGGCATCGCGACGCGGCGCCTGAGGACGAAATAGAGCACACCGAGGAAAACCGCCGCGGTCAGCCCGAGCAGGCTCTTGGCCACGGCGCCCCAGAAGTCGCTCCATTCCTTGGCATCCGCGAGCGCATCGCTGGTGCGGGTCGCGACGAGATCGGTGAACTGGCGGACACTGGTGAGAAGATCGCCCTGGACCCGCTCGTGCTCCGGCCCGAACAAAGTCTGCCGCGCGCCTTCCTGATCGCCGCCAGCATAGGTGGCAACGGCGCGCTCCTCGAGCGCGTCCAGAGCCTCGCCATCCTGTTCCACTTCCTGGATCAAGGCTGCTTCCCGCGAAGACAGCGCCGCCGACTTGAGAGACTTTATCGCCTGCTCGCGATCCCGCTCTCCCTCTTCATCGCCCCTGAAGGCCTGAAGATGGCGGTCTTCGCCCCGCATGACGAAGAGGCGTGCATCCTCGCTCGTCTGCTCGGCTGCCATCGCCAGTTGCTCGGACAACTCGTCGAAAACCTGGCTTTCGACTACGGCCCGGCGCTCGAAATCTGCGCTGCGTGCGGACAGGATGAAGGCGCCGCCGGATAGCAGCGTCAGGCCGACGGTGACGCCATAGGCCCAATTCGTGATGGTGCTAATCCGCATGTCGAAATCTCGTCTGCACGATGGAAGTCAGCGTTCTGGATCGTACGTTGATGTGCCGATCTTAACGATCGAGCATTAAATGAGTATTTAATAATAAGCGTGAAAGTTGAGCGGCTAGACCGGAACACGGCAGGGCGATACCACAACTCCTTCAGGCGCAACAATACCATAATAATCCGGCTGGAGAGACAGAACCGCCTAGCCCCGGGCGGTGCTTGCAAATTTTGGATTGCGGATCGCCCAACTGACGAGATCGACCTCGATGTCATCATACCAGGCTTCGAGAACCTGCCAGCGGTAGCTCATTTCTTCGATCAGCGGCCGCTGCAGCTCATGATGCGCGGCGGTCAACTCGGCAATCGCGGCGGTATCGATCGGTTCTTCCCTGGATTTCTCCTGAAGGATCGCGAGATATTCGGCCTGGTTCCGGTCATGCGCGCGCTTGACCTGCATGTAGGTGCGCAGCGTGACGAGAACTTGATCTTTGTTGGCCATGAATCGAATCCCGTTTGGAATCCGAATAACCCGAACCGAATATTCGCGCCAACGAAAAAGCGGATTCGCTAATATTTGTGATCATATGAAAAGGGGCAGCCTGCCGGCCGCCCCTCCTCTCAAACATCGATCGCCGCTGCGATCAGGCAGCGTTGCGCTTCGGCAGCTTCCAGCCCGGACGAACGAAATGGCAGGTATAGCCATTCGGAATCCGCTCCAGATAGTCCTGGTGCTCGGGCTCTGCTTCCCAGAAATCGCTGTCGGCTGTCACTTCGGTGACGACCTTGTCCGGCCACAGACCTGAGGCATCGACATCGGCGATCGTATCCTCGGCGACGCGCTTCTGCTCGTCGCTCGTGTAGAAGATCGCCGAGCGGTAGCTGGCGCCCCGGTCATTGCCCTGGCGGTTCAGGGTCGATGGATCATGGATCTGGAAGAAGAATTCCAGAAGCTCGCGATAGCTGATCTTGGCGGGATCGAAGATGATCTCGATCGCCTCGGCGTGGTTGCCGTGATTGCGATAGGTGGCATTCGGCACTTCGCCGCCGGTATAGCCGACACGAGTCGAGATCACGCCGTTGTAGCGGCGGATCAGATCCTGCATGCCCCAGAAGCAGCCACCTGCGAGAACTGCGCGTTCGGTCGTCATTGAACTTCCTCCACCTGGTCGAGATAGGCGCCATATCCTTCCGCTTCCATCCGGTCGCGGTGGACGAAACGGAGCGACGCCGAGTTGATGCAATAGCGCAAGCCACCGCGGTCACGCGGGCCGTCGGGGAAGACATGCCCGAGATGACTGTCGCCATGGCTGGAGCGCACCTCGGTGCGCACCATGCCATGCGAGATATCGGTCAGCTCGCTGACATTGGCGGGCTCGATCGGCTTGGTAAAGCTCGGCCAGCCGCAGCCGGATTCGAACTTGTCGGCAGAAGCAAAAAGCGGTTCGCCCGAAACGATATCGACGTAGACGCCAGGCTGCTTGTTATCGAGATATTCGCCGGTGCCGGGACGCTCGGTTCCCGATTGCTGCGTCACGCGGTATTGCTCCGGCGTGAGCTTGGCAATGGCTTCGGCACTCTTCTTATAGTGCTGCATGATTTTCTCCTAGCAATGACCTGCCGCCTCAATTGCCTCCGGCTGACGCGACGAGAACGGGCTTGTCGCGATAGTCCGAAGGGAACATCTGCTTGAGGCTTGCGATCTTCGGCAGATCGTTGATCACTATATAGGGATAGGTCGGGTTGTTTGTCAGGAAGTCCTGGTGATAATTCTCGGCCGGATAGAAATTCTTGCCCGGCTCGATGGTGGTGACGATCGCCGCATCGAAGACCCGGGCGTGGTTGAGCTGGCTGATATAGGCCTTGGCGACCTTGGCCTGCTCGTTGCCGGCGGGAAAGATTGCCGAGCGGTACTGCGTGCCCGTATCCGGCCCCTGGCGGTTCAGCTGCGTCGGATCATGGGCGACGGAGAAATAGATCTGCAGCAGATGCCCATAACTGACCTTCTTCGGATCGAAGACGACCTGCACGGACTCTGCGTGGCCGGTATCGCCGCCGCTCACCGTTTCATACTGCGCCGTGCTCTTGCTGCCGCCGGCATAGCCCGACGTGGCGCTGACCACGCCGTTTACATGCTGGAACACGCCCTGCACGCCCCAGAAGCAGCCGCCGGCAAACGTCGCCGTTTCCGTGCCTGACGCCGCTTGCTCATCGACGGCAGGCGCCGGGATGACGCGGGCCTCTTCAGCCGATGACGGCGTGAAGTAGAAGGCAGCGCCGGTCATCAGCAGGGCGGCGGCGCCGAGCGCGATGGTGCGGATGGCACGGGTGGATCTGTTGTTTTCCTGTTGGCTGGTCATGGTTTGCTCCTTTCAGCCGAAGGTGAATGCGAATGCCTGGACGCCGGGATCGAGGAAGCGGATTTCGAACGTATGATCACCGACCGCGCCGGTCTCGCGAACCAGCTGGTAGAGACGCTGGCCGGTGACCGTGCCGTTGCCATCGGCGTCAGTATCGACGCCATGCCCATCGCCGGGCGGCTTGCCGTCGACCGTCACCTGGAAGCGCACCGGTTTACCGTCTTCTCCCGGCCCAAGCACGAGATGCAGGTCACGGGCATGGAACCGGTAATAGATGCTGCCGTCCTTGTCGTTGAGCTTCGCCTGTTCGGCGCCAACAGTCCAGTTGCCTGTCAGGCCCCATTCGTTCAGACGCGGCGTGGCGGCAACATAAGTATGTGCGGCATCGTTGACCGTACCCTTGTCATCGACGAAATTCTGCGAACGCTGCCAGCCGACATAGGTCTCCGGCGACTGAACGTCCGCCTGGTTCGATGCGGCTTCTGCGCCCGTTGCCTTCACGTCGACGATATCGGACGAGACGTTCGCCTTGCCTGCTTCGGCGAGCAGCTGCTGGATGACCCGCTCCGAGCCGTCGTAGTCGCCCTCGCCGAAATGATGGTGACGCACCCGGCCCTCCGCGTCGATGAAATAATGCGCTGGCCAGTACTGATTGTCGAAGGCCCGCCAGATCGCATAGTCGTTGTCGATAGCGACGGGATAGGTGATGCCAAGATCGCCGATCGCCTTTTTGACGTTGTCGACATTCTTCTCGAAGGCGAATTCAGGCGCGTGGACGCCGATGACGACGAGACCCTGATCCTTGTACTTTTCGGCCCAGGCTTTGACATAGGGAATGGCGCGGATGCAGTTGATGCAGGAATAGGTCCAGAAATCGACGAGCACCACCTTGCCCTTCAGCGCCTGCATGGAAAGCGGCGGCGAGTTCAGCCACTGCACGGCGCCGTCGAGCGACGGCATGGTGGCTTCGACCGGAAGCGCCTCGGCACCGCCCGCTTTCGGCGCGCCTTTCATCATCATGGCGTTCGAGCCGCTCATGGCCGGATTGCCGCTCATCATCATCTGGTTGTTGCCGCTCATCATCGCGTCACCACCCTGCATGAGGACCGAGGAACCGGAGTTGTCAGCCTGCTGTTGCTGGGGGTGCAGCTTGTCGATCAGACCCTGCTCCAGAGTGCCGGTGCTGGCAAGCGATGCCTGCGTCAGGAAGCCGGTATCGGCGCCGAGCCCAATCGCCACCACCGCGACGAGAACGGCAACGCCAACGCCGCGGCGAACCCACTCGCCGGCGCCGAGCGACCGCTTCATCACCTGGTAAACGCGGCCACCGACGAGGAGCGCCAGCGCCAGCGACGTCGCAGCGCCGAGCGCATAGGCGAGCAGCAGCAAGGTCGTGCCGACACTTGCGCCCTGCAAGGCAGCCCCGGTCAGGATCAGACCCAGGACCGGACCAGCGCAGGGCGCCCAGAGCAATCCGGTGGCAACGCCGAGAAGCAGAGAAGCGACAACCGTCGAGCCGCCGCTGCGGCTCTCCTTGTCGGCAGACTGCGACAGGCGGGCGCCGAGCGAAACAAGCGGCCGTGTCAGGCGATCCGAGAGCGCCGGAAACAGCAGAACGATACCGAAAACGGCAAGCAGGACGAGCGCGGCGTAACGGCCATACTCGTTCGCCTGCACCGCCCAGCCGCCGCCGATCGCGGCGAGACTGGCGACGGCTGCGAAGGTTGCGGCCATGCCCGCCAGCATCGGCAGCGTCGAGCGCATGAAAGGCTGGCCCGCCCGCGCGAAGACGAAAGGCAGGACCGGCAGGATACAGGGGCTGACGATCGTCAGCACGCCGCCCAGATAGGCGAGGACAAAGAGGATCATGATATTTTCCGTTTATCAGGCCGAGGCCGGATGAAATTTCAATGCGATGCCGTTCAGGCAGTAGCGCAGGCCTGTCGGCTTCGGGCCGTCGTCGAAGACATGCCCGAGGTGACCGCCGCAGTGCCCGCAATGGACAGCCTCGCGGACCATGCCGAAGGACGAGTCGCGCGTCGTGCCGACGACCTTGTTGTCGATCGGCGCCCAGAAGCTCGGCCAGCCGGTCCCGCTGTCGAACTTCGTCGTCGATGCAAAGGACTCCAGATCACAGCCGGCGCAGGCGAAATTGCCCTTGCGGTGTTCGTTGAGAAGCGGGCTGGTGAACGGCCGTTCAGTCGCCTCTTTGCGGAGAACCGCATATTGGTCGGATGACAGCAGCGACTGCCATTCGGCATCCGTGTGCGTGACGGCAAATGTCTCGTCGGCATTTGCGTTTGTCGCCGATAGCGCCAGCTTCAAGCCGATGGCGGCCAGCCCCGTATTCAGGAGCAGCATGCGTCTATTCAACATCTTCAGACCTCCTTGTCCGAAATTGGTCCTGTCTGCAGATAAGTACGGGCGCGGCGCGCATTTTGTTACACGGCGAGACAGGAAAAGTGCTGGACACTCTGGGCAATTGATTTCGCGGATATCACTGGGACGTTATATCTTTTGAAATATGACGCTATTCCGCCCTTTCGTGGACGGCAAGCAGACCGCCGGTCATATTATCGCGAGCGGCCGTGAAGCCCTTCGTTCAATTCCTGAAGACGAGGCAGGTGCCGTTGCTTTTCCGGATTTGGGCGCAGAGCTGATTGGCCTCGTCCCGGGTCTGACGGGCGATGCGCGTCACATAACGCGGCCGGAAGCCGAAGCTGCGGTCACGCTGGCGCATGACCAGCGGCTGCTCGGCATTGAGGGGTGCCGGCAGCCTGCCGACGGCGGCAAAGAACAGGCGGCGGGCAGCGTCCGGATTGGCATGGGCGGCGATCTGCACGCCCCAGGGCATCCATGTGCCCTCGGTCTGCCAGGCGGGCTCGCGCAGCTTGCGGCGTTCGGCAAGGGCAACACAGCTGTCGAGGAAGGTCTTGGTCTTGTCGAGCGCGGGTGCCGCGATTTCGGGCGCGCTGCTCTTCCAGTCGTCGACGCTGTAGGAGGTGATGCCGATCACATAGGCGCGCGTCTCGGACGGCAGGCTTCCGCCGGAGAGATAGTTCGACAGCCCGTTCTCACCGGCATTGTAGGCGGCGGCGGCGAAGCCGAGATTGCCGAACCGGTCGCGCAGCTCGCCGAGATATTCCGCCGATTTGTGCAGGGCCTCCAGAACGTCGTAACTGTTACTGAGACCCCGCAGCTTTGCCGTTCCCGGCATGAACTGGGCTATGCCCTCGGCACCCTTGTAACTCAGGGCGTCGGCCCGGAAGCGGCTTTCGCGCCAGATCAGCCGCGCGAAGAAATCCGGCGGCAATTGGAAGTCCGCCGCCGATCGCTCGATGGCGCTGCAGAGATCGCGATTGAAGCTGTCCTTGCGGATGCAGAGCGTCTCGCCCACGCCCTCAGTTGAGCGCGTATAGAGGCAGCCGGCGGGCGCCGGTCCCTGCACTTCTTCCACCGCCATTGCGGGATGTGCGAATGGCGTGGCGAGCAGGATACCCGCCGCCCATGCTGTCAAAGTCCTTCGCACCGAATGCTTTGCGGCCGTCATGTGGTTCCGGTGCGGAAGAGCCCGCGCCGCCATAGGTGGCTAATGTAGCCATACCAAATGCTTTGACGGCCGCAGTCAAGCGATAACCGGCGCCAGCGTCTCCGCCGGCGCCGATAACGGCATCACTCTTAAGCAGCGCGGACCTTGCGGCTGCCGCGAGCCCATTCCGGCAGCCATTCGCCGTGGGCGACCAGGAGATCGTCGACCAGCGACCAGATCTGGTCAAGATCGAGTTCGGCGGCCGTATGCGGGTCCATCATCGCGGCATGATAGATATGCTCGCGATTTTCCGTCATCAGGGCCTGAACGGTCAGTTCCTGGACGTTGATGTTGGTGCGCATCAGCGCCGTCAATTGCGGCGGCAGGGCACCGATATAGGTCGGCTGGATGCCGGAGGCATCGACGAGGCAGGGAACTTCGGCGGCGCAATTTTCCGGCAGCGAGGTGATGCAGCCGTTGTTGCGGACGTTGCCGTAAATGACCGAGGGCTCGCCGGTCCAGACCGAGTTGATGATCGAGGAAGCATATTCCTTCGACTGCTTGACCTCGATGGTGTTGGCTGTCCGGTAGGTTTCGGCCTGGCCCTTCCAGCGCTCGATCTGCTCGATGCAGCGCTTCGGATATTCGTCGAGCGGGATGCCGAATTTCTCGATCAGGTCCTCGCGGCCTTCCTTGATGAAATAGGGCGTGTATTCGGCGAAATGCTCCGAACTTTCGGTGACGAAATAGCCGAGGCGGGTCAGCATCTCGTAGCGCACCTTGTTCGGGCAGCGCGGGTTCCAGCCGGGCTTCGGCGCTCGGCCTTCGCGGTAACCACGGACGAGATCCGGATAGAGATCGCGGTAGGAGCCGTCCGGCTGCCGATGCTCGAACTTCAGATAGAAGGCCATGTGGTTGATACCGGCAGAGCGGTAGCGGATCTCTTCGTAGGGAATGTCGAGGTCATGGGCCAGTTCCATCGCCGTGCCCTGCACCGAGTGGCAGAGGCCGACCTGCTTGATGGTGGGATACTTCTCGGAGATCGCCCAGGTGTTGATCGCCATCGGGTTGACATATTGCAGCATGATCGCCTCGGGGCAGACGGCGAGCATGTCTTCGCAGATCTTCCAGAGATGCGGGACAGTCCGCAGGCCGCGCATGATGCCGCCGACGCCGAGCGTATCGGCGATCGTCTGGCGCAGGCCGTATTTCTTCGGCACTTCGAAATCGGTCACCGTGCAGGGCTCGTAGCCGCCGATCTGGAAGGCGACGACGACGAAATTGGCACCGGTCAGGGCCTTCCGCTGGTCCGAATAGGTCTCCGCCTTGGCATCGACGCCGAGCGTCGAGATCAGCTTGTTGACGACGATGGCGCTTTCTTCAAGCCGCTGCGGATTGATGTCCATCAGCGCAATCGTGGCGCCCGACAGCGCCGGGCGCTGCAGGATATCGCCGACGATATTCTTCATGAAAACGGTGGAGCCAGCTCCGATGAACGTAATTCTGGGATTTGCCATATGAACCTCCGGCGTCAGGCAGTCAGGCTACCTCGAAAGCGGCTTTCACGAGCCGTTCGGTGTAGGCGGTCTTGGGATTGGTGAGAACTTCGTTGACGGGACCCTCTTCCATGATCCGGCCATGCTGCATGACGATCACACGATGGCAGAGGGCACGCACGACCTTGAGATCGTGCGAAATGAACAGGTAGCTGAGGCCGCGCTCGTCCTGCAGCTTGCGCAGAAGCTCGATGATCTGCGCCTGGACGGAGAGATCGAGCGCCGAGGTCGGCTCGTCGAGCAGGATGAATTCGGGCTCGAGCGCAATGGCTCGGGCAATGGCGATGCGCTGGCGCTGGCCACCCGAGAATTCGTGCGGAAAGCGCGAGAGAATATTGCCCGGCATGCCGGCTGCAATGAGCGCCTCGCGCACGCGGTCGAGACGTTCAGCCCTGGTGGCGCCGAGCTTGTTGACGACGAGTCCTTCCTCGATGATCTGGCCGATCGTCATGCGCGGGTTGAGCGACGAGAAGGGATCCTGGAAGACGATCTGCATGCGCGAGCGCAGCGGCCGCATTTCGGATCGCGACTTGCCGTGGATCGGCTGCCGGTCGAAATAGATCTCACCGGTATCCGGGTCGTTGAGGCGCACCAGGGCCTGGCCGAAGGTCGTCTTGCCCGAACCAGATTCGCCGACGAGACCGAGCGTCTCGTGCCGGCGGAGCGTCAGGTTGAGGCTGTCGACGGCGACGAGCTCCTTCAGCTCCGGCTTGAAGAAGCCGCCATGGCGCATCATGAACGAGACGCGCACTCCGCGGGCGTCGAGAATGATATCCGATCCCTCTGGCAGCGGATTGGCCTGGCCGCGCGGCTCCGATGCCAGGAGATGCTTGGTGTAGGGATGCTGCGGATTGGCGAAGAGCTGCTCGGTCGTGTTGTGCTCGCGCATCTCGCCATGCTGCATCACATAGACGTAATCGGAGAACTGGCGGACGACCGTCAGGTCGTGGGTGATCAGGATCACCGCCATCCGCAATTCCTTCTGCAGGTTGCGGATGAGATTGAGGATCTGCGCCTGCACGGTGACGTCGAGCGCCGTTGTCGGCTCGTCGGCGATCAGCACATCGGGATTGTTGGAGAGCGCCATGGCGATCATCACTCGCTGGCGCTGCCCCCCGGAAAGCTGGTGCGGATATTGCTGCAGGCGGATTTCCGGATCGGGGATCTGCACCTGCTTCAGAAGCTCCAGCGCCCGCGCCTCAGCCTGCTTACGGCTGACCCTGTTGTGGACGCGGATGGCTTCGACGATCTGGCTGCCGATCGTATAGATCGGGTTCAGCGAGCTCATCGGCTCCTGGAAGATCATGGAAATCCGGTTGCCGCGCAGCTTGCGCCGGGCAGGCTCCGAGAATTTCAAAATGTTCTTGCCGTCGTAATCGACCGAAGACTGCGGGGCGACGACGGCGCGCTTCGACAACAGCCCCATGACGGTGCGCGCCGTCACCGACTTGCCGGAACCGGATTCGCCGACGATGGCGATCGTTTCGCCGCGATAGAGCTGGAAGGAAATGTCCTTCACCGCTTCCACGGTCCCGTGTTCGACCTTGAAATTCACGCCGATATTGCGCGCATCGATGATCGGTGTTTCGTCGCGGCCATCGTGGTCGTGGCGGACGGGTGGAGCGAAGGAACTGACGAGAGCGAGAGCCATCTGCATCACCTCAATAAGGATCGACTGCGTCGCGCAGACCATCACCCAGCGCGTTGAACGCGAAGACGGTGACGAGCACGAAGCCGACGGGAGCAAGGATCCAGGGATAGGTCCCGATGACGGAATAGTTTGCCGTGTCCTGCAGCATCAGGCCCCAGGAGATCAGTGGCGGCTTCACGGCAAAGCCCAGGAAGCCGAGGAAGGACTCCAAGAGCACGACGCTTGGAATATGCAGCGTCACGGCAACGATGACGTGGCTCATCACATTCGGGAAAATGTGCTGGAAGATGATGCGGCGGTCGGTGGCGCCGACGGCCATCGCCGCACGCACATAGTCGATACGGGCCAGCGCCAGCGTCTTTCCGCGCACCTCGCGCGACATCTGCGCCCAGCCGAGCGCCGACATCACGAAGATCACGAATGCGAGAAAGACGTTCGTCGGCGCGGTGATCGGGATCAGCGAGGTCAGCGCCAGATAGAGCGGCAATTGCGGGAAGGCGAGCACCAGCTCGACGAAGCGCTGGACCCAGACATCGAAGCTGCCGCCGAAGTAACCGGAGACCATGCCGACGGTCGTTCCGACGATGGTGACGATAAAGACGACGGTCAACGCGATCATCAGCGAGATGCGCGAACCGATGATGGCGCGCGACAGCACATCGCGGCCGAACTTGTCGGTGCCGAGGAAATGCACCGGCTCGCCGCCGACAGTGCCGAAAAAATGCCGGTTGGCCGGGATCAGCCCGAGCAGGCGGTATTCCGCACCCTTGACGAAGAAGCCGAGAACACGCGGATTGTCGTAGTCGGGGCCGACGATCGGCTGGAAGGTGACGGGATCGAGCTCCTCGGAATCGCCGAGCGCATAGACCCGCGGCCAGACGAGATTGCCGTCCTTGTCGTGGACACTCATCATTTGCGGCGGGGCAAAGCCGACATCCGTGGCCTTCGGGTCCATCGGCGCGAAGAAGTCTGCAAAAATCGCCATGATGATAAGCAGGCCGACCAGGATCAGGCCCATCATTCCGGTCCAGGACCGGCGCAGGCGGCGCCAGACGAGCGCCATATAGCTCTCGTTGCCATCCGGCACGTTCTTGACGGTTTCCTCATGCGGAGGTGGCGGAGAAGAGTCGAAAGCCAGCATCTCAGGCTCCTCCGTACTGACGGACGCGGGGATCAAGCAGCGCCAGCAGCATGTCGGCGATGATGTTGCCGACGATCAGCGTTGCCGAGAGAACCAGCATGAAGGTGGCGGTGACATAGACGTCGCCGATCGCCATGGAGCCGACGATGGCGGGGCCGACGGTCGGCAGCGAGAAGATGATCGCCGTCTCGATTTCGCCGGTCAGCATGTAGGGAAGCACGACACCCTGATACATGACGAGCGGATGCAGCGCATTCGGAACGGCATGACGCAACACGACGGCACTGCCGGACAATCCCTTGGCGCGCGCGGTTTCGACATATTGGGCGTTCAGCGTATCCAGCAGATTGCCGCGCATGACGCGCATGTTGTAGGCGAGGCCGCCGAAGGTGGCGATGGCAACGACCGGCCAGACATGGCTGACGAGATCCATGAATTTCGCCCAGGACCACGGCGCTCCGCCATATTGCGGCGAAAAGAAGCTGCCGATCTCGGTGACGTTGAACTGGAAGACCAGGAGATAGACGATGATCAGCGCCATCAGAAAGCGCGGCACGGTCATGCCGAGGAAGGAGATGCCGGACAGCAGGCTGTCGATCCACGTGTACTGGCGGGTTGCCGCCCAGATGCCGAAACTGATGCCGAGGATCGATGCGAAGATGTGGCAGACCAGGGCCAGCGCCAGGGTGCGCGGCAGTCGCTCGGCGACGACATCGGCGACTGGCTTGTTGTAGAACATGCTGTAGCCGAAATCGCCTTCCGTGATGATGCCCTTCATCCAGTTCACGTACTGGATGACCATCGGCTTATCGAGGCCATGTTCGACGCGGTAGGCCTGGGCCTGCGCATCTGCCTGTGCGAAGGAAGCACCGCTTTGATTGATCAGCTGTGAGCGGATGTAATCTGCGTAGTCGCCGGGCGGCGCCTGAATGATCGCAAATGTCACCACACTCAGAATGAAGAGGACGGGGATCGCCGAGGCGATGCGCATGAGCAGGAATCGTAGCATCGGACGGTTCGCTTCTCCTTGCCGCCAGTCGCTCGTCTCTAGCGCGGCCGGCTTGTTGATTATGCCCGGCCGCGCGCAGCACGCGCGGCCGGAAGCTCATTCGGTTGGGAGGGAGCTCTTAGTTGATCGGACCCTTGTCTCCGGGCTTGCCGGGCAGCTGCTGCGGGAACAGCTCGTATTTGCCCTGCTTGTCGGCGGCCACCCACAGACGCTCGCGGATGACGGAGTCTTCAGCCCAGTTGAACATGAAGATCGGCGTACCCTGCGGGACGTTGGAGAACCGCTTGTTGACGATCAGGGCGCCCGGATATTCCGTCAGACCGACGGTATCGACATTCTCGGTCGCGACCTTCTGATACTGCTTCATCAGATCGACGCGCTCGTCGTTGTTCTGGCTCGCCTGGAACTTGGTGACGAGATCGACCAGCTTTTCTTCGTAAGGCATCAGATCGACCTTGCCATCCTTGCCGGCGCGATGCTGCCAGCTGGTGCGTGGACCGATCGGAGCCAGCTGCTCGGTGTTCTGCACCACGGAAGCCAGTTCCGGCGTGTTGCGCTGGATCAGCCAGTCGAAGCGGCCGCCGTAATGGGCATCGTCACGCTTCGGACCGTCGAGGGCATTGATGATGACCTTGATACCGAGCTTTTCCATCTGCCCGACGACGCCTTCTGCAAGGCTCTTGTCGGTGGCGTAGCCGTTGTTGACCAGCAGCACGACCTCGACATCCTTGCCGTCGGCCGTTCCGGCCGGGAAGTTCACGAAGCCGTCGCCATCGGTATCCTTCAGGCCGGCCTTGGCGAGCAGCGCCTTGGCGCCTGCCAGATCGTAGGGATAGTAGACCGTGGAATTGCGGTCGTAGAAGCTCGTGCCCGAGGACAGGCCACCCGGATAGATCGCGGTGAACGGACCCTTGACCAGCGAGTCGCCGATGGCCTTGCGATCGACCGCCATGGTGACCGCCTTGCGGAAGTCCTCGTTGCGGTTCAGCTCGCGGATCGCTTCGCCACGCGCATCGGGATCGCCCCAGCCGTTGGCGGAGAGGTTCATGCGCAGGTTATAGCCGATCAGGCGCGGACCGAAAGCGAGACGCGCCGGAGCGGTCTTTTCGGCGGCACGCTTCAGCGATGCCACGAAATTCTCAGGCTGTTCGAGGTTCGAGAAGTCGCCCGAGCCGGCCACGGCCTGAACGTCACGGTCAGCCCAGGTCGAGAGCTTGTAGTGCAGCTCGTTGAGGTAAGGCAGCTGATTGCCCTTCTCGTCGACCTTCCAGTAATACGGGTTGCGGCGCATGACGATGATATCGTCAGGACGATATTCCACCGGCACCCAGGCACCCATGACAGGCATGTTCATGAATTCGGGCGGAAAGGCATTCTTGAACTGGTCGTAGGTGTTCTTCGAATATTTCGGGTGCTGCGGCTTCAGGATATGCGACGGGCCCGGGCAGAAATTCGGGTAAGCCATCGTGTAGAGATACTGCTTCGGGAAGGCCTCCTTGAAGGTCCATTCCACCGTGTAGTCATCTACTTTGGTGAGCGTCGTTCCCTCGCCGAAAGCCTCAGGCGATGCACCGCCGCCGAGCGGCGAGACGTTCGGGTCGACGACTTCGTCTTCCCAGTAGAACATGATGTCGTCGGCATTGAACGGCGCGCCGTCAGACCACTTGGCACCTTCGACCAGATGCATGGTCAGCTTGTGACCGTCGGCCGACCATTCCCAGCCCTTGGCCAGATTCGGCAACGGCTCGGTATCCTTGGCCTCGACCTGGAAGAGCGGCGCGGTGCGCGTCAGGCACTCGGAGAGGCCGATATCGATACCGCCCCAGCCCTGCGTCTGGCCGGCGCCATAGTTCCAGCCTTCCGGACGGCCACCGATGACATGACGCATCGTGTCGCCATAGACGCCGATACCGTCAGGCATGTTCGCGGTCTTGAAGACCAGCGGCTCCTTCGGGAGGCGATCCTTGACGGCCGGAAGCTTACCGGTATCGACAAAGTTCTTTTTGACCCAATCCGGCTCGTTATAGGAAGGAAGCGCCTTGAACTCCTCGATGGAGTCTCGCGACACGTATTTTATCTTGCCTTCCGCCGGAAACGGCGGCGGCGCTGGCGGAGTGGTCGGCTCGGAAGCGTAGGCATTCAAGGCCGCGACTGAGACGCCAAGCGCCAGTCCAGCCAGGATGCCGATCTTACGGAAATTCGTCATCGTCTCTCCCTCTTGTTCCGGAGCGCTTGCAGGCGTCTCCGCTTCTCCTCTAGGAATGATGAAGCAAGCCTTCGCGCGGCGGCCTTCCTCCCGAAGGACCGCCGCGGCTTGCTTCACCGGAAAATCAGACCGCCTGCTTCAGCGCCGTCTTTTCGGCCCGAAGCTCTTCAATCGAGCGGACGTTGCGGCGCGCAGCCCCTGCCCATTCCTTCGTCTTGACCTTGCTGTTGGCCAGACGCTCCTTGGCGGCAGGCACGGCATGCGCATATTGCGGCAGCCAGCGGGCCTGGGCGACGACCATCTCATCGACCATCTGCCAGACCTCTTCCGGCGTCGAGACGGCGCCGACTAGAGGATCGTGCAGCACGGCGAGCTTCAGCAGGTCGATATCGCCGGTCACGGCCGCATGAACCGACATGCGCTGAACGTTGATCGATGCCATGCAGGTGGCGGCGCAGGCTTCCGGAATGGTGACGCCCGAGACCATGTTGATGCCGAAGCGGTCGACGAAGCCGGGCGACTCGATGATCGCGTCGGATGGCAGGTTGGTGATCACGCCATTGTTCTTGACGTTGAAGTGGCCACGATACACCCGGCCGGTTTCCAGCGCCTCAAGAATATGGCTCGCATGCTCGTTGGAGCGCTTGGCCGGATCGATCGGCTTTTCGGCCGAGGCGAGGAACTGCGGGAACTCGGTCTCGAACCAGTTGCGGGTCTCGGTCGAGTGGCGCAGGTAACCCCCGGTCTCGCCGTGGATCCAGTCGGACATGTCGATCCATTTGGTGATCTCTTCCGGCCGCTTGCGGTACCAGGGCA
Organism: Rhizobium sp. 01L410; assembly: GCF_056400165.1. NCBI lineage: Bacteria > Pseudomonadati > Pseudomonadota > Alphaproteobacteria > Hyphomicrobiales > Rhizobiaceae > Rhizobium > Rhizobium sp. 01L410. The sequence continues at coordinate 466,797 of NZ_JBFTST010000001.1, forward strand.
GGTATTCCGACAGGTGGCCGTTGCTTTCGGTCGAATAGACGCCGAAACGCTTGAGCACGTCGATGCGCAGCTTTTCCTGCTGCGAGAAGACCGGATGCGCCTCGAAGGCGGCAACCAGCTCGTCCTTGCCGATCTTGCGGCCGTTGAGCTTCAGATCGACGAACCATGTCTGATGGTTGATGCCGGAGCAGATGTAATCGAGCTCGGAGAGCGACTTGGCGCCGAGCACTTCGGCGATCTGTTCGGCACCATGCTGGACGCCGTGGCAGAGACCGACCGTGTCGACCTTGCCATACTCGATCGCCGCCCAGGTGTTCATCGCCATCGGGTTGGCATAATTCAGGAATTTTGCGCCCGGCTCGGCCAGCTCGCGGATATCCTTGCAGAAGTCGAGAATGACGGGGATGTTGCGCTGGCCATAGAGAATGCCGCCGGCGCAGATCGTATCGCCGACGCACTGGTCGATGCCGTATTTCAGCGGAATGCGGATATCGTCGGCATAGGCTTCCAGGCCGCCGACGCGCACGCAGCTGATGACATAGCGCGCACCGGAGATCGCCTCGCGGCGATCGGTTGTCGCCGTCACCTTGGTCGGCAGCTTGTTGGATTCGACGATCTTGTCGAGGATCGCCTTGATCATCTGCAGGTTATGCTCGCTGAGATCGGTCAGCGCGAATTCGATGTCCTTGAATTCAGGCACGCATAGGATATCGGTAAACAGCTTCTTGGTGAAGCCGACGCTGCCGGCTCCGATGATAGCGATTTTGAAACTCATGTCCTTCACCTCGGTCCGATCGAATGTTACGTAGAGAGAAGACAAGGGAGAACCAAGCCGCACGTTTGCACATGCAGGTGAAAACCACTGGAATTGAAACCTGTATTCCTCCCGGCCGTTCGTCCGGCCGCGATCTCTTCCTCTTATGCGAAGGGATTATGCGCATATTCGGCAGGGCGGCCAGAGAAGGATTATGCTTTCGAGGGTAATTTTGTGCTGCACGATTTGATCGCCAACGGACAGGCCATGCGGACCGTTTCGCTGCCCCGCGGACGCCAGAGGCTGCACGCCATGCCGACCAGTGCGGGCTACGAAGTTCGCGAGAACGAGACCTATGACTGGGACGGCCGCAAGCGCGGCCAGACGCCGTTTACGGTGCTGCAGCACACGATCAGCGGCAGCGGCCACCTGCGTTATCTGAACCGCAACTACAAGCTCCAGGGCGGCGACACGATGATGGTGCTGGTGCCGCACAATCACCGCTACTGGCTCGAAAAGGGCGAGCGCTGGGAGTATTTCTGGATCTCGATGAATGGCGACGAGACGTTGCGCATCCACAAGATGGTGCTGGCGCTTGCCGGTCCGGTGCTCAAACTGCAGCAATCTACCATCGATCATCTTGCCGATTGCAGCCTGCGCCTGGTCAAGGGTGCAACGACCCCCGGCTCGGCTTCGGCCATCGCCTATGAGGCGGCCATGGCGCTCTATGACGACGTCTTCGGTTCGCCGGCCTTCATCGCCGAGCAGAGCCTGATGCAGCCGGTGATCGACCATATCAACATGTATCTGGAAAAACCGCTCCCGGTCAGCGAGCTCGCCGCCATCGTCGGCCTAAGCCGCGCCCACTTCTCTCGCAGCTTTTCCGAAAGCGAGGGCATACCACCCGCGGAGTATGTCCTGCAGCAACGGCTGCAGCGCGCCGCCAAGCTGCTGACCAAGGCCGACTTCCTGCCGGTCAAAGAGGTGTCGATCATGTGCGGCTTCGAGGATGCTAACTATTTCGCAAAGGTCTTCCGCCGCGTCTACGGCATCACGCCCACGGAGTTCCGCACCACCGGCATGTATGCCAGCATCGGCCGCAGCCGGTAGGGCGCTATCTCGGATGTGATCGCCAAACCGCTGTCGATCCGCACCCGGTTTGTGATATGCCCTGCCCATGGACACACAAACAGACTTCGACTGCCAGACATGCGGCGCTTGCTGCTCGTTCTCGGCCGACTGGCCGCGCTTCTCGACCGAGTCGGATGCCGAGCTCGATCTGATACCGCTGAAATATGTGGCAGCCGATGAAGCGGGTATGCGCTGCGAAGGCAACCGGTGCTCCGCCCTGGTCGGCGAGATACGGTCGAAGACATCCTGCGCCATCTACGCCGTGCGGCCGCATGTCTGTCGCACCTGCAGCCCCGGAGACTTCGAATGTCTCTCCGCCCGCGAATTTTTCGGCATCGGCAACTGATCTTGAAAACCGCCGGCGCTGGCGCAAGCTGCTAGAAATAGATCGACATTATCAGGTCCTGATCGAAATCGCCGAAACCCTTGCCGAAGATGTTCATTCCGCCAGGATTGTCGGCCTTTTCGTCGATGCCGATGCGGAAGCGGATCGAGTGGTGATCGGCGATACCAAGCGAGGCAATAGTTTGCGTGGAGACCATGGCGCCGTCGATCCAGGTTCCGGTCTCGTCGATCGTCCAGGTCTTCAGCTTGCCATATTGAGAGCCCGAGAGCTTCCACCAGGCCGGCGAATACATCCCGCGACGGTCACCGAAATCGCCGGGAGAAGTCCAGTGCCCGGCCTTGATGCCGTTGACCCAGATGGAGATGTCGGACGGCCAGTTGGCGTTGGTGGCCGGCGTTTCGGAGCTGAGTTCGGCTGAGAACTCCACCTTGCGGATCTTCTTGCCCGAGACCTTGGCATTGTTCGGGAACTTGTATTCGACATAGCCGCGGGTGAACCAGAGGAGTGCCGCCTGCATGCGCTGCGGGTCGAGGAAAACTTCCTGCACATCGAGCATGCCGATGACGTTGTTGACCGAACAGAGGCCGCAGGGCGCACCCACCTCGAACTCGGTGAAGAGGCCGATCGGCATGCTGACGGTGACCACGTCCTCGCTCGCCTTTGTGCCATTGGCGCCAAAGCGGATCAGTATCTCGTCATAGATGCTGGAGCAGACCTTCTGGTTGCCCTTGCTCGCCTTCATCGTCTGCGTCTGGATGAGGCCCGCCTGCTCCAGCGCCTTCAGGTTGGTCGCCGTCGTCGATTGCGGCAAGCCCATCTGCGCCGCGATGTCGTTGACATTCAGCGGCCCCTTCTGGCGCAACAGGTTGAGGATCTCGATCCGCGTCGGAGACCCGAGTGCCTGGACGACATCGGCGTCCCGCATCGGATCGACGGTTAGAAGCTTAGTCTCCATATGATAATACTGGTTCTCCAGTCTTTCTTGTTGGTTTCAGCTGATATCATGGGCGCAGGCACTGTGTCGCTGCTCAAATTTTACTAGGGGCCGGTCCGCGCCTCGGGAGAACTCTCGCGGACCGGCAGGGGCCTTCTCACCTCGGCCCTGAAGCAATCTCATGCACGTCATCCCTTGATGCCGGACGAAAGCATCAACGCCTGCGTCACGCGTTTCTGGAACAGAAGGTACGCAAGTGCGACGGGCATCGCGGCCAGAATGGCGACCGCCATGTCGCGCGCATATTTGACGCCGAAGGCATCGCGGGTCTGGGTAATGCCGACGGTGATCGTCATCATGTCGTCGGAGTTGGTGACCAGGAACGGCCACAGGAAGGCGTTCCAGGCCATGATGTAGGTGATGATCGCCAGCGCCGTTGTTATCCCCCAGTTCAGGGGAAGATAGAGCTTGAAGAGGATCTGGAATTCGCCGCAGCCATCGAGCTTGGCAGCTTCGCGCAGCTCCTTAGGTACGGAATCGAAGAACTGCTTGTAGACGATGACGACGACGGGGACGATCAGCTGCGGCAGGATGATGCCGCCCCAGGTGTTGATCAGGTTCAGCTTGTGCATCAGCACGAATTGCGAAATCACCAGCGCCTGCGACGGCACCATGAAGCTCGCCAAGATGATGCCGTAAAGCAGCTTGCGGCCGGGGAAAACGATCTGCGACAGCGCGTAGGCACACATGACGCTGATCAGGATGACGACGATGGTGACCGTCACCGAGGTGACGATCGAATTCAGATACCAGGTCGGCAGCTTGGTTTCGAACAGCGCGTAGTAATAGCCCGAAAAGTTGAGCACATCGGGGATGAAGGTCGTCTTCGCCACCACCTCTTGCTCCGGCTTGATCGAGGTGACGACCGCCCAATAGATCGGGAAGGCCCACATGCAGGCGATCAGGAGCGTCAGGACGAGGAGCAGCACGTTGCCGATTGTTTTTCCGGGCATCCTAGCGCTCCCTCACACGTAGCAGCTGGTACTGCAGCACCGAGACGACGACGATGATCGCGAAGAGGATGACGGCAACCGCCGAACCCGTGCCGCCGTGGTTCGAGCGGAAGGCTTCGCGATAGACGAGCTGCAGCAGCACATAGGTGGAATTGAAAGGGCCGCCTTCGGTCAGCAGGTAGACCTGGTCGAAGATCTTCAGCTGCAGGATCAGTTGAAGGGTCAATACCAGCGCGGTAACCGGCCAGATCAGCGGCCAGGTGATGCGCTTGAAGCACTGCCAGCGCGTCGCGCCATCCAGCATCGCCGCCTCGTAATAGTCATGCGGAATGTTGCGCAACCCGGCGATGAACAGCAGCAGGTTGAAGCCATTGGTCCACCAGACAGTCACCAGCGCCACCATTGGCATCGCCCAGATGGGATCGCGGAAGACACTGACGCGTTTGCCGGTCACGGCTTCGATGACGAACTGGGCGATACCGAACTGCTGGTCAAGAACCCATTTCCAGATCTGGGTTACGACCGAAACGGGCAGGATATAGGGAATGAAGAAGAGTATCAGGATCAGGCTCTGCACCCAGCCCTTGAGACGCACCACCATCAGCGCCAGACCAAGTCCGATCAGCGTGTTCGGAATGACGGTCAGCACTACGAAATAGCCGGTGTTCCAGACCGAGGTGAAGAAGAGCTTCTGATGGAACAGCTTGACGTAATTGTCGAAGCCCACCCACTGGCCCTCGCCGATCAACGGAGCGTCCGTGAAGCTGAGCGCAAACATCTTATAGACAGGATAGGCAAAGACCGTCGCATAGGCGATCAGGAACGGCGCGATCATTGCCACCGCCGTCAGCGTCTTGCGCCGCTTCTCATTGTTGATCACAGGCATCTCCTTCGAAGCGAAGGCTGGCCGGAGAAAAATCTCCGGCCAGCAACGGCTTATTCCTGGCTCTTCAGCTCTTCGCGCATCTGATCGATGGCATCGGCCGGATCGAGCTGGCCGTTGAGCGCGGGAACCACGAAGTTCTGCGTTGCCTCGTAGATCGGACCGGCGACACCGGCGAGCTTCGAGACCGGGTCGAACACGGCGGTATCGGCAAGCTTCGCATAGGTGGCGTTCGGCTGCATTTCCTTGAATTCCTTGCTGTCGGTCACCGGCTTGAAGGCGGGGATATGACCGGCGCTGGCCCAGGAGATGCTGTGCTCGTTCATCCAGGCGATGATCTGCAGCACGGCCTTGAGTTTCTCAGGCGTGATCGGCTTGCTGTCGCTGTTCGGAACCGCGAAGGAGTGCGAGTCCGCCCAGGTCGCCTGCGTGCCCATCAGGTTCGGGATCTCGATCGCACCCCATTCGAAGCCGAGTTCGCCCTTCTTGGCGAGGTCGGTCATGGTCGGCACTTCCCAGACGCCGTTGACATGCATCGCAGCCTTGCCGGAGGTGAACAGCGCGATCGAGGCTTCGTAGGAGATCAGCTTCGGCGAATAGCCGGTCGAAACCCAGTTCGCCATGGTCTGCAGTGCCTTGACGCCGGCGTCACCGGGCAGAATCTCGTTGCCATCCATGAACTTGGCGCCCTGCTGGGCAATCAGCGTATAGAAGACGCGCCACATCGAGCCGCCTTCGTCCGTATGCAGCGACAGCGGATATTCGACCTTGCCGGTTGCCTTGATCTTCTCGAGCGCGGCATTGAAATTGTCGAGGCCATCGAGCCCCTTCGGCAACCCATCGTCGCCCAGCAGCCCGGCTTCCTTCAGGATGTTCTTGTTGTAGTAGAGAACGATCGAGTGGACGTCGAAGGGGATGCCGTAGACCTTGTTGTCAAAAGTGCCCTGCTTCCAGGCCGCATCGACGTAATTTTCCTTCTTGATGCCGGCAGAGGCCAGTTCCTCGTCGGTGAACGGCCGCAGGATGCCGGTCGGCACCGCCAGCGGATAGCGCGACATGTGATAGGTCATGATATCGGGCTGCTGGCCGACGGCGGCCGCCGTCTGCACCTTCGTATAGAAGGGCACGCCCCATTCCAGCGTCGTCGCGTTGATCTTGATATCGGGGTGGGTGTCGTTGAATTCCTTGATCAGCGCCTTCATGCGAACGCCGTCGCCGCCGCTCAGGAAGTCCCACCAGGTCACGTCTGTTTGCGCGAATGCGGCTGCCGAGGGCAGCAAGGCTATGGCCGCCGAAACGGCAAGTTTCACCAGTTTTCTCACGTCGGTTCCTCCTCAATAAAAGTGTTATTCATGGGCATCTCACGGCACGGGACATCCGTGGCCGCAGACCTCCTCCAAGGCCTGCGTCCCCCTTCCCGCATGTCTTCGCCGAGTTCCGGATTCCGTCCGGATTTCGGTATCAGCTGAGCCTTCCGCCTTCGGCATCGAAGGCCAGCATTTCAGGCACCCTCAGCGAGAGGGTGATCTTTTCCTTGGGCTGCGGCCGGCTTTCCCGACACTCGACCGTCATTTCGGCACCCGTTGCCGTCAGCACATGCAGATAGCCGGTGCCGCCCAGTTCCTCGGTAAACTCGGCCGTTACAGGTAGCGGCAATCCGCCTTCCGTCGCGCCGAGCCCGATATGCTCTGGCCGCACGCCGACATGGACGACGGCGCCGTTCGCGACAGGCGCCCGTGTCGGCAGATCGAAGGTCTTGCCCGGTGCGTCGTCGAGTTCGATCGTCGCCGAATTTTGGCCTGAAACGATGACCTTGCCCTTCAGGAAGTTCATGCCCGGCGAGCCGATGAAGCCGGCAACGAACATATTGGCGGGATCGCGGTAGAGATCGAGCGGCGCGCCGACCTGCTGCACGACACCGGCCTTGAGCACGACAATCTTGTCGGCCAGCGTCATCGCCTCGACCTGGTCATGGGTGACATAGACCATCGTCGCGCCGATCTGCCGGTGCAGTCGGGCGATCTCCATGCGCATCTTCACGCGCAGTTCCGCATCCAGATTGGAGAGCGGCTCGTCGAACAGGAAGACGCGCGGCTCACGCACGATCGCCCGGCCGATGGCGACGCGCTGGCGCTGGCCGCCGGAAAGCTGGCTTGGCTTGTGATTGAGATAGTCCTCGAGCCGCAGGATATCGGCCGCAGCCTTCACCTTCTGCTGGATCTCCGCCTTCGGTCGCTTGGCGATCGACAGGCTGAACCCCATGTTTTCGAAGACGGAGAGATGTGGATAAAGCGCATAGGACTGGAAGACCATGGCGACGCCGCGCTTCGACGCTTCGGTATGCGTGACGTCCTCGTCTTCGATGCTGATCTTGCCGCCGCTGGTTTCCTCCAGACCGGCGATCATCCTGAGCAGCGTCGACTTTCCGCAGCCCGACGGGCCGACGAAGACCGCGAACTCGCCCTGTTCGATCTCGATATCAACGCCATGGATGACCTTGAACGAGCCGAACGACTTGCTGACGTCAGTCAGTTTGATTCCAGACATGCATCCTCCCGATTGGCATTCCCATCTGGGCGGCCTCCTCCGCCGCCCGGATGACAATCAGCTCACGCCGCGGCGACGGAGAGCAGGATGAAGTGATAGGACTTGGCCGGCAGCGAACCGCTGAGCTTGCCTTCATCCGTGACCTGCAGCCCGGAACCGGCCTTGGGAACGATGCGGTTCTGATCTTCGACCGAGTTGCGCGCCTTCAGGTCGTCGCCGACCATGGTGTGATGCTGGAGGATTTTCGCGCCCTTGAAACCCTGCAGATCGACATCGAGATCCATCGCCTCGTCGAGGCTGCGGTTGATGGCGAAGACGGCGATCGTCTTGCCGTCTTCCTGCAGCACGGCCGAGAGGTCGAGATAGGGAACATCCTGCGCCACTTCGCAATCGTAAGTCGGGCCTGACGCAGAAACGTTCAGCGCCGTGCCGCGGCCGTATTTCGAGGCGAACTGCAGCGGGTAGTAGATCGACTGGCGCCAGGCCGGGCCGCCTGCCTTGGTCAGGATCGGGGCGATGACATTCACCAGCTGCGCCATGCAGGCGATCTTGACGCGGTCGGAGCGGCGGATGAAGACGTTGATCAGCGAGGCGACGAAGATGGCGTCCTCGAGATTGTAGAGCTCTTCGAGCAGCGGCGGCGCTTCCGGCCAATCCCAATTCTTGTAGCGCTGATCATCTTCCTTGCGGTCGTGATACCAGACGTTCCACTCGTCGAAGCAGATCTTGACGTCGCGCTTCGAGCGCTTCTTCGCCTTGATATAGTCGATGACGCCGCCGATGGTGACGATGTAGCGGTCGAGCTCGATCGCCTTGGCGTAATAGTTCAGCGTGTCGTTCTCTTCGTTGCCGAAATATTTGTGCAGCGAGATGTAATCGACGCTGTCGTAGCTGGCTTCGAGAACCGTCGCTTCCCATTCGGGATAGGACTTCATCTTGTCATTCGACGAGCCGCAGACCACCGTTTCGAGCGTCTTGTCGAAATATTTGAAGGCCTTGGAGACTTCGTTGGCGAGATGGCCATATTCGGCCGCCGTCTTGTGGCCGACCTGCCAGGGACCGTCGATCTCGTTCCCGAGGCACCAGATGCGAACATTGTGCGGATCCTTGTAGCCGTGCTTGGCGCGCAGGTCACTCCAGTAGGTGCCGCCCGGATGATTGCAATATTCGAGGAAGTTGCGGGCATCGTTCAGGCCGCGCGAACCGAGGTTCATCGCCAGCATCATTTCGGTTTTGGCGAGCTTCGACCAGTCGGCGAATTCGTTGACGCCCATCTGGTTGGTTTCGCGGGTCCGCCAGGCGAGATCGAGGCGCGTCGGGCGCTGGTCGCGCGGGCCGATGCCGTCTTCCCAATGATAGGCCGAGACGAAGTTGCCACCCGGATATCGCACGATCGGCATATCGAGATCACGCACCATATCAAGAACATCGGTACGGAAGCCATCCTTATCCGCTTTTTCATGACCCGGCTCATAAATGCCGGTGTAAACCGCCCGGCCCATATGCTCCAGGAATGAGCCATAGACGCGCTTGTCGACGGTCGAGATCGTGAATTCCCTGTTCAGGGTGGCTTTAGCCCGCATCGGTGTTCCTCAAAGTTTATTGAAACTGATTTTTTGCCACGCTATTCTGAGAGATTTTTTAAATCAAGCATTTTGTTTTATATCAAAAAATCAGATTTGAACGGCGGTAAACGCGACCTCTGTTGCGACAAAATGCCTGTATCGCTCAACTGCGGCAGAAGAGATTGCTGCAAGCCGCAACCTATGAAAGACTCCTGACAGAAACACCCTGTCGCCTCTCATTTGCGGGATTCGAACCATATGCGTTATCTCACCTGCCTGCGGTTCATCGCAGCAGTCGCCGTCGGCTGCATCGCCGCATCAGGGAATACCCTCCACGCACAGGAGCCGCAGAGTTGGCCGCAGAGCCGCAGCGACATCCCGGCAGATCCCGATATACGCTTCGGCATTCTCCCCAATGGCTTGCGCTTTGCCATCGTGCACAACGCCACTCCGCCGGGGCAGGCGGCGATCCGCTTCCGGATCGGCGCCGGTTCACTAAACGAGAGCGACGAGCAGCAGGGCTTGGCGCATTTTCTTGAGCACATGGCATTCAAGGGTTCGGCCCATGTCCCCGAAGGTGAGATGATCCGCATCCTGCAGCGCAAGGGTCTGGCCTTCGGGCCCGATACCAACGCCAATACCGCCTATGACGAAACCGTCTACTCGCTTGATCTTCCCGAAGTCGATGCCGGCACGCTCTCGACCGGTCTGATGCTGATGCGCGAAACGGCGAGCGAGCTGACCCTCGACACCGGCGCCTTCGACCGCGAGCGCGGCGTCATCCTTTCGGAAGAGCGGTTGCGCGACACGCCACAATACCGGGCGTCGATCGGCGTCACCAACCTGCTGCTCGAGGGCCAGCGCGCCACCCTCCGCTCACCAATCGGCAAGATCGACATCATCAAGAATGCGCCTGTCGACCGCGTCCGCGACTTCTACAATGCCAATTACCGTCCCGACCGTGCGACATTGATGGTGGTTGGTGACGTCGATCCGGCTGCACTGGAGGCCGACATCCGCAAGCGCTTCAGCGACTGGCAGCCGCGTGGCGCTGCGGTTACCGAACCGGATCTCGGTGCGTTGAAGGCAAAGACCGAAAGCGCCGATGTGATCACGGTGCCGGGCAGTGCGACCAATGTTCAGATCATCTGGACACGCCCATTCGATACCTCTCTCGACACCTATGCCAAGCGGCGCCAGCAACTGGTCGAGGACCTCGGTCTTCTGGTGCTGCGGCGGCGCCTTTCGACCATTGCCAGCAAGCCGAACGCGCCCTTCACCAGCGCCGACGCCGGCTCGCAGGATCTGCTCGAATCCGCCCATGCAGTGATGATCGCCGCAAACGGCGATCCGGAAAAATGGCAAGCGGCGTTGAGCAGTATCGACCAGGAACAGCGCCGGCTGCTGCAGTTCGGCGTCTCCCAGCCAGAGCTCGACCGCGAAATCACCGAATATCGCGCCCTGCTTCAATCGGCAGCATCGGGCGCAGCGACCCGGACGAGCACCGGCATCGCCTCGACCCTCGCCTACACCGTCGATACCGATCAGGTCTATACGTCGCCATCCGAAGACCTGGCCCTCTTCGAACGCATGACGAAGGACATCAAGGCCGGGGAGATCAACCTGGCCCTGCCGGTCACCTTCTCCGGCAATGGCCCGCAGGTGATGCTGCTGACGCCCGCGGCTCCGAAGGGAGGCGCAGATGAGCTGCGCAAGACTTATGACACATCGCGCGCTATCGCCGTGACGGCTCCGGTGGCGGCGGCGGAGATCGCCTGGCCCTATACGGATTTCGGCGCGCCGGGCACAGTCGTCGAACGCCGCGTCGTTGACGATCTCGGCCTGACGATGGTGAAATTCGTCAACGGCGTGCGGCTCACCGTCAAGCCGACGAAGCTCCGGGCCGACGAGGTTCTGGTGCGAGAAGATATCGGCCACGGCCGTATCGGCCTACCCAAGGATCAGGCCTCGGTGCTCTGGGCCTCGCCCGCCGTCATCCTCTCCGGCGTCAAGGCCATGGATTATCCCGATATTCAAAGAGTGCTGGCGGCGAATGTTGTCGGCATCGATTTCTCCGTCGGCGACAGCTCGTTCCGCTTCAACGGGCAGACGCGGAGCAGCGACCTGCAGACGCAGTTGCAGCTGATGGCCGCCTATACCTCGGATCCGGCATACCGGCCGGAGGTTTTCGACCGGGTGAAGCAGGCCTACCTGAACAATCTCAATCAGTATGCCGCGACCCCTGGCGGCGTCATCAGTCGCGATTTCGCAGGATTTGCGCATGGCGGCGACCCCCGCTGGACTTTCCCCGGCAAGGCAGAACTTGGCTCCGCCCAGTCAGCCGAGTTCGAAAAGTTTTTCAGACCGGCGGTTGCCAGCGGCCCGGTCAACATCACCATAGTCGGCGATGTCACGGCCGATGAAGCGATCGCTCTGACCGCACGGACATTCGGCGCCCTGCCGACACGTCCGGACGCAGCTCCGAGCACAGCGCCGCTCAAAATCAGCTTCCCTACTCCAACCGCGTCGCCCGTCACCGAGACACATAGCGGCAGGCCCGACAATGCCGCAGCCATAGTCGGAGTACCGGTCGGCGATATGCTCTCAGACCTGAAGCGGTCTTTCACCGCCAACCTCGCCGGACAGGTCATCCAGAACAGGCTGATCGACCAGTTCCGCATCGCCGAAGGCGCGAGCTATGGCGTGCAGGCCGATGTCGATCTATCGAAGGACATTCCGGGTTTCGGCTACGCCTATATCTATGTCGACACGACGCCAGGGAAGCTCGCGCGTTTCTATGAACTCGTCGACCAGGTCACGGCCGATCTGCGGAAGAACACTATCTCTGCCGACGAGCTCAGCCGCGCCCGCGCCCCCGTCATCGAAACAATGAAGCACCAGCAGCAAAGCAACGAATACTGGATCGAGCACCTGCAGGACGCCCAGACGGATCCCCGCGGACTGCAGCGCGTCCGCGACAACCTCAGCGGCTATGACGATGTCACCGCCGAAGACATCCGCCAGTTCGCGATCGCCTACCTGAAGCCGGAAACGTTCTGGAAATTCGAGGTGCTGCCCGCAGCGGGACAGTAAAAGCGTCCGGTCGAACGGCTTGGCTGGGCGCTGTGGCAAACCACAGCCTCGCCTTTGCGCGTTCGGAATTTCCGAACTTCAGAATTGGAATTTGCTGTCTAATCCGGACACTGCTTTTCGGCTACATCATTCTCATCAACCCCGGCAATGCGCCGGGCAATCGATCAACCGAAAGGATTTCGCCATGTCCAGACTTGCAAACAAGACAGCCCTCATCACCGGCGGCACCAGCGGCATCGGCCTGGAGACGGCCCGCCAGTTTATCGCCGAGGGTGCGCGCGTTGCCGTGACCGGCAGCAGCGCGGCCGGCATCGAAAATGCCCGCAAGGAACTGAGCGACAAGGCGCTCGTGATCCAGTCCGACGCCGGAGACGTCGAGGGTCAGAAAAAGGTCGCGCAGCAGATCGAGGAAGCATTCGGCCATCTCGACATTCTCTTCGTCAATGCCGGCGTTGCCCAGTTTGGTCCTATCGAAGGCTGGTCGGAAGCCGCCTTCGACAAGTCGATTGCGACGAATGTCAAAGGCCCCTACTTCCTGATCCAGGCGCTGCTGCCGATCTTCGCCAAGGGCGCGGCCGTTGTTTTGAACACCTCGATCAACGCCCATATCGGCATGCCGAACTCGAGCGTCTACTCGCTGACCAAAGGCGCGCTTCTGACGCTTGCCAAGACGATATCCGGCGAACTTGTCGGCCGTGGCATCCGCGTCAACGCCGTCAGCCCCGGCCCCATCGCCACGCCGCTCTACGGCAAGCTCGGAATGTCGGAAGCGGACTCGAAGGCGATGGCTTCGCAGGTTCAGAGCCAGATCCCGGTTGGCCGCTTCGGCGACGCCAGTGAAGTCGCCAAGACCGTCATTTTCCTCGCTTCCGACGAAGCGTCCTATATCGTCGGCAGCGAGCTGATCATCGACGGCGGCATGAGCAATCTCTGAAGACCGAACTCGTTCGAAGCGCCCGCGGTGAATGAAGCGGGCGCTTTCGAGTAGCGCGACGGCAATGATCACGCTTCGGTTGCGGTTATTCTATGCAAGGCAGGAAGCAATCAGCGATTAGCCGCGAATGCCGCGCTTTATATTAGCGACAAGGCATGAAATGCTTGCATCACGGCCGTAAATCGGTTGTCCTTGGCGATGCCGTGAATGTGGGCAAGCTCGCCATGAAGAAGATTCAAGCGCGATTTCGGTTTGCGGGCGAGCGCCGTCAGGTGACGGCACTTTTCTACGATATTGTCGGCTCTACCGAGCTGTTGCTGCGAACCGAGCCCGAACAGTTCTTCCGCTCCGTTTCGGCGCTTCATCAAAGCGCGGACGCCATCATCGCCAAACATGGCGGCTTCGTTCATCAGCGGCTTGGCGATGGCGGCTGTTGCTATTTCGGCTTTCCCAATCAATCCGAAGACGCCGCCGAAAGCGCGGTTCGGGCATCACTGGAACTGGTCGGATCCCTGACCAAGCCGAAGAGCCGGACAGGGCGGCCGCTGAAACTGAGGATCGGGATCGCCACCAGTTTCGTCGTCTTCTCCGCGGAGGGCGACGAAATTGTTGGCGCTGCTCCGATACTGGCGGCCCGCCTACAGGGCGAGGCAGACCCGAATTCGGTGCTCGTGGCGGATTCGACCGTCCGCTTGACACAAACGGCTTTCGACTATGCCTTCATCCGGGAAGCCAATCTCAAGGGTTTCGACGAACCGGTCGCGCTCTGGCGTCCCAAGGACCGGCATCCGGCGGCGGCCAACGAACAGTCTATCGCCAGCGAGCGGCCGCCGCTCCGCGGCAGGACCGGTGAGCTCGCCATTCTGTCCGATGCGTGGCGTTCGGCCCTTGATGGAAGGGGCAGCTCGATCGCGCTGACCGGTGAGGCCGGCATCGGCAAATCACGCGTCGTCGATGAGTTCATCAGCAGCACAAAGACACGGCCGCAGGACCTTGCCATCCTGCAATGCGGCCGCCGTCTGGAGGGGCAGCCGCTCTTTCCATTCACGGCCTTCATCGACCGGCTTGGCGCCTCGCCCGCTCTCAGGGATGGCGGGATAGCGGCATTCAACGACGCCCTGGTTCTGTCGGGACGGCCTGTCGATAGGAAGCTGGTCGAGCCGCTCGCCAATTTCACGGCCAGCGCGACGACCGCGATGTCTGGCAGTCTCCGTACATCAGATCTATCCGGGCGGGCGTTCAGGCAGTCCGTCATCGAAGCCGCCGCGCATGTTCTCACCTGCAATGCACCGGCCTCTCCGGCGCTGATCGTCTTTGAGGATGTTCATTGGGCCGATGGCATGACGCTGGGGCTTCTGGAGCGTCTCCGGGCGCTGGCCGCCGAGCAGCCGATCCTCGTGATCCAAACGTCGAGGCTGGCAGGCGCACCGGCGGGCGCCACCGAAATCACCCTGTCCGGTCTGGCATCCGATGCGGTGCGGGACCTCGTAACCTCGATCTGGGGCAAGCCGGCGCCGCCTGGACTATCGGATTTCATCCTGGACCAGAGCGATGGCATGCCGCTCTACGGCGAGGAGCTGGCCAGCTTTTTCCGCTCGCGCAATGCGCTGGCCGGATCGCCCGCAGAGTGGAAAAGACAGCTGACGGAAGGCGGTGTGACGTCGCTCAACGATCTGCTGGCCGCCCGGCTTGCCGGAAGCGGGTCTGCCAGGCTGACAGCCCAGATCGCCAGCGTCATCGGCCGTGAGTTCAGCCTCCCGCTGCTGATGCATCTTCTCGACAGTATTGCCCGGCAGCCGCCCGACCATCCGGTCGCGCGGCTTATCGCTGAGGGGATTATCGAGCTCGTGCCCGAGGCCCGCGACACTTTCCGGTTCCGGCATGTGCTGATGCAGGAGGCCGCTTATGGCAGCCTCCTGAAAACCGACAGGCGCCGCATCCACCGGCTGATCGCAGAACGGTTGATCGGCGAGGAAGTGCCAAGCCTGCCTGCCGCAATCGCCGCCTGGCAATGCGCCGAGGCGGGATTGCACGAAGATGCGGCCAGGTTCGCCCTGGAAGCAGCCGAGGCCAGCGTCTCGCGCTCCGCCATGAATGAAGCTGGCATTTCGATCGCACTCTGCGCAGAGGAGCTCAGGCGCGTGACCGCGGCACGCAACGGCCGGGCCGACCTGCGGCTCAGACTGCTGGAAGTTCAAGGTGTTGTCGCGACCGCGCTCGCAGGAGAGGGCTCGAAAGCCGCCCAGCGGGTCTATTCGCGCGCCATGCAGCTGTTGCGGACGCAGCCGCCGCTGGTCCGCGCGAGGCATTTCCCGGTTTATTGGGGATGGTGGTTCACCGCGCCTACCGTGCTGGAGCAGCAAACCCGCGCCCGGATTCTCGTTGCCGATATGCAGGGCGTTGAAGATGACGAGACGCGGCTTCAGTCTTTTCACTGCGGGTGGGCGACGAGCTTCCATGCCGGCGAGCACGAGTTCTGTCTCGACTGTGTCTCCAGGGGACTTCATCTCTACGATCCCGAGCGGGCGGTCAGGAATCGTGCCTTCTTCGGCGGACACGATGCGAAGGTGTGCGGACTGGGCGAGAGCGCACTTTCCTATCTGCTTCTCGGCCGTCCGGACGATAGCGAGAATGCGATCGCCACCTGCCTTGATTGGGGTGAAGCAACCAATCACGCCGGCACCATGGTGCACGCGCTCTATTATGCGATCGTCCTCAGGCGATGCCAGGATCGCTTTGACGACGTTCATGCCCTTGGCGAGCAGATGTATGCGCTGGCCGGCCGGCACGGCCTCTCTGCCAGCCAGGCCCGTGCCAATATGTATTGTGGCTGGGCCGAGCTGATGCGCTCTGCAGGGCGCCGCGGGGCAGACCGCTTCCAAGACGGGCTGACGCTTCAGCAACAGCTGGGCACCGACGACAATCTCTCCATGCATAGCGACATGCATGCGCAGGTGCTGCAACTCACCGGCAGACCTGCCGAGGCCATGGAAGCGCTGCAAACTGCAATCGCGGCAGGAAGCGCAAGCGGCCAGCTGTTCTGGCTCGCGGAGCTCTACCGGCGGCGCGCCAATCTCAAGCGCCAGCTGCAGCACAAGGCGCCCGAAGTCATCAGGGATTTCGCAAAGGCAGTCCGCATCGCGGAAACGCAAAAAGCTGTCTGGCTCGCCGGGCGGGCAAAACGCGATCTCGATGAATTGGCAGGGCTTTGAGCCATGGACGAGATCGCGGGCGAAGCGTTTTCGGCCATGCTTGAGAACGGGCGGATACCCTCCCCGCCCGATCCTGCCGGGACCGTCCGGCGCATCCTTGAACGAAAACGTGACTACGGGATCACCAGGCTGGGTTCGGTGACCGAACTCGACTGGATCGGCATCACGGTGGTGCAGGTGGTGCGGCCGCGCTCGCTCTCCGTCGCGGTCAGCCAGGGCAAGGGGTTGACTGTTCCACTGGCGGCGATTTCGGGGCTGATGGAGGCTCTCGAAGGCTGGGCGTCCGAAAGGATTGATCTCACGCGGATTTTTCAGGGCACGATCGAGGCGCTGGACCCACAGGGATATTGGACCCATCTTCAAGGAGCGGATGACACCGTCCTTCCCTGGATCGAAGGCACCGATCTCTTTTCTGGCAAGGCGATGCCGGTTCCGCTCGGCCTGGTCGATTCCGCCTACACCTTTCCATCGCCGCATCCGGCATGGATGCCCCGGGACACGACGGGCCTTGCCGCGGGCACCAGCCTCGAAGGCACCGTTGCACACGCCTGCCTCGAATGTCTTGAGCGTCACGCGCGATGCGAGGCGATGGCCACGCCGCATTTCTTCGATCGCTATCAGGTCGACGCGCGCTCCGTTCAAGCCGGCAAGGCTTCGGAAGTTCTGCATCGCTTGATTGAGACAGGCTTCGTCACCGGCATATGGAAAATTCCGGCGCCGCACGATCTGCCTGTCTATTGGTGTCATGTGATGGAGGACGCCGGCCGGGCTCCATTCGCGCCGTTACCCGCGGAAGGCTTCGGATGCGCGCTTACCGACGACGCGGCCCTGACATCCGCCCTGCTCGAGGCCTGCCAATCGCGGCTTGGCGTGATCTCCGCCGCACGGGACGACATCAGCTCTGACCTCTACCGCTATCCTGATGAATCAGAGCTCCGGGAGTGGCGCAGGCAGCTTTCCCGTGGCGGGAGCGCTTTTGCCGAAACCGGCAGGCCTGAACAGGATCGCCCGCTCCGGCGGATCGGGCGCGCTCTCCGGCACGCAGGTGCAAGGGCAGCCATCCTGGTCAGCCTTCATGCGGATGAGACGATCCCCCTTCATGTGGTCCGGGTCATCACGCCACCGCTCCAGACGAACCCGGAGGCCGATATTGGGCGCTGATATCGTTGTCTTCCTCGGCCCATCATTGGATGCGATCGAGGCGCAAACATATCTCGATGCAGTCTACGAACCTCCGGCAGGCGGCGGCGACATCATCAGAGCCGTGATCACGCACACTCCGGCAGCGATCGCGATCATCGACGGCGTCTTTGCGCAGGCGCCCGGCGTGCGCCATCAGGAGATCCTGTGGGCGATGTCGAAAGGCGTAAGCGTCTATGGCGCGGCCAGCATCGGCGCCCTGCGTGCCGCCGAACTCGCAGGCGAAGGCATGATAGGGCATGGCATGATCTATCGCTGGTACCGGCGGTTTCCGCTTGCCGACGATGCCGATGTCGCCGTGCCGATGGCACCAGTGGAATTTGGATCGCGAAGGCTGGGCGAGGCCATGATAGACATCAGGCTGGCGCTGAAGCAGGCTCAACGGGAGGGTGTGCTAGAAGCATCCCTGCGGCTCCGGCTTGAAGCGGTCGCGCGCACGCTTCATTTCCGCGACCGGTCGTTCGTAAGCCTCATCGCAGCCGCACAAAACCATCTGGGGCTGACAAGCGAAATAGCGCCCTTGAAGAATTGTCTGAAGACAGGAGCAATCAGCCGGAAGAAGACAGACGCAATCTCTCTCCTGAACTATTTGAAATACCAGAGAAGAATAGGTTTAAAAACACCCATTCAGAGCCATTTTGAGCTTACGGAAGCCTTCACTTACGATATGGAGTCATGCAACTTACTCGATAATCTCTTGCAGAAACTACAGTTTCTCTGATATAAAGCCGCCTGTTGCTTGCTGTAAACAGAAGCGACGGAGGCAGCGTTGGATGCCGTTACTCACCCGAAGAGCGCAGATCATCTGGCAGCCGTAGCGCAGCCATTGGGGACACGTTTCCTCATTTTCCCGCAGCCTCCCTACATCCCTGGGTATGAGAAGCCCGAAGTCGTGTGGATCGGCCCGTCCGCCGGTCCCGTTCTCGCGGGGCCTTCCGACAAGCGCATGTATGTAGTCAGCCCGGCCGAGGAGAAGATCCCGTATCTGGCGCCGGATATTCCTCCCTATCCTGGGCTTCTGCGGCCACCGGTTGAGCCTGGACCCGACGGACATTTCGATCACATCGGTCCGGATTCACCGCAATTTCTCTCGACGCACAGCTATGCCTGTGCCCGCCGCGTTCTCGATATCTGCGAGAGCTATGCCGGGCATACCATCGCCTGGTTCTTCGAGCCGACGCTTGAGCGGCTAGAGATCGTCCCGCGCATCGCCCATTGGGAAAACGCACAATCCGGCTTCGGCTTCCTGGAATTGGGAGAAGAACAACCGGAGACCCCGGCATCCTGCTTCGCGCTGAATTTCGACGCCGTTGCCCATGAAATGGGGCATCTCGTGCTGCTCAGTGAACTCGGCATTCTCCAGAGCGACGGGCGTGGCAGCGATTTCTTCTCCTATCATGAAGCGGTCGCCGACCTGATATCACTGCTCGGCCTGCTGCAATTCGATACGGCGGTCGATCGCCTGCTGCGCCGGACCGGCGGAAACCTGCTCGTGCACAACGAGCTCGACCGTTTCGCCGAGCTCAGCGCCGAAAAGCAGCTGCGATCCTTCAACAACGCGCTTCGCCTCAGCGATGTCAGCAGCGAGGTGCACGACAGGTCGAAGCCGTTTGCCGCCGGCATTTTCGACTGTCTGATCGAGGTCTATCAATCGCTGCTCTTTGAGCGCGGATTGTCGAAGATCGATCCGCGCCGCTACAGCGACCTTCGCCAGCAGATGGCGCCGGCTCTGATCGAAGAAGCGCTGCGCAACTCAAGGCGATCCGCCGATCTGAACCATTTTGCCACCAAAGCCGCCCTGCAGGAGGCTGGCGACATCGTCGGCGAGGCTCTTGTCGGCTCGTGGCACGATCTCGAACCCGACAGCGTGACATTCCAAAATGCTGCCGGGGCATTTCTCGAGACCGCATGGCAGGGCCGCGGCTCCGCCTATATCGACCAACTGGAAGATTGCATGAGGTGGCGTGAAATCCTTTGACAACCTGAGGGGGACGCATCGATGACATATGAGAGCATTCCAGCACCGCCATTGGCTGGATCCCAGTATAGCGCGAACGAGATTATCCTCTACGGCGTGGATCTGAACGACGGCAAACACATTGCCCATATGGACGCGGGGCTTGGCGGCAACGCGGATTTGCAAATCAAACTCGACAGCAAGGTCGGGATCACCGGCTTCACCGTTCTTACCTACGGATACGCTTTTGAAGGCCACTGCTACAGGCTGGATACAACCAGAATATTCATCATCACTGGCCCGAATGCAGAACCTGCCGTCGGCTGTGGCTTCGACGGGCTAGGTTACAAGATGTGGCGGATTACCGCGTCGACGAAACTTCTGGAAGTCTCCACGGCGCTCGGCGATGCGCAGGAACTCATCCTTGACGCTCAACTTCCGGGCAAAAGATCTCCGAGTTCCTATGCGATCACGCTCAGGATGGCGCACCGCGGTGGGCGCTTGAGCAACGACTAGCGGAAACCATGAGAGGACATGAAAATGCCTTGCGAAGTGACAGTCATTTTCACCGAGGATTTCGACACTGTTACCGTCAGCGATGGTCACGTTCCGTATGCCTTTACTATCGGCGAAGACAGGATCCCTGTCGAAGACCTCCCGGTAAAATCAGATTTTGCCTTCAAGATCTCGGTGACGCTTTACGATGGAACCACACAGATCTTCATCGAGAGTACAAAAAAGAAGAAGGGCTCGGGCAAGATCGTGGAAGACATTGCCGTGTACCAGATACCTGCCGAGAGCGCACCGAACGGCGAAATCAAATATCCTGGAGTGCCCCCCATTTCGCCGGACAGATCAGCTATTGAGACAATGCTTTGATGAACTCCCTTGGGGAGGCCATTTTGAGCGCTGAGTGTGGATGGATTTCATTATAGTCTTCAATCCATCCGTCGATCTTCCGGAGAGCTGTGTCGGCGCCCGGAATGGATGAGATGCGTATGTAGTCCCGCTTCAAGGTTTTGACGAAGGCTTCAGACATGCCGTTCGATTGTGGGCTGGCAACGGGCGTGAAGCATGGAATCAGGTTGAGGGCTTGAGCAAACAGCCTGGTCTCGCGCGCGGTGTATGCACTGCCGTTATCAGATAAATGTTCTATTGCGTGCGGGGCGCTGGTTGCGCCGAAGCGCTTTTCGACGGCCTCCAACATCATGTCTCGAATGTCGGAACCTGATATCCCGGCATTGGCGACGGCTGCCCATGAGATAATTTCCCGGTCAAACGCATCGATGATGAACGCGAGACGAACCACCTCGCCATTCCAGCAGGTGAACTCAAGGCCGTCCGAGCACCAGCGGAGATTAGACCGCATCACCATGACCTTGCCGTCGTGGACACGGCCTATTCGCACCGCCGTGTGTTTCTCAAGGATCATAGCATGATTGGCCATGATGCGATGAACTCGCTTGCGATTGACGACGGGCAGATCGGCGGCTCGCCGCTGCCTGTTGAGAAGGGCAGCGATCCGCCGATAGCCATAGGTCGGCCGAGCATCCACGAGTTTACGAATGGCAGGCAGCAGTTCGGCATCGTCCGCTTTGAGATACGGCCCACGCGGCTTGGACTTGCCTTTAAGACGCTCCACCAGATTCGAACGCGATACGCCCAGGACATCTGCCACCGTCTTCATCGGGAACCGTCCTTCGGCAACAAGATCGGCCGCGATATCGGTTTTTTTGAGTGGGCTTTGGAAAGAGCTTCGCGGAGAATCTCGTTCTCCAACGTCTTGCGCCCGAGGATGCGCTCAAGCTCGCGCACTCGATCTTCCAGCTTCTTCACCTCGGAATTGCCGATCACTGGCTCGTCAGAATCCACGGCCACCGCACCTCCCTCGCTCAGGAGCCTGCGCCAGCGATACAGAAGATTTGGCGCAACTCCATGTCGCCGAGCCGCAGAGGAAACGGTCTCCCCTTGGGCATAGCTTTCCTCGATGATCTGCAGTTTGCGTTCCGTTGTCCAGCGTCGCCGCCGGACGTCGCCAATCATCAGATCAACCTGTCGAAACTCGTTAGACATAAGCTTATCCTCAAGCCTGTGCTTGAGCGTTCCTGCTTATGCTGAGTGTCCGGTCGAAAGTGGGGGCAGTTCATATCCCAAACCCGCCGCGATCGCCGGAGCCAGACTTGACGATCTCGATGCGGCCATCGTTCGACTGGAGCAAAGACTTGGTGGCGGTGGCGGGCGATAGCGCAGTTGCGTGACTGAACGCAGCACCAACCGGGCCGCCCTGACGAGGTGCCCGGTTCGCCCCCAGTTCACGCCAGACTACTGTGCAGCTTCAAGGCCGGATCCTGCCATATCCGGAAGCCGCCTTTGAAGGCGTTTTCGTTGTCGCCGCGGCGGCAGCCGTCCGGCATGTCCTTGATCTTGTCGACATTGCCGCCGCCGATGACGATATAGTCGGGCTGCAGGGCAGCCCGCAGGCGCCCGGCGACATCCGCTACGGACTTCCGCCATTTGGCCTTTCCGTCCGCCTCAAGGCCGCGGAGGCCGACATAGTCCTCGAAGGTCTTTTTCTTTTTGTAGGGAAGATGCGCCAGTTCCATCGGCAGACAGACGCTGTCGGCGACCATCGCCGCGCCCAGCCCGGTGCCCAACCCGAGAAACAGCATGCGCCCGCCCTCGTAGCTGCCGATCGCCTGCATGAGGGCGTCGTTGACCAGCTTCAGCGGCTTGCCAAAGGCCTTTTCGAAATCGTAGTCCTTCCATCCGGCCGCAAGATTGTGCGGGTCAAGCGAAGGCTTGTTGTCCGAGACAGGACCGGGATAGCCCATGCCGATGACATCGTAATTCCAGCCCTCCGCCATCTCGCGCACCGCCTTCACCATCTTGTCGGGCGACATGTCTGGCCCCGAAACGACCGCGCGCTTTTCGCCGCCGGTGCTCAGGTGGACCTTCACATGTGAGCCGCCGAGATCGATGGCGAGCACCGTTTGTGCGGTCTGAGGCGTTTCGGCAGCATTGTTGGGCGTGTCCATGAGGAAATCCTGCTTCTTCCGACGGAGTTGGTTTGAAAAGGTGCGGTGCGTTTAGCATTCGGGCTAGTGCGTGGTGACCTCGATCTTGAAATCACGGCCCTCCCAGCTGTTCCGGTCCTTCCAGAAAATCGTGAAGGAGATCGCCGATCCCGCCGGGAAAGCGGCGGTCGGCACGTCGGCGAGGTGGGTGCCCATCGAACTATCGGCCGTATCGATATCCTGCGTGGTTTTCCAGCCGTCGGCGGACCAATGGATCAAAGCGGGCTCGAACAGTTCGAAGCGCAGCAACCGGCCCGACGGCACATAGTCGGTCGTCGAATTCGTGCGCCAGACCCACGGCGCCGGTGCCGGCTTGCCCTCCACATAGCGCTTCAGCGTCTGCGGCGGCATGTCGAACACCGCCCCATCCTTCAGCGATCTCAAGAGCTTGATATGTTCGGCATGCGCCCAGACGAGCGGCATGGCGCTTCCCGAGGGGCGGCCGAGGAACAGCTCCTTGTCGGCAATGTCCGCCTCGTCCCAGATCTGCTCCGGCAGCAATCCGCCATCGCTGGCCGATGCTTCCAGCGTTGCGAGCAACCGCGCCGCCTCATCTTTTCTTCCGGCCGCAATTTCGAAATGCGCCCGCTCGCCTGTCAGAAGCGGCCAGAGGCGGCCGATACCCGCGCCATCAAACGGCGAACCATCTTCCTTTTCGCCGTAGCCATCCTCGTTATAGCGATACCAGTAGGGCCCGGCGGGAAGATCGCGCTTTAGCAGCGAGTCGATCGCCTTCACGGTGTTGACGATCCGCGGATCGTCCGCCGCCCGCAAACCGAAACGCACCAGCGCCAGCGCATCGGGGCTGACGAGCAGTCCCGATTCCAGCGTCATCCCGGCATTGTCGCGGTTCTTGATCGGCACCAGTGCCGGTGATCGCGCATGACCTTCGCCGGTGAAACTGCCGATCCGCATGTAGTAACCGTCGATGCCGAGGCTTTGCGACAGCGCCGTGTTCCTCGCATACGTCCAGCTTTCGATCTGCTCGTTCCAGCTGTCTGCGACTTCCCTCAGATAGCGCGCCAGATCGCGATCCGATGCAGCGTCCATGGCGTCCGCAGCGGCCAGCAGCCCGGCGATCTCGACCGCGAGCGTGAAAGGCGAGAAGCCGCCATCTTCCTCCCACCGGTCCTGCTGGGTTGCCGGGCCGTTGCGGACGACGTATCGGGCCGCGGCCCTGACCATGCCCTGATAGCGCCCGGCATCGGATGGGCCAATGACCTTGGCTCTGAGCAGCATGTCATAGAGCAGGATCGGAAAAGCCGTCTCGTCCATCTGGATGCCCTTCCAGTAGGGCCGCCCGTCGAGCCAGGAATTCTGTACCCAATGGCCGTCGGCCTCCTGGGTCGCGACCAGATAGTCGAGAACCTCGAGCGCATCGGCATGTGCTCCGGCCGCGAGCAGCCCGCCTGCCGTTTCGACGAGATCGCGCGTCCAGACAAGATGATAGCCGCCAAGATCGTCATCGCCTTTCGACGAGCCCCAGGGAATGGAGAGGCTGGCAATGATTGCGCCCGAGGCATCGTCACGATGCGTCGCCAGAACCGCGGTGCTGACGCGATAGCGGTTGAGTTCGCGCGGATCATGCGGCTCATCGAGGGGAAGCAGACCGCTTTGCCATGTGCGCCATCCGGACTTGTAGGCTTTCAGTGCGGGCTCAAGGCCCTGCTGCAGGCTGAGCAACACCCGGAACGCCGCCTCTTCCGGCTGCGTTCCGAAGCCGAGGGCGATCAGCGCCCGGCCCCCGGTCTGCGACAGATCGAGCGTCCCGCCGAGTGCCACATTGCCGTCTTCGGCGCGTTGATACTCCTGCCGCAGCCCCTCGCCGCGCGACAATGTCTGCCAGGCATCGGAAAAGCCGACGAAACCGGCTGAACGGGCAAGCCAGGGCACCGACGCGGCAACGGCCAGCGACCGGCCTGTCCCATAGGCGAAGAGCATCGGATGCCCCTTGAAATCGTCGTACCAGCCGGTGTTGTTGGCGCCGCCGTTGACGAGATGCGGCGATATGATTGCGTGAAGCTGGTAATCGGAGAGCGGCCCTATCAGCGCCTCGAACTGGATCTCCTGCAGCACGACTTCGCGGTCGGGATCAGAAAGGATCGTCTTGGTGATCCGGTAGCGCCCGTCCTTTGATGTGTTGATCAGCCGGAATGCCGGAACGCCGTCCTCCAGCGTCTCGACGACATGATCGGCGTCACGCTTTTCCTCGGAGAAATAGTCCTTCGCGGTGACGGCGAAGCCGAAATCGCGGATGCTCGCCTGATCGAGCCGCGGCGCGTAGACCTCGTTGAGGATACCGTGGCTGGCGGTGAACCAGACCTGACCGGCTTCCCCGGGCGCGCGCCCAACGGCGGACTTGTCGCTCGATGTCCAGCGCGGCAGAATTCCGGGTGCCCCCGGCGGCGTGGTCGGCTGCGTCAATGGTCTGATCCTTCGTTCGCCCTTATGCGAGAACCGCTCCGCATTCTGGGAAAGGACGCGCGAGTGCAGGCTCAGCAAAGCACCTGAAACGGAACCTGTCGAGGACAGAGTGAACGGCGAAGCCGTGATGGCGGCAAGGTGACGCGGCGAATGTCAGCCGGCAGGAGCGAATTGGCTCATGGCGCCGAGATAGGGTTTGGGAAGCGGTGAGGCATAGGAGCCGCGCTTGCTGGTCGACAAACCAAGCGATACCAGCGCCTCCGCCTGCTTGACCGCAGCCGCGACGCCATCGACGACGGGCACGCAGTAGTGCGCCTGCAGCTCGCGGGCGAGATCGGTCATGCCGGCGCAGCCAAGCACGATCGCCTCGGCGCCGTCCTCTACAAGGGCGCGTTCAATCTCGGCCCGCAGCTTGCCGATCGCCCCGGATGCCTCGTTCTCCAGTTCGAGAACCGGAATGTCGGAGGCCCGCACCCTGGCACGGTCACCCATGCCATAGCGGCGAACCAGATTGTCGATCAGCACCCGCGAACGCTCCAGCGTGGTGACCACAGTGAAGCGCTGGGCCAGAAAACCGGCGGTGGCAACAGCGGATTCGCAAAGGCCGAGCACCGGGACGTCGCAGAAGCTGCGAGCCGCCTCCAGCCCGGTATCGTCGAAGCAGGCGATGATGGCCGCATCATAGCCTTCCGCCTGCCTGTCCTTCAGCTCCGCGAGCAGCCCCGGCAGCGCCATGGCGCCGTCATAGTGGCCCTCGATCGAAACGGGCCCCATGCGCGACGTCGCGGAGATGATCTCCGTGCCTGCAGCAGCGACCGCGCGGGCTGCAACCGCGGCCTTCTCTGTCATCGAGGCCGTGGTATTCGGGTTTACCAATAGTATGCGCATGTTACCTGATCTTTGCCTGCCGGCGGCCAAGCATCATCATGATGCCGAGCGTGCCGAGGATGATGGTGAAGGAGAAGACCGTGGTGACCGTGCCCAGCGCATAGAGCACCGGCGTCGTGACATTGGTGGTCATCCCGTAGATTTCGAGCGGCAGCGTGTTGTAGCTGCCCGACGTCATCAGCGTGCGGGCGAATTCGTCATAGGAGAGCGTGAAACCGAACAGGCCGACGCCGATCAGGCTCGGCAGGATCATCGGCAGAACCACATGGCGGAAGGTCTGCCAGGAGGTGGCGCCAAGATCGCGAGCCGCCTCTTCGTAGGCCGGCGAGAAGCGGTTGAAGACGGCAAACATGATCAGCACGCCGAAGGGCAGGGTCCAGGTCAGATGGGCGCCGAAGGCCGAGGAATACCAGGCGGGCTTCAGGCCGCTCTGCTGGAAGACCACGCCGATGCCGAGCGAGATGATGATCGAGGGCACAACGAGGCTGGCGACCGTTGCGTAGAACAGCGCCGTCGCGCCGCGGAATTTTCTGCGGAAGGCGAGGCCCGCCAGCAGCGAGACAACCACCGTGACGATCATCACCATCAGGCCGAGCGTGAAGGAGCGCTTGAACGATGCCCCGAAATCGCCGACCGCCTGTTTCTCGAACAGATTGGCGAACCAGTGCAGCGAAACGCCGTTCAGCGGAAAGGTCAGGCCGCCGTCCGGCCCCTGGAAGGAGAGGATCAGGATCGCCGAAAGCGGCCCGTAGAGGAAAAGCACGAAGACGATGAAGAATGCCGTCAGCGCGTAGAATTCGAGGCCGCGTCTATCACCGTTCATCTCAAAGCTCCTTGCGGATATCGACGACGCGCAGGATCGCGGCGACCATCAAGAGCACGACGACCAGCAGCACGACGGCGTTTGCGGCAGCGGCCGGATATTGCAGCAGCGACATCTGGTTCTTCATCATCAGCGCCACCGAGGCGCTCTGGCCGCCGGACATGACCTGAACGGTCGAGAAATCGGCCATGACGAGCGTGACGACGAAGATCGAGCCGATGGCGATGCCGGGCTTTGCCAGCGGAATGACGACGTTCCAGAGGATCTGCCAGCCGGAGGCACCGGCATCGCGCGCCGCTTCGAACAGCGAGCGGTCGATGCGCATCAGCGTGTTGAAGATCGGCGTCACCATGAACAGCGTGTAGAGATGGACCATGGCGAGCACCACGGCGAAATCGGAATAGAGCAGCCATTCGATCGGCTGCGGCACGATGCCGGCGGAAACGAGGGCGGAATTGACGAGGCCGTTGCGGCCGAGCACCGGGATCCACGAGATCATGCGGATGATGTTCGAGGTCATGAAAGGCACGGTGCAGACGAGGAAGAGGATCATCTGCGTCGAGGTCTTGCGGATGTGGAAGGCCAGGAAATAGGCCACCCAGAAGCCGATGAACAGCGTCAGCGCCCAGACGATGACGGTGAATTTCAGCGTGTTGAGATAGGTCTTCCAGGTGACCCATGAGCCGAGCGTATCGGTGTAGTTCATGGTCAGGAAGGCCGGATAGAGCCCGGCGAAGTCGTAGTCCCAGAAGCTGACGACCGCGATCATCGCGATCGGCAGGATGAAGAAGATGCCGAGGATGATGAAGAGCGGCGCCGCCTGCAGATAGGAGATGGCGGCAAGCGGCAGGCGGAAGCCGGTGCTGCGGACGCGGCCGATTTTGTCGTTTGTCTCTGCAGAAGCGATCGTCGCCATCAGCCATTCCCTCGGACTTAACGTTGGATGGAGAGGGCGAGGGATCCGAAGACCCCTCCCCGACCCTCCCCACAAGGGGAGGGAGAAGTTCAGCTGCGGCCTCGCCAAACTCCCTCCCCCTTGTGGGGAGGGTTGGGGAGGGGAAAGCCGCAATCCGCCTTAGGCAGCGATGAACTCGTTCCAGCGGCGGACCATGTAGCGGTCCTCGTCCATCACCGAGTTCCAGCAGGCGACGTGGCCCATGCGCTCCTCGAAGGAGCCGCCATCGCGCACGGCACCGGCCTTTTCCATGACCTTGCCATCCGGGCCCTTGATGTCGCCCTTTGCGGCCTTGCCCTCGATCCAGTAGCCCCATTCGTCTTCCGACATGAACTTCTTGGCGGTGTCCATGCAGGCGGAATAGTAGCCCTGGCGGTTGAGGTAGCCGCCGACCCAGCCGGACGTGTACCAGTTGATATATTCGTAGGCGGCGTCGAGTTCCTTGCCCTTCAGATGCGAGGCGAGGCCGAGACCGCCGCCCCACGAGCGGTAGCCTTCCTTGAGCGGCTGGAACTTGCAGGCGATGCCCTTGGAGCGGACGGCGGCGACGGCTGGCGACCACATGGACTGGATGACCACTTCGCCCGATGCCATCAGGTTGACGGACTCGTCGAAGCTCTTCCAGAAGGCGCGGAACTGGCCGTCGCCCTTGGTCTTGATCAGGAAGTCGATCGTCTTGTCGATCTCTTCCTTGGTCATGTTGCCCTTGTCGGCATATTTGATGTTGCCGGCCGCTTCCATGATCATCGCCGCATCCATGATACCGATCGACGGAATGTTGAGGATCGAGGTCTTGCCCTTGAAAGCAGGATCGAGAATGTCGGCCCAGCTGGTGATATCGCGGCCGACGAGATCGGGACGGATGCCGAGCGTATCGGCATTGTAGATCGTCGGCATCATCGTGAAGAATTCGGTCTCGCTCTTGGCAAAGGTCTTGGCGTCCTTGGCCTCGACATAGCCAACCGTATGCGGCGCGGTGCCCTGCGCGATGACGCTGTCAGCCTTCAGCTTGCCGGTCTTGAAGAGCGGTACGACCTGGTCGTAATATTTCAGCTTCTTGGTTTCCATCGGCTGGATGACGCCGGTCGGATAGACCTTCTTCAGGATCCAGTATTCGATATCGGCGATGTCATAGCTGTCAGGCTGGGTGACGGCGCGCTGCGCCGCGGCGTCGGAATCGGTCGCCGTCATCTCCAGCGTGATGCCGAGATCGGCCTTGCACTTCTCGGCGATGTCGTTGAGGTTCGAGACGCCAGTGCCGAACTGGCGAAGCGTGATATTGGACTGCGCCCAGATCGTCGGGAAGCCGGTGATCAGGCCCGAGCCTGCGGCAGCACCGATCGCCGCAGCGCCGGTCTTCAGAAGCGAACGGCGGGAAATCCCGGCCTCCGTGTTGGTTGTCGTCTTTTCAGTCGTCATGTCAGTTCCCCTTTTTTTGATGGCAAGGTTCATGCACGGCCAAGGAGGACGGCGTCCTCGATGGCCCAACTCAGAGACACCGCATCGCCGACCGATACGGGTTTGGCGAAATAATCGCCGTCGCTCGCGATGACCGTGAAGTCGTCACTGCCCGCGCCGATGACGGTGAGCTTCACCGTCGCGCCGCGATATTCGATGTTGGAAACGACGCCGCCGAAGCCGAGCGTCTTGTCGCTGGCCGCCTCGAGACGGACGCGATCCGTGCGGATGCCGATATCGACGGCTTCGCCCGCAAGCCTACCGCCGCCGCGCACCGAGAAGGTCTGC
Organism: Rhizobium sp. 01L410; assembly: GCF_056400165.1. NCBI lineage: Bacteria > Pseudomonadati > Pseudomonadota > Alphaproteobacteria > Hyphomicrobiales > Rhizobiaceae > Rhizobium > Rhizobium sp. 01L410. The sequence continues at coordinate 496,276 of NZ_JBFTST010000001.1, forward strand.
CCCTCCGGCGCCTCGAGCACCAGCATGTCGTCCTTGACGGAGGTCACGCGGCCCGAGAGAACATTATGATCGCCCATGAAGCGCGCGACAAAGGCCGTCGCCGGACGCTCGAAGACCTCGCGCGGAGACGCCGCCTGCTCGATCTTGCCATCGTTCATGATGACGATCACATCGGCGAGCGCCATCGCCTCTTCCTGGCTGTGCGTCACATGCACGAAGGTGATGCCGAGTGTCTTTTGCAGCTTCTTCAGTTCGGCACGCATGCGGATCTTCAGGAACGGGTCGAGCGCCGACAGCGGCTCGTCGAGCAGCAGCGCTTCCGGATCCGTAATCAGCGCGCGGGCCAGCGCCACGCGCTGCTGCTGCCCGCCGGAGAGCTGCGCCGGACGCCGCGTCGCATAGGCCTCCATCTGCATCAGCTTCAGCATGTCGAGCGCCTTGGCGCGGCGCTCTTCCTTCTCGACACCCTTCATCTTCAGGCTGAAGGCGACGTTGTCGATGAGGTCGAGATGCGGAAACAGTGCGTAGGACTGAAACATCATCGCCGTGCCGCGCTTGGCGGGCGGAAAGTCGGTAACGACGGTATTGCCGAGGCGGACGTCTCCCGAAGAAATGCTCTCGTGACCGGCGATCATCCGCAATGTCGAGGTCTTGCCACAGCCGGATGGGCCGAGGAAGCAGCAGTAGGATCCCGCCGGGATCTTGAGGCTGATGGCATGCACGGCCGTCGTGCTGCCATAGACCTTGGAAACGGATGCAATATCGATCTCTGCCGCTTTCGACATCATGTCTTCCCCTGTTCGAGTAAGACAATGCATCTGCCGTGCCAGTTTCTGCTGCACTGCGTCAAAGCCATGGGATTCAACGGAAAACAGGATTAGACTGGCTTAAGCGCAAATTAGAGGCAGTGAAAATTCTGCACAGGAAATAGGCTTTCGTCTGCAATTTACGCAGTATATCGTATACAATTTGAGCGCCATTTTGCGCGCAAAATTCGTTTAACTTCTGATGCAAAGCTGGCTATCATTGCGGCTGCAATCAGGTACCCGTTTTCATGACTCCTTCAGCCAACGCGCTTTTGCAGGCAGACGATTCAGCCGACACCGGCACCCAGCAGATCCGCGATGCAATCCGCGACGCGATCGTCGAACGCCGGCTCGCGCCTGGAACGAAACTGTCGGAAGCCGATGTCGGCAATCTCTTCAATGTCAGCCGCACGCTGGCCCGCGCTGCGCTTCAGGCGCTCTCTTACGAAGGCCTCGTCAGCGTCGAGAAAAACCGCGGCGCCTTTGTCGCCTATCCCTCGCCAGATGAAGCGAAGCAGATCTTCGCGGCCCGCCGTCTCGTCGAACCGGGCATCCTGCGCGAGGCAGCCGCCCGCATCACGCCATCGCAGATCCAGCATCTCCGCCAGCTGCTTCAGGAAGAAGGACGCCTGATCAGCGAGCGCGGACAGACAGCGCGCCGGGCCGAAATCAAGGCCTCCGGCGACTTCCACCTGACGCTGGCATCGATATCGGGCAACGCCATCATGCAGCGTTTCATGGAAGAGTTGGTTGCCCGCTCATCGCTCGTCATCGCCCTCTACGGCCAGTCGGCGGTTTCGAGCTGCGGCCATTCCGAACATGGCGATATCGTTACCGCCATCGAGGCTGGTGACCTCGACCGCGCCTGCGATCTGATGGTGCATCACATCTCCCATATCGAGGCTGATCTCGATCTGCGCGAGCGCAAGAGCTTCGGCCTGAAGGAAGCTTTTTCGATCTAGGCAAACGCCCTTAGGTGCCGGCGGTCGCTCCACCCGGCCGGCGGATACAGCACGCTCTCCGAGCAAATCTCTGCTTTTCTTCCGGAATTCCCGCTCTAGTTCCAAAAAGAGGAGCCGCTTGCGGCTGGGATGACGAGGAGCAACTGATGAGCGGAGCGCCGTTGAAAAGCCTGCCGGAGCAGCCGGAACTGAAACGGGTGATGGGACCGGGCCTGCTGCTGCTCTTCATCGTCGGCGATATTCTCGGCACCGGCATCTATGCGCTGACAGGGCAGGTTGCAGCCGAAGTCGGCGGGGTCGTCTGGCTGCCATTCCTGATCGCTTTCGTCGTGGCGCTGCTGACAGCGCTGAGCTACCTCGAACTGGTCACAAAATATCCGCGTGCCGCGGGCGCGGCGCTCTACACGCATAAAGCTTTCGGCGTCCACTTCCTGACATTCCTGATCGCCTTTGCCGTCATGTCCTCCGGCATCACCTCGGCATCGACGGCATCGCGCGCCTTTGCCGCCAATTTTTCCGAGGCTTTCGGCTTTGAATTCGGCGACTATGGCGTGACCTTTATTGCCGTCGCCTTCATCGCGCTGATCGCCGCCATCAACTTCCGCGGCGTCGGCGAAAGCGTGAAGCTCAACGTTGTCCTGACGATGGTCGAACTGACCGGACTGCTGATCATTATCGGCATCGGATTCTGGGCGATTGCCGGTGGTGAGGGCGACGTATCGCGCGCCTGGACCTTCCAGCCGAGCAGCGAGCATGGCGTGTTCTGGTCGGTCATCGCCGCCACGACGCTCGCCTTCTTCGCCATGGTCGGCTTCGAGGATTCCGTCAACATGGCGGAGGAATGCAAGGAGCCGAGCCGGATCTTCCCGAAGGTACTACTTGGCGGCCTATTCATAACAGGCGTTATCTACGTGCTGGTTGCCATCTCAGCGATCACGCTGGTGCCGGCCGCCGAGCTCGGCGAAGGCGAGACGCCGCTGCTGAAGGTGGTGCAGGCGGGCGCGCCGAACTTCCCGATCGGCGTCTTCGGCATCATCACCATGTTTGCGGTCGCCAATTCGGCGCTGATCAACATGATGATGGCGAGCCGGCTGATCTATGGTATGAGCCGCGAAGAGGTGCTTCCGGCCGCTCTCGGCAAGGTTCATGCCGCGCGCCAGACGCCCTATATCGCCATCGGCTTTACATCATTGCTGGCCGTCGGCCTGATCCTGTTTGCCGGCGGCGTTCCGGCACTCGGCGGAACCACGGCTCTGCTGCTGCTCGGCGTCTTTGCCGTCGTCAATATCGCCGTGCTGGTGCTGCGCCGCGACAAGGTCGATCACCCGCATTTCCGCACCCCGACCATCGTGCCGGTCCTCGGCGCGGCGACCTGCCTGTTCCTCGTCGGTCCGTGGACCGGACGCGACCCGATACAATACGTCATCGCCGCCTGCCTGATCGGCATCGGCGTGGTGCTCTGGTTCGCGACCATCGGCTTCATGCGAAGCGCGAACCAGAATGCCTAATGCGACGACTGCTGCTTGGCGCGGGCGACGATCTGCGTCGGGTTGACGAACTGCAGCGCGATGATGAGCCAGAAGAGCGTCGTGATCATGTAGATCACCGCCATCGCGTCGATCGACTGCGCCGCGCGCACACCGGAGGCAAAGACCGCGTAGTAGAGCGAGACGACCAGCGTCTGCGTCGTCGGCCCCGAGATCAGGAAGGTCAGCTCGAACATGGCGATGGTGCGCACCAGAACCAGAAGCAGCGCCGCCAGCATGCCGGGAAGAAGCAGCGGCAGCAGGATGCGGATGAACAGGCTCGTGGTCCCCGCCCCGAACACCCGGGCCGCTGCTTCGATGCGCGGATCGATCTGTTCGATGAACGGGATCATCACCAGCACGACGAAAGGGAAAGACGGCACGAGATTGATCAGCACGACGCCCCAGAAGGTACCGCCGAGGCCGAGCTGATAGAGCACGGTCGCAAGCGGAATGCCGTAGGTCAAAGGCGGGATCAGCAGCGGCAGCAGGAAGAGCAGAACGATCAGCTTCTTGCCGGGGAAGTCGCGACGGGCCAGCGCATAGGCCGTCAGCACCCCGAGAATGCCCGAGATCACCGTCACCGTGAAGACGATCTGGAAGGTGACGAGGACGACGCTCGACAGCTGGAATTCCTTCCAGGCGCTGAAATACCAGCGCGTCGTCCAGCCGGCCGGCAGCCAGGTGCCGAGCCAGCGCGTCGAGAAGGAATTGATGATGACGACGGCGATGACGGCCAAGAGGTTGAGGATGAAAAGTCCTGCAACGGCCCAGACGGCGAAGCGCCAGATTTTCGATGTGAGGCCCTGGTCACGGATCATGGCTCAGCCTTTCGTGCCGCCGGCAGGGCCGCGATAGAAGAACGAGCGGCCGGCGAGAACCGCCACCACGACGACAAGCTCGACGGCACCCATGATGAGCGCGATCGCCGAGCCCAGTGAATGGTCATATTGCTCGAAGGCCGCCTGATAGGCCGCAATCGAGATGACGCGCGTCGGCCCGGCCGGCGCGCCGAGCAAGACCGCCGAGGGAAAGACTGCAAAGGCCTGCACGAAAGCAAGGCAAAAGGTGACGGCGAGACCCGGCACCAGAAGCGGCAGGAAGACCCGGAAGAAGCGCTTGCGCGGACCGGCCCCCAGCGTCGCCGCCGCCTGTTCGATCGCCGGATCGATGCCGGTGATGTAGGAGAGCGTCAGAAGGAAGGCGAAGGGAAAGCCGGTGATCAGCAGCGAGGCGAAGACGCCCCAATAATTGTTGGTCAGCTTCACCGGCGCATCGAGGATACCGATCAGCAGCAGCGTCTGATTGAACCAGCCGCGCGGGCCGAGAAAGGTCAATAGGCCGTCGGCGACGAAGACCGTTCCGAGCGTGATCGGCAGCACCAGGATCGTCGTCAGCAGGCGCTGGCGGCGCATCAGGCGGACGCGGAAGGCGATCGGCACGGCGAGCGCCAGATTGAGGATGGTGACAGGCAACGCCAGCCACATCGTAGCGCCGATGGTGTTGTACTGGAAGGGATCGCTGAAGAACTTGGCATAATTCGCATACCACGCGCCGCCATCCTTCGGCGTCAGCGAATCCACCACGCCATAGAAGAAAGGATAGACGAACAACGCGAGCATGAAGATCAGGCCCGGCAGCACCAGCATCGTCGTGCCGTCGAGCCCGCGGACCGCAAGCCGGGTGCGAAGCGATGGCCCGCTCATGCAGCCGTTTCCTTGAAGAGCAGCGCCCGCCCGGCGGCCGGCTGCAGGAATGTCGCAGCGCCGCGCAGCAGCACGTCGTCCGAGCGGAAATAGAGATCGGAGCCGTCAGCCGACTTGGCCAGACCAAAGAAGGCGCGACCGCGATATTCCATGCTGCTGACGGTGGCGGGAATGCCATCGCCGGCGACCGCGACCAGATCTTCAGGGCGCACGGAAAGCACCGCGGCATCGCCCACCTGAAGCGGTACGCGCATCGTGCCGGTCAGCCGCGCCGGGCCAACCTCGATTTGCGCTTCGTCACCCGACACCGAGGTAACGCGGCCGCGGATACGGGTGCGGAAGCCCATGAAATCGGCGACGTTCAGATTGACCGGGCGCTGGTAGAGATCCTGCGGCGTGCCGATCTGCTCGATATGGCCCTGGCTCATGACGACGATGCGATCGGCCAGCGATAGCGCCTCGTCCTGGTCATGCGTCACGTAGATTGTCGTCGAGCCGATCTGGTCGTGAATGCCGCGGATTTCGGCGCGCATTTCAAGACGGAGCTTGGCATCGAGATTGGAAAGGGGCTCGTCCATCAGGACGATCGGCGGACGGATGACGACGGCACGCGCAATCGCCACGCGCTGCTGCTGGCCGCCGGACAACTGGCCGGGCAGCTTGTCTGCCTGGCTTTCGAGCCGGACGAGCGCCAGCGCATCATTGATCCGCTTGTCCGCTTCCGGCCCCTTGATGCCCTGCATCGCCAGACCGAAGCCGACATTCTTGCGAACGCTCATATGCGGAAAGAGCGCATAGCTCTGGAACACCATGCCGAAGCCGCGCTTTTCGGGCTCCAGCTGGTCGATGCGGCTGCCGCCGAGACGGATTTCACCGCCCGACAGGGCAAGCAGCCCGGCGATACAGTTCAGCGCCGTCGACTTGCCGCAGCCCGACGGGCCGAGCAGTGCGATGAACTCGCCGGGTTCGATCGCAAGATCGATACCGTCGAGCGCGTTATAGGCGCCGAACGAGCGGCGAAGGCCGTCCAGTTCGAGACGGGCCTTGTTGCGCGACGACGGCGCTGCGTTCTGGGCGGGCGCGTTCAATCGAAACTCCATACATATCGAGGCAATGAGGGCGCCGGCCCTATGACCGGCGCCATGGATTGCGATCAGCCCTTCTTGGCGCCGATCTTTTCGTCCCAGATGCGGAAGGCTTCGACGAGCTGCTTGGGCTCCAGCGGCACTTCCAGCGGGTTGTTGGCGATCCAGTCGTCATATTCGGGACGGCCGAATTCCTTGATCACGTCCTGGCTCTCCTGCGGCGCCATGTCGATGGTGACATCCTTGACGGCCGGGCCCGGATAGAAATAGCCGGCGTCATAGGCGATGGCCTGCTGCTTCGGCTGCAGGATGTAGTTCAGCACATCCATCAGCACCGCGATCTTCTCGTCCGATACGCCCTTCGGGATGACGGCATAATGCGCGTCGGTGACCCAATGGAAGCCGTCGAGCTTCTGCACCTTGGCTTCGGCGGGAACGATGCCGAGGGCGCGCGGGTTGATGTCCCAGCCCGTCGTCGTGGCCACGATGTCACGGGTACCTTCGCCGAGTTCCTTGAACACCACGGCGGTGCCGGTCGGGTAGTATTCGATGTTCTCGCCGAGAGCGGCCAGATATTCCCAGGTCTTCGTCCAGCCCTTGGCGGGATCACGCGGATCGCTGTCGCCGAGAAGGTACGGAAGACCCATCAGCAGCGTGCGGCCGGGGCCGGAATTGGCAGGGCGGGCGTAGAGGAACTTGTTCTTGTTCTGCTTCGTCCAGTCGAGCAGCTCCTGCGCCGTCTTCGGCGGCGTCGCCACCTTGTCCGGCATGTATTCGATCAGCGGGCCGGACGGGTAGTAGGTGATGACGACACCCTGATCCTTGGCAAGGCCCTGCATCTTGAAGGCCTGCGGCTGCAGGATGCTTTCAAGATTGGGAAGCTCGGATTTATGCGCGCCGAGATCGATCCAGAGACCCTGGTCGACACCAGCCGAAAGCGCGTCGGTGCCGGTCAGCACAAGATCGATATCGACCTTGCCTGCCGCCTGCTGCGCCTTGATCTTGCCGGGCAGTTCCGGGGCCGGCGCCTTGGTGAAGGCGAAGCTCGACACCCAGTCGGCCTTTTCGGCGGCATAGGCTTCGAACATGCCCTGCGTCAGCGCAAGATTGCCGGCAACGTCGGCTATGGTGATCGTCACCGGGCTCGCCGGCTTCTTCGCCTGGGCAAACAGATGGCTGGGCAGCATGCCGGCAACGGCAACGCCCGCGGCGGTACTCACGAATGTTCTGCGCGTAATGTTCATGGGTCTCTCCTCCTCTTGTGCGGCGTCTGCGGACGAGCCCAGACAGCCTGCTCTCCCGTGATCTGCCAGGCGAGATCAAAACGCCGGCCAACCGCCGAAAAGCGGTTGAAAGCCTTGCAAAGCGACCGCTCCTCATCGGCAAGCCTTGGCAATGGATGAGGATTGATATACTAGTATGCACAACAGAGTCAACGTGCAGGAAATAGCATGCGGCAGGCATCCGGCTCCGAAGCGATCGACTTTCCGCCCACGGTGGAAAGACCGGCGAAGCTGCGCCGTGTGACGACGGCCGACGCCATTTTCAACCAGCTCTACGCCGATATCGTCTCGCTGCGCATGCCGCCCGGCATGGCCCTCCAGGAAAAGAAGATCGCCGAAGAATTCGGTGTCAGCCGTACCCCGGTGCGCGAGGCACTGCTGCGGCTTGCCGAAGGCGGGCTCGTCGATATCTACCCGCAGTCGGGCACTGTCGTTTCCCGGGTTCCCGTTTCGGCCATTCCCGAAGCCGTTGTCGTGCGCAAGGCGCTGGAAACGACGACCATCGAAGCCGCGACGCGCATCGCAACACCCGCAGATATCGAGCGGCTCGATATGATCATCAGCAGGCAGAAATCGTTGGCTTCGCTGGGCGACACATCGGGTTTTCACGAGGAAGACGAAGCCTTCCACGAAGCGATCACCCGGATTGCCGGCTATCCCGGCATCTGGGCGATCCTGAAAACCGTGAAAGTGCAGATCGACCGCGCCCGCCGCCTGACGCTGCCGGCGCTCGGGCGCATGGACAATGTGGTGCGCGAGCATATCGTCATCCGCGATGCGATCGCCAGTCATGACGTCGATGCTGCCCGCGAGGCGATCCTGCATCACCTCAGCGCCGTCATCCCCGATGTGGCGGAGCTGCGCACCCGCTATCCCGATTATTTCTGCTAGAAGCCAAAAATATAGAAACGACTGACGAGGAGGAACCCGATGCGGCAAGGATGGAGATGGTTTGGGCCCGAAGCCCCGGTGACACTGGACGAGGTGCGCCAGACCGGCGCCACCAACATTGTCTCTTCGCTGCACCAGGTTCCAATCGGCCGCGCTTGGACGGAAAAGGAAGTCTCCGAGCGTAAGTCGATGATCGAGACGACACCCGCCGGGCGTTCGCCGCTCGCCTGGTCCGTCGTCGAAAGCATCCCGATCCCCGATGCCGTCAAGCGCAAGGGCGGCAAGGCGAAGGCCGAGATCGAGGCCTGGATCGCCAGCCTCGAAGCGGTCGCGGCCAACGATATCCCGATCGTCTGCTACAATTTCATGCCCGTCGTCGACTGGACCCGTACCGAACTCGACTACGTCACGCCGACAGGCGCCACCGCCATGCGCTTCGACCACGAGCGCTTTGCGGCCTTCGATCTCTTCGTCCTGCAGCGCCAGAGCGCCGGAAACGATTACTCGGCTGAAGACCAGCAGCGGGCACGCGAGGTCTATGACGAGATGAGCGAGGAAGAGATCTCCGAGATCACCCGCATCATCACCTCTGCCCTGCCGGGCTCCACCACCGAGCCGCTGACCATTCCCGGCTTCCGCGACAAGCTCTCAAGCTATGCCGGCATCGATGCCGCGAAGCTTCGCCAGCATCTGATCGAATTCCTGCAGGCCGTGACGCCGGCTGCCGAAGCCCGTGGCGTCAAGCTGACGCTGCATCCGGACGATCCGCCGCGCTCACTGTTCGGCCTGCCGCGTATCGCCTCGAATGCCGAGGATTATGCGGCGCTCTTCGATGCCGTTCCCTCGCCTGCCAACGGCATGTGCTATTGCACCGGTAGCCTTGGCGTCCGCGCCGAAAACGATATGCCCGCGATCGCAAGGCGTTTCGCCTCGCGCATCTATTTCGCCCACCTGCGCGCCACCAAGCGCGAAGGCGACGGCCGGACCTTCCACGAAAGCGCCCATCTGGAGGGCGATGTCGACATGGTCGCGGTGCTGAAGGAACTCGTTGCCGAAGACAGCAAGCGTAGCGCCAAGGACGAGATCGTCTTCCGCTCCGACCACGGCCACCGCATGCTCGACGACCTCAACAAGACCGTCACACCCGGCTATCCGGCGATCGGCCGCATGCGCGGCCTGGCAGAGCTGCGCGGGATCCTCTACGCGCTGGGGTCTATCCCGTCGTAAGACTTGCGAGGGCCACATCTTGCGATCTTGCCCTCTCCAATACCCTCATCTCTTTGCCTCGGGCTGCGCCCACGGGATGTCACAGAGATGGGGTGGATTGAGCTACCCTTCCGGCAGCCAGGAACGATAAAGCGGATGCTCCGCCGTGATCGGCAGCGGGGTCGGCTTGCCGGTTCGTTGCGAGTGATAGGCTGCAGTCACCAGTTCCAGAGAGTTGCGCGCGTCCTGCAGCGTCACCGGCGGCTCCGTGCCATCAGTGATTGCCTGATGCAACAGCTCGAACTGGCGGGTATAACCGTCTTCCTTGACTTTGTAACCTGCAAGAGCGTCATCGACACGCTTCTGATGCTCCTCGGTCCCGGCGATGAAAGTCCAGGGATCGCGGCCCATCGTATAGGGCTCCAGAATGCTTTCGGCGACCAGATCGTGGAAGCAGAAGCGCAGCCGCGAGATTTCCTTGCGCGACCCCAGCGTCATCGACAGCGCCGCCAGCGAGCCGTTCTGCATCTTCACCGAAATGGCCGACGTGTCCTCGACCTCGATCGGATTGACCAGCGTCGCGCCATAGGAAAACACCTCGGCGCAAGCGCCGTGCACATAGTTCAGCATATCGTGCGCGTGGATGGCGTGGCCGAGCAGCCCGCCGCCGAGTTCGCTTTTCCATTTGCCGCGCCATGGCACGGCGTAATAATCCGGGCCGCGCCACCAATGCGTTTCGATCGTCGTCAGGAACGGGCGCCCGGTAAGGCCGAGTTCGATCAGCCGCTTCAGCTTCTGCAGGCCGGAACCGTAGCGATACTGGAAGATCGGCATCAGCATCTTGCCGCCGGCGCGCGCGACGATCCCGGTCATCTCGTCGACCTCGGCGATCGAGCCGAACAGCGGCTTCTCGCAGATCACATGCTTGCCTGACTCTATTGCCTTCTTGCAGAGCGCGAAATGCGTGTCCGGCGGCGTGCAGATGTCGATGACATCGAGGTCAGCGCGGGCAAAAAGCGTATCGGCATCCTGCGTATATTCGCCGATGCCGTGGCTCGCGCAGAGCTCCCGTCCCCGCTCCTCGTCCAGCGAGCAAAGGACAGGCACTTCGAACAAATCCTTGTTCCAGTCGAAGCCCGCAAGATGCCGGGCGGCAATACCGGCTCCGATGACGCCGACGCGCAATTTCTGTGTCATGGCAGGCTCTCCTATCGTCCGCCGAGCCTGACGGCATTGGTCTGCGCTTCCAGCGACAGCCGGCAGACTTCATAGACATGGGTCTGCAGCATCGCGGTCTCGCTGCGACCGCGCACATCGGCGGTGAAGGCATCGAAATAGTCGAGTTTCTCATCGCTGCAGTCGATGTGGATGTTTTCCTTGCCGTTGACCAGGAAGAGATGGTCCTTGCCGGGACGCCCGGAAATATCGATGTATTTGCGCAGCTCGATATAGCCTTCGGTGCCGAGGATGGTCAGACGGCCATCGCCCCAGGTGCCGAGCCCTTCGGGTGTGAACCAATCGACGCGGACATAGCCTGACGCCCGGTCGGAGCGCAGCAGCACTTCGCCGAAATCCTCGAATTTCGGCTTATCGGGCATGCCGAAATTGCCGATCGAGCTGGCGACGACCTCGCCCTTCGTCGAGCCTGTATAGAACAGGAATTGATCGACCTGATGCGAGGCGATATCGACGATGATGCCGCCAAAGGCTTCCGGATCGAAGAACCAGTCCGGCCGTGTCGGCAGCTGCAGCTTGTGCGGTCCCATGCCAATCGTCTGGATGACCTTGCCGATCCGGCCTTCCTTGACCAGCTTTCCCGCCTTGACGGCGGAGCGCACACAATGGCGCTCGGAAAAGCAGATCGAGAAGATGCGGTCTGTCTCGGCAACCGTCTTCTTCACCTCTTCAAGCTGCGCGAAGGTGGTGACGCCCGGCTTGTCGGTCATGACGTCCTTCCCCGCCTTCATGGCGCGGATCGCAAGGCCTGCACGGTCACGCGGGATGGCGGCGATGCAGATGACATCGATCGACGGATCGGCAAACAGCTGTTCGCGATCGATCTGCGGGGTATCCGGGTAGGTTTTCTCGAAGTTTTCGCGCAGCGCCGGAACCGAGGTTTTCGGGCAGTAGCCAACGAATTCTCCGCCGGCCGCAAGCAATCCTTTGACGTGATCGAACGTGTGCCCATGATCGATCCCGATGACCGCAAATCTCAACATCTCGAAATAATCCTCCTGCTTGCACGGCGCGCCGCGACCCGCCCGCTCCTCTTGTAACCATTCAGATACTTGCGCCAATTCTGTGTCAAGCAATGTTTAGCCGCAGAATGCGAGAAATTCTCCGGCGCAATTGCAGTGCCCAAAAAGCCGCAGGGACGGCAGCCTGGGACCAGGAACTGAAAGCCCGGTTGATGCGTTCTGGCGCTATTCCTCCATCAACGACCGAGATCCGCCGTGGACCAGAAACAGCGCACCGCACCGCAACTGGACGAAGATCAACGCGAGGAACCGAAGGACAGCGCAGACGCTGAGCCCACCGGCAAAGAGGAAAAGAAGCCTTCGATTGTCCGGCGCCATCCTCTGGTGGCACTCCTCATCGTTGTCGCGATCGCGGCCGTCGCGGTCCTCGGCTACCTCGTCTGGCTGATCTATTTCCATCCCTATGAAAGCACCGATGACGCCTTCATCGATGCGCGCAGTTTCTCGGTCGCAGCCAAGATTTCCGGCTATGTTGCCGATGTTCCCGTCTCCGACAACCAGCATGTCGATGCCGGTGCCGTCATCGTCAAGATCGATCCACGCGACTACCAGATTGCCCTCGATCAATCGAACGGCCAGATCGGCGTCGCCAAGGCCGCGATATCGAGTGCCGAAGCGCAGATCGCCGCCGCCGGTGCGGCAATCGATGAGGCAAAGGCGCAGCAGACCTCGGCCGCCGCAGCCCTCCAATATGCCAATGATGAAAACAGCCGGCAGCAGCAATTGGTCAAGAGCGGCGCCGGTTCCGAACAGTCGGCCCAACAGGCCGCGTCGACTTTGCGGCAGAACCAGGCGAATTTCGCCCAGTCGCAGGCGAGCGTCACCTCAGCGGTGAAAAACCAGGCCGCCGCCGAAGCGCAGAAGGCGAGCGCGATCGCCACCCTTCACCAAGCCGAGGCGCAGGTCGAGGCGGCGCAGCAGAACCTCGACTACACGACCATCACCGCAGCTCAGCCCGGCCGGGTTGTCAAGCTCAGCGGCTCGAAGGGCCAATATGTGCAGGCGGGTCAGGCAATCGCCATGTTCGTTCCCGACGAGATCTGGATCACCGCCAATTTCAAGGAAACGCAGCTCACCGACATGCGCCCCGGTCAGCCCGTCGATGTGACGATCGACGCCTATCCGGATCACCTGCTGAAGGGCAAGGTGGATTCCGTACAGCCCGGCTCCGGCACCGCCTTCTCGCTGCTGCCGGCTGAAAATGCCACCGGTAACTATGTGAAGGTGACCCAGCGCGTGCCGGTGAAGATCATCGCCGACAACTGGCCGAAGGACATCGCCATCGGCCCCGGCATGTCGGTGATCCCCACCGTGACGGTCCGGCCGAGGAACTAAGATGAGCGGCGCCGCAACCACGGCCGGAAGCGCGCGCTCAGCCGCGTCCGGGGCCTCGAACCCATGGCTGATCGCAATGGTCGTATCGCTCGCGACCTTCATGGAAGTGCTTGACACGACGATCGCCAACGTGGCGCTGCGCTATATTTCCGGCGGCCTCGCCGTCAGCGCGGATGAAGCGTCCTGGGTGGTCACCACCTATCTGGTTTCCAATGCCATCATTCTGGTCGCCTCCAGCTTCATCGCCAAGCGCTATGGCCGCAGGCGCTTCTATCTGCTCTGCCTTGCCACCTTCACCGTCGCCTCGATCTGCTGCGGTCTTGCCTGGAATCTCGAGTCGCTGCTGGTTTTCCGGATGATCCAGGGCTTTGCCGGCGGCGGCATGGTGCCTATATCGCAGTCGATCCTCGCCGACTCCTTCCCGCCCTCCAAGCGCGGCCAGGCATTCGCGATGTTCGGTGTCGCCGTCGTCGTCGCCCCGGTGATCGGCCCGACGCTCGGCGGCTATCTCTCCGACAATTTCTCCTGGCACTGGTGCTTTCTGATCAACGGGCCGGTCGGCGTTTTTGCCTTCATCCTCGTGTACATGCTGGTGCAGGAGCCGGAATCGCTTCGCAAGGAGCGCGCGGAAATGCGCAGCAAAGGCACGCGCTTCGACATTACCGGCTTCCTACTGGTCGCAACATTCCTCGGCGCGCTGGAACTGGCGCTCGACCGCGGGCAGACGGAGGATTGGTTCGGCTCGAACTTCATCATTGCCACGGCCGCAGTCTGCGCGCTGGCCCTCGCCCTTGCCATCCCGTGGCTGATGACCCATCGAAATCCTGTGATCGATGTCCGGCTGCTTGCCAGCCGCCAGTTCGGCGCCTGCGTCATCGTCATGCTGGCAACCGGCGCGATCCTGATCGCCACGACGCAATTCGTGCCGCAGGTGCTGCAGACCAATTTCGGTTACACCGCGACCTGGGCCGGCTTTGCCCTGTCGCCCGGCGGCCTTGTGACGATGATGATGATGTTTGCGGCCGGACGCCTGACATCGATGGTCCAGCCAAAATATCTGATCGCCATCGGCATGGCGATCATCGCGCTGGCGATGTGGGACATGACGCGGCTGAACGCCGATCTGAACTTCGGCTTCTTCGTCTGGTCGCGCCTCTATCTCGGCCTCGGCCTGCCGCTGATATTCATTCCGATCACCGCCGCCTCCTATGACGGCCTACGGCCCGATCAGACCGACCAAGCCTCAGCGCTGATCAACGCGGCACGCAATACCGGCGGCTCGATCGGCGTCTCGATCGCCTCCAATGTGCTGGCCCACCGCGAGCAATGGCATCAGAGCCGGCTGGTCGAGCATGTCATCCCGTCGGAACCGGGCTATACGAACGCGCTCAATCAGGCGACGCAGTTCTTCGCCCATCGAGGTTCAAACCTGCTCGATGCGCAGTCGCAGGCGATGGGCTGGATCGGCAATCAGGTGCAGACCCAGGCGAGCTATCTGGCCTATATCGACGTCTTCCACGTCCTGATGATCATCTCAGCGCTGATGGTGCCGCTGGCGCTGATCCTTCGACGCATCGATCTCAAGCAGGATGCGGCACCTGGAGGGCACTGAGAGTTAGTGCCCATCCGGCGGCACGGCTTCGGCCGGCACGGTGCCCTTGATATTCTTGCGATGGAAGATGAACAGCCCGGCGAAGACGATGATAGCGGCGCCGACAATGATCTGCGTATCCGGCACATCGTTGAAAAAGACGTAGCCGAGCACGATCGCCCAGAGCAGCAGAGTATACTGCAGCGGCGCCAGCAGCGAGGCGGGCGCCAGCTTCAGCGCGCGGGTAATCAGCAGATGCGCGCAGGTAGCGACAACGCCGAGGAGCAGCATGCCGCCGAGATCGATAAGCGTCACGTTTCGCCAGTCGCCGGTTAGCACGACCAGCACGATGCCGGTTGCAAGGGCGGCGATCGTCTGCCACGTCACCAGCGTCGTATCGCTGGTGGAGCGCAGATAGCGGTTCATAACGAGGGTCAGCGCGAAGGCCAAGCTGCCGACGAGACCGAAGATCGATGGCAGTGAAAGCATCGCCGTCGATGGCCGCAACGCGATTACGACACCAACGAAACCGATGAAAACAGCAAGCCAGCGCCGCCAGCCGATCTTCTCGCCGAGGAAGAAATGCGAAAGTGCGGCAACATAGATCGGCCCAGCCATATAGAAGGTCATGACGTCGGCCAGCGGCAGATAGGCAACGGCCGCATAGAACAGCCCGACGTCAAATGTGGCCATGCAGACGCGCATCAGCTGCAGGCGTTTCTGCTCCACATTGAAAAGCGCCCGCGGACCCTGGCGGACGATCATCGGGCCGAGCACGAAGAAAGCGCCGAGGGAGCGGATGACCAAGACCTGACCGACGGCAAAGCTCGCCACCAGCCATTTGCCCATCGCGTCATTGAGCGCGAAAAGCAGATCGCCGATCAGCATGAAGACGATGCCGGTCATGACGATATTGCCGGCGGCGGCCGTGGCTGAATTCGGTTTCATTATCGGGTATTTCCTCGCGCCAGCAGCACAATCGATGCCGCTCGCGGCTTCGGCCTTAACGGCCGCGATGTCAAGCGTTCGGTGGCGCTAATTTATGCAGGTGAGCGCAGACAGGACTAATGAATGATGCGAACTGGCGCATCCTGCGCGGGCGATGCCGCAGCGCCATCCCTGGAGGCGCCATGCAGATCCGCGGCAGCGGCGGCGAGGCCCAGGAGTGCTGCGCGCAGCTGGTCGTTTGTGCTCTTGCCGGCACCAAGATCGACCACAGCATCCCACAACTCATCCGCGATCACGCGGAGATTGTCCTGGTCGTCATCAAGCAATTCGCAGATGGTCTCAACCCGGGAGACGGTATCCTTCACCAGATCTCTCTTTCCCACATCGGAAAGATCGGTCACTTTATTGGCAACCGAGACGAGCTTTATGACAAGTCCCGGAATTGTTTCTTCGCGATACATCGATTGTCCCATCCGCCGATCAGAATAGAATTGATTATTCATAACGATTCTGCCGCCCCCAATTGGGTGAGATGGCGAAAAAGTCCAGCTTTAATTGACTGCGTTCTGGAAAACGGCCTGATGCCGGGCTATGCCCTTGCTGACAGTCAAGCGAATGCGTTTCCTGGAGGCTCCATGACATCCGATCCGTCCCTCGCCGCCCTTGCCGAAGAGGCAAAGGGCTGGCGCCGCACCATTCATCAGCATCCGGAACTGCTTTTCGACCTGCCCGTCACGTCGGCGCTCGTCATCGACAAGCTGACATCCTTCGGCTGCGACGAAGTTGTCAGCGGTCTGGCGAAATCGGGCGTTGTCGCCGTCATCAACGGCAAGCTCGGCGCCGGCAAGACGATCGCGTTGCGCTGCGACATGGATGCGCTGCCGATGTCGGAACAGACCAACCTGCCGCATGCCTCGAAAGTCGAGAACATGATGCATGCCTGCGGCCATGACGGTCACACTGCCATGCTGCTCGCCACCGCCAAACATCTCGCCGAAACGCGCAACTTCGCCGGCAAGGCCGTGCTGATCTTCCAGCCGGCAGAAGAGGGCGGCGGCGGCGGCCGGGTAATGATCGAGGAAGGCGTGCTCGAACGCTTCGGCATCGAGGAAGTCTATGGCATGCATAACGAGCCCGGCCTTGCTGTCGGCTCCTTTGCCATCCGCAGCGGCCCGATCATGGCAGGCGGCGACCGTTTCATCATCACCATCAACGGCAAAGGTGGCCACGCAGCCTCGCCACATCTCAGCCACGACCCGGTCATCGTCATGGCGCATATGATCACCGCGCTGCAGTCGATCACCTCGCGCTTCATCGATCCGTTCGATCCGGTGGTTCTGTCGATCACCTATGTTAACGGCGGCAATGACCGGGCGCTCAACGTCATCCCGGCGGCCGTCCAGATCGGCGGCACCATCCGCACGATGCAGCCGCAGACGCGCAAGGCCGTCGAAGCGCGCTTCCGCGAGGTGGTGACGATGACCGCCAAGGTGTTTTCCGCCGAGGCCCAGATCGACTGGCGCCCCGGCTACCCGGTCACCGTCAACGATGTGGCAAAGACCCGGGTCGCGGTCGCCGCAGCCGAACGCGTGGCCGGCAAGGGGCGCGTGAACGACGACTACCCGCAGACCATGGGCTCGGAAGATTTCTCCTACATGCTGGAGAAGCGCCCCGGCGCCTTCATCTGGCTCGGCAACGGCGATAGTGCGGACCTGCACAACCCCGCCTATGATTTCAACGACGAGGCGATCATCCACGGGGTCAACTATTGGCTGGCGCTGGTCGATCAGCAACTCGGGGCCAAGGGCTGAGGAGCCGCATTGATGACTGACACTTCGATTTTCACGGCCGGTGAACTGCAGGCACGCGTCGTCGCCATTTTCAGGAAGGCCGGCATGAACGGCGTCCAGGCCGAGGCGGTCGCCCGTGTCATCACCGCAGGCGAACGCGACGCCTGCAAATCGCACGGAATCTACCGCATCGAGGGCGTGCTGCGCACCATCAAGGCCGGCAAGGTGACACCCGATGCCGTGCCTGAGGTACTCGCCCAGCCTGATGGCTCGGCGATCGTCAAGGTGGACGCCAAGGGCGGCTTTGCCAATCCGGCCTTCGAGCTTGGTCTGCCGCTGCTGGCAGAACGTGCCCGCGCCTCCGGCCTCGCGGCGCTCGTTATCAACGACTGCACGCATTTCTCGGCTCTCTGGCCCGAGGTCGAGGCTGTCGCAGCCGAAGGCCTCGCAGCAATCGTCATGTGCCCGAGCTACGCAACGGTGGCGCCGGCTGGCGGCAACAAGCCGCTGCTCGGCACCAATCCGCTCGCCTTCGGCTGGCCGCGCCCGGACAAGACGCCCTACGTCTATGATTTCGCCACCTCGGTCGCCGCCCGTGGCGAGATCGAGCTTCACCGCCGCGCCGGCAAGAAACTGCCGGAGGGATGGGCGATCGACGCCGATGGCGAACCGACGATCGAGCCTGAAGCCGCACTCGCCGGCGCCATGCTGCCCTTCGGCGGCCATAAGGGTTCGGCGATCAGCACAATGGTCGAACTGCTGGCCGGTATCATGATCGGCGACCTCACCAGCCCCGAAGTGCTCGACTATCTCGGCACCACGACCCTGGCGCCGCGCCACGGCGAACTGGTGCTTGCGTTCTCGCCACAGGCCTTTGCATCAGGCCGCGCCGGAGATCCGTTCGCCCGCGCCGAAGTTCTCTTCGAAGCGATCGCCGGCCAGGGTGCCCGTCTCCCCTCGCAGCGCCGCTATACGGCGCGGGTTAAGTCGCTTGCTGAGGGGATTGTGTTGACGAAGGCGGAGATAGAGCAGCTGGACCGGCAGCTGACGCTGGGGTTGGATTCTGTTGGGTGAGTAGGCGACGCCTGTACTTCACCGCCAACGCCGACTTGGCATATTGAAGCGGGCAGCGCTCCGCAAACTCCCCTCATCCCTGTGCTTGTCACAGGGATCCAGCCAGCCCCAAGCCCTTGGGCCGAAAAGACTCTTCCCACCGCGCAGACGCGCGGTGACTGGATTCCTGTAGGAGCACAGGAATGAGGGAGACGTAAAGACAACCGCTCAAAACAAAAGCGGCCGGAGTTGCCTCCAGCCGCCTCAAAACTCAGACCTAGAAAAGTCTCAAGCCTTATACTTTGCAACCGCGCCCGGAAGCTTGCTCCACTCGCCGTACCAGCTGTTGAACAGCTTGAACTGGATCTCGACATAGCCGCGCTGGCTGTCGTTGAGGGTGTCGCTCTCGTTGAAATGCAGCGTGTATTCCTCGTCGCCCTTCAGCACCATCATATGCTTGAAGAACAAGACGAGATCCGGACCTTCATCGAAGGAGGAGAGGACGGCGAGAGCCTGTTCCAGCTCCAGAGCCCGCTGACGCGCATCGACGTCGCCCTTCGCAGCCGCCTGTGACAGGTTGCAGAGCGTGATGACTTCCTTCGGCAGGACGTTGCCGATGCCGGTGATGGCGCCGGTGGCGCCGCAGTTGACGAAGCCGTGGAAGACCGCGGTGTCGACACCGATCATCAGCGAAACGCCGTCATCGCGGCTGGTGATGTTTTCGGCCGCATAGCGCATGTCTGCCGGACCGCCGAATTCCTTGAAGCCGACGAGGTTGGAATGCTCGGCGCGCAACGCGAAGAACAGTTCGGCGCGGGTGGCGAAGCCGTAATAGGGGCTGTTGTAGATGACGGCCGGAAGATCCGGGGCTGCCGAGAGGATCGCCTTGAAGTGCGCCTTCTGGGCGGCGATGACCGAGCCGCGCGAGAGCACGCGCGGGATGACCATCAGGCCGTGGGCGCCGACCTTCTGGGCGTGCGCCGCATGGGCAACGGCCGAGGCGGTGTTCACCGCACCGGTGCCGACGATGACGGGAATGCCGGCCTTGACCAGGCGCTCGACGCCTTCCATGCGCTGCTCGTCGCTGAGCAGCGGCCAGTCACCCATGGAGCCGCAATAGACGACGGCCGACATGCCGTCGGCGATCAGCTGCTTGCCCTTGCGCACCAGCGCGTCGAAGTCCGGGGTCCGGTCCTTCTTGCAGGGGGTCATGAGCGCCGGGATGACGCCGGAAAAGATCTTGGCCTTCATGTCAAACTCCTTCAGCGGATAGCGAATGATCGGGGCAGCACGGGCACGGACCTATCAGCGCCTCAAGCTCTGATATATCATTTAGCACTTTGTATTTTATTTGTCGACAAGAAATTGCCGACGTCTCACAAATCGATATCGTGCCTCTGGTTCCGCGAGAACAATGCCTGGATCTGCGCAACGATCTGCTCGGCATGCGCCTTCGCCAGCCTGTCGGCGGCATCGATATCCCGCGCCTCGATCGCCGCGATCATGTCCTCGTGCTCGTCGACGAATTGCTGCGGCAGGCGGTCGCCGTAGGACTGGTAATAGAGCCTCAGGATACGGCGGCCCTCGTCGAGCAGCCGGTTGAACAGGCTGATATAATAGGGGTTGCGTCCGGCCTCGGCGATTGCCGCATGCAACGCCGCATTGGTGGCGATCATCGCCAGCGCATCGCCGGCCTCTGCGGCAGCCGTAAAGCGGGCCTGCTCGGCGCGGATCGCCCTCAGGTCCTCAGGGCGATGATATTGCGCGGCAAGCCGCGTCGTCACCCGGTACATCAGCACCAGGGCATCGAAGAAGGTGTGCATGTTGAGAAAGTCGATATTTGCCACCATCGTCGAGCGATTCGGCAGCGTATCGATCAGCCCCTCGCCGGAAAGCCGGACGAGCGCCTCGCGGATCGGCGTACGCGACATCTTGAAGCGCTCGGCAAGCTGCACTTCGTCGATCGGGCTACCCGGCGGCAGCACCAGATCGAGGATCTCGTCGCGCAGCAGCTCGTAGACCATCTTCACGCCTGAGCCGCGCTTGCGCTCGGGAACGGAGGCCGGGTCGGTTTCGGTCATCGCGGAAATCCTTGTCTCTCACCTATCGAGTAAGGGGGCACGCGCACCGGATCAATCTTTTTTCCGCAGGCGCCCTATCGGCCCGTCAAAAGCCGCTTCATGCCCGGCACCCATCCACAACAAACAGGTTTACAGTAAATTACTAACATGTTAGCTCTCTGATTACTGACTTCAGGAGAGAAAACGGTGGCGGGATTTGGTTTGTCGGTCGCTCTGGCGACGCCTTTCAAAAGCAGTGGCGCGATTGCGGCCGATGTCATGGTGAAGCAGGCGAGGCGGAGTCTCGCAGCCGGCTGCGCCAGCGTCACGCTGTTCGGCACGACCGGCGAAGGCGCCTCGATCGGCACCCAAGAGCGCGCACGGATCCTCGATGCCTTCATCGAAGCAGGGATCGAACCGTCGCAGATCGTTGCCGGTGTGCTTGTCGATGCCGCCGAGGATGCCGCCCATCAGATGGCGCAGGCGCTCTCGAAAGGCGTGCGCAACATCTTGCTTGCCCCGCCGTCCTACTTCAAGAACGTCAGCGACGACGGGCTTTTTGCCTGGTATGCCGACGTCTTCGCGCAGGTGGGCGACAAAGCCCGCGATGTGCTGGTCTACAACATTCCTTCGGTGACAATGGTTGCCCTCAGCATCGATCTGATCGGCCGCCTCAGGACTGCCTTCCCGGCGATCGTCACTGGCGTCAAGGATTCATCCGGCGACTGGCCCTATACCGAAACGTTGTTGAAGACCCATGGCGACCTGATCATACTGATCGGCGACGAGCGCCATCTCGCCAAGGGCGTGCGGCTGGGCGGCCAGGGAGCGATTTCGGGCATGGCGAATTTCGCGCCGCTCGAGGTCCGCGCCATGGCGGTCGATGGTAAGGACGATACGCGCGTCGAACGTTTCGTTGCAGAGCTCCTGAAGCATCCCGTGACGCCCGCCGTAAAAGTCATGGTGGCAACCATGACGAACGATGAAACATGGCTTGCAGTCCGTCCGCCTTTGACGTCAATCTCGGCCGGCGGCAGACGCGAACTCGCTTCTGCCTTCGAAAGCCTGTTTCGCACCAAGGCGGCCTGAGCGGAATGTACGAGGAGAAGCCCATGGATGGAGCCGACGAGCAGCCGACGCTACGGGAGAAAGCCTATGAGAGCTTTACCCGGCATCTGCTGGCGCGCGACGTCCGTCCCGGGCAATTCGTCTCCCAACGCCGGCTGGTCGAACTCACGGGACTGACGCTCGGCGCCATCAGGGAGCTCATCCCGCGTCTGGAGGCGGAGGGGCTGATCAAGACGGTGCCGCAGCGCGGCCTGCAGATTGCCCATATCGACCTCAACCTGATCCGCGAAGCGTTCCAGCTTCGCCTGTTTCTTGAGAAGGAGGCCGTCGCCCTGTTCACGCAGACGGCCACCGACGCGACCGTTGCGGCCATGCTCGCCGAGCATCGCGACATCGTCGCGGCAATCGAGGGCGGCAACGCATCGCATGAGCTCGAAGTCCATGCCCAAGCGGTCGACTGGGGCATGCACGACGCCTTTATCGACGCGCTCGGCAACACGATCATTTCCAACGCCTACCGCGTCAACTCGATCAAGATGCGCCTGATCAGCCAGGAGCGCTTCCGCATCGACGGCCGCGTCGGTCCTGTCATGGGCGAGCACCTCAAGGTGCTGGAGGCCATCGAACGGCGCAATGTGGACGAGGCGGTCAATGCCCTCGCCGCACATATCAATCACGCGCGAAGCCGTGCGCTGAGACTATAGACGATCGCCCGCGGTGAGGAGATCGCAGGGCACAAAGGAGGAGGAGAAACAGCATGGCATCTTCATTCATCAATCCCACCCGCCGGAGCTTTCTGGCGGGATCTGCCGCGGTCGGAGCAGTCGGCATCCTGGGCGTCAAGCCGGCCTCGGCGGCGGTCGACTGGAAGCGCTTCGCGGGAACGACGCTCGAGGTCAACCTGGTCAAGAGCCCGCGCAGCGAAACGATCCTGAAATATCTCAGCGAATTCGAGACACTGACCGGCATCAAGGTCAATGCCGAGGCGACGCCCGAGCAGCAGCAGCGCCAGAAGACCACCATCGAACTCAGCTCCGGCAAGCCGAGCTTCGACGTCGTCCACCTCAGCTACCATGTCCAGAAGCGCCAGTTCGAAAAGGGCGGCTGGCTGGCCGATATCAGCGGCTTCCTCAAGGATCCCTCGCTTACCGACCCATCGCTGGTGGAAAGCGATTTTGCCGAGGCCGGCATGACCTTCGCCAAGGATTCCGAGGGTAAGCTGCGCTCACTGCCCTTCTCGGTCGATTACTGGATCGTCTACTGGAACAAGGAACTCTTCGAGAAAAAGGGCCTGTCCTATCCGGCGACCTTCGAGGAGATGGTCAGCGCTGCCGAAGCCCTGACCGACAAGAGCAGCAACACTTATGGTTTCGTCGCCCGCGGCTTGAAGAATGCCAACGTACCGGTCTGGACGACACTGATGCTGGGCTACGGCACGACGCCGCTCGGCCCGGACGGCAAGCTGCGGACGACCTCCGACGAAGCCGTGGCTGCCGCCAAGATGTACCAGCAGCTGATGACGAACGCAGCGCCGGTCGGGGTCTCGGGCTTCAACTGGGCCGAAGCGCAGTCTGCCTTCCTGCAGGGCAAGATCGGCATGTGGCTCGATGGCGTCGGCTTCGCACCGCCGATCGAAAACCCGGAAAAGTCCCGCGTCGTCGGCAAGGTCGGCTACGGGGTCATGCCGAAAGGCCCGAAGGCGCAGGCAGCGGCGACGACGGGCGACGGCATCGGTGTTGTTGCCGCCAGCAAGAACAAGGAAGCCGCCTACCTCTTCTGCCAGTGGGTGATCTCCAAGGAAATGGGTGCCCGCCTGCTCCAGGCCGGTGCCGGCGTTCCGTTCCGCAACTCCGTGCTCGAGGATCCGAAGGTTCGCGAAGGCGTCAAGATGCCGAGCGCCTGGGTCGATGCCGTTGCAGGCTCCGCCAAGGTTTCGCAGCTCGCCCTGCCGGTCATCATTCCGGTCACCGAGTTCCGCGACATCTATGGCGTCGGCCTCACCAACATGATCGGCGGCGCCGATCCGGCGGCCGAGCTGAAGACGGCAACCGCGCAGTTCGAACCGGTCCTGGCACGAAGCGAGGGATAATGGCATCCGTGAGCATGGAAACCGCGCGGAGCGGACGTGACGCAAAAGCGAGGAGCAAGCCGAACAGGCTTGCTCCGAACTATTGGCCCTTCGTGATCCCGGCACTGATCGTCATTGCCGCGGTCATCGTCTTTCCGTGGGTTTTCACGCTGTGGATGAGCGTGAATAGCTGGACACTTGGCCAGGCCGTCGTCTTTGCCGGCCTGGACAATTATATCCGGCTGTTCACCGACTTCCGTTTCTGGGAGTCGCTCTGGCACACGGCTGTTTACACGCTGCTTGCCGTCGTCGCCCCCCTGTTCTTCGGAACACTGGCCGCACTGATCTTCGACGCGCAATTTCCGCTCCGAGGCCTGCTGCGCGGCATTTTCGTCATGCCGATGATGGCGACGCCTGTTGCTATTGCGCTCGTCTGGACCATGATGTTCCATCCGCAGCTCGGTGTGCTCAATTATCTTCTGTCGCTCGCTGGCATCGGTCCGCAGGAATGGATCTACAACCAGAAGAGCGTCATTCCTTCGCTGGTGCTGGTCGAGACCTGGCAGTGGACACCGCTGATCATGCTGATCGTGCTTGGTGGTCTGGCCGCCGTGCCGCGCGAACCCTATGAAAGTGCCGAGATCGACGGCGCCAATGTCTGGCAGAAATTCCGCTATCTGACGCTTCCGATGATTGCGCCCTTCCTGATGATCGGCGTCATCATCCGCTCGATCGACGCCGTCAAGAGCTTCGACATCATCTATGCGATGACGCAGGGCGGGCCCGGCACGGCGTCGGAGACGATCAACATCTATCTCTACAACACCGCCTTCTCCTACTACGACATCGGATACGCTTCGGCGATGGCAGTGATCTTCTTCGTCATCATCGTCGTCCTGTCCTTCGTTTTGATGATGGTCCGTCAGCGCGCCAACTGGTCGGATACGGAGACACGATGATGAAGCGCAAGACGCTCGACCGCATCGGCCTTTTCTTCGTCGCTCTGGTGATGGTCTCGCCGGTCATCCTGTTCTTCCTCTGGATGATCTCGTTATCGCTGAAATACGAAATCGACAACGGCGCCTATCCGCCAATCCTGATCCCGGAACGCTTCGCCTGGTCGAACTATCTTCAGGTGTTTCAGGAGAACAATTTCTTCCTGTATTTCTGGAATTCGATCCTGGTTACCGGCGGCGCGACATTGCTGGCCCTTCTGATCGGCGTTCCCGCCGGCTACGGCATCGCCCGGCTCAAGGCGGAGCGCTCGGCGATGGTGATCATGATCGCCCGCATGACGCCGGGTCTTTCCTTCCTCATCCCACTGTTCCTGTTGTTTCAATGGCTGAACCTGCTCGGGACGCTCTGGCCGCAGATCATCATCCATCTCGTGGTCACCGTGCCGATCGTTGTCTGGATCATGATCGGGTATTTCGAGACGACGCCAAAGGAGCTGGAGGAGGCAGCCAGCATCGATGGCGCGACGGCCTGGCAGGTGTTCCGCCTGGTGGCGCTGCCGATCGCCAGGCCCGGCATCGTCGTCGCCTTCATCCTGTCCGTGATCTTCTCGTGGAACAACTTCGTCTTCGGTATCGTGCTCGCAAGCCGCGAAACGAGAACGCTTCCGGTTGCGGTCTATAACATGCTGTCCTTCGAGCAGGTGAGCTGGGGGCCGCTGGCCGCGGCCGCGCTGATCGTCACCTTGCCGGTGCTGGTGCTGACGATGTTTGCGCAGAGACAGATCGTTGCCGGATTGACCTCAGGCGCGGTCAAGGGCGGCTAGGCAGGACAATTCAACCAAACGAGTGACCGCAGCCTTGAACCTGTCATCTCCTCCATTCACCGGCCAGCGCCATGTGCTTTGCGTTGGCGCAGCAGTACTCGACACGCTGTTCAGGGTGCGATCGATCCCGGAGAAGCCGGGCAAGGTGCTTCCCTACGAAATGCTGCAGGTTGCCGAGGGTATGGCCTCAAGCGCCGCCTATGCGATTGTCAGGCTGGGCGGCATGGCAAGCCTCTGGGCCGCCGCCGGCGATGACCCCGCCGGGCATCAGATCATCTCCGATCTGCAGCAGGCAGGCATAAACGTGGAAGGGATGACGCTCGTACCGGGCGCACGCTCCGCAGTCTCAAGTATTCTCATCGACGATGATGGCGAGCGGCTCATCGTTCCCTTCTACGACAAGCGGCTGCACGAGGTAGTGCGCGATGTGACGCCCCCCGATCTCTCAATCTTCGATGCGGTCATGGTGGATGTGCGTTGGCCCGGGCTGGCCAAAAAGGTACTTCAGGCAGCCTGCCAGGCCGGCAAACCCGCCATCCTCGACGGCGACGTTGCGCCTGCAGAAACGCTGGATATGCTGGCGAAAGAGGGCGATCATCTGCTTTTCTCGGAACCCGCCGCACGTCTGCTCTGCTCATGCGACGACCCTGCCGCAATGGTGCCGATCCTTCGCGAGCGCTATCCGCATGCCCTGATCGCCGTGACTGCAGGAGAACGCGGCTGCTATTGGTGGAATCAGCAGGAAGACGCCGTCGCTCATGTTCCAGCCTTTCGGGTGAAGGCCATCGATACGCTGGCGGCGGGCGATGTTTTCCACGGAAGCTATGCCCTGGCGATTGCCGAGGGCGTCAGGCCCGAAGATGCGATCCGGCTGGGTTCGGCTGCCGCCGCGCTCAAATGCACGGTCTTCGGCGGTCGCCTCGGCGCACCTGATCGCGCTGCCGTCATGGCCTTGCTGTCAAAGGACTGACGCGTCAGCCGCCGCGCTTCATTGCCTGAACGAGGTTGCGGCCGCGCCGCAGCGCGGTGATTGCCGCGCCGACGGCCACGATCCAGAGCGCGGCCCACAGAACATCGTTGTGCAGGCCGAGCAGTGGTTCGAAGATCGACAGGACGGCTGCCGCCGTGACGGTTGCCATGCGGTGCTGCTTGGCCATCGGGCCGGAGAAATCGGCGCCTTGCCCGCAGGCACGGCCAAGCTCGCGGACATAGGCGGTGAGAACCGCAAAAGCGGCCGCCGCCCAGCCAAGGCCGGCAAAGCCGATGCCGAGGCCAATGCCTGCGAAAATCAGGATATCGGCGGCGCGATCCGGAAACTCGTTCCAGAAGGGACCGTCGGCCGCAGCCTTGCCGCCCTCGACCGCGACCATGCCGTCGAACAGATTGCAGAGCAGACGCAGTTGGCAGGAAAGGGCTGCGAGGAGAAGGAAGATGATCCGGGCTGTGCCAATGTCCTGTCCGGCGAAATAAAAGAACAGTCCGGCCAGCGCCGCGGCCACGATGCTCGCCTGCGAAATCTGGTTCGGCGTCACCGACTTTTGCGCCAGCCAACGGGCGATTGCCTGCGCCCACCATGTATTGCGGCTCGTCAGCGGACGGCGGTCTCCGGCCTCGGTCACGGCGCAGTTCTCCCTCTTGAGATCGAATAATTGTAGATCGCCGCATAGCTGGTGGAAACGGCAAGCGGCACGGCGATGGTGTTCAGGATTTCGGGCGTGCCGCTCAGCATATGGAAGGCGACAAGAATGGTCGCCGATCCCAGGCAGGCAATCAGCGGCGGCGCGACGAGACGGACGCCACCGGAAAACAGATTGGACAGTGCCTCGACCGCCCGTTTCAGAAACAACGTCAGACAGGCGGAAAGCATGCCCTGCACGGCGCCTGCCATCAGCATGGCCGGCAAGGGATAGGAACGGTTGGCGAAGAGCGCCCAGCTGCCCATGGCGAGAAAGGCGAAGGCGACATGCACGGCGCTGCTTCGGCCAAGCCGCGCGACGAGGCCGCTCATGTCAGCGACCACCAGTAACGAACGAGATGGAAGAAGATCGGCGCCGAGAAGACGACGGAATCGAGCCGGTCGATCAGGCCACCGTGGCCCTCGATGATGTGGCCCCAATCCTTGACGCCGCGGTCGCGCTTGATCGCCGACATGACGAGCCCGCCGAAGAAGCCCATCAGGGTGATGATGAGCGCCAGGAGGCCCGCCTGGAAGGGCGTGAACGGGGTGATCCACCAGAGCGACGCACCAATCAGCGTGGCACTGGCGATGCCGCCGATGAAGCCTTCGACGGTCTTTGAGGGCGAGAGTTTCGGCGCAATCTTGGTGCGGCCAAAGAGCTTGCCCCAGACATATTGCAGCACATCGGACAGCTGCACGACGATAACGAGGAAGGCGATCAGCAGGACGTTGCGGCCTTCATATCCGGGGATCGTCAGCGTCAGCAGCGCCGGCACATGCGAGGCGCAGAAGACGCAGATCATCAGCGCCCATTGGACTTCCGCGATGCGGATCAGGAAGCGCTCGGTATCGCCGCGCAACACCGAGATGATCGGCATCAGCAGGAACGCATAAACCGGCACGAAGATCGAATAGATGCCGTATTCCTCGGCCCAGAGCAGATAATACTGGATCGGCAGAACGACGAAGAAGGCCGAGGCGAGCGCCCAATGGTCGGCCCGCTTGGTATTGGTCAGCGTGATGAATTCACGTAGCGCCGCAAAGGAGCAGAAGGCGAAGAGAATAATGACCCCTGCCCGCCCGGCCAGAAAGGCGACGCCGATGAAGATCACCATGATCCACCAGGCCTTGATGCGGGCATTGAGGTTTTCGATGGCGCTATTGGAACCGTCGGGCGACAGCTTGCGGTGCAGCACATAGCCGATGGCGGATGCCAGGATCAGCACACCGAAAATGCCGAGAACCAGGGTGATCAAATCGTGTTGCGCCCCGTTCATTCGCCAGCTCCGGCCGTTTTCGGCGACAGCGCCAGCATCGCGGCGCGCAGACGCTCAAGAAAATCTTCCTTCGTCTCGCCTCTCTCCAGCTGCATCGGGCTGCCGAACGTCACGGTGCAGATCAGCGGTATCGGCACGATTTCTCCCTTCGGCATGACGCGGTTCAGATTATTGATCCAGACCGGCACGAAATCGATATCCGGCCGCGCTTCGGCGAGATGAAAGATGCCACTCTTGAACGGCAGCAGCTGTTCTTCGGTCTGGTTTCGCGTGCCCTCTGGGAAAATGATCAGCGACGAGCCGCTGTCGATGGCATCGGCCATCTGCGCAATCGGATCCTGCGTCCGGTTCTCGCGGTCCCGCTGGATCAGCACCGAATTGAAGACATCGCGGCCGATGAAGGTACTGAGCCTGGATTTCAGCCAATATTCGGCACCGGCCACCGGCCGGGTTTCGGCCCGCATTCTGGGCGGCAGCACCGCCCAGACGAGAATGAAATCGCCATGACTGGAGTGATTGGCAAAATAGACGCAGCGCCGTGGCGGCAGGCCTTCGCTCGACCAGATGGCACGCACCGCGGTTATGGCGCGCGCAAACAGCACGATCGCCACCGCGGCGGGCTTTGCAATCAATGTCCGCATGTCCTGCATCAAGGCTTCCTGCATTCAGGGTTGCAGGAACCTAGCTGCCTTTTGCGCAGACGGGAAGCAGCACCGTAAGCCGGGTAAGATTTCCACAGGCGGCCGGCATCACGCCGACCGTGCTTCTCCCTCATCGGCCTCGGCCGACACGAGAATCTTGTCGACGCGGCGACCGTCCAGGTCGATGACCTCGAAGCGCCAGCCATTCTTGACGAAACTCTCACCGAGCTCCGGCAGGTGCTTCAGCTCTTCGAGAATGAGACCGGCGACAGTCTGGAACTCGATGTCGTCGTCGAGCTTGAAGCTCATGAACTCGGCGAATTCGTCGATCGGTGTCCAGCCGGATACCAGATAGGAGCCATCGGTGCGGCGAACGATTGCCTGTTCTTCCGAAGGACCTTCCAGCAGCGCGCCCATGATCGCTTCCATGATATCGCCCGACGAGATAACGCCTTCGAAATGGCCGTATTCGTCATAGACGAGAACCATGTGAACGGGCGATTTGCGGATCGCCTGGATCGCATGCGTTGCGGTCGACAGATCCGAAATGACCGGAACTTCGTGAGCCAGCGCCTGGATGTCGGCGTGGCCATTCGCATTCATGGCGTCGTAATAGTCCTTGACGAACAGGACACCGAAGACTTCGTCCGAGCTGCCACGGCGAACCGGCAGACGCGAGCGGCGCGTCGCATGCAGCAGGGTGCGGATTTCTTCCGGAGTGTCATCGACATCGACGACCTCGACATCGCGGCGCGGCGTCATCAGGGCGCGGGCCGTGCGGTCGGCAAGGCGCATGACGCCCGAAATCATCGCCGATTCTTCGCTTTCGATCACGCCGGCACTCTGCGCTTCGGCAAGAACCGTCTTAATCTCTTCGTCGGTCACGCCGTCGCTAACCTTGCCGGACTGGCCAAGCAGCTTCAGCACCAGCTTGCCCGATGCATCGAGCAGCCAGACGAGCGGCAGCGCAAATTTGGACAACACGACCATGGCAGGCGCCACCTTGGCGGCAACCGCTTCCGGTTCGCGCAGCGCGATCTGCTTCGGCACAAGTTCGCCGACGATCAGCGACAGGTAGGTGATGGCGACGACCACGGTACCGACGCCGAGCGCATCCGACAGCGCCGGGCCAACGCCCTGCTCCGACAGCCACTGCGTCAGGCGTCCCCCGAGCGTGGCGCCGGAAAAGGCGCCCGAAAGCACGCCGACGAGGGTGATGCCGATCTGCACGGTGGACAGGAAGCGTCCGGGATTTTCGGCAAGTCTGATGGCCTGGGTGGCCCCCAGGCTGCCGTGATCGGCGAGAACTTTAAGACGGGCAGGGCGGGAAGAAACGACAGCAAGTTCGGACATGGCGAGCACACCGTTCAGAACGGTAAGCAGGACCACGATAATGATTTCGACTAACAAAAGGAGCCTATGATATCGACAAGGATGCCCCAAGATAAGGGTAAAGCGCTGACATTGAAAGCAAACGATCCGTTGAATGGCGGATATTTTTTCGTGACCGGAGCGTTTCCATAGCGATGTCTGGCATGTTTCGGAACGCCGCAGGCCATCGTCTCCGCGGCACAACCAAAACCTTCACGTTTCCAAAAAGCGGAACTTTTAAGCGTTTTATCGGTTCTTCATCCTCAACGAGCCTGGGGAGAATACCTTATGACACAGATCCGAGAAACCGAGCGCCGTGGCCGTACTTTGCGCGGCCGCCCGTATAGCCTTCCGGAATTTGCCAAGAAATACGGCCTTGAAGACGATCAGGCCGAAGATTTGTTCGTGCGCTTCGGCCCGTCCTCGATCGAACTCGATCTTCTGATGGCCGCCAAGCGCCGTCCGCCTGTGCGTCTCGAGCAGGTGATGTAATCGATCCCGACCCGGTCATGCGGCTCGCGAACGGCAGTCTCTGACGAAAGAATGGACGATGAACGCCACGACCGCAGCCAGCAAGAAGGCCAAGCCGAATGCCGCGATGATGAAAGCGCGGGCGGTTCCGCAGCTGATTGACCCGGATGCCGAACCGTTCGTCGCTGAAGCCGTGCGTGAGCTTGTCGATTGCAAGATCCCGTTTCTGGTCGCCGGTACCTATGCTGTCTGCGCCTACACCGGCATCCAGCGGCAGACGAAGGATTTCGACATCTTCTGCAAGGCCGGTGACTACGGCCGCATCCTTGGGCATTTCAAAGACAAGGGTTACGCCGTCGAAGTCGAGGATGAGCGCTGGCTCGGCAAGGTCTTCAAGGGCAAGCATTTCTTCGATGTCATTTTTGCATCGTCCAACGGCACGATGCCTGTCGGCGACGACTGGTTCAAGGATGCGCGTCAGGTGGAGATGTGCGGTTGTCCGGTCTGGATCATCAGCCCGACAGAGCTGCTTTGGTCGAAATTCTTCGTACAGCTGCGCCACCGCTATGACGGCGCAGATATTGCCCATGTGATCCTGCGCGCCCACGACAAGATCGATTGGCGCAAGCTGCTTGGCTATATGGAAGTGCACTGGGAAGTGCTGCTGATTGCCATCCTGAACTTCCGGTGGATCTACCCGACCGAGCGCGACAAGATCCCGCAATGGCTGATCGACGAGCTGCTGGAGCGCCTTGCGGCCCAGCGCGAGCTGCCGCTGCCGCAGATGCGCATCTGCCGCGGACGGATGTATTCGCGCGTCGATTTCGAGATCGACGTCAAGGAATGGGGTTTTGCCGATGTCGGTGGCGAGGGACAGCCGCGCGGCGAATGGGAGGAAGCCGATGGCTGAGACGAGAAAGAAGATCCGCGTCGCCGCCGTCGCCGACCTGCATGTGAAGGAAGACGGCGCCAAATCCTACAAGGAGCTTTTTGCCGAGGTCTCCGGTGTTGCCGATGTTCTCGTCATGGCAGGAGACCTCACCGATCTCGGCAAGCCCAAGGAGGCTGAGCTTCTCGCTGCCGATCTGCGCAGCTGCACGGTTCCCGTCGTTGCCGTTCTCGGCAACCATGACCACGAAAGCGGGTCTGTCGAGGACGTGACCCAGATCCTGACCGATGCCGGGGTGAAACTGCTGAACGGCCAGGCGGCGGAGATAGCGGGCGTCGGCTTCGTCGGCGTCAAAGGTTTTGCCGGCGGCTTCGGCCGGCATATGCTCGGCTCCTTCGGCGAGAACGCCATCAAGGCGATGGTCGCCGAAAGCGTCGAGGAATCGATGCGGCTTGAAAATGCCATGCGCCAGGTGCGCGCCGACAGATCGATGGTGATCCTCCACTACGCGCCGATCGCCGAAACCGTCGTCGGCGAGCCGCTGGAGATCTACCCGTTCCTCGGATCCTCGCGTCTGGCGGAAACCATCGACCGCTTCAAGGTCAATGCGGTCGTCCACGGCCATGCCCATCGCGGCACATACGAGGGCCGCACACCTGGCGGGGCGCCAGTCTATAACGTTGCCGCCCATATCGAAAAACCGACCGGCAAGGCCTATGCGCTGCTGGAGCTGTAAATCTGGGCGCGTTTACCAATCTTGCGGACCGGCTTCTGTTCCGGCCGGACGACACGAAACGCGTCGTTTTCAGCAGCCCGCATCAGGCGGCCGGTGCGGCGCAACATGTCGATCAGCTCACTGCCGTCGGTCGATGCGCGCGTTCGTTCGAGCTGCTCGTATTCCGCCATCGCCTGCTGCCAGTGAGCACCGCCCCGATCGTGCGGGCGGCCCTCTTCCTCCCAGATGGCATAGGCACGCTGATTGATCCAATCGTCCTTCGTACGGCTCATGATATGTCCAACTGAAATAAGCAAAATAATCTCCGGGAAGACTGCCAGAGCGGGCTTACGGAGTCGTTACTTGCGTGGACGAAATTTGAGCGGATTTACTTGCATTATCAGCAGCAAGATCAGGCCGGAAGAATGTGCGCGTTCTACTGCCTGCGCTCGGCAAGCTCGATGATGATGCCGTCGGGGTCGCGCAGGAAGGCGATCTTGTGCAGCACCTCGGAATTGAAGGCGAGACGCGGCCGCTCCTTCACCTCGACGCCGGCTGCTTCGAGCTTTGCAAAAGTCTCGTCGACGCTGTCGAACAGGAAGGTCAGATGGCGCATCCCAGCCGTCCCGTCAGGCACATCCACCGCTCTGGCAGCGCCGCCTGGCGGCGCGACGATCTCCAGCATGCCGCCGCCTGCATCCAGAAATACGAGATCGAAGCCATCCGGCTGCTTCTTGCGAAGATGAAGTCTGAGGCCGAGCAGACCACAATAGAAATCGACGGTGCGATCCATGTCGCTGACCGTCATGCCGACGTGTTCGAAGGATTTCAGCATTGCAGGCGGGGCCTCCTCTCCCCGGCAGGCGGATGAAAAATCGCTGCCGAACCTACGCCCCTGCAACCGGGCCGCAAGTCCGAAATCTAGCCTTCAACGAAACGTGCAGTCAGTTTTTCCGGTGATCAGCCTTGCCCGCGCTGGCCGAATGTGATCGATTTCCGGCGCTGCTGGAGGGCGGCAATTTTCCGCAATTTCCATGAGCAATCGCTCATCAGCATTGGAGGGGTTACCATGTCCCAGCTTCTCGACGCCGCTTCCGCAAACGGCCTCTTCGTCGGCCGCATCTGGAACCCTGAGGCCGGTGGCCCGTCGATCGTGACGATCCGCGACGGGCAGCTCATCGATATCACTTCCAAAGACGTGCCGACGCTGAGCGCGCTGCTGGAACTGGCCGATCCCGCAGGTTTCGTCCGCACGGCGGCCGGGACGCCTGCCGGAACGCTGGAGGCGATTGCCGCAAACAGTACCGGCACTCCGGATACGAGCAAGCCCTATCTGCTGGCGCCCGCCGATCTTCAGGCGATCAAGGCCTGCGGCGTCACTTTCGCCCAGTCGATGATCGAGCGCGTCATCGAGGAGAAGGCGGCCGGCAACCCTGACCGCGCCGCTTCGATCCGCGATCGCGTTGGCGCGCTGATCGGCGGCAGCCTTGCGAATATCAAGGCGGGCTCGCCCGAGGCCGCCAAGGTCAAGCAGGCGCTGATCGATGAAGGCATGTGGTCACAATATCTCGAAGTCGGCATTGGTCCCGATGCCGAGGTGTTCACCAAGGCACCGGTTCTGTCGTCGGTCGGCTGGGGCGCCGATGTCGGTTTGCACCCGATCTCCACCTGGAACAATCCGGAGCCCGAGATCGTGCTGGCGGTCAACAGCCGCGCCGAGATCAAAGGCGCGACACTCGGCAACGACGTCAACCTGCGCGATGTCGAGGGCCGCTCGGCGCTGCTGCTCGGCAAGGCGAAGGACAACAACGCATCCTGCTCGATCGGCCCTTTCATCCGCCTGTTCGACGACAGCTACACGCTCGACGACATGCGCAAGGCCGAGCTTGACCTCAAGGTAACAGGCGAGGACGGCTTCGTTCTGCACGGCAAGAGCTCAATGTCGAAGATCAGCCGCGATCCGACTGATCTCGTCAAGCAGACCTGCGGCGAACACCACCAGTATCCCGATGGCTTCATGCTGTTTCTCGGCACCCTCTTTGCCCCGACCCAGGACCGCGACGCCAAGAACCAGGGCTTCACCCACAAGCTCGGCGATGTCGTGGAGATCTCTTCGGCCGGGCTCGGAACGCTTAGCAACACCGTGCGCCTGTCGACGCAATGCCCGCCCTGGACATTCGGCATCTCGGCCCTCTTCAAAAGTCTCGCAAGGCGCGGCTTGTTGTGAGCGGCAATTGTGCTTGGCGCCGCAATCGGGTTAGAAGAGCAGCATGAACGACAACGTCATCGAGTTTAAGAAACCGAACAAGCCGAAGCCGCCGCGCCAGATCAATCCGGCGCTGCGCAAGCTCATCGTGGTCCTGACCATCCTGGTGCTCTTTGCGGCCGCCTGGGGCTATTTCAACTTCTTCGGCGGCCAGCCAACGCCGTAAGCGTGCGGGCGCGGCTTCGCCGTTTCCTCACCAGTTGAAGGTCAGCTTGCCCATCACCGTCCGGCCATCGCCATAGGTGCAGCCGAACGAGCTGCAGCTGGCGATATATTCCTTGTCAGCCAGATTGCGGACGTTAAGCGAGGCGGTGACGCCTTCTTTCTTGTAGGTGAGTGCCGCATCGAAGAGGGTGACTCCGTCGAGGTCGTAGGTGTGCAGGACTGCGGGGGTACCGTAGCTTGCGTATCCATAGCGCTGGCCTACATAGCGAACACCCGCGCCGATGCCGACGCCTTCAAGCGGGGAGCCTTCTGCGAAGCTGTAATCCATCCAGAGGCTGGCGGCATGTTCCGGGACACCGTCCAGCGGAAGGCGATTCGTCAGCATTCCAGGGGCGATCGTGTCTGTATCCGTATAGGTGTAGGCCGCTCTGAGATTGAGGCCATCCGTCAAACTTGTCACTCCTTCGAGCTCGATGCCTTTGGCATGAACTTCGCCGATCTGACTGGTAACGCCGCCAACCGTCTGCAGGACATTTTGCTGACGCAGATCGTAGACCGCCGCGGAGAAAAATCCGTCCCAGCCTTCGGGCTGATACTTCACGCCGATTTCGACCTGCTTGCCTTCCGTGGGACGGACATCGGAAAAGGTTGCCGTGGGCGCAACCGGCTCAAACGAAGTGCTGTAGCTGACATATGGTGCGATACCATTGTCGAAGACATAGCCCAGCCCGACGCGTCCCGTCAGCTTTTGGTCATCGCGATCCAGAGATCTGACCGCCGGCGTCGCACCCAGGAAATTCGTCGTGGTGCCATCCGTACTTGCCCAATCCTGCCTCAGGCCAAATGTCGCCCGCCAATTGTTGTAGGCCATCTCGTCCTGAACATAGATACCGACTTGACTGAGGTCGGTGTCCACCAGCGTGTCCGTCGTACGGGACAGCAGGCTGATCGGTCCACCATAGGCGGGATTCAGGATATCGAGCGGCGTTGCCCGGAAGAACCGGGTGCGCGCATTGTTGCTGAAATAGCGATAGTCCAAGCCGATCAGAAGCTTGTGCTCCAGATCACCGGTCTCGAATTCTCCCAGCAGACTATTGTCCACATTGAAGGTGTTGAGCAGTTCGTCCTGGAAAGTCGCATTGCGCAGGATTGAGTGACCATCGGCGCCGACACCCGGACCATAGGCTACGTTCGCGACGGTCGTTGACATCCCCAGCGCCTGATAATCCCAATCGAAATTCGAGTAGCGGACATTCTGGCGGAAGGTCCAGGTGTCGTTCAGCTTGTGCTCGAACTCATAGCCGAGATTGGTCAGCGTCCGGTTGGAATGGTCGAAGCTCTTGTCGCCGACATAGAAGTCCGGGCTGAGCGTATTGGCAAACATCGCAGGCACGCCCGACGGCGTGCTCGGATTGTCGTGCTGCACGCTGGTCAGGATCGTCAGCTTGGTGTCTTCATCGGGCTGCCAGGTGACGGCAGGGGCGATGAAATAACGGTCGTTGTCGAGCTGATCGACCTGGGCGCTCGCGGTTCTTGCCAGGCCAGTTACACGGTAGGCGAAATCCGACCCGTCGCTGACCGGGCCGCCGGCATCGAAATAGGTGCCATAGGTATCGTAGCTGCCGATCTGCAGGCCCACCTCGCCAAAGCGGTCGAAGGTCGGCCGCTTGCTGATCAGGTTGATGATGCCGCCCGGATTGCCCTGGCCGAACATCACGGAGGCCGGGCCGCGCAGCACTTCGATACGCTCGAGCTGATAGGGATCGATCGCCGGCGCGCCTGCCGTCCGCATCAGTCTCAGGCCGTTCAGATATTGCGACTGACGGCCATCGAACCCACGGATGCGCGGCGCATCGAAGCGCGGATCTGATCCGCCCGGCTGGCTGACGACGCCGGGCGTGTAGTCGAGAGCCTGGCCGACGGTTTCGGCATCCTGCGCCTTCAGCTGGTCGGCGGTGATGACGGAGATCGACTGCTGGGTTTCGAGAATCGGCGTTCCGGTCTTGGTCGCCGTCGAACTCGTCCTTGCAACGAAACCCTTCACCGGCGCATTCGGGTCCTGCTTCGCCCGGCCCTGCACGGTGATCGGCGCGAGCTCGGTCACGGTCTGCGCATCCTGCGCGACCGCGGCTGCCGGAAGAAGCGCTGCCCCGCAAACGGTGGACAGCAGGACAAGCGATAGATTCTTCACGCGCACGGCAACCTCATGGAGACGAGGACGGGACGACCCGCCTAAAACTTGACAATTTCAGTCACGTTACTAGACGCTTTCGTTTTTTTGATCCAATAAGGCAATGAGCGTTTTTCATAAGCGCTGGTTCTGAAAACAGGTGGCAATTGGCGAATAGCTCCGCGCTCGAGCTCAGGCATCTCCGATATTTCGTTGCGCTTGCCGAAGAGCAGAATTTCGAACGTGCGGCGGCCCGGTTAGGCATCGCCCAGCCCGGCCTCAGCCAGCAGATTATCAAGCTCGAAGCCCTGCTCGGTGTGGCCCTGCTCGATCGCAGCCGCCGCTCGGTGCGGCTGACGCGGCCGGGACTTGAGCTCGCCGAACAGGGCCGCCGCGTCCTCGGTCAGGCAGAGAACGCCATCGACGCCGTTCACCGCGCTGCGCGCGGCGATCTGGAGCGGGTCTCGGTTGGCTATGTCGCCTCGGCTGCCTATTCCGGCGTGCTCGGCGATGCGCTTTCGAAGTTCAAGGCCGCGAGCCCTGGTGTCGAATTCCAGCTGATCGAGATCGAGATGCGCCAGCAACTCGAAAAGATCGCCGACAAGACGCTCGATTTTGGCTTCATCCGGCCGCCGATCTCGCTTCCGCCGGGCTTGGCAGCGGAAGTCGCCGTGCGCGAGGATTTCGTCGTGGCCCTGCCTGCCGGGCATCGATATGCGGGTGCCGCATCCGTGTCCCTGAAATCACTTTCTCCGGAAGTGTTCATCACACCGCGCCAACCCGCCGATACCGGCTTTCACCGCAACACGATCGCCGCCTGCCGCGAAGCCGGTTTCGAGCCTCATATCAACAGCTCCGGCCGGGATTTCATAACGATCGCCAGCATGGTCGTGCTCGGCGTCGGCGTTGCGCTGGTGCCGCGCTCGTTCCAATGCATCCAGCTTCCGGGCATTACCTACACCAGGCTGAAAGGATGCTCGGTGACATCGGATCTGGCGATCGCCTATCGCAAGGTCGAGCCATCGCCGGTCATCAAGGGCTTCATCGCCCACTTCAAGAAAAACCTGGCACGCGATCAGGACGGTCTTCGCGATGGTACCAGCGACGGGGGCTTCTGAGCCGAGCGGTCTATGACACCACGTTGCGGATGAACTTCACGATTTCAGTCTGACGGTTCGCGTAGGAATAGTCCTGGGCCGAGCTGTAAATCGCAAAAGTCCCGGCCGGGTAGTCCTTCGCGGCGCCGCCGACGGTAAGGGTCAGCACGCCTTCGGTGACGAAGATCATTTCGTGCCAGCCCTGCGGGTCCGGTTCCGCGTCATAGCGCTCGCCGCCTTCAAGCGACCAGAGCCACATCTGTGTCTCGTGGGCCGCAGGCGCGGTGCCGAGCAGCACGCCGGCGCTTGCCGGGCCGGTTCCGCGCCAGGTCACCTCGTTGATATCGGCAGAGGAGCTGCGGTCGGGATCACGCACCAGATCGACAAACCCGACGCCCATCGCCGCCGCCAGCTTGTCGAGACTGGAGAGGCTGATATTCGCATCACCGGCTTCGACGGCGACGATCATCCGCCTGCTGATCCCCGATGCTTCAGCCAGTGCCACCTGGCTCATCCCGGAGGCCTGACGATGCCTGCGAAGATTGCCGGAAACATGCGCTAGGACATCGCGACGCACTTGACTGTGCAATATATTGCTCATAGGCTCCTTTTACTCTTGATGGGCAGACTATTCAACAGCGATTTCAGCCGTGCGTGGGGCACCTACGCGGGAGCGGATATTTGCGCGCAGCCGTCTGCCCCGCATTTAAAGGCGAGGTCATTCATGTCGCAACAGCCAATCGTTCTCCACGAAGCCGATATCACCGCCCTTCTTCCGAAAGTGGACGTCCGCTCGGTGCTGGAGCGCATGTTCCGCTCGCTGGCAGATGGCGATGCCGTTCAGCCGCCGCAGACGCTGAGCCTGTTTCCGCGCGATGCCGGCGACTTCATCACCTATCTCGGCGTGCTCTCGGGCGAGAAGATCTTCGGCGCCAAGCTTTCACCCTACATCCCCGGCGACGGCAAGGCGCTGGTCACGGCCTGGACGCTGCTGATGTCGATGGAAACGGGCACGCCGGTACTGCTCTGCGATTCCAAGAAGCTGACCACCGAGCGCACCGCGGCGACATCGGTCATCGCCGCCGATGTCCTGGCGCCTTCAGATGCGTCGGTGCTCACCATCGTCGGCTCCGGCCCGGTGGCGCTTGCCCATCTGCGCTATGCGGAAACGATCCGCGCCTGGAAAGAAGTGCGCATCGCATCGCCGAACGTCGCCGGCCGCAAGGACATTCCTGCCGCGATCGCCAGTGGCGTTGCGGTCAGCCAATACACCGATGCCAATGCCGCCGTTGCGGGCGCCGACGTCGTGCTGCTTTGCACTTCCTCGGGCAAGCCCGTCATCGACGTCAAGTCGCTGTCGAAATCGGCCGTCGTCACCTCGATCAGCACCAATGCCGCCAATGCCCACGAGGTTGATCCCGCGGCCCTGCAGGGCTTCGACGTCTATTGCGACTACCGCGCGACGACACCGGCATCAGCAGGCGAAATGAAACTGGCTGCCGCCGCCGGACAATGGAGCGCTGATGCGCTTTGCGGCGACCTGCCCGAACTGCTGGCCGGAAGAGCCAAGGCTCCCAGCCGCGAACGCCCGGCCTTCTTCCGCTCGATCGGCCTCGGCCTCGAAGACGTCGCAGCCGCCGTCGCCCTGCTCGCCGCCGCCCGCGCCTAAGACACAAGCAATAGCCAGGAGAATGACATGAAGATCCGCAATTTCGGCGTCGAGATTTGGATGAACAAATACGAGAACGTCTGCGAGCTGAACCTCGCCGAGACCTGCGTTGAATCGCTGACTGTCGGCGAATTGCTCGACATGGCAGGCAAGACGGATATCGCCGCCGAATTGCTGCCGCTGAAGCTCACCTATGGCGAGATCGAAGGCAGCGTGCGGCTGCGCAATCTGGTTGCCGGTCTCTACGAGCGCCAGAAGATCGAGAATACCGTAATCACTCACGGCGCCATCGGCGCCAACGCACTCGTTCACCTGACCCTCGTCGAAAAGGGCGACCGCGTCATCTCCGTCCTGCCGACCTATCAGCAGCACTATTCGATCCCCGAGAGCATCGGCGCCGACATCCAGGTCCTCAAGCTGACAGAGAAGACCGGCTTCCTGCCCGATCTCGAAGAGCTGAAGAAGTTGGCGACCCCGGGCACCAAGCTGATCGCCATCAACAACCCGAACAACCCGACCGGTTCGCTGATGGACCGCGCCTATCTTGAAAAGATCGTCGAGA
This sequence comes from Rhizobium sp. 01L410, assembly GCF_056400165.1. Taxonomy (NCBI): domain Bacteria; kingdom Pseudomonadati; phylum Pseudomonadota; class Alphaproteobacteria; order Hyphomicrobiales; family Rhizobiaceae; genus Rhizobium; species Rhizobium sp. 01L410. The sequence goes on from NZ_JBFTST010000001.1 coordinate 536,663, forward strand.
TCGCCCGTGCCTGCGGCGCCTGGATCCTCTGCGACGAAGTCTATCGCGGCACGGATCAGGAAGGCGCAGACGGCATGACCGCCTCGATCGCCGATCTCTACGAAAAGGGCATCAGCACCGGCAGCATGTCGAAGACCTATTCGCTGGCCGGATTGCGTCTCGGCTGGATTGCCGGCCCGGAAGATTTGATACATGCGGTTTCCGTTCATCGCGATTACAACACGATCAGCGTCGGCCGCCTCGACGACCACTTTGCGGCGATCGCGCTCGAAAATCGCGACAAGATCCTGAAGCGCAGCCATCAGATCACCCGCAGCGGCCTCTCCATCCTTTCGGACTGGGTCGATGCCGAGCCGCTCATTTCCTGGATCAAGCCGAAATCCGGCACCACGGCCCTGCTGAAATACGATTTGCCGATCTCCTCCGAGGACTTCTGCCTTCGCCTTCTCGAGCAGAAGGGCGTGATGCTGACGCCGGGCAGCGCCATGGACATGGAGGGCTATCTGCGCATCGGCTACACCAATGGCGAAGCGGTGCTCCACGAAGGCCTGAAGCGCATTTCGCAGTTCCTGAAGGAGGCCGCCGTTTCGGCCGCCTGATCTCTTCGAAAACCCAAGAATTCCAGCCGCCCGGTTGCGGGCGGCGGATCGAGTCCGTTTCCAAACAAAAGGGGAATTTCCATGAAACGACTTTTGACAGTGCTCTCGCTTTCGCTTCTCGCGGGCACCGCCTTTGCCGACGAGCTTCGCATCGGCACCAGCGCCGATTACCCGCCGTGGGAATCGGTCGATGCCAGCGGCAACATCATCGGCTTCGACAAGGATGTCGGCGACGAGATCTGCAAGCGCATCGCCGCCACCTGCAACTGGCAGAACCAGGCCTATGACGGCCTGCTGCCGGGTCTTCAGGTCGGCAAGTTCGACCTCGTCATCTCCGGCGTGTCGATCAACGACGAACGCTCGCAGAAGGTCGATTTCTCGGCCGCCTATGCCGACGCTCCGAACGCGATCGTCACCGCGCCGGGCAGCGATGCAGCCTCGGCCAAGTCTGCCGCCGATCTCACCAAGGCCCTCGCCAAGGCTTCGATCGGCGTTCAGTCCGGCTCGACCCACGAGCAGGTGATCCGCGCCCATTTCCCGGATGCCGACGTACGGGTCTACGACCGTCCCGACCAAGTTGCCGACGACCTCGTCGCTGGCCGCATCGATGCCGGCCTGATGGAGCGTTCCGCCTGGGAGCCGCTCATCAAGGATCGCGGCGCCGACAAGCTCGCCTATGCAGGTCCGCTGCTGACCAGCGCCGACTTTGCCGAATTCGGCAAGGGCCAGGGCGTTGCCATGGGCAAGGGCAAGGCCGAGCTGAAGACCAAGGTCGACGGCGCCGTCGAAGCGATGCTGAAGGACGGTACGGTCAAGACCATTTCCGAGAAGTGGTTCGGCTACGACGCCTCCAAGAAATAATGGCATGCGGGAGGCGGCATGCCCGCCTCCCCTTCCAGGAGAGACCATGCGCATTTCACCCGACATCCTGGCGGCAGCCAGGAACGATCTGTCCGCCCTGGTGGCCATTCCATCCGTCAGCGCCCGTGGCGAAGGCATGGAGGCCTGCGCGGACGAGGTCGAGCGCCTTCTTGCCGAAGCCGGTTTCAGCACGGGGCAGCACAAGGGCGATGTCGGCCCGTTCGTCGTCGGCGAGACCGGCGATGGACCGTTCACGCTTGTCATCTACAATCACTACGACGTGCAGCCGGAAGACCCGGTCGCCCTCTGGACTGATCCGCCCTTCGTGCTCACCGAGCGCGATGGCCGCCTCTACGGCCGGGGATCGGCCGACGACAAGGGCGAGTTCATCAGCCGCATAGCCGGTTGGAATCTTTTCCGCCAAGCCCATCCCGGCGCCCTGCCGTTCAAGCTGATCTGGATCGTCGAAGGTGAAGAGGAGATCGGCAGCCCGTCGCTGACCCGCTTCCTCGACAGCCGCTTCCCGGACACCAGGGCCGACCTCTGCTGGTGGGAATTCGGCGAGGTCGACAAATCAGGCCGCCCGATCATTCTCATGGGCTTCAAGGGCATCCTCGCGGTCGAGCTCGAATGCCGCACGGCGCGGGCCGACCTGCATTCGAGCCTTGGCGCCATTTTCGACAATCCGCTCTGGCGCCTTGCGGCTGCCATTGCCTCGCTGCGAGACGCTTCAGGCCGCATCCTGATCGACGGCTTTTATGACGGCGTCGTCGCGCCGGATGTCCGCAGCCGCGCGCTTGCCGCGACCCCGCCCTTCCCGCTCGAAAGCCTGCAGGCCGAAACCGGCGGACAGCGCCTGCTCGATGGCGTCGATGCTGAGACATTCTACGAGCACCTGAATTTCGAACCCTGCCTGAACGTCAACGGCTTCCATGGCGGCTATGACGGCGACGGGGCAAAGACCGTGCTGCCCTGCACCGGAATGGCCAAGCTCGACTTCCGGCTGGCACCGGGCCAGCACCCGGTAGAGATCGCCGCATTGCTGCGCCGTCACCTGGACGCGAAGGGATTTGACGACGTCGAGATGAAAATCCTCGATGCCGAGGTTCTCGGCGTCAGAAGCGACCCGTCGCATCCCGCCGTCGATCTCGGGGCGGCGCTGCTGGAAAAATGGTTCGGGCGGCCAGCGGTGATCCAGCCGAGTTCGGCCGCCTCGGGGCTTGCGCATCCTTTCGTCCATAAATTCGGCGCTACCCTGTTCGGCGCCGGGCTGACGCATCACGGCGCGATGCTGCACTCTCCGGACGAGAATATCCTGATCTCGCATTTCGAGAACATGATCGGCTTTTCCGCCGAGTTTTTCGCGGCCCTTTGCGAGAGCGCAGTGACCCGGGAGGCTGCCGCAGATGCTTGATGCCCTCGTCCAATATCACGGACAGCTTCTGCAGGGGCTGTTGACCACCCTGATCGTTGGCGTCGCCAGCTTCGTCGCGGGCTTCGTCATCGCCGCAGCCCTTGCGCCGCTCGCCGTCTATGGCAGTCCGCTGACGCGCAAGATCATCATGGGCTATGTCGGGCTGATCCGCGGCCTGCCGGAACTGCTCGTCATCTTCCTAGTCTTCTATGGCGGCACGGTGCTGCTGACCAAGATGATCGGCCGCTATGTCGAAGTCGATGCGTTGACGGCGGGTGTCGTGTCGCTGTCGGTCGTTGCCGCCGCATACCTGACCGAAATCCTGCGCGGCGCTCTGCTCAGCGTCTCGCAGGGACAGTGGGAGGCAGCACTGTCGCTCGGGCTGCGCAAGCCCCGCGCCTTCCTTCTCGTCATCCTGCCGCAGATGATGGTGCGCGCCCTTCCCGGCCTTGGAAACCAGTGGCTGGTGATCCTCAAGGAAAGTGCCCTCGTCTCGGTCGTCGGCCTTGAGGAGCTGATGCGCAAATCGGTGGTCGCCGCCGGCGCGACGCATCAACCACTCGCCTTCTATCTGGCCGCTGCCGGCCTCTATGTTGCCATCACCGGCATCTCGTCCCTTCTCCTGAAGGCGTACGAGCTGCGCCTCACGCCGCATATGAGGTGACCATGCTCTCCTTCGATCTGTTTCTTCCGGCGTTTCTGACCGTCAAGGACGGCTTCATCCTCACCGTGCTGATCACCGTGGCGAGCTTCGCGCTCGGCCAGGTTCTGGCCCTGCCGCTGGCTTTGGCGCTGACCTCCTCGCGCCGTTCTCTGCGCGTGCCGGTCTCCACCTATACGTTCCTGATCCGCGGCAGCCCGCTGCTGGTCCAGCTGTTCATCGTCTATTACGGCCTCGGCCAGATCGATCTGATCCGCCACAGCTTCCTGTGGCCGGTGCTGCGCAGCCCCATCTATTGCGCCATCTTCGCAATCGGCCTGAATTCGGCCGCCTATTCCGCCGAGCTGCTGGCCGGTGCGATCCGCCAACTGCCTGTAGGGCAATGGGAAGCCGGGCAGGCACTCGGGCTGCATCGCCTAATTCTGCTGTTGAAGATCATCCTGCCGCAGGCCTACCGCGCCATCCTTCCGGCAATTGCCAACGAACTGGTGCTGGTCATGAAGGGCTCGACGCTCGCCAGCGCCGTGACCGTGATGGAAATGACCGGTGCCGCCCGCGTCTTCGTCGCCCGCACCTACGCGCCCTTCGAAACCTTCCTGATCGCCGGTACGCTCTATCTGTTGATGGGTGCGGTCTTCGGCCGGATCTTCCGCTTCATCGAAATGCGGGTGGCAATCCCCGGGCGGTAACGGCCCCGGCCGGTAGCATCAGGTATTTCGCCTGATTCCCTGGAGGAGATCGAGCACGGAGTTTGCGGCATCGAGCACGTTGGTGCCGGGTCCGAAGACGGCTGCGACACCGTGGTCGGTGAGGAACTGATAGTCCTGACGCGGAATGACCCCGCCGCAGACGACGATGACGTCGCCACCACCCTTTGCCTTCAGCGCCTCGACCAGCTGCGGCAGCAGCGTCTTGTGACCGGCCGCCAGCGACGAGACGCCGATAACATTGACCTTCTCGCCAATCGCCATACCGGCCGCCTCGTCGGGCGTCTGGAACAGCGGCCCGGCCAGCACGTCGAAGCCGACATCGCCGAAGGCCGAAGAGATGACTTTCGCACCACGGTCATGGCCGTCCTGGCCGAGCTTGGCGACCATGATCTTCGGCTTGCGCCCGAGGCTCTGCGTTACCTCCGCCATGCGGCCCTTCAGCACGGCAAGCTCCGGCTGATCGCGATAGGCCTCGCCATAGACGTCCCTGATGACCTCGGGCACCGCCGCATGATCGCCGAAGGACGCGCGCATCGCATCGGAGATTTCACCGACGGTGGCGCGCGCCCGCGCGGCCTCGACAGCGGCGGCAAGCAGGTTTCCTTCTCCAGTGCGGGCGATGTCTGCAAGGGCTTTCAGCGTTTCGGCAACCTTGACGCTATCGCGGCGGCGGCGGGTATCCTCGATCCGCTTCACCTGCGCGGTGCGCACAGCCGCATTGTCGATCGCCAGGATGTCGAGTTCTTCCTCGGTCTCGAGCCGGTATTTGTTGACGCCGACGATCACGTCGTCGCCCTTGTCGACAGCGGCCTGACGGCGCGTCGCGGCTTCCTCGATCAGCCGCTTCGGCAGGCCTTCGTTGACGGCCTTGGTCATGCCGCCCAGCGCCTCGACCTCCTCGATCAGTGCCCAGGCCTTGTCGGCCAACTCCTTGGTGAGGCTCTCGACATAATAGGAACCCGCCAGGGGATCGACGACCTTGGTGACGCCGGTCTCGTGTTGCAGGATCAGCTGGGTGTTGCGGGCGATGCGGGCCGAGAATTCCGTCGGCAGCGCGATCGCCTCGTCGAAGGAATTGGTGTGCAGCGACTGCGTGCCGCCGAGCACGGCCGACATCGCCTCGAAGGCGGTGCGGATGATGTTGTTGTAGGGATCCTGCTCCTGCAGCGAGACACCCGATGTTTGGCAGTGGGTGCGCAGCATCAGCGACGAGGCCTTCTTCGGCTGGAACTCCTCCATGATCTTCGTCCACAGCATGCGGGCGGCGCGCAGCTTTGCCGCCTCCATGAAGAAGTTCATGCCGATGGCGAAGAAGAACGACAGGCGTCCGGCGAACTCATCGACATCGAGACCCTTGGCGATGGCCGCGCGCACATATTCGCGGCCATCGGCCAGCGTGAAGGCAAGCTCCTGCACCAGTGTCGCACCGGCTTCCTGCATGTGATAGCCGGAGATCGAGATCGAATTGAACTTCGGCATCTCCCGCGCTGTATATTCGATGATGTCGGCAACGATCCGCATCGAGGGCTCGGGCGGATAGATATAGGTGTTGCGGACCATGAACTCCTTGAGGATGTCGTTCTGGATGGTTCCTGAGAGGGCTGCGCGCGAAACGCCCTGCTCTTCACCGGCGACGATGAAGGAGGCGAGGATCGGGATCACTGCGCCGTTCATCGTCATCGACACCGAGATCTTCTCGAGCGGAATGCCGTCGAACAGGATCTTCATGTCCTCGACGCTGTCGATTGCCACACCCGCCTTGCCGACATCGCCCTCGACGCGCGGATGATCGCTGTCATAGCCGCGATGCGTTGCGAGATCGAAGGCGACGGAGACGCCCTGCTGACCGGCGGCAAGCGCCTTGCGGTAAAAGGCGTTGGAGGCTTCGGCGGTCGAGAAGCCGGCATATTGGCGGATCGTCCAGGGACGTCCGGCATACATCGTCGCCCGCGGTCCGCGGGTGAAGGGAGAAAAGCCCGGAATGCTGTCCAGGTGACCGGCGCCTGAGAGATCCTCGGCCGTATAGAGCGGCTTGACGTCGATGCCTTCGGGCGTGTGCCAGGTCAGCGTATCCGGAGAAGCCTTCAGCTCCTTCTCGGCAAGCGCCTGCCAATCGGCCACGGTCTTCTTCGTCATGTCATCCTCCGGCATGTCATTGCGCCGCACGCTATCACCAGGAATGCATGCGGCGCGATAGGCCTTAGGATAATTTACGCGAGGGTCTGCGTCACCTGCGGGGTCACCCGTGTGCGTGCCTGGGGATCTTCGGCAGGAAGATCGTCAGCAGGCCGAGTAGCGGCAGGTAGGAGCAGATCTTGTAGATGAACTCGATGCCGTGGCTATCGGCGAAGTCGCCGAGGAAGGCGGCGCCGAGACCACCTGCGCCGAAGGCGAAGCCGAAGAACACCCCGGCGATCAGCCCGACACGGCCCGGCACCAGCTCCTGCGCGAAGACAACGATCGCCGAGAAGGCCGAAGCGAAGATCAGGCCGATGACGACGCTGAGAACACAGGTCCAGAAGAGGTTGGCATAGGGCAGCAACAGCGCGAAGGGAATGACGCCGAGGATCGAGAACCAGATGACGAAGCGGGCGCCCAGGCGGTCACCGATCGGGCCGCCGAGGAAAGTGCCGACGGCAACCGAGCCCAGGAACAGGAACAGCATCAGCTGCGCCTGCTGCACGCCGAGCTGGAAGCGATCGATCACGTAGAAGGTGAAGTAGCTCGAGATGCTGGCCATGTAGACGTTCTTCGTCGCGGTCAAAAGCACGAGGATCAGGAGCGCGATCACCACCTTGTTCTGCGGCAGCGGCAAAGTGCGGCTGACGGCCGGCTTGCCGGCATTCTGGCGGCGGTGGCTCATGTACCAGTTGCCGACCCAGCCGAGCACGATCATGCCGATCAGCGCGATGCCGGAGAGCCAGGAAACGCTGTGCTGGCCGAGCGGGAAGACGATGAAGGCGGCAATCAGCGGGCCGATTGCCTGGCCGGCATTGCCGCCCACCTGGAAGAAGGACTGCGCAAAGCCGTGACGGCCACCGGAGGCAAGCCGCGCAACGCGGGAGGATTCCGGGTGGAAGACGGCCGAGCCGAAGCCGATCAGGCTGGCAGCGACCAAGAGCAGCTCGAAGCTGCCGGCATTGCCGAGCAGGATCAGGCCGCAGAAGGTGCTGGCCATGCCGACGGGCAGCGAATAGGGCATCGGCCAACGGTCGGTGAAGATGCCGACGAAGGGCTGCAGCAGCGAGGCGGTGACCTGGAAGGTCATCGTCAGCAGGCCGATCTGCACGAAATCGAGGTTATAATTGGCCTTGAAGAGCGGATATAGCGACGCAAGAAGCGACTGCATGATATCGTTCAGCATGTGGCAGAAGCTGACTGCCATCAGGATCGACATTGTCGTCTTCTGGAAACGCGGCGCGGTTTCGCTCACTACGGCCATGAATATATCCTCCTGCAACAGGATTCCTTGCCTGCTGCGGTCATGTGATGAAGAAATGGAAGCGTTCGGGACCGGGTGAAATCCTCCCGGTGGCGTTCGCTAGCACAGCATCTATCGCAACTTCTGCGTCCGGCACAGCCCGCTTTGGCCAAGAGCGGTACGCCAATGTCTAAAATTTGCGCGCCTGCGCCATTTTTGCTGCGCCTCCGAAGACTGGCGTTGAACGCGGGATTTCGGGCGGTGGTTGTACGCGGGCCTTGGGCTCCCTAAAGTAAGGCGGTTCGAACCAAGCTTCCAAGGACCCGCATGCAGGACAAGGCCTCTTCACCCGCGCTCGAGATATCAGCGATCCGCCGCAGCTTCGGCGCCCAGGCAGCACTTGCCGGCCTTTCGCTCACCGTCGCCCGTGGCGAGATCGTCACCCTGGTCGGCCATTCCGGCTGCGGCAAGTCCACGCTGCTCAGAGTGATCGCAGGCATCGAGCGGCCGGATGGCGGGGCAGTGGTGCTGGAGGGCGAGATGGTGTCCGGGCCGGACCGCTTCGTCGAGCCGGAAGAACGCAAGATCGGTTTCGTCTTCCAGGACTATGCCCTCTTTCCGCATCTGACGGCGATGCAGAACATTCTCTTCGGTCTGCGCAGGCGGCCAAAGGCCGAAGCGGCAGCGATGGCGGCGGAAGTCATCAGCATTGCCGGGATCGGCCATCTGACGGACCGCTACCCGCATATGCTCTCTGGCGGCGAGCAGCAGCGCGTGGCACTTGCCCGGGCGCTGGCGCCGCGGCCGCGCATCCTGCTGATGGACGAGCCATTCTCCAACCTCGACCAGGGGCTGCGCGAGCAGGTCCGCACCGAGACGATCGCACTTCTGAGAACACTCGGCACCACCGCCATCATCGTCACCCATGATCCGCAGGAGGCGCTGTCGGCGGGCGACCGGGTGGTGCTGATGCGGGCGGGTGAGATCGTTCAGGTGGGAACCGGCTACGATCTCCACGACCGGCCGAACTGCGCCTATGCCGCCGAATTCTTTTCGCTGGCGAACAAGATTCCCGGCATCAGCAGGAACGGCCGCATGGAAACGGCAATCGGCAGCTTCGCGCATGGGCTCGACCTGCGCGACGAGGAAAGCGGCACCGTCTATGTGCGCTTCCAGGATATCACGGTCTCGGTCGATGAAGGTGACCTGCCGGCCCGCATCATCAGGCGCTCCTTCCAGGGGGAAATCGAGGAACTGACGCTCGATGTCGAGGGTCTCCAGGCTCCGATCCGGACCCGCACCATGCGGCGCCTGCCGGACGATGCGCAGAGCGTGCGAATCTCGATCGCTCCCGAACGGGTGCTCGCCTTCGCCTGAACGGGTGAGAACGCCATCACGAAGCCGTGATGGCGGCGACTTAAACTTGACTATCTCCGTCAAGAACTGCAGCTACGGGGCGCAGTCATTTACGGGGGTAGTATGATGCAAACCAAAATGTCCGCGGCTTTCGCCGCTGTTTCTCTGTGCGCTCTGCCGGCAACTCTTTCCGCAGCCGAGCTCAATCTCTACACGACACGTGAGCCGGCGCTGATCGCGCCGCTTCTGGAGGCCTACACGGCGAAGACCGGTACCAAGGTCAACACCGTGTTTCTCAAGGACGGTCTTGCCGAACGTGTGGCAAGCGAAGGTGCCGCCTCTCCGGCGGATATCCTGATGGCCGTCGATGCCGGCAATCTGGTGGACCTCGCCGAAAAGGGCGTCACCCAGCCGATCGAGTCAGCCACGCTCAACACCGCCATCCCGGAACAGCTTCGCGATGCGAAGGGCTACTGGTTCGGCCTGTCGATGCGTGCCCGCGTACTCTATGCCGCCAAGGATCTCGATCTGACGGCCTTCAACTACGAGGATCTCGCCGATCCCAAGTGGAAGGGCAAGATCTGCATCCGCTCTGGCCAGCATCCGTACAACACGGCGCTGTTTGCCGATTACATCGCCCATTACGGCGAGGCCGAAACCGAAAAGTGGCTTTCCGGCGTCAAGGACAACCTCGCCCGCAAGGCGGCCGGTGGTGACCGCGACGGCGCAAAGGACATCCTCGGCGGCGTCTGCGACATCGCGATTGCCAACTCCTACTATGTCGGCCTGATGCGCTCCGGAAAGGGCGGCGAAGATCAGGTCAAGTGGGGCGAAGCGATCAAGGTGGTCCTGCCGACCTTCAAGAACGGCGGCACGCAGGTCAACATCTCCGGCGCGGCCGTTGCCAAACACGCGCCGAACAAGGAAGAGGCCGTGAAGCTTCTGGAATATCTCGTCTCCGACGAAGCCCAGAAGATCTACGCCGAAGCCAATTACGAATATCCGGTCAAGACCGGCGCCTCTGTCGATCCGATCATCGCCTCCTTCGGCGAACTGAAGATCGACAGCAAGCCGCTGGCCGAGATCGTCGGCTACCGCAAGGAGGCGAGCGCGCTCGTCGACAAGGTCGGTTTCGACAACTAAGGCGATCGGGGCGCATGCTCTGCGGGCGCCCCTTTCCGTTCGGATGATCGCATGTCCCTGACATCAGTGGCAGATCGCCCCGCAAGGCGGCCGGTCAGCGCCTGGCTTTCCGGAGCCGGGCTTGTTGCGTTTCTCGTCATCCTGCCCTTCGGCGGCCTCGCCTTCGAAGCCTTCAAAGGCTCGCCGTCGCTTTGGAGCCATCTGTTTTCGACGATCCTGCCAGTGGCCCTTGCCGATACCGTGATCCTGCTTGGCGGGGTCGGCCTGCTGACGGCGGCAATCGGCACGCTGACAGCCTGGCTGGTGACCGCCTATGATTTTCCCGGCCGCCGCATTCTCGAATGGGCGCTGCTGCTGCCGCTGGCGGTGCCGACATACATCATCGCCTATGCCTATCTCGATATCCTGCACCCGATCGGATCCGTGCAGGGCGCGATCCGCTGGCTGCTCGGCTATGAAAGCCCACGCCAGTTCCGCCTGCCCGATATCCGTTCGATGACGGGCTGCATCCTGCTGCTCGGCATGGTGCTTTATCCCTATGTCTATATTCCTGTCCGGGCGATGTTCCTGACGCAGTCGGCCAATCTCATCGAAGCGGGACGGATGCTCGGCATTAGCAGGCGCGGCGTCTTCTGGCATATCGCCCTGCCCCTTGCCCGCCCGGCCGTTGCCGTCGGCGTCAGCCTGGCATTGATGGAAACACTGAACGACGTCGGCGCCGCCGAATTCCTGGGCGTCCGCACGCTTACTGTCTCGATCTACACGACCTGGATCACCCGCACCGATCTGCCCGGCGCGGCGCAGATCGCGCTGGCATTGCTGTTCATCGTCGTGGCATTGATCGCCATCGAACGCTGGGCCCGGCGCAATCAGCGCTACGCAACAGACAGCCGCCGCAGCCGTGGCCTGCAGCCGCAGAAGGTCTCTCTGTCCAAGGGTCTCCTTCTCACTGCTCTCGGCTTCCTGCCTGTTATCCTCGGCTTCGCGGCGCCGGCTGTCTATTTGGCCTCGGAGGCCTGGAAGCGCTTCCGCTTCGCCGGGGTTTCCACCAATTTTCTCAGTGAGGTCGGATACACAGTGGTCTTCGCCTCGGTCGCCACCGCCGCGGTCATCCTTCTCGGCCTTCTGCTTGCCTATGCCGGCCGTCTATGGCCGGGTGCGGGCTCATCCTTGCTGATGCGGATTGCGGCAACCGGCTATGCCGCACCGGGAACAGTCGTGGCGATCGGCGTGCTGATCGTCCTCGGCAGTGCGGACAGGATGATTTTCCATGCCGGTACTCAATGGTTGGGCGTCGCCACCGGATTGTTCTTCATGGGATCGGGAGCGGCCCTCGTCTATGCGCTGACGGTCCGCTTCCTGGCGATTTCGGCGGGCGGCATCGACGCCGGATTGGCGCGGATTCCTGTCACGCTCGACCACGCATCGCGCACCCTTGGCCAGACGCCGTCAGGCACATTCCGCCTCGTGCACCTGCCACTGTCGAAGACGGCGATTGCCGCCGCCGCACTGCTGGTCTTCGTCGATTGTGTCAAGGAACTGCCGGCGACGCTTCTGCTGCGCCCGCTCAATGTCGAGACTTTCGCCACGCATCTCTATGGCGAGGCAGCGAGGGGAACATACGAGGAGGCATCGATCGCCGCTCTCGCAATCGTCCTCGTCAGCCTCCTGCCCGTCATCCTGCTCTCGCGGGTCGGCACTACAAGGCGCTGAAAGGCACCCGCGCGGTTGGCGCGGGCGCTTTGTTCTAGCGTTCGCGCTCGAACAGCGCGTCGGTTTCCTGCCACAGGGCGTCGGGGATCGGCAGCTTCGCCCAGTCGAGATTCTGCGCGATGCGCTCCGGCCGACTCATGCCGAGAACCGCGGCCGAGACCTGTGGATTGCGGAACGCGAACTGGATCGCCGCCGCCTGCAGGGGGACGCCGTGGCGCTCGCAGATCGCCTCGATCCGCTTGGCCCGGGCGACGACTTCCTCCGGCGGAGCGCCGTAGTCGAAGGTCGTGCCTGAATTGCCCGGACCCGTGGCGAGAATGCCCGAATTGAACACCCCGGCCACGACAATCTCGACACCCCGACGCGCCGCTTCCGGCAGCAGATCGGCTTCAGCCGCCCTGTCGAGCAGGGTATAGCGCCCGGCCATCATGACGGCATCGAGCGCGCAGGCCTCGATAAACCGCGTTGCGACATCGCTCTCGTTGACGCCGACACCGATCGCCTTGATGTGACCGGCCTTTCTGAGATCGTCGAGCGCCCGGTAGCAGCCCTCGACGGCCTCGTTGAAACGCCGCTCGTAGGCATCCCGGTGGGTGAAACGATCGACATCGTGGATATAGACCAGATCGAAATCCGCGATGCCGAGACGGTTTGCCGATTGCTCGAGCGAACGCATCGTTCCGGCATAGCTGTAGTCGAAGACCGGCTTGAGGCGCAGCGGCGAGGCCCACAGGCCGTAGTCGACCCTCTCACCATAGGGCGGCGCCATATAGCGGCCGACCTTGGTGGAGACGGTGACGGTCTTGCGGTCGATGGTTCGCAGGAAGGTGCCGAGGCGCAACTCGCTGAGACCGTGGCCATAGAGCGGCGCGGTGTCGAAATAGCGCATCCCGCCATCATAGGCCGCAGCCAGGACATCGGCCGCCTGCGCCTCGGTCACATCCCGGTAGAGCGTTCCGATGCCGCTCGCGCCGAAGCCGAGGCGAGAGGCAAAGCCGATCTTGCCCGAAGTCGTAACCGCCGTCATGCCCGGTCCTCCCCAAAGCCTGGAAGCCGGTAGACCTCGATCGCGTTCAGTCCGAAGATCCGCTCGCGCTCGGCGCTCGACAGATCCTTCAGGCATTCCTGCAGCGCCTCGACGACACGGTCGTAGCTCGCCGCCACCAGGCAGACCGGCCAATCGGTGCCGAACATGCAGCGATCGGTGCCGAAGACATCGAGCACTTCATGGACGTAGGGCTTCAGGTCCTCAGGCGTCCAGCTCTGCCAGTTGGCTTCCGTCACCATGCCGGAGAGCTTGCACCAGACGTGGTCACGTTGCCCTTTGAACTGGCGGATCAGCACCGCCCATTCGTCGAAACCGCCATTGCGGATTTCCGGCTTAGAGATGTGGTCGAGTACGAAGCGCGTTTCAGGGAAGGCGTCCACTGTCGCGATGCAGGACGGCAGTTGCGGCAGGTTCGGCACGAGGTCATAGACAAGCCCGGCAGCCTCGACAGCTTTCAGGCCCTTCTTGACATCGTCACGCAGCAGCCAGTTCGGGTCGCTTTCTGTCTGGATAAGGTGCCGGACGCCGACCAGCCACTTACCCTGAGGCGACGATTGCAGTTCGGCAAGCGTCTGGACGAGTTTCGGATCGGTCAGATCCACCCAGCCAACGACACCGGCGACGAAATCCGTCGCCTCCGCCGTCCTGATGAAATCCCAGGTCTCGCCGAGATCGTTCCAGGTCTGCACCAGAACGGTTCCGTTGACGCCATACTTCTGCAGAGCCGGGCGCAGATCGTCCGGCTCGAAGACGCGGTTGATCGGCTCGAAGGGGCCGCTCAGCCAGCCATAATCGCCACCGCTTTTGGGATCCCAGAAGTGATGATGGGAATCGATGATCGGGCTTGTCATGGTTGACGCTCCCTACCAGCGCTGATGAACATATTGCTTGATGTAGGTGTCGTAGATCGACCTGATCTCCCGCATCGCGCTGTCGGAAATCGTGGGCAAGCTGGCGGCCTCAGCATTGGAGCTCGCCTGCGCCGGATTGCGGGCGCCCGGAATGGCGACCGTGACGGCGTCGAACATCAGGATCCAGCGGAGCGCGAATTTCGCCATAGTCGTATCGCCGGAGACCAGGGGACGAACCTTTTCGACCGCCTCCAGACCGACCTCATAGGGCACGCCGGAGAAGGTCTCGCCGACATCGAAGGCTTCGCCGTTGCGGTTGAAGAGCCGGTGGTCATTGCTCTCGAACTTGGTGTCCTTCTTGAACTTGCCCGACAGCAGCCCGCTTGCCAGCGGCACGCGGGCGATGATCGCCACCTTCTTTTCCTCCGCCTGCTTGAAGAAATGCTCGATCGGGCGCTGGCGGAAGGCATTGAAGATGATCTGCACGCTGACGACGCCGGAATATTCGATCGCCTTCAGCGCCTCCTCGACACGCTCGACGCTGACGCCGTAATTGCGGATCTTGCCCTGCTCCACCAACCGGTCCAGACGTCCGAAAACTTCGGGGTGGTAGTAGAGATCCGTCGGCGGGCAATGCAGCTGAACGAGATCGAGGCAATCGGTCTCGAGGTTCTTGAGGCTGCGATCGATCCAGCCATTCAGGTTTTCAGCGCTATAGCCTTCGACGGACTGTTCGGGCAGGCGGCGTCCGGCCTTGGTGGCGATGAACGGGCGTTCGCCGCCGCGTTCCTTCATCACCTTGGCGATCAGGCGCTCCGAATGGCCGTCGCCATAGACATCGGCGGTGTCGATGAAGGTGACCCCTGTGTCGAGGGCGGCGTGCAGGGCGGCAAGCGCCTCCGTATCGTTCACCTCTCCCCATGCGGCGCCAATCGCCCAGGCGCCAAATCCGATCTCGCTGACCTTGCGGCCTGTCCGGCCGAACTCCTTCGTTCGCATCTCTCACTCCCTGATTTGCGGTGACCGGCAGGCCGGTACCGTCTGGTTAGACTTGCTTGACATTCTCCGTCAACCCAATTATCAGAAAACAGGGTTGTACGACAACCCGGTAAGTACGCAAAATCTGCATCGGGAGGATGAGACCGTGCGATCACTTGTTTTGGGAGGCATTTCTCTAGCGCTTAGCCTCGGCGCGTCACTGCAAATGGCATCGGCTGAAGACACGATCAAGATCGGTGTCGTGGCCGCAGAATCCGGCGCTTTCGTCTCGGCCGGTCACACCTTGCCGGCGGGCGTCGGCCTGGCCGTCAAGGAAATCAACGACGCGGGAGGCGTCAAGGTCGGGGACAAGACCTACAAGGTCGAGATGGTCAAGCGCGACGACCGCACAGACATCTCCACCGCCATTGCCGCGACCCAGGAACTGGTTCGCGACGAAAAGGTCTCGGCGATCTTCGGTTCGGAAACCCACGACTTTACCCTGGCGATGACCAAGATCACCCAGCCCGCCAAGGTGATCCAGTTTGCCGGCAACAGCACGCTGGCAAAGATCCTCAACCCGCAGTCCGTCGCCCCCGGCGCCGAAGACCATTACCTCTTCCAGTCCGAGCCGCAGGAATTCCAGCGCTCCGGCTCGACGGCCCGCGGCGTTCTCAGCCTGCTGACCCCGCTCGTCGGCCACCCGCTGAAAAAGTCAGTCGTCATCGTCGGCAACGACGCGACCGGCCAATTCCTGACCTCCTACTACGTCAAGGCACTGAAGGCCGAAGGACAGGAAGTCCCCGAAGTCATCTCCTATCCGCCTGACACCACCGACTTCTCGCCGTTCCTGACGCGCGCCAAGAGCCTGAACCCTGACGTCGTGCACTTCTGGTACAATGGTGACTCGACGCTGACGGCCCTGCCGCAGGCGCTCGAACTCGGCGTTGCCCCCAGCTACTTCCTGTTCGGCGTCGACCCGGGCATCTGGAAGGAACGCGGCCTGACCGCCGACGTGCCGGTCGCCATGAGCTGCGTGCCGATCTGCTGGGGCGAATCCTCCAACGCCAATGCGAAGACCTATTTCAAGGCCTACTTCGCTGCCGGCGCACCGAAGGGCGTAACTTCCTCGGTCTCTCTGCTCTACTACGACTATGTCCATATGCTCGCCGAAGCCTGGACCAAGGCCGGTTCGCTCGATCCGGACAAGACCGTCGCAGCCCTGGAATCGCTCCATCACAAGGGCGTGGTTTCCGATGACCTCTCCTTCAACAAGAGCCATCAGGTGACGCACGCAACCGAGGTCTGCGCTGCAGCGCCAGGCGGCGACATCTCCTGCGCGATGCAGCAGCCACCCGCCGAAGCCCCCGCGGAATAAACTGCCGATGCGCCTCCCGCCGGCCCCCTGCGCCGGCGGGACTTTCGTCATTGAAAGCGGACGCGCTTGAAGCGCTGTCCCCGTAACAGCGGAACAGAGCTGTGGACATTCTCATTCAGCAAATCCTCAACGGCCTGTCGATCGCGAGCGTTATCACGCTGATCGCCGTCGGGGTCACCTTGATCTTCGGCCTGACCGGCATCATCAATTTCGCGCATGGCGAATTCCTGATGGTCGGCAGCATCGTCACCTGGCTTGCCGTGCAGGCCGGTCTCGGCTTTTTCATCGCGCTCGTGCTCGCCGTCCTTGCGGTCGGCGTCATGGGCTTCGTGCTCGAACGCGGGCTGTTCCGCTTCACGCTGACGCGACCGACCAATGGCTTCATCGTCTCGCTCGGCCTGATCGTCGTGCTGCAGCACATCGTCATTTTCTTCTACGACCCGAACCAGAAGAGCATTCCTCGGCCATTGACCGGCGTCTGGGAGATCGGTGGCGTGCGCATCGCCTCGGTTCGCGTCATGGTCATTCTCGTCACCATCGCCGTCGTGGCACTGACCTTCGCCATGGTCACCCGCAGCCGCTATGGACGCGCGCTGCGCGCCGCCGTCGATGATCGCGATACGGCTGCACTGATGGGCATCCCGGTCCGTCGCTACATCACCGGTGTCTTCGTGCTCGGCAGCGCCCTTGCCGGTCTCGGCGGCGCGTTGCTCATCGCCCTCTTCCCGATCACGCCGTTCACCGGCGGCACCATGGTCATGAAGGGCTTTGCCGTGGCGCTGATCGGCGGCCTCGGAAACCTGACCGGTGCTGTCGTTGCCGGCCTCATTCTCGGCATCGTCGAAGGTTTCAGCGCCGGCTACGGCTTCTCCGCCTGGACCGACGCCTATTCCTTCGCCCTGATGATCCTGGTTCTGCTCTTCCGCCCGAACGGCCTGTTCGGCGGCACGAGCGGGCCGAAAATGGCCTGACGCGCGAAAGGCACATGCTATGAACACCTCACTTTCGTCGCTCCGCTCGCTGATCCCGGCTCTCGTCGTGCTGGCGATCCTTGCCTTCGTCCCGGCGCTCGGCGCCAGCAACCGCATGCTGTCGCTGGCGATCTCCGCCGGCATCAACATCGTCGCCCTCTATGGCCTCTCGGTGCTGTTCGGCCAGACCGGTATCCTCTCCATGGGCCATGCCGCCCTTGTCGGCGTCGGCGCCTATGCGGCGGCGCTGCTTGCCCGTGATACCGGCATCGGCTTCTGGGTGGCTCTGCCGCTCGGCGGCATCGCCGCTGCCGCCTTCGCGGCCATCATCGGCGTTCCCTCGCTGCGCGTCTCCGGCCACCACTTCGTCATCATGACTTTCGCCTTCGGCCAGCTGCTGACCATCGTTCTGACCAATGGCGGGGATTTCACCGGTGCGGCCACCGGGCTTGACCTGCAGCTGCCGGTCAGCTTCTTCGGCATGCGTCTCGATGATCTCGTCCCCTACTACTTCGTCGTTCTGGCCTTCGTGGCACTCAGCGCTATCGCCAGCTGGGGGATCATCAACTCGCCCTACGGCCGGACGCTGCGCGCCATCCGTGAAAACGAGAAACTGGCCGCCTCGCTCGGCATCAATGTCGGCCGCCACAAGATCGGCGCCTTCATCGTCAGCGGCGTCTTTGCCGGTGTCTCGGGCGTGCTGCTCGCCTATTTCCTGCGGCACATTTCGCCCAGCCAGTTCGCCTCCTTCCCGAGCATCTACCTGGCGCTGATGGTGATGATCGGCGGCGCGCGCCTGCTGCTCGGCCCGATCGCCGGGGGTATTCTCGTCTCCTTCCTGCCTGAGGTGCTGAACCTCGATCCGGTTGAATCCCGCATCCTCTACGGCGTCTGCCTGATCGCCGTCATCCTGCTGCTGCCGAACGGCCTGATTGCCGGCCTCGTCGACGGCTGGAACAGGCTCGTTCGCGGCCCGGCCCAAAAACAGGCGTCGCGCCAGACGGCAACCGCCAAGCATGCTTCGGAGGCAGGCCGATGAACGCCATTCTTGAGATCAGCGGACTGAAGAAGCAGTTCGGCGGCGTCACAGCACTATCCGGTGTCGATCTGTCGATCGAAGAGGGCGAGATCCTCGGCATCGTCGGTCCGAACGGCTCCGGCAAGACGACGCTCTTCAACGTCATCACCGGCGTCTACCGGCCGACCGAGGGGCATGTCCGCTGGCGCGGGCGGGACATCACCAGCCTTGCCGCCCATGAAGTGTCGGGCGCCGGTATCGGCTACACCTTCCAGCAGGCCATGGCCTTTCCAGGCCTCACCGTCTGGGAAAACGTCCAGATCGCCTGCGAGCACGCACGCAACACCAGCCGACCCTACCCCTGGACGACGCCTGCTGCCCTGCTGGATTTCGTCGGACTGACTGCACTCGCGAATGAGCGCGCCGGCGTGTTGCCCTTCGGCAATCTGCGTCTCCTCGGCATCGCGCTGGCGCTCGCCACGCGGCCTTCGCTGATCCTGCTCGACGAACCGGCGGCAGGCCTGAACGACAAGGAGACCGCAACGCTGGTCGGGCTGGTCAAGCAGTTCCCGGCCCACGGCATCAGCGTCTGCGTCATCGATCACGACATGAAGCTGATGCAGATGCTCTGCAAGCGGCTTGTCGTCCTCGATTTCGGCTCGAAGATCGCCGACGGGCCGACACAGGACGTTCTTTCCAATCCGAAGGTGCTCGAAGTCTATCTCGGAGGTGCGCTGTGAACCTGCTCGATGTTTCCAATGTGACAACAGGGTATGGCCCAACGGTCGTCAACCGCGATGTCTCCGTCACGCTCGGCGAGAACGAGGTGATCACCATTCTCGGCCCGAACGGCGCCGGCAAATCGACGTTGCTGCGCACCATTGTCGGCCTCGTCAAACCGCGCGCCGGGACGATCAGCTTCGCCGGCGAAAACGTGACGGGTCGTACGCCGGATATCATGGCCAAGCGCGGCGTCGTTCTGGTGCCGGAGGGGCGGCGAATCTTCGGCGATATGACCGTCGAGGAAAACCTGCGTCTTGGCGCCTATGCGCGGCGTGACACAGAAGCCGTCGAAGCAGACGTCAAGACGATGGAGAGCTTCTTCCCGATCCTGGCCACCAAGCGGCAGCAAAAGGGTGGCTCGCTGAGCGGTGGCCAGCAGCAGATGCTGGCGATCGCCCGTGGCCTGATGGCGAGACCCCGCGTACTGCTGCTCGACGAGCCGTCGCTCGGGCTTTCCCCACTGCTCGTCAAGGAGATCCAGACGATCATTCTCGACATCGGCAAGACCTTCAACGCCTCCGTTCTGCTGGTCGAGCAGAACGCCGGCTTGGCTCTTTCCGTCGCCACGCGCGGTTATCTGATGCAGAACGGCCGCATCGCGACGTCGGGGCCGATCGCAGAACTCAAGGACATGTCGCTGATGCGCGAGCTCTATCTCGGCGGCGTGACGGAGCAGGTGTGACGATGGACAAGATCGCTCTTTCCTACGGCCGCGGCCATCTCGACATCACGCTTCCGCCCGGCGCCCGATCCACGGTGATCCGCAAGCAGCAACTGCCGAAACTCGCAGATGGCAGGGCGGCGGTGATCGAGGCGCTGCGCCATCCGGTTGCCTCCGAACTTCTTTCTGACCTTGCAAACAACCGCCAAAGCGCCTGCATCCTGATCTGCGACATCACCCGGCCGGTGCCGAACCGGCTGTTTCTGCGCCCGATGATCGAGACGATGATCGCGTCGGGCATTCCGCAGGAGAAGATTTCGGTTCTGGTCGCCACCGGCCTGCACCGGCCGAATCTCGGCGATGAGCTGGCCGAACTGGTCGGTGATCCCTGGGTGCTCGAAAATGTCCGCGTCGAAAACCACTATGCCAGGGACGAGGACGCCCATATAGATTTCGGTTTCACCAAGACGCGGAACACGCCGGTCAAGCTCGACCGGCTGTTCGCCGAGGCCGATCTCAGGATCGCCACCGGCCTTGTCGAGCCGCATTTCATGGCCGGCTGGTCTGGCGGGCGAAAGGTCATCGCTCCCGGCGTTGCCCATCACGAAACGATCCGAACGTTCCATTCGGCACGCTTCATGGAAGATCCGTTGGCCGTCCAATGCAATCTGATCGGCAATCCGCTGCACGAGGAGCAACTGGAAATCGTCCGGATGCTCGGTGAGGTCTATGCGCTGAATACCGTGCTGGACGAGGATCGCGACCTCGTCTGCGTCACCTTCGGCGAGATCATCGCCAGTCACCAGGCAGCGGTGGATTTCGTCAGCGGTGCAACACAGATCCCTCTCGACCGGAAGTTCTCCACCGTCATCACCTCCTCGGCCGGCTATCCGCTCGACAAGACCTACTACCAGACCATCAAGGGCATGGTGACGCCGCTCGATATCCTCAAGCCCGGCGGCACGCTGATCATCGCCTCGGAATGTTCGGAAGGCTTCGGCTCACCGGAATTCCGCGAGGCGCAGGCAAGACTGGTCGAGCTCGGCCCGGAGCGCTTCCTGGCAACGCTCACCGCAAAGAGCCTGGCCGAGATAGACGAATGGCAGACGGAGATGCAGCTGAAGCCGATGCGGCTCGGCCGCGTCGAGCTCTATACGACCGGGCTGTCGGGCGACGACCGGACGCTGACAGGCGTCGGCATGATCGACGATATCCAGGCGGCCATCGCCCGCAGCATCAGCGCCAGCGGCGACGCCGATGTCGCCATCATCCCGGAGGGGCCTTATGTCGTGCCTCGATATGCGGCGTGAGCGGCTAGCGATGAAGGTTGGCGTCGCGCAACTCTTCGAAGCGCGCGGTGCTCTTCGACAGGTGATTGCGCAGCGCCTTGCGGGCGGCGGCTTCGTTGCCGTCGCGGATCGCGGCGAAGATCGCGTGATGCTCCTCGCGCATCCGCTCGGCATGCTGCTCGCGCCCGGCCGCCGTCATCTTGTCGAGACGCGCCCACTGGCGCGGCACCATCGCCGTGCCGAACGTATCGAACAGCCGCCCGTAATAGGAATTCTGCGTCGCGACGAGGATCGAGCGATGGAAGGCAAAGTCTTCCTCGGCACCGTAGCCGCCTTCGGCTATCGCGCGGTCCAGCGCATCGAGCCGGTCCTGCATGCGGGCGATATCCTCCGGCGTGCGCCGGAGTGCTGCGAGACCGGCAGCCTCGTACTCGATGCCGAGGCGCAATTCGAGAACCCGCAGCACCTCGTCGATCGATTCCAGATCGTTGGGGATGATCGAAAAGGACCGCGGCGTCGGATCGTTGGAGACGAAGGCGCCGAGCCCCTGGCGGGTCGTAATCAAGCCTTTGGCACGCAGCGTCGCAAGCGCCTCACGCACGATCGTGCGGCTGACACCCGTCGCTTCCATGATCGCCTGCTCGGTCGGCAGCCGCTGGCCGGGCTTCAGATCGCCGGATTCGATCTGGGCGATCAGGCTGTCGGCCAGCCCGCTGCGCAGATTCGGCGTCTGCGGAATGGTGTTGAAAACGGCGTTGTCCCTGTCCTTCATGCTGTCGCGACGTCCATTCTCGCCGTCAGGCGGCGGCCGGGGAATAATGCCGTTGCTACCGCATACCAGCACAAAAAGCAAAAGCCCGCCCGGCGGGGATAACCATAACGAACGGGGAGGAAAGAATGAAAGAGAAAATCGGCTTCATCGGTCTCGGTGCAATGGGATCAGGCATGGCGGCCAATCTGCTGTCGAAAGGCTGGCCACTGACCGTCATGGCCCACAGAAAGCGCGAGGCCGTCGAGCAGCTGAAGGCGCAGGGCGCCAGCGAAGCGGCGACGCCCAAGGCACTGGCGCTGGCATCGGATGTGGTGGTGCTCTGCGTCACCGGTTCCGAGGAAGTTCAGCAACTCCTGTCCGGTCCAGATGGCCTGCTCGCCTCCGGAAAGCGGATGCTTTTGATCGACTGCTCGACCTCAAACCCCGCCGTGACGATCAAGCTCGCTGCCGAACTTTCAGAGCAGGGCATCACGCTCGTCGATGCGCCGCTGGCCCGCACGCCAAAGGAAGCGGCTGAAGGCAAGCTGGATGTGATGGCCGGTGGCTCTGCCGATGGCATTGCCCGCGCCCGGCCGATCCTCGAAGCCTTCGCCGCTCGCATCATCGAGACCGGTCCGGCGGGTACCGGGCATACGATGAAGCTGCTCAACAACTTCGTGTCGATGGGCTACTCGGCGATCTATTCGGAAGCATTGATGATTGCCGCGAAGGCCGGCCTGACCCCTCAGGTGTTCGACAGCGTGCTGCGCGGCAGCCGCATGGATTGCGGTTTCTACCAGGCCTTCTTCGAGTTCGTGCTGAACCGCAACGAAAACGCTCAGCGCTTCGCCATGGCCAATGCGCTGAAGGACATGTCCTATCTCGCCTCGCTGGCCCAGGCGCTGCAGGCGGTCAATCCGGTCGGCGCTGCCGTTCGCAACAGCTTTGCGACGGCGGTTGCCGCAGGGCGCGGCCAATCCTTCGTACCGGCCCTTTCGGATGTTATCGCGGCGGCAAATGGTGTCTCGCTGACCGAAGCGGCGGACGGAAAATAGGACGGATGACCGTGCTCGAGATTCACCTCGATCCCGTCGGCGGCATTGCAGGCGACATGTTCGTGGCAGCCCTGCTCGATCTCAGGCCGGACCTGAATGCCGGCTTGCAGGCGGCGCTGAAACTCTGCCCGCTGATCGAAAACGTCGCGTGCGAACTCGTGGCGCATCACGACGGCGTGCTGACCGGCAGCCGTTTCAAGGTGTATCATGCCGAGCACGGGGCGGATCACCCGCATGATCACCATCATCACCATGACCATCACGGCCACCACCACCATGATCACGGCCATGCGGAGCACGATCACAGCCATGCAGGGCATCACCATCATGTCGCCTGGCGGGACATCCGCGATGCGCTGAGCCGTTCGGCACTCGACGGAGAAACCATCCGTCACGCGACAGGTATCTTCGAAAAGCTGGCGGAAGCCGAAGCCAAAGTCCACGGCACGACGCCCGAAGACGTCGCCTTTCACGAGGTCGGCGCGTGGGATTCGATCGCCGACATCGTCTCTGCCGCCTGGCTGATAACGCAGCTCGGCGCAGTGCATTGGAGCGTTGGTCCGGTCCCGCTCGGAAGCGGCCGGGTGAAGACCGCGCATGGGCTGCTCCCGGTTCCGGCGCCGGCGACCGTTCACCTGCTGAAGGATTTCGATGTCATCGATGACGGGATCGGCGGCGAGCGCGTCACGCCGACGGGTGCCGCCATCCTTGCCTATCTCTGCGGGACAAGGACTGCACCCGGCCGAAGGGTGCTGAAGGCATCAAGCCACGGCTTCGGCACCAAGCGGCTCCCCGGCCTCAGCAACTGCCTGCGGCTCCTGGCTTTCGAGCGCCGCGACGAGGTATTAGCCTTCAACGGCACGGTGGCGGTGCTCGAATGCGAGATCGACGACCAGACCGGGGAAGATATCGCCCAGGCGGTGGACCGGCTGCGTGACCGGCCGGATGTGCGCGACGTCGTCCAGATGCCGGTCTTCGGCAAAAAGGGCCGGATGATGACGCATCTCCGGGTGCTTGCCGACCCATCGAAAAGCGGAGATGTCGCCGCCGCCATTCTCGACGAAACGACAACGATCGGTGTGCGCGCCACGACGGCGGAGCGGATGACGCTGAGCCGCGAGCAGGAAACGGTCGAGCACGCAGGAAAGATCTACGCCTTCAAGCTCGTCGACCGCCCCTCGGGCCGCACCGCCAAGCTCGAAGCCGACAGCCTGACATCGACCCCGGGGGCGGCAGCGCGCGGCAGCCTGAGGAACCTTCTGGAGGGGCTGTTGAAACAGAAAAGAGGAGACCTGTTGTGAGAAAGGCTCTGGAGGAATGTCTCGCCTCGCTCGGCGACGTCTCGATCGCGGTCAGCGGCGGCATCGACTCGCTGACGCTGGCGGTCATTGCGACCCGGCTTCTCGGACCGGCGCGCGTCAACATCATACACGCGGTCTCGGCCGCCGTCCCCGGAGAAGCCACCGAGCGCGTCAAGATGCTGGCGGGAAGCGAAGGCTTCGACCTCGAGATCATCGACGCCGGCGAATTCTCCGATCCGGATTATCTCCGGAACCCCGTCAACCGCTGCTTCTTCTGCAAGGGCAATCTCTACGGCGCCATCGCCGCCCGGTCGAGCCGTCAGCTGCTGTCGGGGACCAATCTCGACGATCTCGGCGAGTACCGTCCGGGGCTCGAAGCGGCCAAGAATTTCTCCGTCCGTCATCCCTTCGTCGAGGCCGGTATCGGCAAGCAGGGCGTGCGCCAACTGGCCCGTGATGCGGGCCTTGGTGCGCTGTCGGAACTGCCCGCCTCTCCCTGCCTCTCCAGCCGGATCGAAACCACCATCGCCATCGAGCCGGAAATGCTGGCGGCCGTGCACCGGATCGAGACGTTCCTGACAGAGACGCTCAGACCCCAAACCGTCCGCTGCCGCATCAGGCGCAGCGGCATCGCCATCGAGCTCGACCGCGATGCGCTGGCACTGGCAACGGCGATGAACGACGTCGGCAACGACCTGCGCGGCATGCTGCCCAGCGCCTACAGGAACGGCCCGCTGACCTTCGAGCCCTACCGCAACGGCAGCGCTTTCGTCGGTGCCAGGCCATGACCGGCGATGCCGTCTTCGATTTCGCCAGGGCCGAACGCATCGGTCTCAGTGAGGCCGTGTTCTGCGCCGGCAAGACGCCGCAGCAGATTGCGGCGATCCTTCGAAGCGCCAGCGAGCGGGATGCCGGTCTGCTGCTGACGCGGCTCGACGACCAGAAGTTCGCGGCGCTCCCGGATGAATTGACGGCCGCCACGGACTGGTGCCCGCTGTCGCAAACCGCATTCTTCGGCCCGGTGTCGCCAGTATCCTCGACCGGAAACGTCGTGATCGTCGCAGCCGGAACCTCGGACGCACCGGCCGCCCGGGAAGCCGAGCGGACCCTTCGCCACGCAGGCGTCGAGGCATCCGTGATTATCGATGTCGGGGTCGCCGGGCTCTGGAGACTGATGGACAGGATCGAGGAGATCCGTCGCTTCCCCGTCGTCATTGCCGTCGCCGGCATGGACGCGGCGCTCGCAAGCGTTCTCGGCGGCCTCTACAGCGGCAGCCTGATCTGCGTGCCGACCTCGGTCGGCTATGGCGCGGCCGAAGAGGGCCGCACCGCACTCAACGCCATGCTGGCCAGCTGCGCGCCGGGGCTGCTCGTCACCAATATCGACAACGGCTACGGCGCCGCCTGTGCGGCGCTGCGCATGCTTGGTGTCATGAAACTTCGCTGATCGGGGAGCCGCAAGAGGGCTCCCCGATCTGTCCTTATGCAGCGTCCACAGTCAGCTGCGTCTGCTCGCCGAGACCGTCGATGCCGAGCTTGATCGTCTGCCCGGCCTTCAGGAACAGCGGCGGCTTCATGCCGAGGCCGACGCCCGGCGGCGTGCCCGTCGAGATGATATCGCCCGGCTGCAGGCTCATGAACTGCGAGATGTAGTGAACGAGGAAGGAGACGCCGAAGATCATCGTCTTCGTCGAGCCGTTCTGGCGCATCGTGCCATCGACGGACAGCCACATCTTCAGGTCCTGCGGATCGGCGATCTCGTCGCGCGTTACCATCCAGGGGCCGATCGGGCCGAAGCTGTCGGCCGATTTGCCCTTGGTCCATTGTCCGCCACGCTCGGCCTGGAATTCGCGCTCCGAAACGTCGTTGATCAGGCAGTAGCCGGCAACATGTTTCATCGCATCCGCTTCCGAAACATAGCGGGCCTCGTCACCGATGACGATGCCGAGCTCGACTTCCCAATCGGTCTTCTTCGACTTGCGCGGGATGATGACGTTGTCGTTCGGGCCGGTAATGGCGCTGGTGGCCTTCATGAACAGGATCGGCTCTTCGGGAATGGCCGCACCGGTCTCGGCGGCGTGGTCTGCATAGTTCAGGCCGACGCAGATGAACTTGCCGGTGCGCGAGACGCAGGGGCCATACCGGCCGGGCTCGGCAACGACGGGCAGGCTCTCGATGTCGATCGCGGCGATTTTTGCCAGACCCGCAGCCGTCAGGCTGTCACCTGATATGTCGCCGACATGACCGCTGAGGTCCCTGACCTTGCCGTTCCTGTCGAGAATGCCGGGCTTTTCGGCGCCGCGCTCACCGTATCTCAGAAGCTTCATATCGATTGTCCGTTTTTCAGATGTGTCTTCAGGCGTTCGCCCAGCCACCATCGATGACGATGGCATTGCCGGTCATGAAGGCCGATTCCTTGCTGGCGAGGTAGACGACCAGGTCTGCGACTTCTTCGGGCGTACCGAGGCGTCCCATGGGCTGGCGGGCGATGAAGCCGGCGCGGGCCTGATCGTAGTCGCCGAGCGCCCGCATGCGGTCCTGCAGCGACGGGCTTTCGACCGTGCCGGGGCAGATCGCGTTGGCGCGGATGCCCTGCCCGACATAATCGAGCGCTACCGATTTCGTCAGGCCGATCACCGCCGCCTTGGTGGTGCCGTAGATGAAGCGGTTCGGCGCCGCAATCACGGTCGAGGCGACCGATGCCATGTTGACGATCGAGCCGCCGCCGCGAGCGATCATGCCCGGCAGGAAGGCGCGGATCATCCGGTACATGGCGCGGATGTTCAGGTTGACGGAAAAGTCGAAGGCATCCTCGTCGCAATCGAGGATCGAGCCGTGATGCACGAAACCGGCGCAATTGAAGAGAATGTCCGGCGCATCGATCTCCTTGGCGAAGGCGCTGATCTCCGCCGGGTTCAGCACATCGAGCTTGCGCGCGGTAACGCCCGCCTGATCGCGCAGCGTATCGAGCTTTGCGGCGTCGATATCCGTGGCGCAGACGCGCGCGCCTTCACGAAGGAAGGCGAGCACCGTGGCACGCCCCATTCCCTGCCCGGCTGCGGTCACGACAGCGGTTTTTCCCTCAAGTCTTCCAGTCATGTCATGTCCTCAACAGATTATTCGGGTTGTTCTCCGGCCAGCCCGACGCGGTTTGCGGCACCATGGAGGTGCGCCCGCATCGCATCGCGGGCCTCGTCGCCGTCGCCCGCTTCGATGGCATCGAGAATGCGTTGATGCTCACCGAGCGTCACGGCCGCCAGATCTTCGGAGCGCTGCTGGTTTCCGGAGGCCAGAATGCTTTCGCGCACCCGCTCGGAAACGAACATCAGGAACTGGACCATGTAGAGATTGCCCGTCGCCGCAGCGACGGTCTTGTGGAATTCGAGATCGGTCTTAAGCCACATGACGCTGCCGTAGGGGGCATCACGCATCGTCACCAGCGCATCCTTCATCGCCGTCAGGTCGTCGCCGGTCCGGCGCTTGGCGGCAAGGGCCGCCGCCTCGACTTCGAGAATGCCGCGGAGCTCAAACAGCGACTGGAAGGCCGCAGCCTGCTGCAGGGCTTCGTAGTCGATCGTCAATGTCGTGGCATTCGGCTGGTCGGCGACGAAGGCGCCGCGGCCCTGCTGCGACCAGATCCGGCCCTCGGACCGCAGCCGCGCGATCGCCTCGCGCACGACGTTGCGACTGACACCGAATGTCTGCGCCAGCTGCTGCTCGGTCGGCAGCTGATCACCCGGCCTCAAACGCCCCTGGGCGATTTCGCGCGAGATCGAACTTGCGACCAGCGTCGACAGATGTGGGCCCCGATTGACCTTGTCGAGTTTCAGCGTCATTCCCTACCCCCTGCCATGCCATCTGCACTTGCCAATATCCGCCCCTCGCTCAAGAGATGCCGCGGGTCGAATGCATCCTTGATCCGGCGCGAGAGCTCCAGCGTCAAGGGGTCGGCACGTTTCAGGAAGGCGTCCTGCTTGACGCGGCCGATGCCGTGTTCAGCGCTGATCGAGCCACCATGCTTGTCGACGACGTCGAAGATTACTTCCTCCGTGGCATGAAACAGCCCATCGAACTGGTCATCCGGCATGCCGACAGGGGGAACGATATTCAGATGGATATTGCCATCGCCGACATGACCATAGGTGACGGCAATCGCCTCGGGATGTTTCTGCGACAACGCCTCGAGCGTGTCGCCGACGAAGGCGGCGAGGCTCGAGATCGAGACCGAGACATCGGTCCTCAGATATCGTCCGCCGCGGCCCTGCGCCTCGACCATCATCTCGCGCAGCAGCCAGAGCCGGTCTCCCTGCGCCTTGCTGCTGGCGATGACGCCATCGAGTACCAGATCGGAGGCATCGCCGAGAAATCCTTCGAGCAAGGCACGAAGATCGACACGTCCGGCCGCCGAAGCCTCGATCAGCACATAGACGGGATAGGCCTCGCTCAGCGGATCGGGAAGATCGTCGCGGGCATTGATGGCAATCTCGATGCCGCCGCGCAGGATAAGCTCGAATGCCGTCAGCAGGTCGCTGCATTGGCGGCGCGCCCGCGCATAAAGCTGCATGGCATCGTCCACCGAGGCCAGCCCGACCAGCGCCGTTTCCACCTGTTCCGGCTTCGGAAAGACCTTGAGCGCCACGGCGGTGACGATGCCGAGCGTGCCTTCGCTGCCGATGAAGAGCTGTTTCAGGTCATAGCCACGGTTGTCTTTGCGCAGCGTGCGCAGACCGTTCCAGATCCGGCCGTCGGCAAGCACGACCTCGAGGCCGAGCACCAGGTCGCGGGTCATGCCATAGCGCAGCACGTTGAAACCGCCGGCGTTGGTCGAAACGTTGCCGCCGATCCGGCAGGTACCCTGCGCCCCGAAGGTGATCGGCAGAATACAGTCGGCGGCTTCGGCGTGGCGCTTGGCATCTTCGAGAATGCAGCCGGCCTCGACGACCATGGCGAAATCGATCGGATTGACGGAGCGTACCTTGTTCATCCGCTCCAGCGAAACGACCACCTCGCCGCCCGGATAGCTCGGCACTGCCGCGCCAACCAGCCCGGTCAGCCCGCCCTGCGGAACGACATGGATCTTCTCTTCATGGCAAAACGCCATCAACCGGCTGAGCTCAGCGGCCGAGCGCGGCCGCGCCACGGCCAGCGGCCGGCCGTAATGCTCTCCGGACCAATCGCGGCTGTAGCGCTCCAGCGCCTCGCCTTCCGTCAGGAGCAGGTCTGCCGGCATAGCGGCAGAGAGGGCGGCAAGCGCTCTTTCCTGGAGGGGCGGAAGGGCATTCATTCGGTTGCTCCGGTTAAGCGGGAAAACATCTGGACAACTGGGTCACTTACATGGTTATCATACAACACTGGTTTCGAACATCAAGTGCGGCGATCTTTTCCAATGCTCGCCTTTCGCTAAAAACCAGTGTAAAAACGATAACTTGCAGGAGGATCCGTATTATGACCGCAGCGTCCGGCCAATTTCGAAATATGCACACCATGATCCGCGTGTTCGACCTCGACAGGTCGATCAAATTCTACACGGAACTGCTCGGCATGAAGCTTCTTCGCAAGGATGACTATCCGGGCGGAAAGTTCACCAATGCCTTCGTCGGCTATGGTCCCGAGGAGACCGATACCGTCATCGAGCTGACCTACAACTGGGGCCGCGAAGAACCCTACGAACTCGGCACCGGCTTTGGCCATCTGGCACTCGGCGTCAACGACATCTATGCCGTCTGCGCCGCGCTTGAGAAGCAGGGCGCCAAGATCCCGCGCCCGCCGGGCCCGATGCTGCACGGCACCACGCATATCGCCTTCATCGAAGATCCCGACGGTTACAAGATCGAGCTGATCGGCCTCGACACGATGTAAGTCCCGCTTCGTCTTCCGGAGGCCGCGCTGCAGAGCGCGGCCTTTTTTGTTTGCCGGTAGCGTCTCCGCGCGGCCCATCATTTGATGATCGCAATCTTGCTGCGGTCGATGGTGATGGCGACGGCGAGGATCAGCACCGAGCCGAAGACGACGTTTTCGGCGAAGATGTTGATTCCGATGAAGGTCATGCCGATGCGCACGATCGAGATGATCAGCGCGCCGACGGCCGTGCGGGCAACGCCACCGAGACCGCCGGTGATCGCCGTGCCGCCGACGATGACGGCAGCGATTGCCGGCAGCAGCAGCTGATTGGCCAGATTGGGCGAGCCGCTCGACAGACGCGCAGCCAGGATCACGCCGGCAATCGCCGCCAGCATGCCGGAGATTGCGAAGGCGACGATCTTGGTCCGCTCGACATTGATACCGGCAGCGATCGCCGCAGGTTCACCGGCACCGATCGCCAGGCTGTGGCGGCCGAAGCGCGTATATCTGAGACCGAAGAATGCCAGGATGCCGATGATCGCGGCAATCCAGATGACCGTCGGCAGGCCCGCAAAGTTGTCGTTGATCCAGGCAGTGTTCAGACGGCCGGCTTCCTCGATGGTGATCGCCCGCCCGGCCGCTGCCCACAATGCGATACCGGCGACGACACCGCCGGTCGCCAGCGTCGCCACGAAGGACGGCACCTTTAGGCGGACATGGACGTAGCCGCTCAGCGCGCCGAAGACGAGGCCCGACAAGATTGCCACCGGAAAGGCGAGCATGCCGATCTGTGGCAGAAGCTGTGCCAGGATGACACTCGACAGTGACGCCACCGACTGGATCGACAGGTCGATGCCGCCGATCAGGATGACGAAAGTGACACCGGCAGCGAGAATGAAGAGCACTGCCGTGTTCGACAGCAACAGGATCAGCGTATCGCCGGTCAGGAATCCGGGGGCCGCGATCTCGATGACAAGGACCAGCACGACGAGAAGTGCGGGCGGAATGGCGCCCTGCATCCAGCCTGCGGCGAGAAGGGATTTCATATCCTTGAAACGTTCCATCATCGCCTCCTCACACCATCGCCCGGACAAGATCGACCTGATCCGGCTTGTTTCCGGGCGCCGCATCGAAATGCGCGGTGACGGCGCCATCGCGCATCACCAGCACCCGATGCGACAGGCCAATCGTTTCCTCCAGCGTGTCGGAGATCAAAAGGATCGCGACACCCTGCGAGGACAGGTCGCGCACCAGTTCATAGACTTCCTCCTTGGCGCCAACATCGAGGCCGCGCGTCGGGTGATCGAGGATCAGGATCCGCGAACCCGCCGTCATCCAGCGCGCCAGAACCACCTTCTGCTGGTTGCCGCCGGAGAGTTTCCGGCAGGCGATATCAGGCCCCGGCGCCTTGATGCGCAGCCGCTTGATCCAGTCGGCGGCGAGCCGCCGCTCGCGGCGATAATCGATTGCGCCGTTGCGCATCACCGAGGAGAGGTCGGCGAGCGTGATGTTTTCGGCGATCGACAGGAACATCACCAGCCCCTCGACGCGGCGCTCGCGCGGGATATAGCCGATGCTCTTGCGAACCGCCTGTTCCGGCGTGCGGAACTGCACCGCCTCGCCGTTGATCTTCAAGGTTCCGCCGGTATGGGTCATGAAGCCGCCGATCGTGCGAGTCACTTCCTCGCGGCCGGAGCCGACAACGCCGGCAATACCGACGATCTCGCCGGCATGGATCTGCAGGTCGACATCGTGAAACGCGCCATCGATCGCCAGTCTGCTGGCATCGACGACGATCTCGCTCTTCGGCGGCAGCTGCTTGTCTTCCTTGTAGTAGGTCGACTGCAGGCCGCGCCCGACCATGATCTCGTGCAGTTCGGGTCCGGTGACATCGGCAGCCCGATGCTCGGCCACCACCTGCCCGTCCTTCATCGTGTAGACACGGTCGGAAATGCGCAGCACCTCGTCCAGCCGGTGCGAGACGAAGACGAAGCTTGCACGCGATTTCAGCGAGCGCACGCGCTTGAACAGCACGTCGATATCGCTGCCGCTCAGAACCGAGGTCGGCTCGTCGAGCAGGATGACCAGCGGGCGCGAGACGGTCTCTTCCAGCGTCAGGGCCTTGGCGAGTTCGACCATCTGGCGCGCCGCAAATGTCAGTTCAGAGGTGCGCGCGGTCACGTCGATATCGACGCCGATCTTGTCGAGCTGGCGCTTTGCCGCTGCCCGCATCGCTTTCCAGTCGACGATGCCGAAGCGGACGAACTGGCTTTCCTGGCCGAGATAGATGTTCTCGGCAACGGAGATGTTGAGCAGCAGCGACTGCTCCTGGAACACCATGCCGATGCCGTTGGCGGCGCCGTCGCGCGCATTACGCAGCTTCAGCGGCTGGCCGTCGAGCATCAGCGTGCCGCTGTCAGGCTGATGGGTGCCAGCAAGGATGCGCATCAATGTCGATTTGCCGGCACCGTTTTCGCCGATGAGGCCGACGACCTCGTTCGGCCGGATTTCGAGCGAGACGTTCTTCAATGCATGAACGCCGGCGAAGGATTTGCTGATATCGTTGGCTGAAAACATGGCGGTCACTTCACGATCTGGAGACGCAGGCGGTCGAGCGACAGCGCGACGGCAGCGATGATCATCAGGCCCTGAACAGTCTGCTGCACATAAGGCGAGACGCCGAGCAGGATCATGCCGTTGCTGAGAACGGTGACGATCAGGACGCCGACCAGCGTATTGATGACGCCGCCTTCACCGCCGGTCAGCGCCGTACCGCCGACCACCACGGCAGTCACCGCCGCAAACAATCGGCCATCGGCGATGACGGCATCGGAGCGGCCGAGCTGGGCCGCGGCAAGAACACCGGCAATGCCGAAGAAGAAGCCCGCCAGCCCGAACGCCATGATGCGGACGCGGCGGAGATTGATGCCCGACAGTTCGGCGACATCCTCGCCCCCGCCGATCGCCATGATATGGCGGCCGAGACGGGTATAGTATTGAACGGTGCAGGCAATCAGGAATGCGGCGAGCGCCACCCAGACGGCGAAAGGCAATCCGAGAAAGCGGGCAAGCGCCAGATCGCGGATCGACGGATCCATCAGGCGCACGGCGGAACCACCGAGCATATAGACGGAGATGCCGAGCCCGATGAACCAGACACCGAGCGTCGCCATGAAGGACGGGATTCGGAGATAGGTCTGGATGATGCCGGTCGTCAGGCCCATGACGGTGCTGGCGGCGATGGCCGCGATGACGGCAAGCCAGCCGTAGGCATTGGCATTGGCATCATTGGTGGCGAGCAGCACGGTCACCATGGCCGCAACCGAAAGCGAGCCCTCGACCGAGAGGTCGATACTGCCGAGCAGGATGATGAAGGTCAGGCCCATGGCGAGCGTCAGCGGAACCGCGGCGGAATTGGCAACGCGCACCAGGTTGCGAGGCTCGATGAAATTGGGATTGGCGATGGTAATCAGAATGCAGAGCGCGATCAGCACCAGCGCCGGAGCGTAGGCGCGCAAGCGCTTGAGGTTCGGCCCGCTGAACAGGCGGCTTCCAACAGTCGGCATGGCACCTGCCTGTTCGCTCTTTGTCATAGTCTTGATGTTTTCGGCATTGATGGTCAACAGACGGCACCTCACTGCGTCATGCGGAGGAGCTGGCAGGCGCCGTAGCGCCCGCCAGCGACGAGGCAGCCTCGGGAGGAGCCGATGCTGCGGGAGAGACGGTACCGCTAGGTGCGGATGGCGCCTGTCACACGACCCCAAAGGTCGTTCCAGTCCAGCGTCGGATGCGAGTCGATGTTGGTCTTGTAATATTCCTCGACATTGTCCTTCGCGATCAGCACGGCCTTGCCGTAGAACTCGCGATGGTCAGCCGGCTCCTTGGCCGGGTCGAACTTTTTCTGGAGTGCTGCGAGGCCGATGGCGAGGCCCATGCCGCCCTGCCAGAACGGATCCGAGGTGACCGTGCAGGCAAATTCGCCCTTGCGCACCGCGTCAACCGCAGCCTTGATGCCGTCAACGCCGACTACGGGAACCTTGCCAGCGAGGTTTTCGGCGCGCAGCGCTTCGAGAGCGCCGGTGCCCATGTCGTCGTTGGCGGCCCAGATGCCCTTCACGTCATCGCCGAAGCGCGTGAGCAGGTTGCTCGTCAGGTCATAGGCTTCCGACGACTTCCAGTTGGCGACCTGGAAATCCAGGAGCTTGATGTTGGTGTTGGCAGCCAGCGCGTCTTCCAGACCCTTCTTGCGCTCGATCGCCGCCGTGTTGGAAATCTGTCCGCCAAGCGCGATGATGCCGCCGGAGCCGCCGATCGTCTTGAAGAGGATTTCGGCAATCTGCTTGCCGCTGGAGATGCCGTCGAATTCGATATGCGAGACGTAGTTCGGATTGAAATCCTTCGGATGCAGGTCCGCCGGCTTGTTCCACTGCGTCACGACATAGGCACCCGCCTTGGCGCAGGCTTCGACGATCGGGCGCGCATCCGGCGTATCGTTCGGGTCGGAGTTCAGCACCATGTTGCCGCCGGTCTTGGCGAGCATCGCCTTGATGTCGGCAATACCCTTTTCGCTGTTGCCTTCGGAAACCAGCGTGACGTGGTCGAGGCCGATCGCGGAGGCGAAGGCCTCGGCACCCGTCTTCCAGACGGCATGATAGGGGTTGGAAAGAGAGCGGATGGACGTGACAAGCGTCGGCTTGTCAGCGGCGAAGAGCTGCCGTGGCAGGGCGGCGACCGTCGCACCCGCTGCGACCGTCGCCAGAAACGATCTGCGGTTCATGCTGCCGAAACGCGAATTCATCTTATCGTTCATTCGAAAACCTCCCGTTGAATGACGAAGATAGCGATGCCGTCCTTGTTTCCCCGGCATCTCCATCTGAAGCGACGTCGTCATAACATTTGTACGACAACCCTTCAAGACGATAACCGTACCCTTTCTCTTGACGAGGGGCAAGAGACTTGAGATTGTGATCGCGAATTGATGCCGGGACAACGAGGAGCGACCGGTTTCATCTGGATTTTACGGAGGAAAGAATGCCCGATTACATCATCGTCGGGGGCGGCTCGGCGGGATGCGTGCTTGCTGCGCGCCTGAGTGAGGATCCGGACGTATCCGTGACCCTGCTGGAGGCCGGCCCGCGCGACAGCAATATGTATATCCATCTGCCCGTCGGCTTCTTCAAGATGACCGCGGGGCCGTTGATCTGGGGCTATGAGACGGTCGCCGGGCGCGAGATTGCCGGACGCAAGATGGTCTATCCGCAGGCACGCGTGCTCGGCGGCGGCAGCTCGATCAATGCCCAGGTCTTCACCCGCGGCTGCCCCGAGGATTACGACGGATGGCGCGACCTCGAGGGATGCACCGGCTGGGGCTATGAGGATGTCCGGCCCTATTTCCGCAAGTCCGAAGGCAACGACACGTTCGGCGGCGCCCATCACGGCACCGAAGGACCGCTCGGCGTCAGCTCGCAGACGCCGCATGCCCTCACGCGGGTTTTCGTCCGCGCCGCGCAGGAAGCGGGTCTCCCCTTCAATCCCGACTTCAATGGTGGATCGCAGGCTGGCGCCGGCTTCTACCAGACGACGACCCGCAATGGGCGCCGCAGCAGCACGGCCGTCGGCTACCTGAAGCCCGCCGCGCACCGCAAGAATCTGACGATCCGCACCGATACCGCCGTCAACCGCATCGTCATCGAAAATGGCTGCGCCGTCGGCATCGAGATCATCGAAAACGGCCGCCCGGCGCTGCTGCGTGCCGAGCGCGAGGTCATCCTGACATCAGGCGCCATCGGCTCCCCGAAGATGCTGATGCTCTCCGGCCTCGGCCCTGCGGACGAATTGCGGGCGCTCGATATCGACGTCGTCAGGGACCTGCCGCAAGTGGGCAAGAACCTGCAGGACCATATGGATGTCGACGTGCTCGCCGAACTCACCGGATCGCATGGCATCGACCGCTACAAGAAGCGGCATTGGCAGGTGGCGGCCGGCATCGAATATGCGCTGTTCGGCAAGGGTCCGGTCGCATCCAACATCGTCGAAGGCGGCGGCTTCTGGTGGGGCGACCGCGCCGAGGCGACGCCGGATCTGCAATTCCACTTCCTGCCCGGCGCCGGTGTCGAGGAAGGCATTGGCGGCGTACCCGGCGGCAATGGCTGCACGCTCAATTCCTATCACGTCCGGCCGCGCTCGCGTGGGACGGTAACGCTGCGCTCCAAGGACCCGGCCGTTCCACCTGAGATCGACCCCAACGCCTTTGCAGAGCCTTACGATCTGGAACGCGCCGTCGATGGCATCAAGATCTGCCAGGAAATCCTCTCGCAACCGGCCTTCCGGCCCTTCGTCAAACGGCTGCATCTGCCCGACGGTAATATCCGCACGCAGGAGGAATACCGCCAGTTCGCCCGCCAATACGGCCGTTCTGCCTATCATCCCGTCGGCACCTGCCGCATGGGTGGCGGCGAAGACGCCGTCGTCGATCCGGACCTCAAGGTGCGCGGCATCGATCGCCTCAGGGTCTGCGACAGCTCGGTGATGCCGCGGCTGATCTCCTCGAACACCAATGCGGCAACGGTGATGATCGCCGAAAAGGCGGCCGATATTCTCAAGGGCATCTTGCAACGGCAGCCACAGCACGATTACGCATGACGATCCTTTCCAGCGCAGATCATTCCATGACCCATTCCATCCCGTCTCCCCGCGAATTCCTGGCCTCGCTTTTCCACGCCGCCGTCAAGGCCGCCGATCCCCTGACGGGGATTGCCGCGCACTTGCCGGAAAAGCCGAAGGGCAAGACCGTCGTCATCGGCGCCGGCAAGGGGGCCGCGCAGATGGCGCGGGCACTCGAAAGCCTCTGGGACGGCCCGCTCGAAGGCGTCGTCGTCACCCGCTACGGCTATGGCTGCGAGACCGAACATGTCGAGATCATCGAAGCCTCGCATCCGGTGCCGGATGCTGCTGGTCTCGCCGCATCGAAGCGGCTGATCGAAACGGTGAAGGATCTCTCCGCCGATGATCTCGTCATCGCTCTTGTCTGCGGCGGAGGCTCGGCGCTGCTGCCCTCTCCACCGCAGGGACTGACGCTCGAAGACGAGATTGCGCTCAACGAGATGCTGCTTGCCTCGGGCGCGCCGATCTCGGCGATGAACGTCGTGCGCAAGCATCTGTCGACCATCAAGGGCGGACGGCTGGCAGCAGCGACCAATGCCCGCGTCGTCAGCCTCATCGTCTCCGACATTCCCGGCGACAATCCTGCCCATGTCGCATCCGGCCCGACGGTGCCCGATCACTCGACCCGGCATGAGGCGCTGGAGATCATTGCCCAATACGGCCTCAAGCTGCCGCAGGCGGCAATCGATCACCTCAATTCGGCGGCAGCCGGCGCGCCGCTCCCGGATGATCCGGCCTTTGTCCGCAACAGCCACGATATCATCGCCTCGGCCGGCGTTTCGCTGGAGGCCGCTGCCGCATTGGCTCGTGCAAACGGCATCGAGGCGGCAATCCTCTCGGATGCGATCGAGGGCGAATCCCGCGATGTGGCGCAGGTCCACGCGGCCATCGCCAAGGAAGTGCTCGGCCGCAACCGGCCGTTCGCCAAACCCGTCGTCATCCTTTCCGGCGGTGAAACGACGGTGACGCTGCGCGCGAAGGGCGGCAAGGGCGGGCGTAACGGCGAGTTCGCGCTGGCGGCAGCCCTTGCCCTTGACGGGCACGAGATCCATCTCATCGCCGCCGACACGGACGGCATCGACGGCTCGGAAAACAATGCCGGAGCCTTTGCAGACGGTGCAACGGTGAAGCGGCTGCGCGCAGCCGGTCTCGATCCGCGCCGCGTTCTCGATGCCAATGACAGCTATACCGGCTTCAAGGCGATCGGCGACCTCTTCGAAACAGGCCCCACCGGCACCAATGTCAACGATTTCAGGGCAATCCTGATCCTCTAGCCGGAACCGATCATGCAACACCTGCTCTTCATCGGCACGCTCAACCAGCCGACCTCCTATTTTGAAGGTGCCAATGGCGATGGACTTTCGGTTCATCTCTTCGACGACGAGACGCTGAGTGCCGAGCGGTTGGCAACGGCGCCGCAGATCGTCAATCCGACCTTCCTCACGCCATCAGCAGACGGCAGCCTCGTCTATGCGAATTCGGAGATCGAAGGCTGGTACGAGGGCCTCGTCACCGCCCTTTCGTTCGACAGGCAGGCCGGGCGCCTCCGCCATCTGAACATGCAGCCGTCGCTGGGGGCGACGACCGCGCATAACGCCATCTCGCATGACGGCAGGCACCTCTTCGCCGTCAACTATGCGATGGGAGAAGGTGGCCCGGATCAGGCGCTTGTCGCCTTCGAGCGCCGGACCGACGGCTCGCTGGCGCCGGGCAAGATCAGCGTGGCGCAATCCGGAACCGGCCCGAACCCCGCCCGCCAGGAACGTAGCCATCCGCACAGCGTCACCGAGATAGCCCCGAACCTGATCTTGGTTACCGATCTCGGCACCGATCGGTTGACGATCTACGCTCTCGAAGAGCACCGGTTCGAGAAGGTGAGCGAGACACCGGCAAGGCCTGGTGCAGGACCGCGCCACGGTGCGCTCCACCCCTCCGGCCGCTTCGTCTTCGTCATCAACGAGCTTGATTCCACGGTGGCGAGCTATCGCTTCGATGCGGCCCGCCGGACGCTGCATGAGATCGAGGCCCACTCGACACTCCCGCCGCAGACGACCGGCACGAATTACGCATCGGACCTGCAGATATCTCCCGACGGGCGGTTTCTCTACGGCGCTAATCGCGGCCACGACAGCGTCGCGGTCTTCGAGGTCGACGCAGAGACCGGCAGGCTTTCACCGAAGGGTCAGATGCCCTGCGGCGGCCGCACGCCGCGCAACCTGGCAATCGCCCCGCAGGGCGGTCACCTTCTTTGCGCCAATCAGGACAGCGACGTCGTGACCATTTTCACCCGTAACCGGGAGACCGGAACGCTCCGCGACAGCGGCAAGACGATCCGCATCGGCACGCCGATGTGCCTGCGCTTCGCCAAGGCCTGATGCCAGCGCTCAGTGCTTGAGGATCTGGCTAAGGAACAGCTTGGTCCGCTCATGCTGCGGGTTGGTGAAGAAGTCGTGAGGCTTGCCCTCCTCGACGATCTGGCCCGAATTCATGAAGATCACCCGGTCGGCAACGGCCCGGGCGAAGCCCATTTCATGGGTGACGCAGACCATCGTCATGCCGTCCTTGGCAAGACCCGTCATCGTTTCCAGGACTTCCGAGACCATCTCCGGATCGAGCGCCGAAGTCGGCTCGTCGAAGAGCATCACGGCTGGCTCCATGCAGAGCGAGCGGGCAATCGCGACGCGCTGCTGCTGGCCGCCGGAGAGCTGGATCGGGTATTTGTTGGCCTGTTCCGGAATGCGTACGCGCTCGAGAAAACGCAGCGCCGTCTTCTTCGCTTCCGCCGCCGGCACGCCCTTGATCCACATCGGCCCAACCATGCAGTTCATCAGCACCGTCATGTGCGGGAAAAGATTGAAGTGCTGGAACACCATGCCGACATTCTTGCGGACGTCGCCGACGTTTCGCATCTTGTTGTGCAGAGTGATGCCGTTGACCGTAATATCCCCTTCCTGATGCGCTTCTAGCCGGTTGAAGCAGCGGATCAGCGTCGATTTTCCCGATCCCGAAGGACCGCAGACGACGATGCGCTCGCCCTTGGTGACCGTCAGGTTGATATCCTTCAGCACCTGGAAGGCGCCGTACCACTTGGACACATTCTTCGCTTCGATGATCTTGTCGCCGTTCATCGGACTTTGCTCCTGGCGTAGTGACGCTCGATGCGGGATTGGATGAGCTCCAGGCAGATCGACATGATCCAGTAGAGCATGGCGGCGGAGATCAGCATCTCCATGTGCTGGAAGGTCTTCTGCCCCAGCGTGCGGGCAAGAAACATCAGTTCCCAGACGCCGATCACCGAGACCAGCGAGCTATCCTTCAGCATCGAGATGAACTGGTTTCCGGTCGGCGGAATGATCACAGGCAGGGCCTGCGGCAGGATGATCTTGCGCATCGTGACGCCGAAACCGAAGCCGATCGAGCGCGAGGCTTCCCATTGGCCGCGATCGATGCTCTGGATGCCCGACCGGAAGATTTCCGTCATATAGGCGCCGTAGCAGAGCGACAGCGCGAGGATACCGGCCGGCACCGCATCGATGACGAAGCCGAGCTGCGGCAGGCCAAGATAGATCAGATAGACCTGCATCAAGAGCGGCAGGCCGCGGAAGAACGAGGTGTAGAAGCTGGCGATCGCATAGGCAAAGCCGTTGGTCGACAGCTTGGCGACGGCACCCAGAATGGCGATTGCCGACGCGATGATGATCGAGATCGCCGACACATAGATCGTCGTCACAAGGCCCTGCGTGATCATGAAGGGCAGTTTCTCGGCAATGAATGGCAGGCTGAGATGAAAGGTGGCAAAGAAGGCCAGGAACAGACCGAGGAGTTCCAGCCAGACGATGGCGATCTGCACCCTCAGCGGCGCAAAACCGATGAGCACGACATTGAGCACGAACATGACGGCGATAACGAAGGCGATCGCAAAACGTCCGTAGATGCCGCTGGATGCGGGATCGCCGATGACTGGGCGCATCAATTCGCCCATCGCCGTGCCGCTCATGTTGAACATCAGGAAGAACGCCAACACGGCGGCAAACAGTGTCGCCACGAACCACGGCTTATGGACGAGTACTTCAGACTCGACTGTATCGGGATAAAGCATCTCTTGTCCCTTGCGGCAAATCGACGGTCCGGAGGTCCGGACCGTCTGGTTCTGGCGGCGGTTACTTTACGACCGTATAATCCACGCCGTACCACTTTACCGAAAGCTTGCTCAGCGTACCGTCGGCCTGCATGCCCTTCACGGCTTCAGCGATCTTGTCATTGAATTCCTTGTCGCCATGCTCGATGGCAATGGCGAGCGGCTCGTAGAATACCGGGTCGCCGATCTGCTTGATCGGATAGCCGGCCTTGACCGCGTCGAGAATGCTTGGCAGCGAGGAAACGACGGCATCGAGACGCGTGCCATCACCAAGACGCAGGTCGTCGAAAGCGGTGGTCGAGTTGGCGTAGGACTTCACGTCCTTCGGCTTGAACTCGTATTTGAACGGAGGCGCGCCGGCGGCGTCGAGCGTCAGGTCGCCCTTGGCATAGGCCTCAAAAGTCGAGGTCGCCGTAGTGCCGACCACCTTGCCGTCGAGATCGGCAAGCTTGGTCGCCTTGCTGTCCTTGTGAACGGCAACGGCGGCAGGGGTGTAATAATAGACTGCCGGGAAATCGAAGATTTCGGCGCGCTTCTTGGTCGGCGTCATGGAGCCCACATGCATGTCCCAGCGGCCCGCCCAGTTGCCCGCGGTGATGATATCCCAGCCCGGCGTGACGAATTCGACCTTCACGCCAAGACGCTTGCCGATATCCTTGGCAACGTCGATGTCGAAGCCATCGAGTTCGTTCTTCTCGTTCATGAAGGATTGCGGCGCCCAGTTGGCGTCGGTCGCAACCTTCAGGTCCTTGGCCGCCAGCACCCGGTCGAGCACGGCACCGGCATTGGCCGGCACGGCAGCCAGCGCGACGGCGAGCGACGCGGCAGCGGCGGTCATCTTGGTCAGTCTGTTCATGCGATGGTTCCCTTTATTGTCATTCTTGGTTTTTGGCCCGGGCTCATTCCCGTACCGTCATACGATCTTGAAGTCGAAGAGACCTTTTCGTCTTCCGGCGATCTGAAGCAGCCGCAGGCCGGTCGCTTCCTTGAATCGATGGAAGTCAGAGCTCTCCTTTCTGGCGCATCTCGTCGCGGATGGAACGTGCGACCCGGAAGGCTTCGACGCCGGCCGGAATGCCGCAATAAACCGCGATCTGCGTGAGTGCCGCCCTGAGCTCGTCATCGGTCAGCCCATTGCGGATGGCGCCGCGGAAATGGATGCCGAATTCATGCATGCGATTGAGCGCCGCCAGCATGCCGAGGTTCAAAAGGCTGCGCTGCTTGAGATCGAGACCGTCATCGGTCCAGGCCGTGCCCCAGCAATATTCGTTGAGCACATCCTGGAACGGGGCCGAGAAGCTGTCGGCGCTGTTGATGGCGCGATCGACGTATTCGTCGCCCAGCACCTTGCGTCTGACGGCCTCGCCACTTTTTCTGAGGGCTTCATCCATGGTCCGTCTCCTTGCCGGTCAGAAAGCCACGCATCAGGTCGGCAACCGTCTGCGGCGCCTCGATCAGAATCGAATGACGGAGGCCCGGCAGGATCGCGAGCTTCGAGCCCGGAATGCGCTCGTGCATGTAACGAGCCATGCGCGGGTTCGACCCGGCATCGTCCTCGCCGGTCGCAATCAGCGTCGGGCAGCGGATCTGATCGAGAAAGCCGCCAAAGTCGGTTTCCGCCAGCACGCGGTAGGCCGCCGCATAACATTCCGGATCGTTCTCGGCATCGCGCTGTTTGAGCGTCGCGATCACCTCCGGATTGTTCTCCTGGAATGCTTCGGTCAGCCACCGGGACAGCGATGCATTGTGATGGTCGGCAGGCGTGCCGGCGCGCAGCGCCGACAGCCGTTCGAGAACCCGCGTCCGCTCCTCCGGCGTGCGGCCGGCAACGGTCGACAGCAGCACCAGCTTGCGCAAGCGGTCGAGATGGGTCAGCGCCAGGCGTTGTGCAATCAATCCGCCGAGCGAGAAGCCAGCGAGATGGAAGGTCGAGAAGCCTGCCTTGTCGGCCAGCGCCAGCGCTTCATTGACGAAATCGTCGATCTCATAGCGCCCCTTGACCCGGCTCGATTGGCCGTGTCCGCGCAAATCGAATGTCAGGATCGTGAACCTGTCCTTCAGACGCTCGACCACGCCCGACCATGCCTCCAGATAGGAGCCGACGCCGTGGATGCAGACCAGCGGATCGCCGCTGCCGTCGATCCGGTAGTTGAGCGTCACGTCTCCGACGGTATGGCGCTGTGCCTCTGCCATGATCAGCCCGCCGCAGCCTTGCGCTGCTGTTCCTTTTCGCGTGCCGCGAAGAAGGGCATGATTTCCTTGACGAACAGCTCGATCGTGCGCTTCTGCAGCTCGAAGGGCAGGTTGAAGGTGAGCCCGAGACAATACTGATCGACACCGCCTGCCTCATAGACCAGCAGCTTTTCGATCGCCTCATCCGGCGTGCCGAACATCAGGTTCTTGCGGATGTTGTCGGGGTTATAGTTGTCCTTGCCCTTGACCGCCTCATAGGGAACCGCTTCCGGAAACCCTTCGCGCACATTGCCGATATTCTGCATCAGGTTCTCGAAGGCGCGGCCGTAATCCATACTGTGCTGGACCGCGTTTTCCCAGCCGTCCGGCTTGTCGTAGACGCAGGTGCGGCGCTGCATCATGAAGCGCGGGCGCGGGACTTCCGGATGGTCGGCAACGGCCTTGTTGAACTTGTCGGCCAGAACCTGGATTTCGGCGGCAGGCTGGGAGAGCGGTGTGGAGAGGATACTGGCGCCGTTGGCGATCGCCCAGTCGAACGAGCCCGGATCGCGGGCCGCGACCCAGATCGGCGGATGCGGCTGTTGCAGCGGCTTTGGCACCGAAGTCGCCGTCGGGAACTTCCAGTAGTGGCCGTCATGGGCATAATCGCCGGCCCACAGCTTCTTCACCGCCGGGACGATCTCCTTCATGTAGGCGACGCCTTCCTGCTGGGGCATGCCACCCGCCATCCGGTCGAACTCGTACTGATAGGAGCCGCGGGCGATGCCGAATTCCAGGCGGCCGTTCGTCAGGTGGTCGCAGAGCGCGGATTCGCCGGCAAGACGGATCGGGCTCCAGTAGGGAGCGACGAGTGTCGAGGTGCCCAGGCGGATCTGCTGCGTATGCTGCGCCAGCCAGACGAGTGTCTGGAACGGATTGGGAGAGATCGTGCATTCGATCGTGTGATGTTCGGCCGTCCACAGCGCCTCGAAGCCACCTTCGTCGGCCATGCGGGCCAGATGAAGAAGGTTGTTCCTGGCCGTCGACATCGAAACATCGGGCGAGAAGCGCTCCATGGTCAGCGATACTGCGAATTTCATCTGCTAGCCTCCCTCTCGGGCTGTATTGTCTTCTGTGCCGTCACTTCAGACGGATGACGAAGGGGTCCTGCATCGCCCCTGAGTAATCGATGATGACGTTCTTCAACCGCGAGAATTCGTGCATCACCTCAAAGCCGCCGCGGCGGCCGTAGCCGCTTTCCTTGAAGCCGCCATTGGCGGACATGAAGGAGGCGGAACGGTAGGTATTGACCCAGACCGTTCCAGCCTCGATCTGATTGGCGAAGCGAAGTGCCCGGTCGATATCCTTGGTCCAGATGCCGGAGGCGAGGCCGTAATGGCTGTCATTGGCGAGCGCGATCATCTCCGCCTCGTCGCGGAACGGCATGACGCCGACGACCGGGCCGAAGATCTCGTCGCGCATGAAGCCCATGTCGTTCTGAGCATCGACCATGACCGTCGGCTCGAAATACCAGCCGCCGCTCGATAGGCCGTCCTTCTGGGGACGGCGGCCACCGGCTGCAATCTTCGCGCCTTCCTTGACGCCGGATGCCACATAGCCCTCGACCTTGGTGAGCTGATCGGCGAGCGCCAGCGGACCGATATCCGTATCCTCGACCGTCGGCAGGCCGACGCGGATGCGGGCGGTGCGGGCAACCAGCGCATCGATGAACTTGTCGTAGATGCTGGCCTCGACGAAGCAGCGCGAACCGGCAACGCAGGTCTGGCCCGCCGCGGCAAAGACGCCGGAGACGACACCATTGACGGCATGCTCGATCTCGACATCGCCGAACACGACATGCGGAGACTTGCCGCCGAGCTCCATCGAGCAGGGCACGAGGTTCTGCGCCGCATTGCCGGCGATGCGGCGGCCGGTCGCGGTGCTGCCGGTGAAGACATACTTCGAGACACCCGGATGGCGTGTCAGCGCCTCGCCCGCACTCTTACCGGTACCAGTGACGACATTGACGACGCCTGCGGGAAAGC
Organism: Rhizobium sp. 01L410; assembly: GCF_056400165.1. Classification (NCBI taxonomy): domain Bacteria; kingdom Pseudomonadati; phylum Pseudomonadota; class Alphaproteobacteria; order Hyphomicrobiales; family Rhizobiaceae; genus Rhizobium; species Rhizobium sp. 01L410. The sequence continues at coordinate 581,484 of NZ_JBFTST010000001.1, forward strand.
CCGCTTCATGGATCAGCTCGGCCAGCGCCAGCGTCGAGGCACTTGCATGTTCGGAGGGCTTGATGACGACGGTGTTGCCGATCGCCAGGCACGGCGCCAGCGTGCCGGTGAGCAGCATAAGCGGCGAATTCCAGGGCGTGATCATGCCGACGACGCCGAGCGGTTCGCGCAGATTGAGGTTCAGCGTATCGACCCGGTTGATCGGGATGGTGTCGCCCTGCAGCTTGTCCGCCATGCCGGCGAAATAGTGATAGCTATCCGGCATCGAGCGCATCTGCGCCCGGGTTTCCTTGAGCAGCTTGCCATTGTCGCGCGTCTCGATTTCAGCAAGCGTGTCGGCATTGGCCCGGACAAGCTCGGCAAGCCGGCGCACCAGCGCGCCGCGATCGGTCTGCGTCATGCGGCGCCAGGCGGGATTGCGGAAGGCAGCATTTGCTGCGTCAACGGCAGCCGCGACATCGTCGGCATCGGCCTCCGCCAGATCGTACCAGCGCTCGCCGGTCGTCGGATCATAGCTTGCGATATAGTTGCCGTTCTTCGGCGCCACGAATTCGCCGTTGATGAACAGGCCCTGACGCGAACCTTCGATGGAGCTGACTGTCGTCTTCATGTCACTGTCCTTGGTCTTGGGAGGCTTGGATCCAGGCACGGGCTTCGCCGTCGATCATCGCGACGCGGCCGCCATCGTCGGAATCCATGTAGATGCCGAACCGGCCTGCCTGCCGCTCGCGCACATAGCGGCGCAGCATCGAACGCAGTTCGTGGGTGGCGATCGTCTCGTAGGGAAGATCGTCGATCGCAAAGAAACGGAGATCGGCGGGCAGATTGACGCCCTCCCCCTCGCCCGCCAGCCGCGCACGATAGACGAGATAGCCTGGATCGCTGTCGGCAACATCGAAGACCGAGTAGAGGAAGGTCTCGTCAGGCATCAGCCGCAGCGCATCGCCGCCTTCGACGACGAGCTGGCTGTCTGCCTTGCGGCGGCGCGCCGAAGGAAGCACCCAGCTGCCCTTTCCGTCCGCGCGCAGCAGCAACCCATCCCCGGCTTCGATCAGGTAGCCGATGATCATACCATGCGAGGCGAGCCAGCCAGCGGGCAACGGATCCTTGACGCTGGCATAGTGGCCGCGGCAGAAGCCGAGCGGCGCGGTCGGGCTGGTGCCGAAAGCCCTGACCTGGCCGATCAGAACCGTATGATCGCCGGCATCAACGGAACTGAAGGTCGTGCAGTCGAACCAGGTAAGGCTATCCGTCAGGACAGGCGCACCGGTATGGATGCGATCATGGGTGACGGACTGGAACTTGTCCGGCGACTTCGAGGCGAAGGTACCGGATACATCGACCTGGCCCTCATGGAGAATATTGACCGCAAAGCAACCGGCATAGGTGAAAGCCTGATAGCTCGAAGCGGACTTGGCGATGCAGACCAGAAGCAGCGGCGGATCGAGCGAGACCGAGGTGAAGGAATTCGCGGTCATGCCGCGTGGCGTGCCGTCTTCATCGCGGGTGGTGATGACGGTAACGCCCGTCACGAAGGTTCCGAAGGCCCGGCGCAGTGCGATCGGATCGATCGGCGCATCCGCCCTTGCCGCTATCTCCGCCATGCTTTCGTGCCTCCTCCGTTTGTTAAAGAGGAGGCTATCGCTGCCCGTCCGGTGGTTCTTCCGCGCCTTCAAAGGAAAGGCCGGAAAACTTCTGCTGCGATCCATAGGAGAGGGAAAGTGGCCGCGCGAAAGCACTGCAAGCGAGGATAACGAGGCTGTGGGAGATTACTTTCCGGCCGTTGCGCGGTTGTCGATGACGCCATGCAGGCGGATCGCCAGCTCGACCGCAAAGCGCTTCTCAGGTGTCTCGACATCAACGCCGAAGAGCTCCTGGATACGCGACAGACGATAGCGCAGCGTCGTCACATGCAGGCCCATCGTATCGGCGCAGGCCTGGCTGCGGCAGCCCTCTTGGAGATAGGTGGAGAGCGTCTCCAGATACGGCGTGCCGTTCTCTCGGTCGTGCTCGGCAATGGCGCCGACGCTTTCCTGCACGAAGCTGCGCACGTCGCCCGCTTCGGACGCCGCAACCAGCATCGGCAGCGGCCCGAAATCCTGGGCGGAAACGGCGCCTGTCAGCCCGAAGGAGCGGCCGATGCGGATCATCCGGCTGCAGCGTTCCCAGGCGGCGGGATAATCGGAAAGCGCGGCACAGCGGTTACCCGCGACGACCACGGGCGGCTCGTCGAAATAGCGGCCGAGCTCCTCGGCAATCCGCCGTGTCAGCTTGGCCGTGCGTTCCTGCCGCTTGCTCGGATCATGCGGAACCAGGCACACGACGCCGCCATCAATCGCGATCAGGCTCGCCTGCAGCGATGCCTGCTGCATGATGCGGGCAAGCGTGTGCTCTACATCGACGGAAGCCCCGCCAAACGCCTTCGTCTTGTCCGGGAAATCGATGACGATCATCTGCTGCGGCGTCGCGAAATTGAGCCCCAGCCTTTGGGCGCGCTGGGCGACATCCCCGGCATTGCGCCATCTGGCCTCGACGATCTCGAAGAACAGCTCGGTCTGTGTGCGGGTCTCAAACCGGAAGCGGATGAAACTGCGCATCATCTGGACGCTGAGCGCGAACTTGGCGCTGTCGAGCATCAGGAGATCGAGATCGCTGAACTCGCGCGAGGTGGGGAAAATGATCAAGGCCCCCACCAGCTGATTGTCGACCATCAGCGCCTCGATGCGGGCCGAGATCTTGAAGCGCTGCGTGCCATCATCGAGAAACAGGCTCGCGGCATCGGTCGTGCCGCGATCGATCGCTTCGCGCGCCGCCTTCATCAGCGGCCGCGCAAAGACGGTGGACGCGGCTTCCTGCCAGGAGGCCTCGTCATAAAGCGCATTTGGCGGCCGCCCTGCGATGACCTGATTGGCGGTAAAATCCACCACCACAGTCGGGTTCGGCAGCATCATCCCGACCATCGCCGAGAGCGGCGCAACCGCGCCGTCGCTCAAGACATGTTCGAGCAGCGAGGTATGCGCCTGCAACGCCCGCTCCAGCCGCTGCGCCGCGCGCTTCTCGGCCTCCAGCCGGTGCTCGCGCTCAACGGCGATGGCGCCCATGTGAATGATGGTGCCGAGAAAGGCGAGGTCGTCTTCGGTGACATCGGTGATCTGCCGGGAGATGACGCTCAGCACCATCGGCCGGCCCTCGGCATCCCGGCAGTTCATCGGCATCACGACGACCGTGCGGTAGTCGCGCTCGAAGGCTTCCTTGCGATAACCCGGAAACTCGGCCGTCTCGCGCGCGTCGCGGATATAGACGGGCTCGTTGCGCTGCAGGGCAATCAGCGACGGGCTTGTCGCCAGTTCCCATCGGTCCGGCAGCTGGCGTTCGATCAGCGTCGGATCGTAGCGGACGATGACATAGGCATAGCCGTGCGCCGCATCGATGCCCATGATCGAACCAAGCGACCAATGGGCGTGACGGCAGGCGGCCGCGATCAGGTGCTGCAGCACGGTCTGAAGGTCGCCGCCGCTGTTGATCTGGCTCGCCACGTCGCGGAGCGCCAATATCTGAGACTTCTGATCCAACCTGCCTCGCTCCCCCCGGCTGGCGCGTATCATGCGCGCGGCCTCAATAGAAATCTACTCCGTTTCGATGGAAGCTGAAGCCATCCGCTTCCGCCGATCAAAGGAAGACGTTCGCCGTTTAGCCGCTAGGCTTCTAGCCAGTTTCAACATTTCGTATCGGCGCAAGGCATGACACTCGGCATCAGAAAGATTTCCACCTTCCTCGAAGAAACGCATGTCGAAGGCGGCAAGGCAGCGCCTCGGCCGGTGACCATGGTCGTGGTGGCAGCAGTGATCCAGAACCCCTGGGCCGGGCGCGGCTTCGTCGAGAACCTGCGGCCGGAGATCATCCGAATTGCCGGCGAACTCAGCCACGAGATGACCAGCCGCCTGTTGCGGCAGATGGATGCCGAGAAGATCGAGGCCTGCGGCAAGGCGGCAGCGGTCGGCATCAACGGCGAGATCGAACATGCCTCGGCGATGATCCATACGCTGCGCTTTGGCAACCCGTTCCGCGAGGCGATCGGCGGCACCAACTATCTGGAATTCGCCAATACCCGCAACGGCCCCGGCGCCCTGCTATCGCTGCCGATGATGCACAAGAGCGAGAGCGGCAAGCGCTCACACTTCCTGACCGCCAACTTCATGATTGCCGATGCCCCGGGCGCTGATGAAATCATCGTCGCGATCGGCGCGGCCGACGGCGGCCGGCCGCATGCGCGCATCGCCGACCGGTTCCAAGATATTGCCGAGATGGAAGCCGAAAAGGCAGCCAAGGGCTGACGCGGGTTACCGGCCCCCGTCGCCGGGAATTGCCGCGGTGATGATCGTGTCGGCCGCAATCGAGCGGTCGAACACGCCGGGGAGTTCGATCTTTGCCAGGATCAGCGGCGGATCGGGATCTTCGGGCGGCAGCAGGCGGCCCTGCGGCCAGATGGCTTTCAGCTGCTCTCTATTTACGGAGGCCAGGTTGACGTCGATATCCGTCAGCGTTCCCGGCACGCGGTAGGGGCAGCGTCTCTTCGAGCAGTTCGACGCCGAAGAGAATTGCCAGAGGAAATATTGCTGCCAGTTCCCCATCGGAAACGTGCCGCCGACATCGGGCTTGTAGCGCGCATACCAGATCGGCAGCCGTGCCAGCACCGGATAGATCTGCCGGTAGGCGGCGATATAGCGGGCGGTCGCGTGGTTGACGTAGAGGATCGGATAACGGCCGGTGCGGGTGCGGATATGCCCGGCAAAGATCTGCGCATCAGACAGCGACATGAACTGATCGGTGTCGAGCCCCTCGAGATCGAGGACCATCAGGTCGTCGGGGCCGGGCTCTGCGTAGTCCAGAAAGTGGTTGGCCTGATCAACCGGGTTGCCGGGTCTGGCGACATGATAGGCGCCCCATAGCAGCCCGCTCTGCTTGGCAATGAATTTCCGGGTCTGATAGAGCTCGCGGCTGACCGCATATTTGCGCCACATCGTCTTGCAATGCGCGACGGTATCGCCGCGATGCTCGCCGCTGCAATCAAACACTTCCGGAAGCCCGTCCGAGGCCTTGGAAATCATCCCGGCGATCCGCTTGTCGGTGAGCAAAGCATCCCAGTCGATCGCGTTCATCTCATAGGCATCGACGATAAGCGCCGCATCCTGGCGGTTCCAGGGGGCCGCGTCGCGCGCGCCAGCGGAAGGACCGGCCAGTGAGAGACTGGCCGCCATGAGGTATGCAAACACCCATCTAAGGGATCGCCGCATCGACCGCCCTCTGTTCGTGCCGGGCAATTATATTAGATCATGCTTGCGCGAAACTGCGCCGGAGCGGCAGGGGGTAAACGGTGCTACGCCTTTCGGACGAATTGCCGAAGCGGCAGCCGTCTCCCATATCCATTTGGCTATGGTGAAAAGGACAGATGACCGACACCAATGCGGGGCCCGCTGAACCGGAATTCGGCGGGCCTCCTTTTCTTCAGGCAGAATCCCTACTTCCCGGCAATCGCATTGCGGATCATCGCGTCGTAGCCTTCCGGATCCTGCAGCATCGCAAAATGGCTGGCATCCTTGAGGATCACCAGTTTGGCGCCCGGAATTTCCTTTGCCATCATCTCAGTATGATCAAGTTTGACGGCCTCGTCGTGGTCGCCGATCGCCAGCGTCACCGGCACGGCGATCTTGGCGAGATTCGCAGCAGTCCAGGCCGGCTGGCTCGCCCACATCGCCGAGATCTGGTTGACGAACGCGTCATATTCGTTCGGCGTCGGCGACAGCTTGTTGTAGGATTCGCCCGCGGCATTGATATAGTCGCTGAAGGTCTTGTTGGTCATCACGTCGGCCTTGACGCCATCGGTCGTGACATTCGCCGCCTGGGCAATGACCCGCGTCAGCTTCTCCGGATGCGTCATCGCCATGTCGATGCCAATAATGCCGCCGTCGGACCAGCCGACGAGCGTGACCTTGTCCAGCTTCAGATAGTCGAGCAGTGCCACGTAGTCGGACGTCATCAGGTCGTAGCCGAAGGGCTGGGCGCTGCGCGTCGAGCGGCCGTGGCCGCGGCTGTCGGCAACGATCACCCGATGATCGCGGGCAAAATCCGCGACCTGATTGCCCCAGACATCGGCGCTGCCGAGGCCGCCGTGAATGAAGAGGATAGGGGCGCCCTCCCCATACTCAGCGTAGTACATCTTGATATCGTTGACCGGTGCCATGCCGCTGGCCTTGGCGGGCGGCATCGGTGGAAAACTGGGTAGCGTTTCCCAGCGCTCGGCGGCTTTTGCCGCCGTGGTCAGGGCGAGTGCGGTCAATAGGGCAATGGCAGCAGCTTTGATTGCAGACACAGCTGATCTCCGAGCGAAACACGCCGCGGAGATTAGGCCTATCCAGCCAGCTGGCAAGTCATCCAATCGAAGGCGGGTCAGGCGGCCGAACGGCTGGTCTGCGGGTTCCGGGGCCCCTGATAGTTCGATTTGACCGAAGAGCCGTCGTCGCGCATCACCGCACGGCGGTTCAGCTTGAAGAGGCTGACCAGCTGCGACAGCGCATCGGCGCCGAGCGCCAAGGTGCTGCTGATCGCCGTCGTGCGCGCACTCATCGCCGCATTTTCGCGCGTCATCTGGTCGAGCCGCTCGACTGCCTTGCTGATATCGCCAAGCCCCGCCGTCTGCTCGTCGGCCGCATGGGCAATTCTGTCGACATTGCCGTCGATCCGTTTGACGAGCACGTCGATCTGCTTCAGTGCCTCGCCGGTCTCACCGACCAGCCGGACGCCTTCGAGCACCTCGGTGCCGGAATTGTTGATCAGTGCCTTGATTTCCTTCGCCGCATTCGCCGAGCGCTGGGCAAGCTCGCGCACTTCTTGAGCAACGACGGCAAAGCCCTTGCCGGCCTCGCCGGCGCGCGCCGCTTCTACACCGGCGTTCAGCGCCAGAAGGTTCGTCTGGAAGGCGATCTCGTCAATCACGCCGATGATCTGGCTGATCTCACGGGAGGCCGCCTCGATGCGCTGCATCGCGTTGACGGTCTGCTCCACAACTTTGGTCGAGGCTGCGGTCGAAGCCCGTGCACTTTGAACAAGCTGCCGGGTCTCCTTGGTGTTTTCCGATGACGAGCGGACGGTGGCAGTGATCTCGCCGAGTGCCGCCGTCGTCTCCTCAAGGGCTGCTGCCTGCTCACGGGAGCGTTCGGCAAGATGCTCGGAAGCCTCGCGCACCTCCTGGCTGCTCTTGCTGAGATCACCGGTCTGGCCGAGAACATTGACCAGCGTCTTCTGGAACTCGCCGATCGACTTGTTGAAGTCGCGGCGCAGCCGTTCGAATTCACCAACGAAGGGCTTGTCGAGCGTAACGCGGATATTGCACTGCGACAGCCGTTCGAGCGCCGCGCCAAGCTCTTCCACCGCATCCATCCGGTCAGTCACGTCGATCGCAAACTTGACGACCTTGAAGACCTCGCCCTTGTGGTCGATGATCGGATTGTAGGACGCCTGAATGAAGACGCGCTTGCCATCCTTGCCAAGCCGCATGAACTGCCCGGTGGAGAATTTACCCGAGCGCAGTTCGGCCCAGAAATCCCGGTATTCCTGCGATTGGGCGTAGCCCGCCTCACAGAACATCGCATGATGCTTGCCGATGATCTCGGACGCCTCGTAGCCAAGCGCGCCGAGGAAATTCTCGTTGGCCTTCAGGATCGTGCCATCGGGTGTGAACTCGATGACGGCCTGCGCACGCGACAGCGCCGCCAGCTTTCCTTCGTCTTCGGCGCTCTTGCGCTTGATCGCGGTGATATCGGTGGCGATCTTCACCACCTTGTAGGGCTTGCCGCGGCGGAAGACCGGATTGTAGGAGGCTTCGATCCAGATTTCCTGGCCATTCTTCGCCAGACGCCGGTACTGGCCCTGATCATACTCTCCGCGCGCCAGCTTTGCCCAGAACGCCTTGTATTCCGTCGATGCTGCCTCATCGCGCAGCACGAACATGCTGTGATGGCGGCCGACGATCTCGGAGCGCGGGTAACCGACAGCTTTGCAAAAATTCTCGTTGGCAGTCAGGATGTTGCCAGAAAGATCGAACTCGATGATGGCTTGCGAGCGGCTCAGCGCCTCAAGCACGGACGACGCATCAAAACCGAGTTTCGGAAAGCTGGACATGTTTCAGTGACCCCACGATTACCGGCATCGGGACGATCCTGAACCGCCCGCCTTGCGCCCTCGCGAAACACTATCCGGACACCGTTAATTAGATATTAAGCATATCTGAAGTGGTGATTTTTACGGGCGGCTATCCCGCGCCGGGCGCCGATCCGCGTCAGGGTTGCGGAGCCGGTGTGCCCGATGACCTCATACGTGACCTGCGCCGCACACTCGTCTAATGCAGGATCTGGCTGAGGAACAGCTTGGTACGCTCGTGTTGCGGATTGTCGAAGAACTCAGCCGGCGAATTCTGTTCGACGATCTGGCCCTGGTCCATGAAGATGACGCGGTTGGCGACCTGGCGGGCGAAGCCCATTTCGTGGGTTACGCAGAGCATGGTCATGCCTTCTTCGGCCTGACTGACCATCGTAGCCAACACTTCCTTGACCATCTCAGGATCGAGCGCCGAGGTCGGCTCGCCGAACAGCATGATCTTCGGATTCATGCAGAGCGAACGGGCGATCGCCACGCGCTGCTGCTGGCCGCCGGAGAGCTGGCCCGGATATTTGTTGGCCTGTTCCGGAATCTTGACGCGCTTCAGGAAGTGCATGGCGACTTCTTCCGCCTGCTTCTTCGGCATCTTGCGCACCCAGATCGGCGCCAGCGTGCAGTTTTCCAGGATCGTCAGATGCGGGAAGAGGTTAAAGTGCTGGAACACCATGCCGACTTCGCGGCGCACTTCGTCGATCTTCTTCAGGTCGTTGGTAAGCTCGGTGCCATCGACGACGATCTGACCCTTCTGGTGCTCTTCCAGACGGTTGATGCAACGGATCATCGTCGACTTGCCGGAGCCAGACGGGCCGGCGATGACGATGCGCTCGCCACGCATAACCCTGTATAGCAAGTGTTTTTTGTCGATAAAAAACCAGAAACATCTTAAGCTTATGCGATCGTTACGAAAAATAGGATCTGCCTGTGATCGGTCAGGCGGCGGCTCCTCAGCAGTCCAAGCGATCGCCGCGGCGCTTGGAAGCAGTAGCAGCGACCGCCTTGATATTGCGCATCGCTCACGGTTGTCATAGGCCTCATCACATAATCGCAGGAGCCCAGCGCGTGACGAAACAGAAGCCGAAAATTGCTATCAATGGCTTTGGCCGCATCGGCCGCTCTGTTCTTCGCATCCTGCTGAAAGAGCGCCGCGATATCGAGGTCGTCCTCGTCAACGACATCGCTCCGCTGGAAAGCTGCGCCTACCTGTTCCAGTATGACAGCGTCTTCGGCCCATGGCCGGAGGACGTGGTGGCCGAGGCTCGCGCGTTGCGGATCGGCGAGCGTTCGATACCTTTCCACAACGAGCGGGATATTCGCGCCCTCGATCTATCGCACGTCGATATTTTCCTCGAATGCACCGGCCAGCCTTATACCCGCGATTACGTCTCCCGGGCGCTAGAGGCCGGCGCAAAGCGTGTCCTGATTTCGGGTCCGGCGGAATCTGCCGACGCGACGGTGGTGCTTGGCGCCAACGAAGAGATGATTGCCGGCCACAAGATCATATCCAATGCATCATGCACCACGAACGCGCTGGCACCCCTGCTGAAGACTGTCGATGACCTCTTCGGCATCACTGGCGGGCAGATGACGACGGTTCATTGCTATACCGGAAGCCAGCCGACCGTCGACCAGCCGCGGGACGATTTTGCACGCAGCCGCGCGGCAGCCCTCTCTATGGTGCCGACGAGCACCAGCGCCCACAAGCTGGTTGGCAAAGTCCTGCCATCCCTCGCCGGAAAGATCGAAGCCCGGGCCATCCGCGTTCCGACCGCAAGCGTCTCGGCGATCGACCTGACGGTGTCGCTGGAGAAGGCGCCGAGCCTAGCCGAAGCCCGCGAACGCTTCAAGGGCGCAATCGCCACGTCGCCCGTCATCGGCTGGATCGAAAAGCCGCTCGTATCCGTCGATCTGCGCGCCCGGCCGGAATCGCTGGTCGTCTCAGGACCGGAACTCTCGGTTTCCGCTGGCGGCCTTCTGCGGGTTTTCGGCTGGTACGACAATGAATGGGGCTTTGCCAACCGGATGCTCGACGTTGCGGCCCTAATGGCACGGTCGTAGCGCGGCGAAATGGGAGAGACGATAGCAATGCCGTATCCGAGGTCATTCAGGGCCATATCCGCAGTGGCCGCGACCCTGTCCCTGTTGTGGGCACCAGCGCTGTTGGCGCAGGAGGCATCGTCCGGTTCGAACTGGTCCAAGGACCCGACCAGCCGCTGCGAATTCATTTCCCCCATCTCTCTGACTGCAGGTCCCACCTACTGGACAGGACTATGCACCGCGAACAAGGCATCCGGACTTGGCATGCTGCGACGGCGCGACGGCGATCGCGCCGGTCCTGCCTTCTATGGCGAAATGAAAGCAGGCGTGCCTGTCATCGGTGTGATCGATCATGATGGTTATCGCGTTGGCCGCTTCAACGATGGCGATATCGGTGGCGATGCCAATCTCGAACCGCAGGTTCGGATCGATGCGTTCCGGGCGGCGGCAAAGGCAGCGCGAGCGGTCGGCTCGCAATATGCCAAGCAGGGCAACGCCGCCTCATCCCGCCACTATGAAAACATTGCCCAGCAACTCGATATGCAGGTGGAATGACCATTCGTTTCGGCGCCGGCATCGACCCTGTCGATGAGAACGCGATTTGCGGCAAGAATTGTGAGCGTTATCGCAGCCGTTGTCTCGCGACGGCAACGAAATATTCAGCCCCTTGCCCAAGCACATTGTCGTTGAAGTCATAGCTGGGATTATGCAGGGGAGCTGACGTCTCTCCATTGCCGATGAAGGCGAAGTTACCGGGAACTTTCTCCAGGAGCCTGGCGAAATCTTCGGAGGCGGCGATAGGCGCAATATCGTCTTCCACCGCCCCAGGTCCGAAAACGGAGGCGGCAGCCTCCAGTGCGACGCGCGTTTGCTCAGGTGTGTTGACGAGTGGAACGAACTCGCGGCGGTAGTCGATCGATGCCGAACAACCATAGGCCGAAGCTGTCCCATCAACGATCTGGCGCATGCGGCGCTCAATCTCCGCGCTGACCTCAGGCCGCATGCTACGCGCGTCGCCGAGTATGGTTGCGGTACCCGGGAGAGCGTTACGTGTACCGTCGGCAATAAGTTCAGTGACCGATACAACCGCCATATCTGCGGGGTCGAGCCGTCGAGAAACGATCGTCTGCAGGTTCACAACGAGCGCACAGGCTGCAACCAGCACTTCATTGGTATGGTGCGGTCGCGCCGCGTGGCCGCCTGTTCCGTCCAGCCTTATCTCGAATATGTCCTCGGCGGCCATGATTGAGCCAATTCGCGTCGCGAACCGGCCCACCGGCATACCCGGCATGTTGTGGATGCCGTAGACTTCGGAAAAAGGGAACCGGGCCATGAGGCCGTCGTCCAGCATTGAAAGAGCGCCCCTGCCCCATTCCTCAGCCGGCTGAAAGACGAAGCGAACCGTGCCGTCGAAGCCACCCTCTTCTGCCAGGATACGGGCAGCACCAAGTAGCATTGCGACATGTCCGTCATGGCCACAGGCGTGCATCGTGCCTAAGGCTTGCGACCGGTAGGGAAGGTCGCTCCTCTCGCTGATCCGAAGCGCATCCATGTCGGCACGAAGCGCGATGGCGCGCTTTCCGGTTCCCAGCGTCAAACTGCCGACAACGCCGGTTTTTCCAACGCCTTCTATGACCTGGATGCCCCATGAACGAAGTTTCTCGGCGACGAACGCTGCCGTGTTGATTTCTTCAAAGCCGAATTCGGGATTGCGGTGCAGGTGATGCCGCCATTCGATCATCTCCCTCTCGATTGTCTCGAACCTGTTCATAATCCACTCCCGAGCAAGAGGGCGCCGCTGGAGCGGCGCCCGGACAAGATCATTCGGCATTCTTTTGCTCGAACTTGCCACCCTTCAGTTCGTAGAAGACGAAGTCCAGCCGCGTGATATCGCCCTTCTCGTTGTAGGAGAGAGGGCCTATGACGGTATCGACTTTCAGCCCGCCGTGCAGCTTGTCTGCGACAATCTGTGGATCGGCGCTTCCGGCTTCCTTGATGCCGGCTGCAATGACCTGCATCGCCACGTAGCCATAGAGCGTGAAGCCTTCCGGATCGATCTTCTTCCCGGCAAAGCGCTTCACAACCTCCGCAGCCGCGGGGTTTTGACGTGCATCGGGGCCGAAGGTAATCAATGTGCCGTCGGCTTCCGGCCCGGCGATAGCCGCGAATTCACCCGAGAACATCGCGTCTCCGCCGATCATCGGGGTCTTGACCCCTTGATCACGCAATTGACGAAGAATGAGACCTCCCTCGGTGTAGACGCCGCCGAAATAGACGACATCAGCCTTGGTCTCTTTGATCTTGGCGATCAGGGCCGAGAAATCCTTGTCGCCGACAGTGATACCCTCGTAGCCAGTCTCGGTCAGGCCGCCGGCATTGATCGATTTCTTTACCTCTTCGGCAAGACCCTGACCGTAGGGCGTCTTGTCGTGAACGATGAAGACATTCTTGCCGGTGAAATTCTTGATCAGATAGTTCCCTGCGACGGTCCCTTGCTGGTCGTCACGCCCACAGGTGCGAAAGGTGTTCCAGAGCCCGCGTTCCGTGAGCTTGGGATTTGTGGATGCCGGAGTGATCTGGAACATGCCGTTCTCGGCATAGACATCCGAGGCAGGGATTGAGGCACCGGAATTCTGATGCCCGATGACGAATTTTATGCCGGATGCCGCAAGCCGATTGGCGACCGAGACGGCCTGCTTGGGATCGCCACCGTCATCTTCCGTCTGCAGCAAGATCTTTTCGCCGAGAATTCCACCCGCGGCATTGATATCCTCGATCGCCTGCTTGACGCCATTGAGGTTCTGTTCGCCAACAGCGGCGCTGCCGCCTGTGACCGGGCCGGCCCAGCCGATCGTCATATCCGCCAAAGCCGGCGTGGCCAGCACGCCCGCAATCGTCGCGGCAATTATTATGCTTTTCATGTCATTCCCCTTTTAGGTTTCTTCGTTGAGAGGTCCTTCGGTCACGAACAACAGCACGCGGCTCGAAGCGTCGAGTTCAAGGCGGACTGCCATTTCGGGATTTGCAATGGCTCGGCGAAGCCCGGCGAGACCGGCTGCGCCCGACGGCGTGGTCGCGGGACCGCCAGCGCCTTCCAGCAAGAGTGGTTCGCTCAGAAGACGATCCTCCTCGACGGTTACGACGTCCACAAGCCCGGCCATCAGTTTCAACGCCGGCCGGCTTGCCTCGCCGCAGGCAAGCATCGTTGCGGACGTTGTCAGATCGCCAGGCACCCGCTCGACCTTGACTGTGCGGATTGCCACATCGACACATGCCGCTGTCGCGGGTTCTACGACGACAATCCTTGCCGGTTGCGCGAGCCAGTCCTTGAGGCCTGTCGCCATTGCCGCCGCGAGACCGCCGACACCGGCCTGGATAAAAAGATGCGTCGGACGCGGCCCTTCCCCGATCTGCTCTTTGATTTCCTGCGGGATCACGCCGTAGCCTGCGATCACGTCGCTCACGATCGGGTCATCGGGATCGGCGGAGGTGTCGGCCACCAGAATGCCGGCACCGTCTTTGGCCGCCTTCTTTGCCGCGTCGACAGCGTCGTCATAGGTTCCATCGATGTCGACGATCTCCGCACCCATCTCAACGATGCGATCACGGCGGGCGCGAGAGACGTCGGGGTAGAGGAAGATGCGGGCGCGGCTGCCAGCAAAACGAGCGGCGGCGGCAACGGCCAGGCCATGGTTTCCAGCACTCGCAGTCAACAGCTGAGGCAGGCGGCCGGCCGGCACTTTGCCCGAAGCAATCGCGGCGAAATCCTCACCGGTAGCCCGCGACAGCGCCCGCAATGCCGCATAGGTTCCTCCAAGTGATTTGAAGCTGCCGAGTGTTCTAGCTCCCTCGTCCTTGAGGAAGACCGCACCCAGCCCATGGGCAGCTGCGAGCTCCGGCGAGGCAATCAGCGGTGTCGCGGCATATCCCGGCGCAAGGGCATGCAGGCGGGTCTGGATAATGTGAGCGTCTTCGATCGGCAGGTTCTTTGTCATGCGGAAATACTACTGCGTTATGCGCGCTGAGTTTCGCCGAAATTCCTTGCACCTTACCGGTTTCAGGCGATATTCTCCCCATTCATGACGGAAACCGCTACCCTCGATTCATTCGGTCTCTCTTTGCTGAAGCTGGTGCAGGTCAACAACCTGATGCCGGCCCGCATGCTCGCCGAAAAAGTTGGCCTTTCCGAAAGCGCGGTGTTGCGCAGGCTTCGCCAGATGCGGGCGAATGGGACGATTGCCGCCGATGTCGCGATCGTACGGCCGGCGTCGATGGGATTTCCACTGACAATTCACGTTCTCGTTTCGCTGGAGCGCGAGGCCGGTAGCGAACTCGAGGCGTTCATCAGGAAGATCAAAAAGCGGCCGGAGGTTCGGCAGGCCAACTACGTGACCGGTGAGGCTGATTTCATTCTGATGCTGCAGCTTTCCGGCATGGAGCAATACGACGTCTTCACGCGTGAAGTGTTCCACGACGACGGCAACGTGAAATCGTTCACGACGCTGGTTACGATCCGCGATGTCGTCAACCCTATGGATGCGGTCCTTGCTCGAGGCATCGACCGATAAATCAAGGCGCCGCTCACACCGCGGTGCCCCCTCGAAGTATAACTCCGCGGACCACTGCCACTCACCTGCTCGCCAAAAGGCGGATCTAGAGGCGGTTTCGGCGGTGTAGTGATACGCGGCCAATATGCACGATAAGAACCTCGGCAAGATCCTGGTGAGCTTCGATGAGACCGGCCGCCCGACCGGCATCATCTGCCACGGCCCGATCGTTTTGCTTTCGGCACTCCCGAATCCAGACGCCTTCATCGCCTCGATGATCGCCGGTGACGGCAAGGCGAGCTCGCTCACCACCAGCTGGCCTTATGCCGGTTATCGCGCGACGATCTTCTCGACTGGCGAAGAGCAGGCGCTCGAAGGCCCGAACGGCCTCGGTGGCAACGTTCAGTTCTACCTGGTCAATGCCCTGGCCGAAGCCGGCGCACGCGTGGAACCGATCGCCAACTGGCATAGCAACGTCGTCGTCGATCGCGAACTGATCACCGGCCAGCAGCCGATGTCGGCGCCAGAATTCGGCGACGCTCTCGTCGCAAAGCTGAATGACAAGCAGTAGTCACGTCGAAAGCGGACCGCCGGGTCAATTCGGCGGTCCCAAACCCATACTTTAAGTCGCGTCCAAGCTCAAAAAAGCGCTTTCCCCGGGGCTTGTCTCATGGGAAAGGTAACGCTGCATTTGCGACGAAAGATCCATGAAAACAATATCGGGCACCAACCTTGAGCAAGCGAAATTCCATAACCGCCGGGTTGTGATCGAAGCGATCCGCAGCAGTGGACCGCTCTCCCGGGCGGCGATCGCGCGGATGACCGCGCTGACCACGCAAACGGTGTCCAATATTGTCGAGGAACTGGCGCGCTCTCACCTTTTGATTTCCGGCGAGCCGCAGAAGACAGCCCGCGGACAGCCGATCATTCCCTACTCAATCAATCCGCAGGGAGCCTATTCGATCGGCCTTGAGCTCGGAAGCCAGCGCGCCAGCGGCATTCTGACCGATCTCTCCGGCGCCATCTGCGCCCGCGTCGAGCACAATATCGATCACGCCGATCCGGAGAAGGCGATTCCTGTTCTTGAGGGCGTCGTCGCCGAGCTTCAGGGCGCATTCGCGTTTGACCGCCGCCGCCTTCTCGGGATCGGCATGGCACTTCCCGGGCGCTATGCCGACGGAGGGGTGACCACGCTCAGCCCCCAGAATTTGCCGGGATGGCAGCGCTTTCCTGTGGGACGCGAGCTCGAAGACCGCCTGGGCTTGCCGGTGCTCATCGAAAACGATGCGGCAGCGGCAGCGATCGGCGAGCGCCTTCACGGCGTTGCCCGTGGTTTCAACAGTTTCGTCTATCTTTATCTTGCCCGCGACGGCGGCATCGGTGCCGGCATGTTTCTCGACGGCCATCTCTACAAGGGCAGCCGCTACAATGCAGGCGAAATCGGCCACATCGTCGTCGAGCGCAACGGCAGGCCCTGTCCCTGCGGCAAACGTGGTTGCCTCGACCGCTATGTCTCGCCATCAGTCGCCTATGAATTCATGGGCATCGGCAATGCAGGCGAGCTTTCGACCGACGAACTCGACGAACGGGTGAGAGCCGGCGGCAAAGGTCTTGAGGACTGGCTGGCGCTGGCGGTCGAGCCCTTGCGGCAGACGATCGACTTCCTCGAGCTTGCCTTCGACCCGCAGACGATCGTTCTCGGCGGCAGCATATCGACGCTGATGATGCAGAGGCTGGCAGACTGCCTGGCACCGCTCCCCGTGCCGATCGACCCGGATGAGATCAGGACCGTGCCGCGCGTCACCATCGGCACGACCGGGAAGGATACGGCCATTCTCGGCGCCGCAGCCCTCCCGATCTTTTCCGAAACGAACCCCCGTTTCGACGTTCTGCAGAAGCCGGTGGGCTAGCGGCCTCAGGCCTGCTGGATGCCGTAGAGAAGCGGCATCAGTCCCACGAGCGCCCGGAACCGCTCCCAGGATTTCGCCTCCGGTCTCGTCCAGCCGTTTTCAGCGAGGGCCGAAAGCCTTGGAAAGACCAGGCGATCGAAGACCGCCCGGTCGGTCATCGGTTCGGACCAGATGCAGGCCTGAATTCCGCGAAGCATCTTCCTCTGCGCATCCGTCCACCCTTCGACCGGATCGAACTGGTACAGCTTTTCAGCATCGGATGTCCCCGCCCAGTTGGCGCCCGGCTCGTCCCAATCCGGCCTCAGTGCCATATCGAGATAGTAGACCTGGCCGGGGCAAACCACGATTTCGTAGCCTTGCGCGGCGAGTTCGGCCGCCACTTCGACATTTCTCCAGCTGCAGAGATAGCTGCGCGATTTGTCGATGACGTCTCCATGAGCTGCTTCCTCCCAGCCGCCGGTCGTGCATCCGTTTGCGGCCAGGAAGCGCTGCACGCGCTGCAGGAATTCGGCCTGCAGCACCGCGGTACCCGACCCGGAAATATCGTCGGCGCCATGGTCGTTGGTAATGACGTTTAGCCGTTCTGCATGCCTGTCGGCGATCGCGTCACCGGCGAGTGAACGCAATCTTGCCAGTGCCTGCGGAGAACCGGACCAGGCGCCGAGCGGGACTTCGTCGGCACCGATGTGGATGATCTTCGAAGGGAACAGGTCGATGAGTTCGGAGAGAATGGTCTCGACGATCTCGTAGGTCTCTTCCCTTGCCGGATTGAGGCAATTGTCCGGAAAGCCCTGGACGGAATAGTAGCTGCCCATCTCGTCCGGATCGCGCAGTTCCGGAATGGCAAGCTGCATCGCATAGCAATGGCCCGGCATGTCGATTTCCGGAACGACGGTTATGCCGAACGAAGAGGCGAGCGAAACGATCTCTCGTACCGCCGCCTTTGTATAGAACCCGCCCGTTCGAGCCGGGCTGGAGCCGAGGAGCGGCGGAATTGCCAGCCCGTGGCCGCGCCAGGCGCCAATCTTCGTCAGAGCCGGATAGGCGTCGATCTCGACGCGCCATGCCTCATCATCCGACAAATGCCAGTGGAAATGGTTGAGCTTGTTCCACGCCAGCACCGCGAGCAGCTTTTTGATTTCTGCAGCGCCGTAGAATTGTCTCGCAACATCGAGATGCAGGCCGCGCCAGGCCATTTGCGGCTCGTCGGCGATTTCCCCGGAGCCCGGAAATTGGAAGACCTGCGGATGCAGCCTTGCTCCCCGCCAGATCTGACCAAGCGTGATGAGGCCGTAGAGAAAACCGGTCCGGCCGGCTGCCTCGACCTCGACGCTGCTGCCCCGAAAGCGGATACGGTAGCTTTCCGGCCCCGGGAGGTCTGCTGCGGTCAGTAACACAGGCATGCCGCCCTCGGCAGCTGGCCGCACCATCCCCTCGACGGCAAACAGCCGCTCCACCAGCGCCGTGAAATTTTCTGCTGCGGCTTCTGCTTCGGCATTGGAAGCCTGCAGGGCAAAGCCTGCAGGCAACGGCATGCGGGCGCCAACCGAGACTTTGCTGGGCCACGGAATAATGGAAACGGGAACGGGGACCTGAGCTGGCACCGGAAAGATCTCTGCGCCACGCTTGAGCGGCGCGTTGCTGGCCGACGACCGTGTCGGTTCGCATTCAAGCGTGATGATGCGCCCGTCATCAAGAGCCAGATAGGCATTGGTGGCGCCATCCGTCCAGTGCTGGAATTGCCAGCTCAACGCAAAGACCGAGATCGACCATGTGTCTCCCTGGGCAAGCACGAAGCCTTCAGGCGGACGGAACTCTGTAAAATTCGACAGGCGTTTGGAAACAACCGCACCTTCGACCCGGCCAGCCGGATCGACACGTCCCGGCCCGCTGACACAGAGGGCGAAATTGGTCAGCGGCTCGCCTCCCATGTGCTTCAGGCGAAGTGCATAGGAGAACTCTGCGTTGCCGGATGGTGGATTCCATATGGTCTCCAGCCGCAGGGCGGAGCGTTGAGGTGCGGACATGGCTATTCCTTTGGGTTCAGTGGTCAGTTTTGAGCATGCCGGCATAAATGCCGGGCTCGGAATTCGGGATCGGCGTTGCCGCAACGGCCTTCTCGTAAAACGCGGACGGCCCGACGTCGCCGATGATCGCATAGGCATATCCCAGCGACTTAAGGTCGTTCAGGCTGGCAAACAGGAGAGCACGGCCGATGCCGAGGCCGCGCGCATTTTCATCAACGCCGGTTGGGCCGAAGAAGCCGCGCGCCGTGGCTTCGTGGCAAGAAAAGCCGATCAGCGCGCCGTCGCGCGTCGCAATAAAGCAGGTGGGCGGCTGGCGAGTCATGGCAACCGCTGCTTCGCTCGCCCAGCCCGCTCCAAAATTGTCCTCGATCCAGCCTGTGATCAGCTTGAGCTCAGGCGGCAGGGCGCGCCTGATTGTCACCCGCGCCTCCGTCATAGCGGTTTGTGACGTGTTGTCGGCAGGCAAGGCCGACAGGTTGACGAGATAATCCATTCTAGTTTGGCCTTATTGAGCTGTGTTGCCGGGCATTCGGACGAAGTGGTTCGCGCCCACCTGATCGATCGCCGCCGACGCCGGGCGGCTGAGGCTGCGGACCTTTTCCGCCTGTTCAAGGAAGCGGGCACTTCCGCCGGTCACGAACGGCCTGCCGCCGTCGGGCACGGCAGAAAGCAGCAGCCGGGTATAGGGGTGATGCGGCTGGCCCAGCACGGCAGACGTATCGCCCCATTCGACCATCTGTCCGGCAAACATCACGACGATTACCTCGGCAACGCTGGCCGCGGTGGCGATATCGTGGGTGATGTAAAGCAGGGCCAGATCATTTTGCTTTTTGACGCGCGCCAGGAGGTCGAGAATGTCCTTGCGAATGGAGACGTCGAGCATCGACGTCGGTTCATCGGCAACGAGCACGCTCGGCTGAACCGCAAGCGCCCGGGCAATGTTGACCCGCTGGCGCTGACCGCCCGAGAGCTCGTGCGGAAACTTCCGGCGCGAGACTGCCGGGTCGAGCCCGACGCTTTCAAGCAGCGCCCCGATACGCTCATCCAGCACCTGCTTTGAAAGACCGTGCTGGTGAAGTTCGAGCGGCCGCGACAGATGATGGTTCACGCCGAAGGCGGGATTCAGGGAGGAAAACGGATCCTGAAACACCATCTGGACATCCTTACGGTAGCGCCGCTCCTCCTTCGGAGTGCCGCGAAGCGTCAGATCCTGCCCCCGGAAGAGCAGCTTGCCGCCAGAGGGTCTGTCCAGGCGGGCGATGATCCGCGCACAGGTCGTCTTGCCGCATCCGGATTCGCCGACAAGCGCCAGAGCCCGTCCCGGATAGAGCGAGAAACTGATGTCCCTCAAAGCCTGGACCGGGCCGAAATGCCTGTTGATGCTTTCAAGCCGGATATGCGGCAAAGCTGCGGTGGATATGCTCGGCTCGGCTCTCATGCTGTAACTCCGGAAGACAGGTCATGGACGGGAAGCTGCGGGATCGCGTTCCATAGCTTGCGCGTGTATTCGTGCTTCGGCGCCGTGCTGACCTGATGGACATCGCCAACCTCGACCAGCTCGCCTTTCAGCATCACTCCGATGCGCTGACACAGCTGCGCCATCAAATGCAGGTCGTGGGTGATGAACAGCACCGAGAAACCATGCGTTCTCTGCAGATCGACGACCTGCTCGAGGATCTCGCGCTGGACGACGACGTCGAGTGCTGTCGTCGGCTCGTCCATGATGATCAGTTCGGGCTGGAGGGCCAGACATATGGCGATGACGATACGCTGACGCATGCCGCCTGAAAACTGATGCGGATAGTCGGCAATGCGATGGGGCGGTATGCCCACCAGCCGGAACATCTCCTCGCCGCGTGCCCTCGACTGGTCGCGCGAACATCCGGTATGCCTGAAGAGCGCGTCATGAAACTGCGCTTCGACCCGCATCAGAGGGTTGAGCGAGTTCATCGCACTCTGGAACACCATGCCGACGCGCTTCCAGCGGATCTTCTGGAGCTCGCGCTCGGTCAGGCGCAGCAGATCTTCTCCGCCCAATTTGATGCTGCCGCTTGCGATCCAGGCCGGCGCCTTGGAGAGCCGGGTGATCGCATAGGCAATCGTGCTCTTGCCGCATCCAGACTCGCCAGCAAGCCCAAAGATCTCTCCCTTGCCGATGTTGAAGGAGACGTCGTTGACGGCGCGGAACTCGCCTTTGTCGACGAGATAGTCGATGTTGAGATGCTCGATTTCCAGCAGATTGTCGCTCATCGGCGTCCCTCCAGCTCGCGATTGCGGGCACGATTGAGGCGGAACCAGCGAGCAAGGGCGGGGCCTGAGCGCAGTTGCGGATTTGCGATCTCATCGAATGTGAAGTTGAGAAGCGCCAGTCCGAGACCGGTCAGCGCAATCCCGGCCGCCGGAACGCCGACGTCCCACCACGCGCCCACCATGATCGCCGAGGCGTTCTGTGCGTTGTAGAGCATCGTGCCCCAGGAGACCTTCAGCGGATCGCCGAAACCCAGATATTCCAGCGTCGTCTGTGCGACGACAGCATAGATGATGCTCCCGACCAGATTGATACCGATGAGGGGCGCCAGATTGGGCAGGATCTCGACGAAGATGATCCGCCATGCCGGCTCGCCGATCATTTTCGACGCCGTCACGAAATCACGGTTTCTGATCGACATGGTCTGCGACCGCGTCATTCTTGCACCCCATGGCCACGATGTCAGAGCGATGATCATCATGATCGTCATCGGACCGACCGTTCCCGCGAATGAGGCAAGCAGGATCAGCAACGGCATGTTCGGGACGACGAGAACGGCATTGGTTGCAAGATCGAGGGCGGCGTCGGTTTTTCCGCCGGCATATCCGGCAACAAGACCGATACCGGTGCCGATGACGGTGATCGCGATGCCGGTGGCAAACCCGACCGAAAGCGAGCTTCGCGCACCCCAGACAAACTGGCGATAGACATCGCGCCCCATCTTCGTGGTGCCAAGAACGTGTTCCATCGACGGGGGCTGATGGGAGCGGCCGACACGCGCGCCGGGTTCGCCCGGCGCAATAAGCGGAGCAAGCAGCGCGATCGCCCAGATGGCCGCGACGATAATCAATCCGGCAACGGCCTTGCGCTGGCGAAGGATGGCCCCAAGGGTGAAGCTCATTAGTTTGCCTCCCGCAGTCGTGGGTCGATCGATCCATAGAGAATGTCGACGAGAAAATTGGCGCCGAGAGTGGCAAGCGTCATCAGGAGCAGCTGGCCCTGAATGACCGGATAGTCACGCGCGATACTCGCGGTGTAGAGGGTCAATCCGAGCCCCGGGTAGTTGAAGACGATCTCAGTGACGATCGATCCACCGAAGACCGCGCCGATCATCAGTGCCAGATTGGTAAGAACGGGAAGCATCGCGTTGCGGGCGCCGTATCCGAACATCACGGCACGGTGGCTGAGGCCCTTGGCACGCCCCATCGTGACGTAGTCTTCGCCAAGCACCGAGATCATCGCCGAACGCATCGTCGTCTGAAATTCACCGATGAGAAACGGCGACAGCGTCAGTACCGGCAAAATTGCGTGAACGAGCACGCTGCCGGCAAAGGTGAAGTCGAAACCCGGGTCCAGGTTCGGATCATAGGCATAGCCAACCGGAAACCAGCGAAGGGAAACACCAAAGATGAAAAGCGTGGTCAATGCGATGATGACGGGAGGGACGGATATCATCACGACCGACAGCGGCGACACGATCGTGTCAAACCGGCCGCCGCGCCGCCATGCGGCGACAGCGCCGAGAACCACCCCCACACACAGGGAAAAGAGGATGGCGGTGACGACCAGAAAGATTGTCCAGATGGTAGCTCTGCCCAAAACCTGAACAACCGTTTGCGGATAGTATTTGACCGACACGCCAAGATCCAGCGTGGCCAACCCCTTCAGATAGTCGGCGAACTGGCTCATCATCGGGGCATCGACCGCGCCAAAGCGAGCCTTGATCGCTGCCACGGCTGCCGGCGTGGCGCGTGGCCCTAGCTGGGCCACCATGGCATCGACGGGGCTCCCCGGCATAAGCCGGGGAAGGATGAAGTTCATCAACACAGCGAACGCCAGAGCGACCGCATAGACGCCGAGGCGCCGGCTCGAAATGCGCATATCCTCTATCCCTGGCCGGCTTATTGAACCGGCTTGAGGCGCAGGAGATGCATCAGACGCATCCGGTTGTTGTCATGATCTTCCGGGTTCATGACCGGATCCTTGTCCGTCACCCAGCCGGTAAAGCGCTTGCTGGAGAACTGATACCATGTTGGCCCGTTGAACACGGGCACGACCGGGAAGTCATCGGCGACCAGGAGCTGGATGTCGTTGAAAATCTTCTTGTGGTCATCATCGGTCGTGGCCTTCAGATACTGACTGAAGAGCGCGTCCAGTTTCGGATTCGAATAGCGGGAAGGCGCACCGGTGATGCGCCCGGCATAGGCTGTCGAGAGGCTTTGATAATAGCCGCGGAACGGCGTCGCCCCGTCGGCACGCGAGTTCATGACCACCTCGAAACTTCCGTCAAGGATCTGCTTGCGCCACTGCTCGTATTCGGGCGTGGCGACGGACGCATTGATGCCGATGGCGCGAAGCCCCTCGACGGCAATCTGGACCGCGTCGATCCAATCGGTCCAGCCGTTTGGAACGATGACCGGAAACGCGATCGGCTTGCCTGTTGGCGTCGTCCGGAAGCCATCGGCGCCCTTCTTGAAGCCCGCGTCATCGAGAACCTTATTGGCCTTCTCCGTGTCGAAGCCCATGAAGGCGTCCTTGTCGCCTTCCGCGGTCTTGTTGCGCCAGCTTTCGAAGCGCGGCGGCAGGCCGCTGGCATGAAGGTTTACCACCGGGTAGCCGAACCCGGCGATATCCACCATCGACGGCCGATCCATGGCGAGGCTAAATGCGTGACGGAAATTGATGTCCTTGTAGGCCTCGAGATTGCCCTCGTTGGCGCTCTTGAAGTTCATCTGGAAGGCGACCGTCTCGGCCGGCGGCTGCCAATAGCCGTTATGATCCGGATCGAGTGCTACGAAGGTTTTCTTGATTTCCGGAATGAACGATCCAATCCAGTCCATATTGCCTTCCGGCAGGATCGCCAGCATCTGATCGTTGCCGGAGATCTGCGGTAGCCGGATGCAATCCACATGAAGGGACGCCGCATCCCAGTAATTCGGATTGCGGCATTGCTCGTAAACCTGCGGCGTGAACCGGCGCAGCTCGGTGAGAGGCCCGGATCCGATTGGCTTTTCATTCTTGAATGCGACCGGGTCGGAAACATCCTTCCAGACATGCTCAGGAACGACGGCCAGATCTGCCAGCGACTCAGGGAAATCGGAGTTGACGTCCTTCAGATTGATGCGGACTTCGGTCGGTGATGGCGCCTCAACGGATGCGACAGTCTCGCCGACACCGACCGTATCGAGAGCCGCGTTCTTCAGCATCAGATCGATCGTATACTTGACATCAGACGAGGTCAGCGGCTGACCGTCCGACCATTTCAGCCCAGGACGCAGTTCATAGGTGATAGACTTGAGGTCATCTGAGAATTTGAAGCTCGTCGCCAGCCGCCATACCGGCTTGCCACCGTCCTCGGCGTTGAAAATGACAAGTGGCTCATAGATGAAATCCATCGTGCTCTGCCGGCGCCCGGCGAGGTCGAACGGATTGAAATTCTGCACCCAGCTCGTCTGCTCTTCAATGTGCATTGTCAGGACCGCCTCGGCGCTGAATGCACTCGAGGCGCCGAACAAGGCGATATAGGCAGCCGTCGTCGCCCAGCCCGCCTTCGCGATAAAATTGCGATACCCAATTCCAGTGATGTTCATGAAGGTTCCCTCTTTTTTATTTGCACTCAATCAAATTGATTTAATAATGGATATCGATCTTGGCGATGCCGGTCAATCGGTGAAAATCAGAAATTTGGGTTTGAAAATGCACCTGCCGGAAAGCCTTCATTTCTTTCACGAAACGGCATAAAGGCGGAGGTGTTGGGCTCCCCCAACGCCGGTATCGTCTACAGACGGAATGTGGATCGCGAAGGCAATCTCCGCGTCATTGCCGATCGTCCATCTGAACCGAACAGTTCAAGGTCGCCACGTTTCTTCATGGGCGACATGGCAGGCGTTTCGTCATAAAAGCGTAATGTGCCTTTGCGATGCCTCAGGTCACCAAATGTGAATCATTCTCCAGGTTTCCATGACAATTCCCGACGTTGCCGACCGACTCCATCCCGCGGCATCGAGCCGTCTCAGGCTTCTGGCGGAAGCCGTTCTCAAGGCCGGCACGCTCGCCCGTTCCTCCCTGAAACGCCGCCGTGTCAACGAGATGCTGGCGAAGGCTCCCAGAGACTATCAGACGGAGATCGACGTCGCGGTTGAGCGGATCATTGTCGACGAGATGGTCAGGGCATTTCCGGATTACGCCATCCAGGGCGAAGAAGCCGTCGGCAATCGCGATGCCGGCCCGGATACGCCAGTGATCTACATCGATCCGATCGATGGCACGACGAACTATGCGTGGGGAATACCGCATTTCGGCATGACGATTTCAATCGTCGAGCATGGCAGGATCACCCTGGGCGTCGTCTATGACGCAATGCTTGACGAGCTGTTCAGCGCCGAGGCCGGGCGCGGTGCCTATCTCAACGGCGAGAAGATCAGCTGCATAGACAATGGCGACATCGAGAATGTCCTGATCGGCGCCGGCCTTCCGGTTCCTGGTCAGGTGAAAGCAGTCAGGAAAGAAACCTATCTCTCGGCATTGCAGCGGCTGATGGATGAGACGGCCGGCGTGCGGCGGCTCGGCTCGGCGGCACTCTCGATCGCCTATGTGGCCTGCGGCCGCCTCGATGGCTTTTTCGAGGATGGCCTATCGCTGCACGACTATGGCGCCTCGGCATTGCTGGTCGAAGAGGCAGGCGGCAATGTCTCCGCCTTCTCCGGCGGCCCGGTAACGGCGAATGGCGATATCCTTGCGGCCAACACCGCCGTCCATTCGTGGCTGATTGAAGGCTTTCGCGAAGGCTAGTGGCCGGAGGCGATCAGCGTCTCAAGGCCAACCGGGTCATCGGTGGTGATCTGGTCGGCCTTCAGCGCCAACAGGCGGCGAACATCGGGCAAGACATCGGGGATGGCGCGATTGATCGTATAGGCGTCGATCGTCCGGCCCGCCTGATGAAAGGCGCCGATCATGTCGAAACCCGCCGCATCGGCAAACAGCACCAGCTTGTGATGCAGATAGATCATCGTGGCCTTCGGCGAGGCTTCAAGCGCGCCAGCGACGAAGCCCGCAAAATCGCGGTTTTCCATCAGCCGCTCGATTGCGCCGTCATGGCATGGGTCGTAGCCGACAGGCATATCGGGGACCGCGCGCGACAGGCGCTCCACGGCCACGGCGTCGCCGCCTGAGAGAATGACGGATTTCGCCACCGGCGCGATCGCCTTTGCGAAGACGGCGACATCGGCTTCACTGATGCGGACGGAATATTCCTTCAGATCCAGCTGCAGGACCGCATCCGGATGGCAATCGATCTCCTGCAACAGACGGCCGAGATCATCGATCAGCATGACCGGATTACCGGTCGGCTGGCCCTCGTGGTCGCGGAGATAGAGGCTGCGGAGATAGTCGGCCGAGGCATCGGCGACAGCGCCCTCGCCCGTCGTTGCCGGATGCAGCACGTCGTCGTGCAGGACAGCAAAGCCATCACCCGCGAAACAGACGAGATCGATCTCGACGCTTGCACCGAGCGCCATGCCCTCGGCAATCCGCTGGCGCGTGAAGGAAATGTCGCCGGCATATCGGTGGCCGCGATGCCATTTCAGCCAGGTGAGATGGTCATCAGCCTTGATTGCTACGCCCGTTGTATCAGACATGACCGAATACCTGCCTCTGTCCCTGATGGCCGGCTTGCGGCGATTGATAGACGAGGCCGTTATCGCGGAATGCGAAGTAGGCTGCAACCTTGGGCTCGACCAGACTGCCCTTCGCCCAGTTGGCATCCGGCGCGGTCATCGATTTCAGCCGGCTACCGTCGATGAGATCGATATCGACAAGCTTATGCGTCCCGAAATCGATGGTGCGGTGAACCGACGCTGCTTTCTTCTCTGAGAGAGAAAGCGAAAGCGCCTCGGGCCGGAAGGCGATCTCCACCTCGCCATCGCCGACCGGTACGGCGAGCGGAAAGGCCGGGTGCTCGCTGACGCCGTTCTTGACAGTCGTGCGGACGAAATTCATCGAGCCGATGAAACCGGCGACGAAGGCCGTCTGCGGCTCGCGATAGATGACGTCTGGCGGTGCGATCTGCTCGGTGCCGCCGTCTCGCATGACGACGATGCGGTCGGCAAGCGCTAGCGCCTCGTCCTGACCGTGGGTGACGAACAGCGTGGTGATGCCGAGACGCTGCTGGATGTCCTTGACCTCTTCACGCAGACGCTCGCGCAGATGCTGGTCGAGGCTGGCGAAGGGTTCGTCGAGCAGCAGGATCTTCGGCTCCAGCACCAGCGAACGGGCCAGCGCGACACGCTGCTGCTGGCCGCCGGAAAGCTGCGTGGTCTGGCGCTTGCCGTAGTTGGACAGGCCGACAAGCTGAAGGGCGCCTTCGACGCGGTCGCGGATCTCCGCCTTCTGCAGATGCCGCAGCTTCAGGCCGAAAGCGATGTTGTTGAAGACATCCATATGCGTCCACAAGGCGTGGCTCTGAAACACCATGCCGGTCGGCCGCTTCTCCGGCGGCAGGCCGGTCACGTCCTTGGCGTCGATCAGGATCGAACCGCCCGTCGGGCGCTCGAAGCCGCCGATCATGCGAAGCAGCGTCGACTTGCCGGAGCCGGAGGGGCCGAGAAGGCAGACCAGCTCGCCATCTTCGACATCGAGCGAGAAATCGCGTACGGCGAAGGACGTGCCGAAGCTCTTCGAAACGCCGTTGATCGTCAAACGAGCCATTGAAAGCCTCTCTTCGGGCGGAACCCGATCATATTATGCACCGAAGCCCCGGGCGAATGCACCCGTGCCGATGACGCGGCGGGCAAACATCAAGGCAATGAAGGACGGCACCCACAGCATCACCGAAAGCACAGCGCCGTACTGAACGACGATCTGGTTGTTGATGAAGGTGATCATCAGCACCGGCATGGTGCGGATTTCAGGCGCACCGATCAGCCAGGCGCCTTCGGTTTCGTAGAAGGTGCCGACGAAGGTCAAAAGCAGGGCGGCGGCGATCGTCGGCCCGGCCTGCGGCAGGGTGATCGACCAGAAGACGCGCAGTGGTGCCGCACCTGCGTCCCGCGCCGCCTCTTCCATGCGGCGATCGACATTCTGAAAGGCCGCGACCGGAATCCAGATCATCAGCATCAGTGTGCCGACGAGCTGGATCAGCACGACACCCCAGAAGGTGCTGATTAGCCCCAACTGCAGGAAGATGCCGGCGATCGCCACCAGCAGGCCAAATTTCGGAAAGGCATGCGATGCGAGGAAGGACAGGAAGAGGATGTTGCGGCCCGGAAATTTCATCCGCGCAAAGGCATAGGCCGCCGGAAGGCAGATGATCGCCGAAAGGATGGTGACGGTTGCTGTCAGCCGCAGGCTCAGCGTCAGCGCATCCCAGACATCCGCACGCGACAGCGTCTGATGCCAGAAGCGCAGGCCGAACTGCTGCGGAATGACGGAGGGATAGCGCCAGACCTCGGTAAAGGCCCAGGTGCCGACAACGACCAGCGGCAATGCGATGAACAGCGTCAGAAGGACTGCGAAGCAGATCCCGGTCCAATCGATCCTGGCGCGTGAAGCGGTGTTTTCAACCGGCGTCATCGGCGGCCCTCCCGGTTTCTGGCGATCGAGCGCACGTAGAAAATGCCGAAGACCAGGCAGAAGGCGAAGGAGATAACCGCCTGCGTCAACGCGTTCAGCGGATCGTTCATGTCGGAGAAGGTGCGCTGCATGAACGGCCCCATCATCTCGGGCGAAGCGGGACCGAGAACATAGGGCAGCGTGAAGGACGAGAAGATGCCGAGAACGGCGAAAGATGCGGTCACCAGCAGGGAGTTGCCCATGCGCGGCATGATGATCGAGATGAAGACGCGCAAGGGCTTGGCGCCGACATCACGCGCGGCCTCGATCGAGCTTTTCGAGATGCTGCTGAGCCCGGCCGTCAACATCAGCACGGTCAGCGGCAGGTTGTCCCAGACGAGGCCGATCACCGGCCCCCAGGGTGTCAGATAGGGCGATGGCAGCTTCGGCAGACCGACGGCGTTGAGCAGGATATCGACGGTACCATTCGGGCCGATGGTGCGGATCAGCGCGTAGGAGAGAATGATCGACGGCACGAACATCGGGAAGATCGCAAGACCCTGCACATAGCCGGCAAGGCGGCCCTGGGAGAAGCGAAGATAAAGCGCAATCGGCAATCCGATGACGACAAGCAGCACGCCGCAGACGAAGGTCGTCCAGAGCGTTACCCAGAGATTGGCAAGGCTGTAGCTGTCGGTGAAGAAGAACTGGTAGGAAGCCAGCGAAAACTGCGAACTTCCATCCGCCTGGCGCACGAAGATCGTGCCCATGACGGCCGAGATGATCGGATAGACGATGAGCCAGCCGAGCAGAAGAATCGGTAGGGCGACCAGAAGCAGCCCCGCCGAGGCACTCTTGGCCGGCGCGCGCTCACGCGCTGGCGAATTTACCGGTATCCGTCTGCGCATCAGGTACGGCTGATGTTCGGCGCTACGTTACGGTACCAGCCGTCATTGATGTTGGTTTCCCAATCACCGCTGGGGAAAGTCGGGATGGTCGTAGGGATGACGTCGGCGTATTTTTTGCGGAGGTCATCGGAGATGTGGTCCCAGGATACGCCCGGGAAGCCGCCGATCTCGGTGATGATGGATTCCTGGATTTCCTTGCTGAGCAGGAACGAGGCGAGCTTGAGAGCGGCATCCTTGTGGGCGCCGTTCGAGAAGACCGTCATGCGCGAGAAACCACCGCAGAGCGCGAGATCGCTTAGCTGGACGAGGCCGGTCGTCTCGGGCAGCACGCCCTGCGAGATTGCCTGCAGAATCTGATCCGACCAGACAGGCGTCATGGTGACGACGCCCTGTGCGAGCAGCTGGATCGACTGCGTGTTGCCGGCGGTGTAGGCGCCCTTTTCGTAGAGCGAGGGAGCGAGATCAGTGAGAAGCTTCCAGGCCGGAGTCAGCGTCTGGTTGGCGTAGTCGGCGGTGAAGTTGTCGACGGTGAACTTGCTGGGGTCGCGGCCATTGGCTTCATGAATGGCGCGGCGGACGAAGTTACCGCCAGAACCGCCCTTGTCGGGACGGTTGTAGATGAACTGGCCGGGGTTGGCCTTGATCCAGGCCGTCAGCTGTTCCCAGGTCTTCGGCGCGTTCTTCGGGTCGAGCTTGGTGGTGTCATAGGCCAGCAGAACCTGCGAGCCGCGATAGGGAAGCGAGTATTCGCTATCGACGCTCAGCGGGTTGACGTGGTCGAAGCCTTCGATGTTCTCGGCCGAGAACTTCACCCAGAGACCGGCGTCGATGCCGCCTGCCGGAAGGCGTGGGTCGAAATGTTCGAAAATGTCTGCCTGCGGATCGGTCTTGGTCTTCAGCGCGGCGAGACCGCGATCGGCGATAGCGCGCAGACCGGTGTTGTCGCCGGCGTCGGTGACCTTGATGGCCAGCTCCGGATGGGCCTTCGAAAACGCCGGAACGACGATGTTGCTCCAGAAATCGAGAATGTTGGCGTCAGAGCCACTGTAGAGATCAATCGTCTCTCCAGCTGCAAACGCAAAGCGCGGCATCGCCAGAAGGCCCACCACCGCCGACGAAGTGACTAGAAATTCGCGTCTGTTCATGACCTTCTCCTCTTCCTGGGCCTCATTCCAAGAGGCCTTCGAAAGCCTAGCTATCCGTGGTGGATGACACCCCAATGACAAAAACCCAATTTTTGCACGCCTGTGCATCAATTGGCTTGAGGGATTTGGATTGCGGCTCAGTCACCGATAATATCGCGACATCACCATCATGACCGGCAAACCAGGCGTCGCCGCGCTATCCCAATTCACCCGCAAGATTTCATTCGTCCGGTTACATTGTTGTACGACAAATTATATGCCAGTATGTGATGGCGAGGTAACGCAGGAAGGCGCGAAGCCCCGCATCACATCAGACGATCGAGCGAAGAAGTGTCAGGAAAATAAATGCCAAAACTGGAGAAGAGAAGCGTCAACGCGAATGGGCCTGAGGTTACCGTCATGGGCCTGGGCGGAACCGGCCTAGGCAACATGTACCGCGCGACTGACCCGAAAGTGGCGCATGACACCGTTCACGCTGCTTTCGAGAAGGGCTTGCGCTATTTCGATACGGCGCCGGTCTATGGCTTTGGCCTGGCGGAGACCCGGCTTGGCGAAGCGATCCGCACGCTGCTGCGGAGCGAAATCGTCATCTCGTCCAAAGTCGGCTACGATCTGGTGCCGATCCCCGACAGCGAGGTCAAACCTGTTCTCTGGGACGAGGCGCCGCCTTTTCGCGCCGATTTCGACTATTCACGCGATGCCGTCTTCCGGTCGATCGAGGGCTCACTGAAGCGCCTCGGCACTGATTATATCGACATGCTGGCGATCCACGATCCGGACGAGGCGATCCACTTCGCCAAGGGTGAGGATCCGCGCGCCCGCAGCCGCTTCAGGGAAGCGATGGACGGCGCCTATCCGGCACTCGACGAGCTCAGATCGCAGGGTGTCATCAAGGCGATCGGCGTCGGCATCAACCAGTGGCAGATGCTGTCCGATTTCGTCGAGGCGGGTCAGTTCGACTACTTCCTGCTGGCCGGCCGCTACACGCTTCTGGAACAGGAGCCGCTTGCCACACTGTTTCCCGCCTGCGAGCGCAAGGGCACGAAGCTCGTCATCGGCGGCCCCTACAATTCGGGAATTCTGGCAACCGGCGCCGTCAACGGCGCGACCTTCAATACGCGCAATGCGCCGCAGGAGGTGCTGGATCGCGTTGCCCGGCTGAGCTCCGTCTGCGAAAGCCACAAAGTGCCGCTGGCCGCTGCCGCTCTCCAGTTTCCGCTGGCCCACAAGCTTGTCGTCAGCGTCATACCCGGCGCCCGTTCGGTCGCAGAACTCGAACAGAATCTCGACTATCTCGCGTGGCCGATCCCGGCGGGCCTATGGTCGGATTTGCGCGATCAGGGGCTGATCGATCCGGCAGCGCCGCTACCCGGCGACACGCAGTGACATGATGCCTCCGCGGCCGGCGATTGCACCCATCGGCGAATTGGAGACGATCCTGACGGCGGCTGCTGGCTTTCCCGAATTAGAGATATCCGGCCGCCGGATCAGGCTGTTCTTCGTGCGCGAGGCGCAGGCGGCGATCACCGACTGGCCGGCGCTCAAGGCGAAAGCGCGGCGCGTTGCCACCGCGCTTGCGCGGGTGGATGCGACGCCCGTTCTGGTCACCACGCTTGCCGCAT
Source organism: Rhizobium sp. 01L410 (assembly GCF_056400165.1). Lineage (NCBI taxonomy): Bacteria > Pseudomonadati > Pseudomonadota > Alphaproteobacteria > Hyphomicrobiales > Rhizobiaceae > Rhizobium > Rhizobium sp. 01L410. The sequence goes on from NZ_JBFTST010000001.1 coordinate 613,687, forward strand.
CTCCGCTTGCCGCGGTATTACAGGATGCGGGATGGGCCATCCTGCGTGAAGGCAGCAACGAGATTGTACCGGGCGGCCCTCCAGCGGACATGGCAGACCGGAAAATTCAGGGTTTCGGAAGCCGGAAGCTCACCCTTCTCTGCGCCCTTTGGCATCTGCGAAACGAAAGCTTCGAAGCGTCGCAACTCGGCGCTGCCGCCGGCGTTTCGGCGACCGCGGCGCGCAGCGCCATTTCCGATGCCGTGCAGCTGGGCTGGCTCGTTCCGCAGGCCCGTGGCCGCAGCCACCGCTACGCCGTCGATAATTCGCAGGCGATCATCGATACGGTGAAAACAACGGCGGCGGCGGCAAGCCCGCGCTGGCAGCACTACGCCGTTCCCGCCGATGCCCTCACATCTCTGCCGCAGCGGCTCGATGGATTCTGCCGGACGCATGATATCGGCTATGCGATTACCGGGCGCTACGCTGCGAGCTACTATCTCGGCAGGCGCGGCGATGTGCCGGAGTTGCAGATCAGGCTTTCGCCCTCGGTCGACATCGCCGACCTGCTCGCCCATCTCAGGGCCGCGCCGGTCAAAGCGCCCGGCAATCTCGCGATCGTGATTTCGGCGGATGCCGCCAGCTGGCTCCACGCCAGGCGCGCCCACGGGCTCGATCTTGCCAATCCACTGATCGTCCTCTGTGATCTCTTGAGCCTTGGAAGCCCTGCTGCCGAAGCGATCGAGGCCTGGCTCAGAGGCAGCGAATGCGCTTCAGACGGGGGCTAGTGCCACCCATTGGTACTATATACACAAGCGCGTAGCGGCGAATGGTCCATCCCCAGAAGTAGCGATTGAATTTTTCACTCTGCTCATACACTATCTATTCGCGCCCCCCTATTGATCGGTCCTCCGCAAGGACGCCAATCGACCCTCGCGGTAAACGGAAAAAAGAAATGAACGCCAAGGCCCCGAATGCAATCGACGTCTATGTCGGCTCCCGAGTAAGAATGCGCCGGCTCCTTCTCGGCCTTAGCCAGGAAAGGTTGGCCGATCAGATCGGCGTGACGTTCCAGCAGGTCCAGAAGTATGAAAAAGGCATGAACCGCATCGGCGCCAGCCGCCTGCAGAAGATCGCCGAAGTGCTGTCTGCACAGCCGAGCTATTTCTTCCAGCAGGACGACAACCAGCCGCTGACGCTCGAGGGCCTGGAGATGCCGCAGAAGGCTGATCCGGTTTCAGAATTCCTCCGCTCCAAAGAGGGCCTCGCTCTCAACCGCGCCTTTCTGAAGATCAACGATCCGCAGATCCGCGAAAAGATCGTTTCACTCGTCAAGGCGATGGCACAGGCCGAAGGCCACCGCGAGGTTGCCGCCGACACGGTCGCTTCGGATTCCAGCGTCCCGCTGAACGGCTGACCGCTGATCCAGCAAAACGATGACATCGAGGCGCGGCCATCCGGACCGCGCCTTTTGATTTCCGCAGCCTATGACCCGCATGGTTGCATCCGGATTCCCGGTTGAATTCCGAAGCGCATTCCGACGCCTAGACGTGTGTCACGCTTGTGTCACGCGCGTCCTGCGGGAAGTTCAACTAGCCTCGTCATGTGGCCGTTTGCAGCGGCAACGATCTCATGGGGTGTATCAATGGAAGATGCGGTCATCGACATCAGGAACGCGAAGAGCGAAGAGCAGCTGAAGGAGCTGGCCTCCCTTGCGAGACTGATTGCCTTCGCGCGTGAGAATGCCAGGGAGCTCAATGCAGAATTCCCGGCCCATTGCCTGGATATGGCGCTGAATGCCCTGCTTCAGGATCTGCAGGGCAGCGCAGCGCCCGCGATCGCCGAGGAAGGGCAGCGGCTCGAAGCGGCTTTCGCGGTTCGCCACTGACTGAGCCATTTTCTTGCTCCGGAAAAGCCGGGGCAAGATGATAGCTCGCATGCTTGCTTCAACTGCTTAAACGTTACAGCAAACTGCGCGCAGCCTGCCGGTAGCCATGTTCGCGGTGATAATCGCGATAGTCCGATCTGCCTTCAGCCGATGATGCTGGAGAACTCCACCGGCTGAGGCCACACATGCTTTCATGAGCCGTCAGGCTTTGCCGCCGCGCACCGCGTCGGCGATCGTGACCTTCTTCGGAATGAGCTTGAGCTCGTAGAAGGTGTCGGCGATCGCCTGCTGCTGAGCGACGACAGAAGCATCCAGGCTCTTCACGCCATAGGACTGACGTTCCAGCGCGCGGACGAGGACCGGTTCCGGAATACCCACGGACGGCGACAGTTCGGCAGCTGCTGCCGCAACGCCGGATTTGGTCCAGTCGTCGATTTCGGAAATCGCTTCGATGACCACATCGATCGCCGCGCTGTGGCCATCGACCAGAGTTTTGGTCCCGAGATAGAACTGATGGTTCGGGACGATACCCTCGCCGTTTCTGAGCTCTCGCGCTTCGATCGCGATCTCTGCCGCCGCCTGGAAGGGATCCCAGATAACCCAGGCATCGACGGCGCCCTTTTCGAAAGCGGCGCGGCCATCGGCCGGAGCGAGGAAGGACGGCTCGACGTCGGCATAGGTCAGGCCCGCTTCTTCGAGCGCCTTAACGAGCAGATAGTGAACATTCGAGCCCTTGTTGAAGGCGACCTTCTTGCCCTTCAGATCGGCAACCGACTTGATCGGGCTATCCTTGGGAACGAGGATCGCTTCGCCGCGCGGGGCCGGCGGCTCGTGTGCGATATAGACGAGCGGCGCATTGGCCGCCTGTGCGAAGATCGGCGGCGTCTCGCCGGTCGAGCCGAAATCGACGGCTCCGGCGTTCAGCGCCTCGAGAAGCTGCGGGCCACCTGGGAATTCAGTCCATTCGACCGAATAGCCGATCGTCTCGAACTTCTTCTCCAGGATACCCTTGCCCTTGAGCAGCACCAGGGTGCCGTATTTCTGGTAGCCGATGCGAACGACCTTGTCGGCTGCAATAGCGGTCCGAACCCCGACCAGGGGAGCGGCGATTGCGCCGGCCATGGCCACGGTAAATGCGCGTCTCGAGATTTTCATAGTGAGCCCCTCCGTTGAATTGGTTGGGCCAAAATTAAATTATGTCTACAGCTTTACTAGACTAATCGTGCTGTTTTCGGAGCAGTCCAAGGATTCCATTTTTGATTTTTGCGTCATTCGCAAAATGGGTGCTCGAAAGAGCGTTCAACCGCCTGGTATCCAAGTGATACGGGCGCATTTTCATCGCCAGACGGCGACCCGCGCAGCGTCTATTGCGCACGAAGATAGTGGCGCGGCGGGCCAACGGTTCCCCGTTCGATCAGCCGGACCGACATGCCGACGCGGCGCACCCGCGCCTCGGCATTCAGCGCTCTCTCCTTCAGCATATCCCAGCCGACGCGGCCGAGCTCTTCGCGCTCGATGCGAAGCGTCGTCAGTGCCGGGGTGCTGTGCTGCGCGATCGAGATATCGTCCATGCCCATCACCGAATAATCACGCGGGAGGATGTTGCCGCGGGCGCGCAAGGCATCGATGACGCCGAGCGCCATGATGTCGTTGCTGCAGACGAATGCCGTCGCCTTGGCGAACCGGCCCTTCTGCATCGCGTCTATCAGGGCATTCGAGAGATCAGGCTCGAGGATCCCCGCAGCCGTCAGGTCAAACAGGTGCCTGTCGGGGTCAATGGCAATTCCGGCCTCCTGCATGGCATCGCGAAAGCCATCGAAGCGTTCCTTGAGCGACGTCCGGAACAGCCGGCTTACATGCACGATTTCAGTATGGCCTTCCGACAGCAGCCTTGTGGTCGCCAGCCAGCCGGCGGATCTGTTGTCGGGCAGCACGCAGGAAAGCCGCATCGTCCGGTCGATGCCGTTGACGATCACCGCCGGCGCATGACTTCTGGCCACCTGCTCGATCAGGACAGGATGGTCGAGACCGACGAGAAGCAGACAGGCGCCGTCTGCACCGAGCAGATTTTCGACGTTGACGCTGCCGGTTTCGATATCCGGCGTGAGCAGATGGACCTTGGCATCGACGCCGCCCTCCCTTGCGGCATCGAGCGCACCCTGAATGACGCCCTCATAGAATTTCGAATTCAGATAAAGTGCCGCTGTGGTCACAACCGCCAGACCGGATGGAAAGGCTTCCGTTAACTCCGTCGTCTTGTGGCGATAATCGAGACGCGCAGCCGCCTCCAGGATCCGCTCCCGGCTCTCGATCCCGACCCCTGACCGGTTGTTCAGCGCCTTCGACACCGAGGCAATTGAAACGCCTGCGGCTTCGGCAATATCAGAGATACGTGATCTGCGTGTCATCCAGGGATTCTCCTCGGACCTTGATTAGCACGGCCGGTTGAACCTCGCCACTGTTCGAGAAATTTTCTCCATCAACGAAATTTTTCTTTCCCGATCTATTTTTTCGTTTATCGTTGCACAGTCGCCGCATCAAGCGGGCGGCATTGACCTGGGAGGGGAAGATGCTGAGACGTCGAGAATTCATCGCAAGTGCAATTGCCGCCGCCATGATCGACATTCCCGCGGCACTCGCCGCGGACGAATCGCTGAGAGTGTTCTGGTGGGGCAACCCGGACCGGGCAAAACGGACTGGCGAGGTCATCAAGCAGTTCGAAGCCGCCGCGCCTGGCGCAAAATTTACCGGGCAGGTCGCCACATCCGACTATTGGGTGAAACTGAGCACCATGGTCGCGGGCCGCAATGTGCCCGATGTCTTCGCACTCGAGCCAGTCACCTTTGCCGACTATTCCCGCCGCGGCGCGACGCTGGATCTCACGCCGTTTCGCGACAGCATCATCAAATCGACGGATTTCGCCTCCGGCGCACTGGATCTCGGCACGGTCGATGGAAAATTGACCGGCATTCCGACATCGCTCAACGCCGCGGCCCTGATCGTCGACAAGGCAGCGCTGGAGAAAGCCGGAGTTCCGGTGCCGGCGGCGTCCACGACCTGGGAGCAGTTCAAGACGATCTGCACCGACTTCAAGAAGGCCGCTGGTTCCGCAAGCCTCTTTGCCGTCGGCAACGGCGCGAGATACAGCTTCGTCTTCGAAGTCTGGCTGCGCCAGCGCGGCAAGACACTGTTCACGCAGGACGGACAGCTGGGCTTCCAGGAAGCCGACGCGATCGAGTGGTTCGATTACTGGGATCAGCTGGCGAAGGCTGGCGGTTGCGTGACCGCCGATATTCAGGCCCTCGACAAGGGCAATATCGAAACCAACCCGATCGCCAGCGGCAATGCCGTGATGGCATTTGCCTATTCCAATCAGCTTGCCGGTTACGGTGCATTGGCAAAATCGGAAATGTCGATCGGCTCGCTGCCGGTGCAGGAGGCGTCCGGTCCCTCGGGGTTGTTTTACCGGCCCTCGACGCTATGGTCGATATCGCCCTGGTCGAAGTCGCCGGAGACGGCTGCGAAGTTCATCAACTTCTTCGTCAACGACACCAATGCCGGGCATGCTCTTGGAACCGAACGCGGCGTTCCCGTGAATGCGAAGATCCAGGGCGACGTCGCTGCCACCGGCGACAAGGTTTCGAAGCAGACGATCGATTACATCGTCTCGTTGAAGGATAGGGTCGGCCCCTATCCGCCTGCAATCCCGATCGGCGCTGCCGAGTTCTCGCAGCAGGTTTTGACTGCGACTGCCGACAGCGTCGCCTTCGAGCAGATAACGCCATCCGACGCTGGCAAGCAACTCATGTCGGAAGGCAAGCGCATATTCGGCGGATGAGCAGCACCGGGGAAGCATGATGGATCAGCGCAATAGTCCGCAGCAGCCGTTGGACGAGCACAAGGAAGCGCGCAGACTGCAGTTCCTGCCGTGGGAGCGTGCCGCTGCCGACCTCGACCATCTTGACCATATCGAACGAAAGACTGCGCTGCAGGAGTCCTGCGGCGCGGAATTCGCCGATACGTCCTACATCGCCGAGCACGCGGCGGTCTTCACTGAAAGCCTGAAGATGGGCGAGCGGTCATGGATCGCGGGGCATGCGCTGGTCCGCGGTGCAGTCGTGCTTGGCGATGACTGCACCATCAACCCCTTCGCCTGCGTCTCCGGAAAGGTGACCTGCGGCAATGGCGTGCGGATCGCATCGCATGCGTCGATCGTCGGCTTTAATCACGGTTTCGACGATCCCGGCGTGCCGATCCACCGGCAGAAGGTGACCACGACTGGCATCACCATCGGAGACGACGTCTGGATCGGCGCCAATGCCGTCGTGCTTGACGGCGCCGTCATCGGCAGCGGGGCGGTCATTGCGGCGGGTGCTGTCGTTTCCGGCGAAATTCCGCCGATGGCGATCGCCGGCGGCGTACCGGCGCGAGTCATCCGCATGAGAGGCCAGCCGCCCCGGTCATGCCGGCCCGGTAGCATCGAGGGCAATCTTCAGGCGCTTGGACAGAAGGCGCGGGATCAGTGGCCGGAGATCCTTCAGCGCTGGAAAACTGCCGATGCCTATCTGTCACTTGAAGCTGATGGCGTCGCCCGCCCGGCTGCCCGCCACCTCTGCGATGCGATCGAGATTGCTGCAGGCTTCGGCGAACTGCCGCCCGGACTGAATGTGGCGGAGACCATCGAGCGGCTCCGGAGCCTTCAGGACCGTGAGACCGGTCTTTTCCCGGAAGCTGGAACACACTTCACCGGCACCGCACTGCGGCGGGATCCGAAAGCGCTCTATAATGTGCTCTCCGCAGGCTACGCACTCGAAGTCCTGGGCTCCCATCCGCAGCAGGCAATCCAGGCCGTGCAGATCGATCTCGCCGAACTAGATCGCTGGCTCCTGGGATTGCCCTGGACAACCGCAGCCTGGAGCGCGGGCAGCGTCATCGATGCGATCGGCACCGCCATGTATTTCAACGCGAGATATTTCAACGTGGACCAGCCACGCCAGGCGCTGTTCGAATGGCTGACGCGGCATGTCAACGTGGCGACAGGTGTATGGGGCGAACCGACGGCGGCGGAAGGCTGGCTGCAGCCTGTCAACGGCTTCTACCGCCTGACGCGTGGAACCTATGCACAATTCGGCGTGCCCCTACCGAAGCCGCATGAAGCGTTTGAAACGGTGCTGCTGAACTACCGCAACCATCAGGGCTTCACCGGCTCCAAATACACCGCGTGCAATCTTCTCGATACGATCCACCCTCTCCTGCTCATCGCGCGCCAGAGTGACTACCGGCGTGGCGACGCCGAAGACATCGCCAGGAAGATCATCGCCAGAGCGGTGGACCGCTGGCAGGACGGCGAAGGTTTCGCCTTTGCCGATGGCAGCCCGGCCAGCCTGCAGGGAACCGAAATGTGGCTTTCGGTCGTTCATCTGGCAGCCCAGTATCTTGGCCTGGCGAACGCATTCTCCTTTTTGCCAAAGGGCGTGCATCGCACGGCCGCCGTCGGTCTCGGTTTATAGCGAGAACTCCGACCGCGCCCGCAGAACGGAAAAGGCCGCAACGAAATCCATCGCTGCGGCCCTTCCGTCACTCTCGCTGCCGCCGCAGCCGAGCGTTAGAACTCTTTCCAGTCGTTGCTGGCCGAATGCGTCGTCCCGCCCGATCCGCCGAAGGCAACGGCGAGCTTTGTCGAGAGCGTGCGTGCCGGCGAGGCGACCGCGTGAAGCCTGCTGCCGTTTGCCGTTCTATGGGTATTGCCCGAGACGTCGTAAGGCCGGTTTCCGTTAGCGCCGTCGTCCAGCTTGAACTGCGCAAGACGTTCCGCCAGCGCCGCGACTTCGGTCGCCAGTGTGTGGCAGGCGGCATTGGATTCTTCGACCATGGCGGCATTCTTTTGCGTTGCCTGGTCCATCTGGTTCACCGCGGTATTGATCTCCTGAAGGCCCGTCGACTGCTCCCTCGCGGACTTGACGATCGCGTCGACATTCTGGTCGATCTGCTGCACCTGACCGACGATGGCCGATAGCGCGTTGCCGGTCTCGGTGACCAAATCAACGCCAGTCTTGACCTGCGATCCCGAGGAGACGATCAGCGTCTTGATTTCTTTGGCGGCACCAGCCGAGCGCTGGGCAAGCTCGCGAACCTCCTGCGCGACGACCGCGAAGCCCTTGCCGGCCTCCCCTGCCCTCGCCGCTTCGACGCCGGCGTTGAGAGCCAGCAGATTGGTCTGGAAGGCGATGTCGTCGATGACGCCGATGATATTGGAGATCGACCGCGACGATTGCTCGATCGCATGCATGGCATCGACAGCGCGCCGGACGATCTCGCCCGAGCGCTCGGCATCGCCCTTGGTGCGAGCGACCATCGATCCGGCCTCCTCGGCACGGACGGTCGAATCCTTGACGGAAGTGGTGATCTGTTCGAGCGCTGCTGCGGTTTCCTCGACGGACGCTGCCTGCTGCTCCGTGCGCCGCGCCAGATCATCGGCGGCGGAGCGAACCTCGCCGGCGCCGCTCTGGATCACATTGGCATTCTGCGAGAAGGAGACCATCGCCGAGCGAAGCTTGACGATCGAGTCGTTGAAATTGACGCGGGTCTCATCGAGAGCAGCCGTGAAGGGCTGCTCGAGCACCGTCGTCATGTCGCCTTCCGCAAGCCTGGAAAGTCCGCGCGCCAGCTCGCCGACAGCGAATTTGACGTCGGCTTCCTGCGCCGTGCTCAGCCGTGCGCGCTCTGCCCGCTCCTTCTCCTGCTGCGCATGCGTGGCAGCGGCCTGATTTTCAAGATCGGACTTCTGTCGATTGCTCTCCAGCAGCCGGCTCAGCGAGCGGGAGAGATCGCCGATCTCATCCTTCGAACCGGCGTCCTTGATCTGCACGTCGAGCTTGCCGGCGGCGATCTCGGCCGTCTCGGAAATCACATTGGAGATCCGGCCGATAAAACGGCGTGCGATCAGCCAGCCGGCGAGGCCGAGCATCAAGGCGGCAACGCCGGTCGAGATCAGCGCATCGCGGATCATTGCATTCAGCTCGGCAAAAAGCGTTGCCTTCGGTACGGATATCACCGCATACCAGTCCGGCCCCTCGCCGAGCTTGACGGGAACGGCGACCGCCAGAGAAGCAGTGCCATCGCTCGCCATCAGCTGCTGCTCGGCACCGGGTTTGGCAATCAGGCCGTCCCATCCCGCCGTCTCATCGCCTGCCTGGCTGAGGCTCTTTCCGATCAATGCAATATTCGGATGGCTGACAATCTTACCGCCGCCGCTGACGAGCCCGATAAAGCCTGTCCCCATTGGCTGGATCTGTGACAGCGCCTTGCTGGTATCCTGAAGCGAAAGATCGAGCCCTGCGACGCCCGCCGGCTTTCCGTCGATGATGATCGGTTTGGTGACCGAGGTCATCAGCACTTCCTTGCCATCGATCGTGTAGGGATAGGGCTCGACGACGGTCGTCTTGCGCGTCGTGAATGGAACCTGATAATAATCGCCCGGACCCGGCGTCGCATAGTCGGTCAATGCGGTATGGGTGATCTGCGTGCCGCTGCGAACCCAGTACGGCACATAGCGGCCGGTCTGGTCATAACCTTCCTTGTTGGCGAAATCCTTGTCCTTGCCGTCGAAGGCATCCGGCTCCCAGCCGGTCCAGGTCGCCAGGATTGCCGGATTGGCCTGCAGCATGTTCAAGAGAATCTTGTCGGCCTTGGTGCGATCGGCATCGCCGGTCTGCTTCAAAGTCTGCAAAACGGCATCCAGGCTATCGACGATATGGACGGTACCGCCAATATCGCGCTCGACAGCAATCGCCTCGGACCGGGCGATCTGGCGCATCTGATCCATGCTTTCTGTGCGTATTTCCGTGTAGGATCTGAAGAAAAGGACGCCGGATGCGGCAATAACGGCAACGACGCCGCAAGCGCCAATCGAGAATAGATTACGACCTGTCGTTGTTTTGAAGAGCATATTAATAACTCGTTCCCGTCATGATTGTTTTACGTTGAACCCGCCGCCGATATTCTTGGCTTTAGACTTACAATTTTAGCTATTCATGATTAAGGAATGTTTGATTGACAGATATCTTGGAAAGCAATCAGACGGGCGTCACGAGGCGCCTTTGGCGTCAAAATTGCTTTTGCGATGCCGATCGCAAAACGATTGCTGGACCAAACGCCGTTCTTCTGCGAAAGAACTACACCCTGTAAAAAGGCGTAAACCGTTGATAAGCCGGCGCGCGAGCGATAGGCTCCGGCGGCGATTGAAAACGGCTAAGAGAAGTAAAAGGAACTCTGATGGCTACTGGTACTGTAAAATTCTTCAACGATGACAAGGGCTTTGGCTTCATTACCCCGGAAAGCGGTGGCGCTGACGTATTCGTGCACGTGTCTGCTCTGCAGCGCGGCGGCTCGCTTCGCGAAGGCGACAAGGTGAGCTTCGAAGTCGGACAGGACCGCAAGACCGGCAAGTCCAAGGCCGAAAACGTCGCAGTTCTCTAATATTTTGCAAGGCCCAGCCGCACGCCTGTGCCGGCTGGGCCTTCATTCGATGCTGATGATCAGGTCTCCGTCACGGGAACATCAGCGGATGTCGCGGTTTTTTCACAATGGCAACGTATGGAAGCCATGTGGAGTAAATCATGCGCAAAGCCTGGACTGTCAGCCGCGGACCGATTGCGGCAACCGAAGCGGATGTCGAGAAAGCCCGGGCGATCAACGCCATGCTGACCCGTTCGATCGGAATTCTGCCCGAAAATCCCGGTGACCCCATCCTGCCCTTCGCGGTCGGCCTCTTCAACGAGATCAAGGCGCTGCTGAAGCCGGAGCATGGCGTGAGCAGCCTGCGCCGGGCGACGGCGTTCCACATTTTCTCCAAGCGCTATTATTTCGCCAGCGCCCAGCCCGATTCGATGCGCCACGACATCGACGGCAGACCGGTCGAACCGCTCAGCGCTGCAGACCGCCTTGCGGCGCAGAAAAGCTTTCTCGACGTGAAGCGGCAACTGATGCGCACGAGCATCGAAAGACAGCAGGCCAACAAGGCACACATCGATGAAGCGCGCGCCGGACACTAGCGGGCCCTTTCAGCCCGGCACGTAGCCGTGGCGTGAATAGAATCTGTCGAGTTCGCGGTTTTCCGGCGACCGGCCAGTGAAGATTTCCACGTATTCCGGGATGCGCTTCATGCGTACCGCAAGATCTTCCTGCGACTGCATGGAGATATAACCGATCTGCACCAGATAAACGGTGCGGGCCCGGACATCGGCCCTGGCTTCGTCTTCACCGAAGCGGTGCAGCATTTTCGTCAGGGCGGAAATCCGAAGCTGATCGGCTTCCTGCACTTCCGCAAGCGTTTCCGCCGATTGCAGCGCCCAGCTTCGGATGGCGAACTCGAATTTGGCGTCGAACAGTGCAGGATCGATCCAGCAGTCGAAAACGTTCAGCATCGCCTCGGCCACCGTTTCCGCATAGGCTTCCGAACGCCTGACCAGATTTCCGGTATTCTTGTCCCGCCATCTGGCGACCAGCGCGCCGAGCAACTCCTCGCGATCCTTGAAGAACCAGTAGAAGCTGGTGCGCGACAGCGTGAGCTTCTTCGCGAGCGGCAGGATACGCACGCTATCGACGCCCGATTCCAGCAGCGAGGCATAGGCCGCCTCAAGCCACACATCCGGCGAGCCCCGCCAGCCGCTATCATTCTGTAATCGCTCCATGGCGCAGAGGTACCAAACTCCCATCGCGGCAACAACGGGTTTGTGCATCGCTGTCTGTCAGCAAAACAGCAATGCCTTCTAAATTGACATAGGTGTACATTTCTGGATAACCTTCGATCCCAGTCATGAACACTGGAGCACCGCGATGTCGAACGATCCCCTCCTGCAACCCTGCAAGCTCAAGCACCTGACGCTTCGCAACCGGATCATCGTCACCTCCCACGAGCCTGCCTATCCCGACGACGGCATGCCGAAGGAGCGGTACCGCGCCTACACAGTCGAGCGGGCCAAAGGTGGTGTGGCAATGACGATGACCGCGGGCTCGGCCGCAGTCTCACGCGACAGTCCTCCCGTCTTCAACAACCTGCTTGCCTACAAGGACGAGATCGTCCCGTGGATCCGCGACATGACCGATGCCGTCCACGAACAGGGTGCCGCGATCATGATCCAGCTGACCCATCTTGGACGGCGCACCCGCTGGGACAAGGGCGACTGGCTGCCGGTTCTTGCACCCTCGCACCAGCGCGAGGCCGCGCACCGGGCTTTTCCGAAGAAACTTGAAGACTGGGATATCGAGCGCATCATCAAGGATTTCGCGGATGCCGCGGAGCGGATGAAGGCGGGCGGCATGGATGGCGTCGAGCTGGAAGCCTATGGCCACCTGATCGATCAGTTCGCCTCACCGCTGACCAATGAACTCGACGGCCCCTATGGCGGTTCGCTGGAAAACCGCATGCGCTTCTGTTTCGACGTGTTCAGGGCGATGCGAGAAAGAGTGGGCGACGATTTCATCCTCGGCGTCCGCTATACCGCCGACGAGTGTCTTCCCGGCGGTACCGATCGCAATGACGGCATCGAGATTTCGAAACGGCTGCGCGACAGCGGGCTGATCGACTATCTCAACGTCATCCGCGGGCATATCGACACCGATCCGGGCCTGACCGACGTCATCCCCATTCAGGGCATGGCGAACTCGCCGCATCTGGATTTCGCCGGCGAAATCCGCGCCGCGACCAATTTTCCGACCTTCCATGCCGCGAAGATCCCCGACGTCGCAACCGCCCGCCACGCCATCGCCTCCGGCAAGGTCGATATGGTCGGCATGACTCGGGCGCACATGACCGATCCACACATCGTTCGAAAGATCATCGAGAAGCGGGAGGAGGATATCCGCCCCTGCGTCGGCGCCAATTACTGTCTCGACCGGATCTACCAGGGCGGCATGGCCTTCTGCATTCACAACGCCGCCACCGGCCGCGAAGAGACGATGCCGCATGTGGTGGAAAAGGCGGATGCCCGCCGGAAGATCGTCATTGTCGGTGCCGGCCCGGCCGGGCTCGAGGCGGCGCGCGTCGCCGCCGAGCGCGGCCACGAGGTCGTCGTCTTCGAGGCCGCCAACAATCCCGGCGGGCAGATCCGCCTGACGGCACAAAGCGAACGCCGCAAGGAAATGATCAGCGTCATCGACTGGCGCATGAGCCAGTGCGAGAAACGGGGTGTGACCTTCCATTTCAACAGCTGGGCCGAGGCTGACACTATCGCCGCCGAAAACCCTGATGTTGTGATCATCGCCACCGGTGGCCTACCGCATACCGATGTCCTGTCGAAGGGCAACGAGCTCGTTGTCTCCGCCTGGGATATCATCTCGGGCGACGTGAAGCCCGGCACCAATGTGCTGATCTATGACGATGCCGGCGACCATGCCGGTCTGCAGGCGGCGGAGATTATCGCCAGGACAGGCGCGAAGGTCGAGATCATGACGCCGGATCGGTCCTTTGCGCCCGAGGTCATGGCGATGAACCTCGTTCCCTATATGCGCACGCTGCAAAAGCTCGACGTCATCTTCACCGTCACCTTCCGTCTGGACCAGGCAGAGAGAACAGGCAATCAACTGCTGGCGCATGTTGGCAGCGATTACGGCGGCGTTTCCAAGCAGCGAATCGTCGACCAGATCGTCGTCAATCACGGCACAATCCCGTTTGATGACCTCTATTTCGAACTGAAGCCGCTCTCCAGCAATCTCGGAGAGCTATCGCACGATCAGCTGCTGGCCGGGGAGCCGCAGACCGTCACCCGCAATGCCGATGGCAAATTCCAGCTGTTCCGGATCGGAGATGCAGTGGCGGCGCGAAACACCCATGCCGCCATCTATGACGGCTTGCGGATCGCAAGCCGCCTTTGATCCCGGCGCGGGAATGCAGCCGCGTCGTCCCCGAGTCGCAGCAGGGACAGGCGGCACCCGGCCTGAGGCAAGGCCGGGCGTTTGTCGCAACCAGCGCTTTTGCGGCTCATATCGGTCGGATTGTTCACAGCAGATCGGTCCGTAAACCGTTGATCGGCGAGCCGAAATGGGCTCAAGATAGGCAGTGGCAAACGAATTGCGATTCGATTCGCGGCCTCCGAGACCCAAAACCGACAGTGGCTAATGCCGTGATATGGTTAATGTTCTCCCCTGAACGGAAGTAGAAACGCTGTTCGCTTCCGCTGCCTATACATAGGCTTATCCGGCGCGGAAAACCGCTCTTTTCAGCCGCCAATCTGTTCAAGGCTTCTCGAAGAAATCCGGTTAACTCCCTGTTAATCCTAATTGCCTTGCAAGAAAAGGAGAATCGGAGCTAAATGCGCTTTCAAGGCCCGCAGGGTGTTTAAATCGCATTTTCGAGATTTCCATGAATATGGCACCGACAATTGATAAGGCAATTTCTGACGTCGATCAGTTGATCATCGCTCAGGCACAGGAACTGTCCGAGAAGCTGAAGCAGCACCGGCTGGAAATGTTTCCGCCGCGGGCCATGAAAGATCTGCGCGAGTTCCAGCTGGCGGAGGCTGCGCACTTTCTCGGCGTCACCAGCGGCTATCTCAGGAACCTGTCGCTGGAGGGCAAAGGCCCCCTCCCCCAGGTCACCTCGTCCGGGCGCCGTTCCTACACCGCCGTTCAGATGAACGAGATGCGCCAGTTTCTCGACCAGAACGCCCGTGGCGGCACGCGCTACGTTCCGCATCGCAAAGGCAACGAGCATCTTCAAGTCGTCGCCGTCGTCAACTTCAAGGGCGGCAGCGGCAAGACCACGAGCGCAGCCCATCTTGCCCAGCACCTGGCCCTCACCGGCCACCGGGTCCTGGCTGTCGATCTCGACCCTCAGGCCTCACTGTCCGCCATCCATGGCTTCCAGCCGGAATTCGACGTCGATGAAAACGAGACGCTTTACGCGGCGATCCGCTACGACGACGAGCGCCGGCCGCTGAAGGAAATCATCCGCAAGACCAATTTCCCCAACCTCGACCTCGTCCCCGGCAATCTCGAGCTCATGGAATTCGAGCACGACACGCCGCGCATTCTCGCTCAGGGCAAGACCAGCGATTACGGCCGGATCTTCTTTGCCCGTCTCGACGAGGCGCTGTCTTCGGTATCAGATGATTACGACGTCGTCGTCATCGACTGCCCTCCCCAGCTCGGCTTCCTGACGATGAGCGCGATCTGCAGCGCGACCGCGGTGCTGATCACCGTTCATCCGCAGATGCTCGACGTCATGTCGATGTGCCAGTTCCTGCAGATGCTCGGCGAGGTGCTGAACACCCTGAAGGGCGCCGGCGGCAACATGAACCTCGACTGGCTGCGCTATCTGGTGACCCGCTACGACCCGCAGGACGGGCCGCAGACGCAGATGGTCGCCTTCATGCGCTCGATGTTCCGCAATCACGTTCTGACAAATCCGATGCTGCGAAGCGTCGCTATATCGGATGCGGCCATGACCAACCAGACGCTTTACGAGGTCGAGCGCAGCGCCTTTACGCGCGCCACCTATGACCGCGCAATGGAAGCGATGGATTCAGTCAACGGCGAGATCGCCGATCTCATCCACAAAGCCTGGGGCCGCAAATGATAACTCACGGCTTCGCCACGGGAAACCGATCGACCGTCCGGAGGGAGACATATGGCACGTAAGAATATCCTCTCCGGCCTGATGGACGATTCCAAGAAGTTTACCGCGGTAAATATCGAAGGCGATTCCGGTGCCGAAAAGCAGCAGATTGCCTTCAAGGGAATCGGGGCGCTTGGCGCCGTCACCCGCAGCATCGACGCGCTGGCGGCGAGGGCGGATGCGGCGCGCGATATCGAAGAAAAGCTCGCTCATGGCGAAACGGTTATCGATCTCGATACCGCTCTCATCGAGGAGTCCTTCGTCAGCGATCGTCTGGTTCAAACCGACGAGCAGTTTCAGGAATTGCTGGAAGCGATCCGCTCGCGCGGTCAGGACTCCCCTATTCTGGTGCGTCCGCATCCGCAAAAGGATGGCAAGTATCAAATCGCCTTCGGTCATCGCCGTGCGCGCGTTGCTAAGGAGCTCGGCCGTCCGGTTCGCGCCGTGGTCAAGAAGCTCGACGACCGTGACCACGTCATCGCCCAGGGTCAGGAAAACTCGGCGCGTGCCGACCTCTCCTTCATCGAGCGCACGATGTTTGCCGACAAGCTCGATACGCTCGGTTTCGACCGCGAGACCATCATGTCGGCGCTGAGTGCCGATAAGACGACGGTCTCCAAGATGCTGTCGGTCACCCGCCGCATCCCGGCCGAGGTTCTCTCGGCAATCGGCGCTGCGCGCGCCACCGGCCGCGACCGCTGGCACGATCTTTCAGTCAAGTTCGAAGAAGAAAATTCCGCCGAGCGGGCAACTCTCTTCGTTGAGACGCCCGATTTCGTTGCTGCCGAACCGGACGTGCGTTTCGATATGCTTGTGCAGTTTCTGAACGGCAAACCGGTTTCCACCGCTCAAAACCAGGCGCAGCCGGCATCCATCAGCCAATGGCAGCGACGCGACGGTTCGGTCAAGGCGAAGATCAAGGATAACGGCAAACAGTTCACGATCGCGCTGAAGGCAGCCAAGGGATCGGCCTTCGGCGCCTATATCGCAGACAATCTGGATCGTCTCTACGAGGCGTTCGAGAAGGACATGATTTCATCGAAGAATGGAGATCAATAAGCAAAAGAAAAGGCCCCCAAAACGTTGCCGTAGTGGAAGCCCTCTCTGATCTAGACACCCAGAGAATCACATTTCCACTCCACATAGTCAAGAGTCCCCGGCACCTATTTTTGGTGAGCTGACATCTTTTGCCTTGAAGAAGGCGAAGAAAATGGATGGTGGAAGTGTGACGACGCCCTTTGGGCGGCGGCCGATGACGCTTGGCATGCTTGCAAGCCAGGTCAGGGCCCAAAAGATCGAGAGCAGTGCCTCGGTCGACAAGTGGAAAATTTATCGCGCGCTCTGCGAAGCCAAACCTCTGCTCGATATTTCCGACCGGGCGCTCGCGGTGCTGAATGCGCTTCTGAGCTTCTATCCACATGGCGAACTCTCTGCCGAGCGCAGCCTTGTCGTGTTCCCATCTAACAACCAGCTTTCAATCCGATGCCACGGCATGGCCGAGCAGACGGTGCGGCGGCATATGGCATCTCTCATCGCCTCCGGCCTGGTGCTCCGCAAGGACAGTCCGAATGGTAAGCGTTATGCGCGCAAGGACCGTCAGGGCGAAATCCGGGATGCCTATGGTTTCTCGTTAGCGCCGCTGCTTGCCCGCGCAGACGAAATCGAACGCCTCGCAGCCAAGGTCGCTGCCGAGAAATTGCATCTGCAGACCATCAAGGAACAGCTCACCCTTTGCAGGCGCGATATCTCGAAGCTGATCACAGCTGCGATCGCCGAGTCGGCCGATGGCGACTGGCGGGCGATTGATGATGCGTTTCATTCCATCCTCAACAAGCTGCCACGCGTTGCAACCCCGCATCTGATCGCTTCCGTTCTGGCCGAGCTCGAGGAATTTCGCGCCGAAATCGTCAAGCAACTGGAAACACAGATTAAAACCGAAAATCCGAGCGCCAATGCCTTACAGAATGAGCGGCACATACAGATATCAGAATCTGAATCTATTTCTGAATCTGAACATCCGGTTGCGAATGCCGGGGATGGGTTGACCGCAGTAAACTCCGCTGATCTCGGCGACAACGCTTTAGAACGACAGAAGCTGCTACCCGGGAAGGCGTCGATTACCTACCCGATCACCACAGTGACCGAAACCTGCCCCGATATCGCTCTTTACGGACCGGGAGGAAGTGTTCGAACGTGGAGCGATCTGATCAGCGCCAGCACCATCGTCAGCACTATGCTGCAAATCGATCCATCCGCCTATCATCAGGCCGTCAACAGGATGGGCGTGCAGAATACGGCTGTCGCGATCGCCTGCATATTCCAGAAGGGTAGTACGATTGCGTCTCCAGGCGGCTATTTGCGGACATTATCGCGCCGCGCCGGGGAGGGGCGGTTCAACACATGGCCAATGCTTGCCGCTTTGCGACGAGCGAACATATCGGAGCCTGCGGCAGGCCCTCCAACGCCTGTTACCCAATGATGGAAGCAAACTATTCATTGAGTTCCGTTGCGCCAAGAAAACATCGGATAAACAACGATTGGAACGCGGAGAAATCAGGCCATGAGAGCGCCATATGGACTGAAATCCAAGCGAATCCAGTCGTTTAGCCTAACGTCGGCGTCCATCGAGAAACAGCAGCAGACCGAGCCCGGCCACCCCCGAGATCGCACCGACGAATGCCGTGCCGGAATAGGTTGTCAGGGCCGTCCCAGCGGCAAAGAGCAAGGCGCTCAATCCGGCGCTGAGGA
The DNA here is from genome assembly GCF_056400165.1 of Rhizobium sp. 01L410. Lineage (NCBI taxonomy): Bacteria > Pseudomonadati > Pseudomonadota > Alphaproteobacteria > Hyphomicrobiales > Rhizobiaceae > Rhizobium > Rhizobium sp. 01L410. Next base: position 631,917 of record NZ_JBFTST010000001.1, read on the forward strand.
ATATGTTGACCGAGATCAACGCGCTGCCGAGGCCCGGACGCTCGGCAATCAGATCCTGTAGATAGGTGATCGGAACGCTGATCAGGGCGGCTGCGCCAATCCCGCTGATAAGGGTGAGGGCGTAGACCTGCCAGGGCGCGGAGGCGAGGGCGAGCAGCACGAGATAGACGGCGTAGATGATCGTTCCCGCGGCCAGAGCCGTCAGCTGGCTGATCACCCGCAGCAGCCGCGACCAGAGAATGATGAAGATGACCTCGAGGAAGGCAACGATGCCGACGAGGACACCGACATCGGCAACGGTCCCATGCGCAGCACCGGTGACCACCAGCGGCAGGATGGCGCCATTGACGTGAAGCGTGCTGCTGATCAAGGCTATAGCCATCACCCGGCTCAGGATCTTCGGTGAGACGACTTGCCCCAGCGCAGCGAGATAGGACAGATGATGGGTGGCCGCATGGTCGGTACCGCTCTGCCGTGGCAGAAACAGCCCGATCAACGCCAGACAGACGACACAGGAAATACAGGCAAAGAGATAGGCGGGCAGCATGGTCGGCGAACCGGAGAGCAGAATGCCGGTCAGACCCGGGACGAGAACCCAGGAGAGGGAGATCATCGCGCGCACACCCGAATTGACAGTCGCGACATCACTTCTGTTCATGTCTCCGGTCGCCGCTCTGACATTGGCGAACAACAGCGAGCTCAGCGAACTATAGACGGGCAGGATGAGAAGAGCGCTCAACACGAAGACCTGTTCGGTCGGAATGAGATAGATGGCGCCGTAACCGGCAACGCCGAAGATCGCGGCGATCAGCATCATCGTCCGGTATTCGCCCAGCCGGTCGGCAAGATTGCCCAGCAGGATGCTGACGACGACATTGACGGTTGCGGCTGCGAAGATCAGTGCGGAATAAAGCGCGTTCGAAAGACCCAGCTCTCGAATGCCGACGACGGACTGGTAGGGCGAGGTCGTCGCGCCGGCAAAGCCGAAGGTGAAAATCGCAAGCATGCTCACCCGGATGACCGGGTTGCGGAAGACGTCGGGGATAAGGCGTTTCATGTTCTTCATCGAAGACTGGCGAATACAGGCCGGGCGGAGATGAAGCCACCCGATATGGACAGTCGCCGTATGTTGTTGTCAAACTTTCCAGGAAGCGGAAAGACGCGCTCCCAGCCTATAGGCGAAATCGCGATCGAATGGAAAGGCTGGACGCTGCCGGCGCAGGCTGACGAGGTTTTCGATATCCTGCCCAACCACGCCATCCGTCAAAGCCATCAGGTTCGGATTAGCGATCGGCGCCAGCTCCGGCGAGAGATAGCCGGATTTGACGACGAGAAGTCGTACGGATTTGGGATCAAGGCCGAGGCGGGTGAAATCCGAGATATTGTGGTAGGGGCGCCGGCGCGCGGCAAGAACGACAGTCACGCCGCCGATCCTCACAACAACCTGCCGGTCGGCATGAATGCCGGGGTCGTCAAGGGTCAGGATTTCCGCTTCCACATCGACCGATTGGCTCGACGGATCGAGACTGCCGCCGATCGATAGCGTTACCCTTGCAGAGTTTACTGCAGTAAAACATGCGTCAACGGCCGGGCGATCCGTGATACCGGCGAAGAGAACGCCGGTCAGATTGCGGCTCAGAACGGCTCGCAGCACATCCGCACGGTCGCCGACGCCGCCACCGGTCGGATTGTCCGCAGAATCGGCAAGGATAACCGGACGTGACGATGAATTCTGAGCGATATCAAGGACTTCGCCCAATGGACCGGTGACCGGGCCGAAACGAAACTCGGCGCGTGCATCCCAATAGGAGAGAGCAATCTCCTCTGCCGCCTTTATAACCGCAGCCTTGTCTTTGCCTGTCACAACGGCGCAGGCCGTCGCGCGTGGCTCGTCGGCCCAGACATAGCCGACCATCATGTTGGCATCGAGAATTCCGTCGCGGGCGTCGAATCCGGGCAGCCTGGCATAGAGACTTTTCGCCGGTTCGTCCTCAGTCGAGGTGCGCTCGCCGGGCCAGAGAACCGGGACAGGCGCCCAGGCGACACCCGGCCGCTCGCCGGTCTTCAACGCATCAACGAGCATTGTCCAGGCACGGACCATCGTCTGGCGTACATCGATATGCGGCGCTGTGCGGTAGGCGGCAAAGATATCCAGCTGGTCGACGATCGTCTGGCTGACATTGCCATGCAGGTCGTAGCTCGCCGCGACGATGCAGGCATCGCCGGCGACGGCGCGTGCTGCCGAAATCCAGTCGCCCTCGGCATCGTCCATGCCCTCGACATTCACCGCGCCGTGCATGGCGAGGTAGAGGCCGTCGAGCGGCAGCGCCGCTTTCAGCCTCTCGATAAACTCGGACTTGAAGGCTTCGTAAGCGACGCGCGACACCGGGCCTCCGGGCACGGCGCGGGCGTGAAGCAGCGCCAGCAGGTCAACACCGCTCTCGTGAACGAAGTCGAAATAGGCCGCGCCGAGGAGCTCTTCCCCCCGCAGCACCTTAAAATCATCCACGGTCATCAGCACCGGCGAGTAGGTGCTGCATTCTGTGTGAATTCCACCGATCGCAATCCGCATCGCTGTCATCCTAGAGCATCGGGCTCAGCGGAACGATGGCAGCGAAGCGATGCCAGTCCTTCGCCGCCTTCGGCGTCCATGCCGCCTCCGCGATAGCAGGCAGGCGCGGGAAGACGAGACGGTTGAAATAGCCGCGCGACAGAAAATGCTCAGACCAGATACAGGCCTGAACACCTTTCAGCCGGTCCTTCAGCTCTTCCGGGAATTCGCCTGCCGCTTCATAGGCGTAGGTATGGGCCGGTGGCACCGTTCCGGCCCAGCTGGCGCCCGGTTCCTGAAAAGCCGTCGCCTGAACCATGTCGAGATAATAGGCCTGGCCCGGCGTCATCACGACGTCGTAACCTTCCCTGGCGAGCTCGATGCCGACCTGCGGATTTTCCCAGGCCATCAGCAGGCTGTCCTTTGCCGCAACGCCGCCGCCATGGGCCACCTCGTTCCAGCCGGCGAGCTTGCGGCCACGCTTGTCGAGCATCGCCTTCACCTGCTTCAGGAAATAGGACTGCAGCCCGAACGTGCCTGAGATGCCTTCCTTCTCCATCAGCTTCTTGGCAAGCGGCGAGGCAAGCCACGAGCCGTTTGCCACTTCGTCACCGCCGATATGGATGTAGGAGGAGGGGAAAAGCTCGACCATCTCGTCGAAAACTTTCTCCAGGAATTCATAGGTCATCGGTATGGCGGGGTTCAGCGCATTGTTGGGATAGCCCTGAACGGAATGATAGCTGTCGGGCGCCTCTTGGCCGTCGGTGAGTTCGGGCAATGCAACGAGCGTTGCCGCATTGTGACCGGGAATGTCGATCTCGGGAATAACCTCGACACTCAGCGAACTGGCATGGGCGACGATCTCGCGGATGTCGTCCTGCGAATAAAAGCCGCCGGTGGGCTCGGCACCATTGCCGAGTTGTGGAAGCAGCGGTTCGTCGGGCCCGCGCAGAACGCCCGCCGCCGTCAGCTGCGGGTAGGCCTTGATCTCCAGACGCCAGGCCTCGTCATCGGTCAGGTGCCAATGGAAGATGTTGAGCTTGAACCAAGCGAGAATATCGATCAGCCGCTTGACGTCGGCAACCGGATAGAACTGGCGCGAGACGTCGAGATGGCAGCCGCGCCAGCCGTACCGCGGTTTGTCCGATATCGTCCCTGAAATGGGGAAGCGGAATTTGTCTTTGGTGACGCGAGCGCCGTTCAGCAATTGGGCGAGCGAAGTCAGGCCATATTGGCGTCCGGCAGCACCGGAATAGCTGAGCGTCACGCTGCCGGATGCGAAATCCAAGCGATAGGCTTCTGCCTCAAGGGCGGCATCCGTCTTGAAGATCAGCGGGCGGCCCTGCGGCGAGGCGGCAAGATTGAAGACCGAGTGATCGCTTTCGAACAGGCGCCGCGTCAGCGAGATCACCGTCGAGATGGCAGCGAGTTCCTCGACGCTTGCGTCCTGCGGAAAGAGCACGACCGGGAAGCCGTCGCCCGGTGTGGCAGTGATCTCGGCCGGCCATGGCTGAAGCGCAAAGGGGAGATCGAGGCGGCCTTCCGGCAGAAGCTCCGGCGGCGGCTCGCTGGTGCGGCCTTCCAGCAAGAGGTCCGACACGGCGACCGGCGCATGCTTGCCCGAGGAGAGAGTCAGGTAGGCGGACTTGGCGCCGTCGGTGCAGTGCTGCGCCTTGCGGTGCAGGCCGGCGACGTTGAAACTCCAGCTTTCGCCGGGTGCGAGCGTGAGACCGGCGGGCGGACCGAACTCATGGAAATTGGCGTTGCGGCGCAGGAAGGTGGCGTTGCCGCAAGCTGCCGCATCGATGACGCGGGTGAGCGAGGTATAGACGAGCTTGAAACCGGAAAGCGGCTCGCCGGACAGATTGAAGAGCGTGAAGGTGAATGCACCGTTCGGGCCGCCATCCGGGTTCCAGCTGTTTTCCAGGCGGTAGTAAACCGGTTTCATTTCTGTTCCTCTCGTTTTCTCTTATGATTTTTCAATAGTGCTCGGATTGGGAGAAGGTGCGGGCGAGCTCTGCCTGACCGGCCGTCAGGCCGCAATCGACAGGCAGGCAGACGCCGGTGATCGCCGCCGCCAGCGGTCCGGCGAGAAAGCCGACGGCATTGGCGACATCCTTCGGATCGACGACACGCTGCAGCGGATACCAGCGGCGGGCATCCTCGAAGACATTGGGATTGGCCGCGGCGCGGACTTCCCAGGCCTGGGTCTTGACCGTACCCGGAGCCACCGCATTCGAGCGGATACCGAACTTGCCGTATTCGACGGCCACCAGCCGGGTGAAATGCAGAAGCCCCGCCTTGGCGGCACTGTAGGCCGGATGCCCGAAAACATTCATGCCGTTGACCGAAGCGATGTTGACGACCGAGCCTTTGCTCGCCTTCAGCTGATCCTCGACGGCGCGGAAGGTCAGGAAGGCCGCTTCGAGATTGAGCGCATTGTCCGCCCGCCAGATCTCCGGCGTCGTGTCATGCAGGCTGACGGCGCGGGCGGCGCCTGCATTGTTGACCAGCGTGCGGACCGTTCCGATCTCCGCTGCGCGCCTGGCGAGCGCTGCAACGCTGCTCTCGCTGGTGACGTCGCATTCGACCGGGATGAAACGATCGGCGCTGCCGAGTTTCGCCGCGGTTGCTGCCGCAGCTTTCGGATCGATATCGGCCAGCAGAACAATGTCGTGATCGTCGGCCAGTCTCGCGGCGATCGCCGCGCCGATGTCGCCTGCTGCTCCCGTCACGATGGCCGCCGATTGCGTCATTGCTGCTGTCCTCTCATGTCAATCAGTCTCCAAGCAGCTGCCGGTCGTCGGTGCCGTCACGGTGGGCGACGAGTTGCTGCTTGATGCGGCGGAGCGTCGTCGTTGCCTTCGGCTGGATGGCATAGGCCACGAGGCTCGCAAGAATATCGACCGTCGCGATATAGGCGATGCGGGTCGATGTCGGCCGGTAGATATTGGTGCCTTCGGGCAGGTCGATCGGAACGACGATCTCGGCGGCTTTGGCGACGGGGCTGCCGGTCTGCGTCAGCGCGATGGTCTTCACCTTGGCCTCGCGTGCCAGAGCAAAGGAGCGGACCAGCTCGGCATTGCGGCCGGAGAAGGAGGAGCCGATGATCACGTCGCCGGATTTGGCCGCTGCCGCCATCATCATCTGCATGCTGTGGTCGGAGCTGGCGGTAATCCGCAGGCCAAGACGGAAGAGACGGTTCTGCAGCTCGTCGGCGATCATCGAGGAATTGCCGCCGGAGCCGAAGGCGTAGATCATTTCAGCCTTGGAGATCAGCCCGACGGCCGCCTCGATCGCCGTCAGATCCAGCGAGCGGTGCAGCAGGAACAGCGCGTTCTGCGCCTTGGTAATGATATCCTGCGCCACGTCGGCCGGATCGCTGCTTTTCGATTCCGGCTTGAGATAGCGCACGCCGATATGGGCGGTGCGGGCAAGCTGCACCTTGAAGTCGGAGAAGCTTTCGCAGCCAAGCCGCCGGCAGAAACGGGTGACGGTCGGCGGGGAAACCTGGGCCCGCTCGGCGAGCTCGATGATCGACGCGTTCACTGCAAACTCGAAATCATTGACGATGATCTCGGCGATGCGACCCTCGGAGGCTGAGAGCCGGCTCTTGTCTTCCTGCAATGTGGAAAAGATATCCAAGCCGGTCCCCCCGTAATCGCCGCTCTCAGTCTTTTTTCTTATAAGCGACGCAATCGATCTCGACCTTGCAATCCACCATCATGGACGATTGGACGCAGGCGCGGGCCGGAGGGTGCTCGCCGAAATATTCCTGATAGATCTTGTTGAAGGTCCAGAAATCGCGCGGGTCATCAAGCCAGACGCCGACGCGAACGATGTCCTCGACGCCGTAATCGGCTTCCTTGAGAATGGCGAGCACATTGGCGATCGTCTTGTGGGTCTGGGCAATGATATTGCCGTCGATGATCTCGCCATTTTCCATCGCCACCTGGCCGGAAACATAGAGCCAGCCGTCGGCTTCCACAGCGCGTGCGAACGGCAGCGCCTTACCACCGGCGCCGGTTTGAACAGTGCCATAGCGTTTGATGGACATGCCCGGTTCCTTGCAAATTATTTTCTTGATAAGTTGACAAGTGACCATAGAAAGCAGAATTTGACCAGCGAAAAACGCCATTTATGAAAACTATTTAAATCGAGGGCGGCCATGCGTGATCCTTTCCAGAATCCTTTCCCGTCCTCGGATACCGCCAGGCACAGCATCTGGGAGATGCTTGTTCCCCGCGATATCGACGCTTTTCTGGCCGCCGACTGGTCCGCGGTCGAGCATGATTTCGTCGAGGAAGGCTTCATCGGCATCGATGGCCGCAAGGAAGTCAGCCCTGATAAATGGCGCCTCGCTTTTCCGACGCTGAAAGCCTATCGCGACGAGTGGCTGAAGCAGGCGAAAGACTTCGCCACGCAAAGCTTTGCCGAGGATACCCGCACCGCAATCTTCACCACCACGACGCTCGAACACATCGAGATCGAGGGCGACATGGCGCTTGTCCGCAAGAAGTTCGACGGCGGCCTGACGAAGAGCGATGGCAGCCGCGACATCATGCAGTGGCAGACACTCTATTATTGCAGGCTCCACGAAGGACGGTGGAAGATCTGCGGTTTCACCGGCTACCTGCCGAACCCGATGGGTTGACGCAGGGCCGACATTAAAAGGCCTAATCACTTGCGCATTTTCACGGCAGCACTGGCGACCGAGACCAATACCTTTTCACCGATCTGCGTGGACCGCCGCGCTTTCGAGGCTTCGCTTTATGCGCCGCCCGGCCAGCATCCCGAAACGCCGACGCTCTGCACCGCCCCGATCACGGTCGGCCGCCGTGTCGCCGCCGAAAAAGGCTGGGAGCTGATCGAGGGCACCGCCACCTGGGCAGACCCGGCCGGTCTCGTCAATCGCAACACCTATGAGGAACTGCGCGACGAAATCCTCGGCCAGCTGAAGGCAGCGCTGCCGGTCGATGCCATCGTCATGGGCTTGCACGGTGCGATGGTCGCTGCCGGCTACGAAGATACCGAAGGCGATCTGCTTTCCCGCATGCGTGAAATGGTCGGGCCTGACGTGCTGATCTGTGCCGAGCTCGATCCGCACAGCCACCTCACCAGGAAGCGCATCGAAGCCCTGAATTTCGCCGTCTATTTCAAGGAATTCCCGCATACCGATTTCGTCGATCGCGCCGAAGACCTGTGGCGGATCGCCGTCGATGCGCTGGAGGGACGGGTGAAGCCCGTCAATTCGGTGTTCGATTGCCGGATGATCGACGTCTTCCCGACCTCGCGCGATCCGATGCGTTCCTTCGTCGACAAGATCATGAAGATCGAAAAGGACGACCCGGATGTCTTGTCGATCTCAGTCGTCCATGGTTTCATGGTCGGCGACGTGCCCGAGATGGGCACCAAGCTTCTGGTCGTGACCGACAACAAGCCGGAAAAGGGCGCCGCCTTGGCGCGCGAACTCGGCATGGAGCTGTTTTCCAAGCGCGGCACCTTCATGGTTCCGCAGATCGACGAGAAGGAAGCGGTGTCCCGCGCGCTGGCCTCAACCGCCTGGCCCGTCGTCATCGCCGATGTCTGGGATAATCCGGGCGGCGGTACGGCTGGAGATGCGACGGTCATTCTCGAAGAGTTGATCGCCCGTGGCGTCAAGAGTGCTGCCATCGGCACGATCTGGGATCCGGTCGCCGTGCAGATCTGTTTTGCGGCAGGCGAGGGGGCCGAGATCCCGCTCCGGTTCGGCGCCAAATCCGCACCCGGCACCGGCAATCCTGTCGATGGCACCGTCAAGATCGTCAAGCTGGTGAAGAATGCCGAGATGCAGTTCGGCGAGAGCCTGGCGCCCTTCGGCGATTCCGCTCATATCGTGCTCGATGGCATCGATATCATCCTGAATTCGACGCGGGCGCAGAGCTTCGACCCCAGCCTGTTCTCGGTGATGGGCATTGATCCCGCGAAGCAGAAGATCCTGGTGATCAAATCCACCAACCACTTCTTCGCGTCCTTCTCGAAGATCGCGGCCGAGATCCTTTACTGCTCCGCGGGAACGCCCTATCCCAATAATCCGGCAACGACGGCCTATCGCCGGGCGCCGAAGAACATCTGGCCGGTCGTGGCCGATCCACATGGAACCGAACGCGGAGCCGCCTGAGATGCGTGACAACCAGTTTGCCGTCGTCGCCAAGGCTGGTGACAGGATCGCGGATCTCTCGACCCCCCGCCCTGTTATCGACGAAGACAAGCTGGCCGCCAACATCCACCGTGTCCAATCCTATATGGATCAGCACGGGCTGAACTTTCGCCCGCATATCAAAACCCACAAGATCCCGGCACTCGCCGTCGCCCAGGTCGCGGCCGGCGCCAAGGGCATCAATTGCCAGAAAGTCACCGAGGCAGAGGTCTTTGCCGCGGCCGGCTTCGAGGACATCCTGATCACCTTCAATGTCCTCGGGTCGCAGAAGCTCGAGCGGCTGAGTGCTCTCAACGAGCGGATCTCCGGCCTGAAGGTGGTTGCCGATAGCGAAGTGACGATCGACGGGTTGGCAGCCCATTTCTCCGGCCACCGGCCGCTCACCGTGCTGGTCGAGTGCGATACGGGCGCGGGCCGCTGCGGTGTCCAGACGCCGGAGGAGGCGGCATCGCTTGCCAAGCGGATAGCTGCGGCCGATGGACTGACCTTCGGCGGCATTCTCACTTATCCGAAACCGCAATCGGCCGATGCCGTCGAGGCTTTCATCCAGTCGACCCTTTCGCTCCTCTCGGCGCAAGGCATCGCCTGCCCGATCGTCAGCAATGGCGGTACGCCGAGCCTGTTCGACGCACATTTGGTAAAGTCGGCGACGGAGCATCGCGCCGGAACCTATATCTATAACGACCGGCAGATGATCCGCATGGGTCATTGCAGCGAAGACGATTGCGCCATGTATATCGTCGCGACCGTGGTCTCGCGTCCGAATGCCGATCGCGCCGTCATCGATGCCGGTTCCAAGGCGCTGACCTCAGATCTCCAGGGTTTCAGCGACTTCGGCCTTGTCGTCGGCTATCCGGAAGCCAGGATTACAAGCCTCTCCGAAGAGCATGGCGTCATCGACCTCTCGGCTTGCACGGGGCCGCGGCCGCAGATCGGCGAGAAGATCTTCATCATCCCCAATCACACCTGTGTGGTCTCGAACCTCTTCGACACGATGGTCTTCCACCGCAATGGCGTCGTCACCCGTGTCGAGGAAGTCGCTGCGCGCGGCCTCGTCTGGTAACTGATCGGTCAATTGCTGCTTGCGCACGCTGCCGCATTCGCTAGATGAGGTTCATCGAGCGAAGGAGAGTGGCGTGGAAGAGCAAGTCCAGATTGGAAATCGCGGTGATTTCGGCCAGTGGGCAATTGAGGTCGCCAAACTAATCGTCAGCGACCAGGGTTTCGAGCTCGCCAAGGCTGCCCGTGAAGGCAGCGAGGATGATGTCCGGGCGGCCGGTGCTGCACTCGGGCAGGCGATCACCGACGCCTTGATGGAAGTCTATGACGGCCTGATCGAGGAATAGACGAGATCGGACGGCTGTTGCGGTCCGATTGCGATCCTCAGACTGTCGCCGGAGACAGCAGGTTCATATCGATTTCGGTGAGTTCCACCCGGCGTTCGAAGGCGATACCGTCTTCGTCGAACAGATGGCAGTCCACGGCATTGATGCCGACAGTCACCGGGATATCGGCGCGGATGCCGACGCTGCCGGGCAGCATGGCGCAGAAATTTTCCGTTTCGCTGCCGAGCGCGGCATAGGCAACCGTATTGGCGCCCAGCCGCTCGATGACGCTCGGCGTCACCGTCAGCGAGATGTCGCCATTGGCAAGCTGCACATGCTCCGGGCGGATGCCGAGCGTCAGCGTTTTCCCTGCCATCCCGTCGCGCGGGGCGACCGGCAATGTCGCCGTCTGGCCCCGGTAATCGACCGTTACGCCGGCATCGCCGACGGATGTGCAGGTCACCTGCAGGAAATTCATTTTCGGATTGCCGATAAAGCCAGCCACAAACTGGTTTGCCGGCTTGTGATAGAGCTCCAGCGGCGCGCCCGTCTGCGAGATATTGCCGGAATCGAGCACGACGATGCGGTCGGCCATGGTCATGGCCTCCACCTGGTCGTGGGTAACATAGATCATCGTCGCCTTCAGCTGCCGGTGCAGCTTGGCAAGCTCGATGCGCATGTCGGCGCGCAATGCGGCGTCGAGGTTGGATAGCGGCTCGTCGAACAGGAAGATCTTCGGTTCGCGAACGATCGCACGGCCGATGGCGACGCGCTGGCGCTGGCCGCCCGAGAGCATGCCGGGCTTCTGCTGCAGGCGGGTTTCGAGGTGGAGGATGCGGGCAGCGTTTTCGACGCGCGCCTTGAGCTTTTCCTCCTCCATCTTCTCGACACGCAGCGGAAAGGCGATGTTTTCAAACACCGTCATATGCGGATAGAGCGCGTAGGACTGGAACACCATGGCGATGCCGCGCTTGACGGGCGGCAGCTCGTTGACACGGACGCCATCGATGACGATGTCGCCCTTGGTGGTCGCATCGAGACCGGCAATCATCCGCAATAGCGTAGACTTGCCGCAGCCTGACGGTCCGACAAAGACAACGAACTCGCCGTTCTTCACGTCGAGTTCGACGCCTTTCAGAACTTCGTAATCGCCATAGAATTTTTGAACTTTATTGAGCTGAAGCTGTCCCAAAAATCTGTCTCCGGTCCCGGCCTGAACGCGCATGAGGTTGGTCGGTGGGGATCGCGGCCGAGTGACCGCGATCCCCTGATACGGCTTACTTGAAGGCTTCGATTTCGCCGGCAGCCTTCTTCAGAGCGGCTTCCGGTTCGGCCTTGCCCGTCACGACGGACTGAACCATCTCGATGATCGAGTTCTGGAAGCCCTTGTAGTCGGTGAAGAGCGGCTCAGGACCACCGAAGGCGATACCGTCGATGAACGGCTTCCACGACGGATCGGCCTTGACGAATTCGTCAACCTTTGCCGACGGACGCAGCGGGGTGAGGCCTGCGCCGCCCTGCAGCTCGTATTCGCCCTGCGGGCCCGGCGAGGTGATGTATTTGGCGAATTCGGCGGCCTTTTCTTCGACGCCCGTGCCCTTGAAAACGGCCAGGCTGTCGGTGATCAGCAGCGTGCCTTCACCCTTGGCCGAAGGGCCGAGCGGCAGCGGAGCGACGCCCCAGTTGATCTTGGTGTCCTTCAGGCGGGCGGCAGCACCCGAACCTGCCTGGATCATGCCGACCTTGCCATCGAGGAAGATGGCGCGGATTTCGTTCTGTTCGTAGGCGGTTGCGCCTTCGACGGAATAGGGCGTGATGTCCTTGTAGGCCTGAAGAGCTGCGAGAACTTCCGGGCTGTCGATGACGATCTTGTCGCCGTCGATGACCTTGCCGTTGTTGGTGTAAACCCAATGCATGAACTGGTGCATCGTGTTGTCGAAGGTCTTGGCAGGCAGACCGTAGCCGGCAATGCCGGTCTTTTCCTTGATGGCCTTGGCGTCGGCGATTTCCTCAGCCCAGGTCTTCGGCGGGGTTTCCGGGTCGAGACCGGCCTGCTTGAAGAGGTCCTTGTTCCAGTAGAGAGCCTTGGTCGAGAAAGCGACCGGCACGCCCCACTGGTTGCCGTCGAAGGTGACGGTGTCAACGATGTTCGGGTAGTAGCTCTTCTTCTCTTCGTCGGTCATCGGAACCGGAACGATGAGATCGTTCTGCGCGAATTCCTTCAGCGTGCGGGAGCCGACATAAGCCATGCCGACCGGCGTGCCGGCCGCAGCCAACGTCGTTGCCTTGTCCTGGCACTGTTCCCAGCCGACGACTTCAGGCTTGACGGTCCAGCCGGGGTTCTTGCCTTCCCATTCCTTGATGTATTTTTCATGGATGGGGTCGATCTTGTCGCCGCAATAGATCCAGCTGATTTCCTGGTCAGCTGCATGGGCGGTCATGGTACCAAGCGCGGTGGAGCCGAGCAGGGCAAGGGCCATGAGGCCGGTCTTGAATTGAATCGTCACTTTTTAGCTCCCATTTTTCTCTGGTGGTTTAGTTTTGTCTTACTGTTTCACCGCGCCCGCGGTCAGACCGCTGACGAGATACCGTTGAAGGAAGAAAATCACGATCATCGCCGGCGCGATGCCGACGAAACTTGCCGCCATCAACTCGTTCCAGACGACTTCCTGGCGGCCGAAATAGGCAAACAGGCCGACCGGCAGAGGGGCGTATTCCGTCTTGGAGTTGAAGGTCAGGGCGTAGATGAATTGCTGGGCGTAGGAGCCGATGAAGGTGGTGATGGCAACGACGGTGATGCCCGGCATGGCGATCGGCAGGATGACCCGGCGCAGCGTATAGAAGTGGCTGGCGCCATCGACGAAGGCCGCTTCATCGAGCTCTCGCGGGATGCGCATCATATAGGTGCGTAGCAGCCAGATCGCCGATGGGATCAGGAAGGCGATGCCGGGAACCATGATGGCGAAATAGGTGTTCAGCAGCCCGAACGAGCGCATCAGCCGGAAGAGCGGGATGAGAAGAACGGCGCCCGAAAACATGTTGACCGCCAGGAACGCGCCGAGCAGCAGCCCGGCGCCGCGGAATTCGAAGCGCGCGAAGGCATAGGAGGCCGGGACGACGAGGATCAGCACCACCGTCGTGACGATCGTCGAGATGAAGAAGGAGTTGAAGATGTAGCGCGCAAAGCCCGGTACGCTCACCCACATGGTCCGATAGGCTTCGAACGAGCCGTTTTCGGGAATGAACCGATAGGGGGACGAAAACAGCTGGCTGAGCGGCTTCAGCGAGACGAGGAAACCCTCGACGAAGGGAGCGAGAACGAAGGTGAGGAACACCAGGATACCGGCATAGATGCCGACGATCTCGTACCATTTGTAGCGGTTGATCAGCAGATGCGGCGTTCTCATCGCTTGTCTCCGGAAGAAAGACGGCTGGTGATGCGGAAGTAGCAGACGCAGAAGATCGACAGGAAGATGCAGATCAGCACGGCGCGGGCAGCGCCCTCGCCATATTTGTTGGAGCCGATCGCCGTCTTGTAGGTGTCGATGATCATCGTCGTGGTCTCGCCGCTCGGGCCACCGCGCGTCAGGATCCAGATGATGTCGAAGGAATTGAAGGTCGAGATCAGCGACAGCATCGACATGGTGATCATCGACGGCACGATCAGCGGCAGGGTGATGCGGCGGAAGCGATAGAAACGTCCGGCGCCGTCGGTCCAGGCCGCTTCGTAAAGATCCTGCGGGATCGCCTGCATGGCCGCCAGCATGTAGAGCGTCACCATCGGCACGCCGATCCAGACGTCGGTGATGATGGTCGCCCAGAAGGCCGTCGATCCCTCGGCAAGGAAGGCGACGGGACCCGACGCCAGGCCGAAGCGCTGCAGCATGCCGGAGATCATGCCGAACTGGCCGTTATACATCCAGCCCCACATGAAGATGCCGATCGCCATCGGAACGATCCAAGGCGGCATGGTCAGCACGCGAAACAGCGCCCGGCCGGGCACGGCGGAATTCAACATCGTGGCGCCGAAGACGCCGATGATCATCTTGATCGACACGGAGAAGAACGTCCAGATGAAGGTCCGGATGATGACCTCGGCAAAGGTCGAGTTGAAAATTTTGCCGTAATTGACCCAGCCCACCCAGTTGGTGGTCTTCTTCAGCGACGCGTCGGTGAATGACAGGATGAACGTGTCAAGCAGCGGATAGGCGACAATGACTGTCACATAAAGGACGGCCGGAAAGAGAAGGAGCCAGGCGAAGATGATTGTGCTGCGTTGAACACCCATCTCCAGCCCTCCTCAAGCCGCTCTTGCGTGAAGGGCTTCGTCGAAGCGGTCCCAGATGGGACGCAAGTCGACGATCGTCTTTTTCATTCGCGCCTCATCCATGGCAAGCGCCAGAATGCCGGCTTCCAATGCATTCAATGTCGAGACAGGCAACTCGAGGCCAGTGCGGACGCTCTCAAGGATATCGGCGGCCATCTGTTCGTCAGCGCCGTAATGCTGCGAGAGTTCGGTTTCTGCATATTTGGTCTCGAAGACCTTCTTGCCGGTCAGCTGCTCGTGGACATCGAGATAGCCGCGCACGAAATCGCCTTCCGCCATACCGCGCGATCCCATGATCGCGAAACGGCGGAACTGGTCGGGAACGTTCAGGTTGGTGTGGAAATTCATGCCGACGCCATTGGCATATTCGACGATCGCCACCTGGTAATCGATGATATCGCCGTCGCTGTCGAACACCTTGTCGGATCCCATCCAGCCGCTCGGCTTGCGATGGAAGAGTTCGAGGTCGTTGATGCCCTCGCGGGCCGGATCGTTGGCGGGCGTGAAGCTCTTGCGGCCGCCGAAGCTGGCAACGCGCTCCGGCCGGGCGCCGACGACACCATTATAGAGGTCGAGATCGTGGCAGCATTTTTCCAGCATGAAGCTGCCGGAATAGCGTTCGTAACGGCGCCAGTCGCGCATGAAGAAGGCGCCGTGATAGGGCTCGATATGCTCGGAGGCCTCGATGGAAACGATGTGACCGAGCTTGCCTTCCGCCTGAACAGCGCGCAGGTCCTTGTAGAGCGGCGAGTATCGCAGAACGAGACCGACCATCAGCCGCTCATGACCAAACTTGGCCATCAGGTGAGCGAGCTCGATGCTCTCGGCGATCGTCGTGACGATCGGCTTTTCGCAGAAAACCTTGAGGCCGGATTCAAGGCCGAGGCGGATGTGATCGAGATGCATGTGATTGGGAGAGCCGATCATCAAGAGATCGAGCTTTTCGGAAGTAAGCAGTTCCTGCGGCGTGCCATAGGCCTTGCCGACGGAGATGCCCTTTTCCTGCAACCCCGGAAGGCCCGCGGGCTCCGGATCGACATAGCCGACGATTTCGAAGCTGCTGTCGATTGCCGTGAAGACATGGCCGAGGTAGCCGAGCCGGAATCCCAGCCCTATGATTCCCACTTTCATCCCGATGACGTTCCCAATTTAGTAATTTATTTTCTTCAAGTTGGGACAAAAATCAGAGGCCGTCAACCGAAAACGGGCCTGAAAGCGCATTGATGAAATTTATTTTCATCATATACGATCTAGGCGCAGTTTTCGCGGTTCAAACGCAAACGCGACTTGCGGCCGGTGGGGCGGCCGCTGCGCGATAAGTGAAACTGGTTTCTATTTCCGGCACCAGTTGCGCCCGAAAACAGTTTTCAGGGAAATGCCCGTTCAGTTCAGACTACGCCCGGGGTTGGCGTTCGGCAAGTCATGCCAGATCGCGGCGCCTCGGAAACGCTGCGATGGCGTGCTGCAGGGCTCAGAGGTGGCTGCGATCACTCTCCGGCCGAACGTCCGGTCGCGAGTTCCAGCTTGCGCAGGCAGTCGTCATTGCCGGCGAAACGGAAGATGCCATAGACGGCAAGACCGAGATCCTCGCTACCCGATATCGTCAGGCTGGCAGATTCCGCGTTGCCGAAACGCAGAGACAGATCGTTCCACTGGTCGAAGATCTGTCTGTCTTCGTTGATGATCGCGGCCTCGAACTGACTGTTGTCGCGCAGCTCGCCGTCTTCGGCATGGTCGACGGTCTCGTCGGGTTTTCCGAGCTGGCGGCTCATCAACTGGTAGGCCTTGGCGAACAAGGCGCGCGTCTTGCGGCCATCTTCGTCGCCGGCGATATAAGGCGAGACCGCCGAAATGTTGCAGATCCCGGTGCCCTTCACATAGGCGAGAATATACTCGTTGAAGAGACTGCTGGCTTCCGGGGCCCCCCTGCAGACATATTGCCCGGTCGCATCCGCGCTGCTGCTGCCGCCATCGATCGCCTCGCAGCCAAGCGCCGAAGGACGCATATCCTGGGCGATACCGAAGGGCAGCATCGGTGGAGACGTGTCCTGCGGCGCGGCCGATGGGGTGACGATTGCCGCCGCAAGCGCAATCGGAAGCATGCCGAAATCGAAAGCCATCATGTCCTCGTCAGCGATTCCGTTTCAGTCAATCGCATGACAAGCGCGCGATTGCCACCGTCAGCCAAACGCAGCTGTGGACAAGCACGTTCCTTCACGATCTTGCAACGGCATGTAACGCGGGGTGGTTCGCCTTGCTGGGACCAGATTGAAGGAGGGCCCTTACTGCCCGATCCGGCCTAAATCCGGCGATAAATCTACACACCAAAAAGCACCACGTAGCCTTTTCCAAGATGTGGAACGTGGAGTTTAGCGCGGTGTGGGTCAAAAGGCTTCGGCCAGATCGATCTTGTCGATCGACCGAAAAAGGCTCGCCGTGCAAATCGATCCGGCGAGCCTTCCGCAATTGCCGAGTCAAGCGACGGCACAGAAGTCCGACAATAACAGCCGGACCTCGATAGCACCTACGAAAGCAGGGGTGAGAAAGTTTCGCGAGGTCAATTGCCCATCGAACGGGTTGATCTGAGTGCCCGGCATTGATCAGGGGGAGGGGGCCATATGTCTCGTTGTGCCAATGAAGCTCGGTAAAATTGTAGGCACTGTTGATACCGCAATTTAGCGTGCCAAAGCTATGTTGGTAAAAACTCGGGAGGCGAGCCATGCTGTCAGAGGTCGAGGTCACATATTTCCGTAGCCGTATTGACGACGTCCTTGGAGAAAGACGGATGTCTGATGGCAGCGTGACTTCCTCCAGGACATGCGGCGGAAGATCGAACGCAATGGCACAAAGACGCGCTTCAGCGAGAAGCAGCTGGCGACTTTAAAGCGATTGACAATGATCAAAGGTGACGCCGACTTGCGTTTGGTGACGAGCAATTTCGCACCTCGTAAGCCGCATTGGAACATACTCTGGGGCCTCAGCTACCGCGAGCAGAGGCTACTCTTCATCGCCGCAATATTGGTCGTCATCATGCTAGCGGCGTTAGGCCGTCAGGTTGCCGATAACTTTAGCGCCCAAGTGCTCACAGGCATCACCTCATCATCGCTATCGCGGAGCTTTTCCGTCACCGACGGCGACACCATCAAGATGGATGACGGCACTCGGGTCAGACTTGTCGGGTTCAATACGCCTGAAAAATTCGAACCGAGATGTGAGAATGAGCGTGTGCTTGGCATCAGAGCAAGCAAACGCCTGGTTGAGATTGTCTCTTCAGGAAAGCCGGCCGTCACGAAAGTTGCCTGCTCATGCAAGCCGGGGACCGAAGGGACAGACAGGTGTAACTACGGCCGGAGCTGTGGAATTCTGGAGGTTGATGGCCGAGATGTGGGCCAAACATTGATTGCGGAAGGTCTGGCTGTCCCATTTACATGTGTGCCGTCCGGCTGCCCTCCTACTCCAAGACCATGGTGCGGTTGATCAGCCGTCTGCATAGCCCCTCGCCAAGGCTTGAACCCCTCACCAGGACTTCAAGAAGTCAAGGAACGGCTCCAACCCGGTCAGTTCCGTGCGTGGGCCCAGCCAACCTGCCCAATAGTTTCCCTAGAGAAAACTCGATTGCTGTTCGTGCGCTGTACGGAGACGGATTTTTCGCACGCGGTCCCAGCCAGCGTGAGGGCGAGCCCAACTATCTCATAGTTGTCGTCAAAGTGGACCACCGCCAAGACATCGAAGCCATCGAGATCGGAGATTGCAGAGATCTAGCGAGATAAATTTCTTCCATAGACGTTTCCCGTCATGATTTGAGCACTGTCTCGGGATGGCTGCAATCGGGATGGCTGGGAGCGTTCAGCGAGCGCCCTTAAGGCGGAAGCGGGCTTCGAGGTGGTTCCAGCTGCGTCTCAGAATCTCGACGATGATGATGTAAACGATCGCCGCGGCGATATAGAGGTGGAAGTCGTAGGTGCGCTGAAAGGCGAAACGCGTGGCCCCGAGTAGGTCGTAGACGGTGACGACGCTCGCCACTGCGCTGCCTTTGAGGACGAGTACGACTTCGTTGCCGAAACCGCGCAAGCCATGACGCGCCGCCTGCGGCGCGACGATCATCAGCATCGCCAGCCACGGTTTCAGGGCAAGAGCCTTGGCGGCTTCCATCTGTCCCCGCGGAACGGCAAGCACCGCACCGCGGAAGATCTCGGATTGATAGGCCGCGGTGTTGAGACTGAAGGTCAGAAGCACGCAGAATTGCGGCTCGCGGAACAGTGGCCAAAGGCCGAGCGCCTGCAGTTCCGGCCGGAATTGTCCGGAGCCGTAATAGACCAGGAAGACCTGGGCGAGCAGCGGCGTGCCGCGCACGGCATAGGAATAGGCATATGCTGCAGCCCTCACCACCTTGGGACCAGACAAGCGCGCCCAGGTGAGGAGTGCGGCGAGGATCGCCCCGAGCGCAATGGAGATGACAGTCAGCTCGATGGTGATGAGCAGGCCCGAGAACAGCCGCCCGCCATATTGCTGGAAAACATCGAGATCGATCATCGGGCGTCTCCCCAACCGCGATTGGCGTAGCGCTCGAGTGCCGAGAGCACGGTGCTGGAAATCATCGTCAGCAGCAGGTAGATGCCGCAGGCGGCGGCGTAAAACAGAAAAGGCTGCTTGGTCTGGCCGGATGCCAGGTAGGCTTGGCGCAGGATGTCGTCGAGGGCGATGACCGAAACCAGCGATGTTTCCTTGAGAAGCGCCAGCCAGCAATTGCCGAGCCCGGGCAGGGCAGGGCGCAGAAGCTGCGGAAAGATCACCTTCAGGAACAGCGGAAAGGGCTTGAGACCCAGGCTCAGCCCGGCTTCGATCTGGCCGCGGTCGATGCCGCGCAACGCGCCGAGCAGGATTTCGCTGGAATAGGCGGCGAAAACGGCGCCGAGCGCAATGACGCCGGCGATGAACGGGCTGAGTTCAAGATTGACGCTGTAGCCCATCCATTCGCCGATCGTCCGGATGGCGATGGAGGAGCCGTAATAGATCAGGAGAAGCGTCAGCAATTCCGGCAGGCCGCGGAAAGCGGTGGTGAATGCTTCGCCAAATGCCCGCAGCGCTTTGCTGCGGGCATTCTTCATCAAGGCGAGTGCGAGCCCCAGCGCGAAGCCGAAGGGCAGGGTCGTCAGCGCCAGCTCTACCGTCAGCAGAGTACCGGCGAGTAGCTGACCGCCCCAGCCATTCGCGCCAAATCCGAGAGTTTCCATATGCCTCTTCGTCTCCAGGGTCTCGGCAGAGCGGGCTTAGTAGATCGAGAAGGGGAAATACTTCGCGTTGATCGTCTTGTAGGTGCCGTCGGCGACGATCGCGGCCAGAGCCTTGTTCAGCTTTTCCTGCAGCGCCGGTTCGGCCTGGCGGATGCCGATGCCGACGCCGTCACCCAGGTAGTGCGAGTCCTTGATGTCGTTGCCGGTCAGCTGGCAGCAATCGTTGCCCGACTTCTTGAACCACTCGGTCAGCGTGATCTTGTCGGCCATGACGGCATCGACGCGGCCGGCGACGAGATCGAGAAGAGCTTCGTCAACGGTGCCATACTGGCGGACTTCGGCGTCCTTGTACTTGTCTTCGATCAGCGTCGAGAAGGTCGAGGAGGACTGAACACCGAGCGTCTTGCCCTTCAGGTCGTCAGGCGTGTTGCCCGGCAGCGGCGCCGACTTCAGAACCGCCATCGCACCAGCCGTGTGGTAGTAGGGGTTGGTGAAAGCGATCTTCTTCTTGCGCTCGTCGGTGATCGACATCGAAGCGACGATCGCATCGTAGTGGTGGGCGAGAAGGCCAGGAATGATGCCGTCCCAATCCTGCGCCACGATCTTGCAGTCGGCCTTCATGTTGTCGCAGAGCGCCTTGGCGATATCGACGTCGAAACCGGCCAGCGTGCCGTCTGCCTGCTTGAAGTTGAAGGGAGGATAGGCGCCTTCGGTGGCGATGGTCAGCGTGTCCTGGGCACTGGCGGTGGTCGCCGAAAGCCCGAGAAGGCCGAATGCCGTCAGTGCTGCAGCTGCAATAGTCCTGTTCATCTCAGTTCCCTTTATCATTATGGTGGTTGCTTGCCGGAAGCCGCCCTTGGAATGCTGATGCCGTTCCGCGCCGGGCGGCCTTAAATTTCCTCCAAGGATCCGTAGTTCTCGGAAGAATTGCTGCCGCTCTTTTTCTGCCTCAGGTCTTTCAGGTGCTTGTAGAGCGTCGCGCGCGACATCTTCAGCACCTCGGCGATGTAAGGCGTCGCGTTGCGGATCGAGAAAATGCCCTGGCGATCGAGAATGCCGACCAGTTCGCTCAAATCGTCCTTGCTGAGACCTGCCTCGGTCAGCCGCTTCTCGCGCAGATAGGCGTCGATCGTGGCGCTGACCACCTCTTTCCAGTCACTCTTGAAGAGCGCTGCCGGCGGGTCGGACGGCGGCGAGAACTGAATGAGGTTGCGGATGAATTCGACGGCACCTTCGAAGGCGGAGATATCGAGGTTGACGCAGAGAAGTCCGACCGGCCGCTCGGCGTGATCGCGCAGCACCGCGGTAACGGAGCGAAGCTGGCGCCGATCCCAGTTGGTCTTGCGGTACGGCCCGATCACCGAGGAGTCGATCGAGATCGCCACATCGAGATCGGTCATCGACGAGTCGCCCGGCCGGCGCTTCGAAAAGGCGTTGGCGATATAGGCGATGTTGCCGGTTGCGAGGTCATGCAGAACCACTTCGGCATGCGGCTGCAGAAGCGTTGCGATCGCCTGGCAAACGGGGACGTAGGGCTTCAGAACTTCCTTCATGAGCAACAGTTACGGCTGATGAGACATTTTGTCAATTCAGACATATTGTCTCAAACGAGATCCGGGTATAGGAGATTGGAAGGGAGGAAATGGAGTGCGTGACAGAGGCATGGACCAGCATTTCAGCGCTGGTTTTATCGCTTCTCGTTCGCCGCCGAATTTCTCAAGCCGAGGTTGTGGATGCAGACGCAGTGTCTCCCGATGGATTTTCTGTCTAATTTTCTATCCGCCGAGACGATCCTGCGCCGGCCTTCAAGAATGGAGTTTTACATGAGCATTTCCGAGACCATCGAAGCGGCAGAGCGCCGTATCCGGCCATACGCACGGGAAACCCTGCTGGAGCCGTCGCCGGTGTTTTCAAGCCGGGTGGGCCAGGAGGTTCTCCTCAAGCTTGAAAACCTGCAGCATACCGGATCCTTCAAGCTGCGCGGCGCGCTGAACAAGATCCTGGCGATGGGCGGCGAGGCGACGAAGACCAAGGTGGTCACCGCTTCATCCGGAAATCACGGCGCTGCCGTTGCCTATGCTTTGCGCGTCATCGGCGGCAAGGGTCTGGTTTTCGTCCCCGAGGGTGCATCGCCCTCGAAGGTCGCCAATATCCGGAACCTCGGCGCCGAGGTTGAATTCTTCGGTGACGACAGCATCGATACCGAAATCCACGCACGCGCCTATGCTGCAGAGCATGGCTGCCTCTATGTTCCGCCTTACAACGACTATGAGGTCATGCGCGGCCAGGGCACCATCGGCGTCGAGCTGATGCGTCAGAGCCAGCCGATCGACAACCTCTTCATCTCCGTCGGCGGCGGCGGCCTGATCGGCGGTATTGCTGCTTATATCAAGGCCGTCTCGCCGAACACCCGTATCATCGGCTGCTCGCCTGCGGCATCCTGCGTGATGGCGCGCTCGGTCGAGGCCGGTTCGGTTCTCGATCTTCCGTCTGACGATACGCTTTCCGATGGCACGGCCGGCGGCCTCGAATCCGATACGATTACCTTCCCCTTCTGCCGCGATCTCGTCGATCACTGGATCGACGTTTCAGAAGAAGAGATCGCCGAGGCGATGCGTACCTTCATCGACGGCCACCACATGCTGCTCGAAGGTGCGGCCGGTGTCGCACTCGCGGGCCTTTGCAAGGCCGGTGCCGAATGGACCCGCGGCCGCTCGGTCGCCGTCATCTGTGGCGCGAATATCAGCCGCGATGTTCTGAGGAGCGTGATTTGAGCGCGCCACGGCTGTTTTCTCCGGAGGAAATCAGAAAGCGCCTCGAGACGGTGGATCCCGTCCTTTGCGTGGAAGAGGCATTTCGCTCCTTCTCGCGCGGCGAAGCCATCGTCCCGCCGCCGGGCGAATTGATCTTCGACAACCCGCCGGGTGACGTGCATATCAAGTATGGCTATATCGGCGGCGGCGCGTTCTATGTCGTCAAGATCGCCTCCGGCTTCTACGAGAACCCGCGCCATGGTCTGCCGAGCAGCAACGGCGTGATGCTGGCCTTCGATCGCCAGACGGGCGCGCTTGCGGCCATTCTCGACGATCGCGGCCATCTGACGGATATCCGCACCGCTGCGGCAGGCGCCGTCGCGGCCAAGTACCTGGCCCCCGAAAACGTCGAGACGATCGGTGTCATCGGGACTGGTCTGCAGGCCGAGCTCCAGGTGAAATTCCTGCAATTCGTCAGGCCCTGCAAGAACATCCTCGTCTGGGGCCGCCGGGCGGAAGCTGCCGAAAGCTATGCCGAGCGGATGCGCAAGGACGGTTACACGGTCGCAGTCGCATCGAGCGTCGAGGATGTGGCGGAACGCTGCCGGATCATCGTCACCACCACTGCAAGCCACGAGCCGCATCTCCATGGCGCCATGATCCGCCCGGGAACGCATGTGACCGCGATGGGCGCGGATACGCCCGACAAGCGCGAACTGCATGCCGATATTTTCGCCGCTGCCGATCTGGTTGCCGTCGATAGCCGCGTCCAGGGCGCGCTGCGCGGTGACCTGAAGGGTGCGCTGGATGCCCGGACTGTCGAACTCGAGCGCGTCAGCGAACTGGGTCAGATCATCGCCGGCACGGCGAAGGGGCGGTCCAGCGCCGGTCAGGTGACCGTTGCAGCACTCACCGGTCTGGCCGTGCAGGACGTGGCGATCGCATCGGCGGTTATCGCCGGAGATATCTGATGCCTGCCGCGCCGCGTGCGGTGTCCGTGTTCAACGAGGTGAGGTCATGTTTCAGACGATAGTGGATGCCTTCCCCCAGCTGCGGGACATGCGCCGCACCATGCATGCGCATCCGGAGCTGTCGCTCGAGGAGGCGTGGACCGCAGCCTATGTCGCCGAGCGTCTGCGCGAGCTCGGGATCGAGGTTCATACCGGGATCGGTGGCCACGGTGTTGTCGGCGTCATTCACGGATCGGCCCCTGGGCCAGCCATTGCCCTGCGCGCCGATATGGATGCGCTGGCGATCGAGGAACAGAGCGGCCGTCCCTACGCGTCGGAGATCCCGGGCAAGATGCATGCCTGCGGCCATGACGGACATGTGGCGATCCTGATCGGCGCGGCGACGCACCTTGCCCGCACGCGGCGTTTCCGCGGAACGGTCTATCTGTTCTTCCAGCCGGCCGAGGAGCGCTATGGCGGCGCCCAGCACATGATCGATGATGGGCTTCTCGCCCGTTTCCCAGCAGAGCGGGTGTTCGGCCTGCACAACTGGCCGGGCCTCCGGGCCGGCGCCATCGTCGTCCACGATGGTCCCGTCATGGCCGGAACCGGCGAATTCGAGGTCACGTTCACGGCCGCCGGCGCGCATGCGGCCATGCCGCATCTGACCGGTGATCCGATCCTGGCCGGGTCGCATTTCGTCACCGGTGTCCAGCAGATTGCCGCGCGCGCCATCGATCCGCTCAGCGCCTCGGTCGTCACCATCGGTTCGTTTCAGGGTGGACATGCGCAGAATATCATTTCCAAGAAGTCGGTCCTCACGGGGACCTTCCGCGCCTTCGGCCTCGACGTGCTGCAGCTGATCCAGCGCCGCCTCGAAGAGATCGTCCGCTCTGCCGCGGCAATTGCCGGAACGGAGGGTGCGATCCGTTTCGACGATGGTCTGTGTCCGCCAGTGGTCAATACGCGGGCGGAAGCCAGGCTGATGCGCGATGCGGCCACCGAGCTTTTCGGCGAAAGCGAGGTCGAAACCCTGCCGCCGACGATGGCGGGCGACGATTTCGGCGTGTTCCTGCAGCATCTGCCCGGCGCCTATATCTGGATCGGCAACGGCACCGCCGATGAAAGTGCCGGGCTGCATCTGCCGAACTACGACTTCAACGACGACATTCTCGTGCGTGGCGCAAGCCTGCTTGCCGCGACGGCGGAACGGGCGCTGGCGTGATGTCCGCTATGTCTGTGACGATATCAGGGAAATGCAGCCATGTATGATCGCAGCTTTCTGGAGGATTTTTCGGCGACCTTTCCCGCGGCGCGCCAGAAATTTCTTGATGCGTGCCGGGACGCGGCAATTCTCGAAACCTTTCCGCATCCGCTCAAAGGTCCAGACGGCGAAGAGCTTGCAACCGATACCGCCTATTTCGGCCGCATCGATGCGCCATACCTGATCGTCTCGGTCTCAGGCACCCATGGTGTCGAGGGCTGGGCGGGTTCTGCCTGCCAGACGGGCTGGGCGCGCCGCGACCTGGCGCTGCCCGATGATGTCGCGATGCTGCATATCCATGCCATCAATCCCTGGGGCATGGCCTGGGACCGGCGTCAGCAGGAAGACAATGTTGACCTCAACCGTCACTATGTCGACTTCGCCTGCGTTCCGGCCAATCCCGATTATGCGAAACTCTACGAGCACGTGATGTGCCCTGAGGACGATACCAACCGGCGCAACGCGGCCGATGCGGCGCTCGCCGCCTATCGCGAGAAGCATGGCCGTCTGACCTCCGGCATGACCCTGCAGGGCGGCCAGTATTCTTTCCCGGATGCGCCATCCTATGGCGGGTCGGCACCAGTCTGGAGCCGCCGGATTGTCGATGAGATCTTCGACCGCTATTGCGGCAAGGCCAAGCGCATCGCCGTCGTCGATATCCACACGGGCTACGGCCCCTATGGCTACGGCATTCCACTCTGGCACATGCCCGGCGGACCGCAGCTTGAGAAGGCGCGTACCCTTTTCGGCCCGACCATCGAGGCGCCGCTGGCCGGCGATCGTGCCCATGAGGAATTCATCCAGCACGGCCATTTCTACGGCTATTGCGAACGCCAAATCGCCAAGGCCGATGTCATCGCCATGTGCCTGGAATTCGGCGGCGAATGGCTGGCGGACGGACAGAGGGCGCGGCTGGAACGCAACGATGCGCTGCTGTGGCGTGATGGCGACCGTCTCTCGGCCGAAGCGCGCGCCGCGCGCCGCCGCTGGCGCGATCTGCATTGCCCCGACAGCGACGACTGGCGCGAGATGGTCTGGTTCCGCGGCCGCCAGGTCTTCCGTGAAATGGTCGAGCGCATCCGGCTCGATGACGAAACCTCTATGCCCGAAATGAACCAAGCATGACATTACGCATTATCGATCAACCCGTTGTTCGCCAGCTCCTCACCATGCCCGTCTGCATCGATCTGATGGCGCAAGCGATGCAGCAGACCGCCCAGGGTGAAACGCTGCAGCCGCCGCGCTGGATCATGGGTCTGCCGGGAGACCGCGGCCGGGGCTTCGGGCTGATGCCGGGGGCGATGAAGGAACCGGCGGGCTTCGGCGCCAAGCTGACGGCCGTCTATCCCGAGAACGGCGCCAAGGGCCTGCAGTCGCATCGCGGTATCATCGCGCTTTTCGACACGGAGACCGGTGCGCCGGTGGCAATCGTCCATGGCGGCGAGGTCACCGCCATCAGAACGGCAGCCGCCAGCGCGCTCGCAACGCGCCTGTTGGCACGCCCCGACGCCAGTGATCTGGCGATCCTCGGCTATGGCGAACAGGCGCTTCAGCATCTGAAGGCGATGGCGGCTGTCCGCACGCTCAACCGTGTCCGTGTCTGGGGCCGTTCGCAGGAACGCGCCGAACATTTTGCCCGCGAGGGCCGGGCGCTCGTCGATTGCACCATCGAAGTTTCCCCATCGGTGGAAGCAGCCGTTGCCGGTGCAAGCCTGATCTGCACGGTGACGGGTGCGGCCGAACCTATTCTTGCCGGCCGGATGATCAGCCCGGGTGCGCATCTCAACGTGGTCGGCTCAAGCGTTGCCGCGGCCCGCGAGATCGACGTCGATGCCGTCGCGCGCTCGCGCTTCTTCGTCGATTACAAACCCTCGACGCTGCTGCAGGGCGGAGAGTTTCTGGCCGCGAAACGCGAGGGCCGCGTGAGCGACGATCACATCGTCGGCGAGATCGGCGAGATCCTGATCGGCCGCAAGACCGGGCGCCAGACGGCCGATGAGATTACCATCTACAAGTCGCTTGGGATTCCCGCCGAGGATCTCGTCTGCGCGCATTTTCTCTACACGGCTGCCACCGAGTACGGGCTCGGCGCCAGCGTCGATTTTTCATGAAACGGACGGAGATGGATCATATGAGCCTGCTTGACGACATCGAACGCGCCCGGGCCGCCGTCCAGCCGCATATCCATCGCACGCCGCTTTGGCACTCTTCGACGCTTTCCAAGCTTGTCGGGGAAGACGTTTATCTGAAGGCGGAGCTCTTCCAGAAAACCGGCTCCTACAAGCCGCGCGGCATGATCTGGGCGCTGATGTCGCTCTCCGATGCTGAGCGGGCGGCCGGCGCCATCACCTTTTCGGCCGGCAACGCGGCGCAGGGGCTTGCCTACGCGGGAACGGCGCTCGGCGTGAAGACCGTCGTCGTCATGGCCGCGACCGCCAACCCGACCAAGGTGCAGGCGACCAAGGATTACGGCGCAGAGGTGATCCTGCACGGCACGCCGCAGGAAGCGGCCCAGTTCTGCCTCGATACAGCGCGGGAACGTGGCCTCACCTATATCTCCTCCTATGACGACGATGCGCTGATGACCGGCCATGCCTCGCTCGGCTGCGAGATCTTCGAGGATCTTCCTGACGTCGCGACGATCTTCCTCGGCATGGGCGGCGGCGGCATGGCAGGTGGGCTTGCCAAGGCGGCGATCGCCCATAGCCATTCCGTCTCGCTGTTCGGCATCGAGCCCGAAGGGGCGCCGGCGATGTATGAGAGCCTGAAGACGGGAAGCGCTGTGCGACTGCCTGTCGTCAAGACGATCGCCGATGGTCTGGCCGCGCCAAGTGCCGGCGTCAAGTGCTTCGAGCTTGTCCGCCAGCGGTTCGAGGACGTGTTGCTTGTTGACGACGAAGCGATCGTCGGCGCAATGAAGCTTCTGATGCAGCGTTGCAAGCTCACCCCCGAGCCCGCAGGTGCCGCCGCGCTGGCGGGTCTCCTTGCCAATCGCGAGCGGGTGCGCGGCAAGGGACCGGTCGTCTGCGTCGTTTCCGGCGGCAATATCGATCTCGCGCTGCTCAAGCAGTGGCTTTGACCAATTTACCAAGGATAGCATTATGCGTTTTCAAACAGATGTCAGGGACAGCACACGGATCGGCTTTGCCAGCGGCGATGTGAGCGGCAGCGGCAAGGTGCTGTTTGCGGCTGCAGGGCCCGACGGCAACGCGCTTGTCATATGCGACGAGACGCCGGTTCATCCGGTGAGCTTCCGCTGGCCGGACCAGCCCGCCGATGGCGGCGTCATGATCACGGCCGGCGGACAGCGTCTGGAGATCACCGATGCCTGGACCGGCATGGCCAATGCCGAAACCGGCGAGCTCGTTTTCGGCGAAGACGCCCGGGCGCTCGGCCGCACCGGCGACGAATGGAAGAGCGTCGTCATCCATGTGATCACAGGTGATGCGCCTGCTGCCGGCGAGACCGTCACCATCGAGGTCGATGCCGATCGCCGGCGCAAGCTCAGCCTGGCTCACACGGCAGCTCACCTCTCGGCCTTTGCGCTCAACCGCGCCGCCAAGAGCTATTGGACCAAGGAGGGCGCCGCGCTCGATACGCTCGGAAATCCCGATTTCGACAAGGAAGCGATCGTCAGCGCGCTGCTGTCGGAGCAGGCGTCGGTCGATACCTATCGCGTTGGCAAGACGCTGCGAAAAAAGGGCTTCGAACTCGACCGCTTGGTCGCCGACCTGCCGGCCGTCATCGAGGCGATCAACGAGACGCTGCGCGGCTGGCTTTCTCAGCCCACAGCCATCTCGCTGACGCCAGTTCCCTCGACGCTCGATACGCGGCGCCTCTGGGAATGCGTTCTCGATGGCAAGCAGGCGCAGATGTATTGCGCCGGAACCCACGTGGCGAGCCTCCAGGACATCGCCGCGATCACCGTGTCGATCGAGCCGGTCGATGGTGGCGTCGTCATGCACACGGCAGCACGCTGAGCGGATCTTAAAAAACCTGCAAGGCGGCGGCCTCAACCGCCTTGCACAAGGCGCAGCCGCGTGATCTCGGAAGGCGCAAAGAGTCTGATGGGCGGTCCCCAATAGCCGGTTCCCCGGCTGGTATAGACCCAGAGATCGCCAAGCTTCGCCAGCCCGTGAACGAATGGCTGCTGCATTCGCACGAAGAACATCCACGGCAGAAACTGGCCGCCATGTGTGTGGCCGGAGAGCTGCAACGTGAAACCCGCTTTCGACGCCTCGGGGGCGCTGCGCGGCTGATGGGCCAAAAGCAGCCGGAAGGACGCATCGCCGGGTGCGCCCTTGGCGGCCTTGGCCGGATCGCTCTGATGCCGCGGGTCGAAATGACCGCCGCCATAATCGGTGACGCCGGCAATGACGGCCTGCGCGCCGCGGTGATCGATGACCACATGCTCGTTCATCAGCACCGTCAGCCCTAGCCGGCGAAACTCGCTGATCCACGGATCGGCACCCGAATAATATTCATGATTGCCGGTGACGAAAAACGTGCCATGGGGAGCCGCCAGGTCCGCCAGCGGCTGCGTGTGCTTCTGCAGCTGCGGCACCGAGCCATCGACGGCGTCGCCCGTCACGGCGATGAGGTCAGGCTTCAGCGCGTTGACCGTCGCGACGATCTTTTCGACATAGCCGCGCTTGATCGTCGGGCCGATGTGAATGTCGCTGACCTGGACGATGGTGAAGCCGTCAAGCGCCGCATCAAGTCCGGCGACCGGAACATCAACCGTTTTCACCGGCGCGCGGCGGCGTGCGAAATAGAGGCCGAGAAGGCTGAGAAGCAGCGCAAGCGCGGGGACGCCGAGTGCGGTGAATTCCGCAAAGGACCGGACGGGCGTACCCGCCCCCGATACCCATCCGGCGATGGCGAGCGCGGTCAGCGCGATGTCGCGCAGGACTGTGAGAACGAGCAGCGACGAGAAGAAGCCCATGGCGGAAAGACCGGCCCATGCCAGCAGATCGGACAGTGGCTGGCGGCTGATCATCCGGGCTGCCATTCCAAGCGGTATCAGGGTCACGGAAGCGGCAAGGGCGATGACCGCCAGCCACTTCAGCGCACCATCGACGGGTGCTGCGGGTATCAGCCGGATGCCGACATAGAGATGCATCAGAAGGCCGATGGCCATGACGCGGACGAAGAAGGCGGAAGGGCGCATGAGAAATCCGTCAATGGAAGCCGGCCGCATGATGCGAGAGCGGCGTGCCAGAGCAAATAGGAACTGCGGCACGCCAGTAAAAGAGGCCATGCTGCTCGGCCATCTCGGCGGCGCGCCTCTTGCGGAAGCGGCACGCCGTCGAACCCGCGGGCGACGATCAGCCGGCGGCGGCCATCGCGGCTTCCAGGCTGCGGCCGTCATTCGCCCACAGATGCTCGATCTGCAGGGCAGTCGGATCCGGGAAGATGTAGGCGTCACCGTTTTCGATGCCGCGGACGATATTGACCGCGACATGCTCCGCCGTCGCCTTTTCGAGCGGGATATGCCTGGCGAGATCGGTATCGACGGGGCCGGGATAGATGCCGATGACATCGATGCCGGAAGCCTTCAACGTGGCGCGCAGCGTCTGCGTCAGCGATTGCAGCGCAGCCTTCGAAGCCGAATATCCGCCGAGCGGCGGGGCGGAAACCAGGCCGACGATGCTGACGACGTTGACGATCGTGCCGGAGCCGCGGGCGATGAAACCGGGCGCGAAGGCGCGGATGACACGCAGCGTCCCGTAATAATTGGTCTCCATGTCGCCGTTCAGTTCTTCATGCGTGCTGCTGATGAAGTCGTTGAACGCAAGGCTCCCGGCATTGTTGAGCAGCACATCGACATCGGGCGCGGCGGCAAGCGCCTGCTTGACCGAGGCATCGTCGGTCACATCAAGCTGCAGGGGCACGACGCGGGCATCGGCGAAATCGGGAAGCGACGCGACATTGCGGGCTGTGGCGTAGATCTTCTTGACGCCAGCGCCGAGCAATTCCTTGACGGTGGCTGCGCCGATGCCGCGGTTGGCGCCCGAAACCAGGACGGTCTTATCTCTCAGTGACATTTGCTTTCCTTCCAGGCCATCGCTGCGGCCATAGGTTCGAAAATTTAGTAAACAGATCTGTTTACATCATGAATGGATAAACAGATCTGTTTACCGTGTCAACGCAGTTTGCTAAAGCTGTCGTCAGACGACCGTGAGGAAATGAGACATGCCCGACGCCGCGCCGATCCCGGCCAAGAAACTCGAAATCCTGAAACTGGCCTTCGACCGCTTTTACGATGGC
This sequence comes from Rhizobium sp. 01L410, assembly GCF_056400165.1. NCBI lineage: Bacteria > Pseudomonadati > Pseudomonadota > Alphaproteobacteria > Hyphomicrobiales > Rhizobiaceae > Rhizobium > Rhizobium sp. 01L410. The sequence goes on from NZ_JBFTST010000001.1 coordinate 662,790, forward strand.
GGCTTTCATGCCACCGGCATCGACACCGTCATGGCCGAGAGCGGCATCTCCAAGCGCACGCTCTACAAGTATTTCGCCTCGAAAGAGGACCTGATCGAAGCGGTGCTCGATTATTATGGCGAGGGCATCGCGGACGCTTATTTTGCCCCTGCAACGGCCACAGATGGCGATCCGCGCCAGCAGATCCTCGCCTGTTTCGACAGCCGGCGCATGCAGCTGGAGGCAGACCGCCGGGGCTGCCTGGGGATCAAGGCTTCGCAGGAATATGCCGGCAAGCACGAAGGCATCGCGGCGCGCGGTGAACGTCTCGGCCTCCATGTCGAGCAGCGGTTCATTGGCATGTGCGGGCGTCTCGGCGTGGCCGATCCCGAAGGCCTCGGAAAACAGATCGCCATTCTCTTCCAGGGCGCATTGCTGATGTCACAGGTGTGCCGCAATCCCGCACCCTTTGCTTCCGCCAAGGCGGCGGTCGAGACACTACTTCAAAGCGCAAAGCGTTGAGCTGATCGCTTGGGGCACGTGCCGCCGTCGCACTACGCTTCCCTCTCAGTGACCACCGCCGCCGGGTTGCGGGCTCTTCGGTGGCGTGACATTGCGCAATAGCGGCACCAGCGCAGTGGCGACGACGAAGGCGGCCATGATCACCCGGAAGGCATCGGCATAGGCCATGGTAGAGGCCTCGCGGTAGGCGAGCCTGAAAAGTTGCTTCAAGGCGGCCGTCTGCCCGTCGTTGATGCTTCCGGCGATCTCTGAATAGCGCCGCGCAACGCCGCCCGTCAGCCGCTCCATCGCACCATTCGCAGGCGTCAGGTTGGAGGCGATGGCGTTGAAATGCATGTTGGTCCGGTTGTTGAGGATTGCCGCGCTGACGGCAATGCCGACGGCGCCGCCGAGATTGCGCATCATGTTGAACAGACCGCTGGCATATTTCAGCCGTTCGGGCGGCAGACTGCCGAGGCCGAGCGTCACAGCGGGCGCGACGGCAAAGACCTGCGGAAAGCCGCGGAACACCTGTGGCCAGAAAAGCTGGTCGCCGCCCCAGTCATGGGTGATGGCGCTGAAGCCCCACATCGAGATGCCGAAGGAGGCAAGCCCGAACATCATCAGCCAGCGGATATCGTAGCGCTTGGCGAGCATGATGTAGAAGGGAACGCCGAGCATCGATGCAGCGCCGGTGGAAAAGACGGCAAGTCCGGTCTCCCAGGCATTGAAGCCGCGGACATAGCCGAGAAACAGCGGCGTCAGGTAGATGGTTGAAAATATGCCGATGCCTGTCACGAAGGAAAGCAGGCAGCCGATGGCGAAGTTGCGGTTTCCGAAGGCGCGCAGATCGACGACCGGTTTCGAATAGGTCAGGCTGCGGATGAAGAACAGCAGGCTGGAGATGCCCGCGATCGTTGCGGTGGTGCGGATCGTCTGGTCGTCGAACCAGTTGGCGCGCGTGCCTTCTTCCAGCGTATATTCCAGCGTTCCGAGTGCCACCGCCATCAGCAGGATGCCGGGATAGTCTGCTTCCTTGAGAAGCTTGATATCGGGCTCGTCGATCTTCACCAGGATGGCGACGAGCACGGCGATCAGGGCGCCGGGCACAACGTTGATGTAAAACAGCCAGTGCCAGTTCCAGGTATCGGTAATCCAGCCGCCGATAACCGGGCCGAGCGTCGGCGCGACCGAGGCGATGGTGCCGACGACCGCTGCCGCATAGACGCGCCGCGGTCCCTGGAAATAGTGGAAGGACGAGGTAAAGACCGTCGGGATCATCGAGGCGCCGAGCAGACCCTGCAGGGCGCGAAAGACGATCATGCTGTCGATGTTCCAGGCAAGGCCGCACAGCATGCTGGTCAGTGTGAAACCGGCGGCCGACGCGGTGAACAGCCAGCGCGTCGAGAACACGCGGGTCAGCCATCCCGACAGCGGGATGACGATGATTTCGGCGATCAGGTAGGCGGTCTGTACCCAGCTGATCTCATCCTGCGAGGCCGACAGGCCGCCGCCGATATCCTGGAGCGATGAGGCGACGATCTGGATGTCGAGCAGCGCGATGAACATGCCGAAGCACATCACCACGAAAGGCAGCAGACTGCGAACCCAGCTTGGCTGGGCAGGCGTGACGGGGGCTGTCATGGTCTATTCCTGATCAGGGGCGGGTGTCGACGGTCACCGTTGTCGAGAGGCCGGGCCGCAGCGCCTGATCCCTGACGGCGGTGTCATCGAGCGCCACGCGGACGGGCACGCGCTGGACGATCTTGGTGAAATTGCCGGTGGCGTTTTCAGGCGGAATGACGCTGAAGGTGGCGCCGGTGGCCGGTGCGATGCTGCTGATCCTACCGGTCAGATCGTGGCCGGGATAGATATCGGCGACCACAGTCACCTTCTGCCCGGGCTTGATGACCGCGAGCTGGTCTTCCTTGAAATTGGCGTCGATCCACAGTCCCTTTTCAGGGATCACGCTCAGGAGATAGCTGCCATCGGAAACGAAAGCGCCGACCTGGGCTGCCCGGTTGCCGACGTAGCCATCAACGGGCGAGCGGACCTCCGTGTAGCTGAGATTGAGCAGCGCCGTCTCTGCATCGAGCCTGGCGCCATCAAGCGCCGATTGCGCCTGGGCGATCTGGGTGTCCAGAACCTGTATCTGCTGCCGCGCGGCCGTCAGTCCGGCGTCGGAAGCGGCGACTGCGGCCTTCGCCTGCGTGTCAGCGAGCACAGCCTTCTGGGCGTTCTGCTCTGTTCCTGTGCTCTGGGTCGCCAGATTGCGATAACGCACCGCGTCGATCTCGGTGAAATCGGATGCCGCCTTCTTGGCAGCAAGGTCGGCTTCCGCCTGCTTCACCAGCGAGGCCTGAAGCGCCGACTGGGCGTGAAGATTGTCGAGGCTCGCCTGCTGTTCGCGCACTGCCGCCTCGGCGCGATCGACGGCCGTCTTGAATGCGCGGCTGTCAAGGCGCACCAGCAACTGACCTGCCGTCACCCGCTGATTGTCATCAACCAGAACAGCCTCGACATGGCCGGAAACCCGCGGCGAGAGCGCCGTGGTATTGCCGCCGATATAGGCGTCGTCGGTGGTCTCGAGATAGCGGCCGGTCTGCGACCAGTAATAGCCGTACCATCCGGCGCCGCCGGCGATGGCAATGAGTGCAAGAATGCCGAGCGGCCGCTTGAGGCTTCTCTTCGGCTTCAGGGGAACGGCGCCCTGCGTGAGTTCGGATTCAGTCACGACCTTATTCATGGCCATGCTCCAGTCTTATTGTTCTTGGTTGGGGGCGGGGCGCTCGATCAGCGCCATACCGGACGCTTCGGAGCGCAAGGGATAGCGCAATCGCAACGTCTCGCTAGCGGCAGGCCCGGCGGCGACGTCATATTGCGGCTTGGCGAGCGGGTTTCCGGTCTCGCGGTCGACAAGCACCGGATCGGCCCAGGCGCCGCTTTGCTTGTCGACGATGACAAGGCTCGGCCCTTCAGGTGCGAAATGCCGGTTGCTCCAGGCGATCATCGACCAGATGACCGGGCGGAAGTCCTCGCCGCAGGCCGTCAGCACATATTCGAAACGTTGCGGCCGCTCCTGATACGCCCGCCGTTCCACCAGCCCCGCCTTGACCAGATTGTCGAGGCGGCGCGTCAGCGTCGCGGTGGCAATGCCGAGGTTCTTCTGAAAATCGTCGAACCGCGTCACGCCGCGCAGCGCATCGCGCAGGATCAGAATGCTCCACCATTCGCCGACGCGGTCGAGACTGCGGGCGACAGGGCACTGCATGGATTTGAAGCTCTTATTCTGCATCGTGTCACCAAGTAACTTTCATCATGAAAGTTACATTACGCCGACCGATTGCACTTTGCAAGCCGTTTGCTTGTGTTGCGAAATACAGAGCTCCGGCGCGCCGGCATGGCCGAAACGCGAAGGGCCAGCCGTGGTGTCGGCTGGCCCTTCGCGGATCGCAGAAAAATCAGATGGAAGGATCAACCGATCCTTTTGCCTGCAGCGTCGAAGAAATGCAGCGCTGATTGCGCCGCGCCGATCGTCACGCGGGCGTCGATGGCGATCTGCGACCGGCCTGGGACGCGGAAGACGATGTCCTGGGTGTTCGGCAGGGTGCCGTGGACATAGCTTTCGGCGCCGACGAGCTCCACCGCGCCGACGCGGACATCTGCCGTGAAGGCGTCGGGCTTGCCGGGTTCGGCGAGGTGCAGGTCTTCAGGGCGGATACCGAGCGTTGCGGTGCCCGGCGGCAAAGGCGTGGCGCCGTTGCCGAGAGCAAAGCCGGCGCCGCTGGTCTCCAGCAGGTTCATCGACGGCGAGCCGATGAATGTGGCGACGAAGGTGGTCGCCGGCTTCTCGTAGAGCTCGATCGGTGTGCCGACCTGTTCGATATGGCCGCCGTTCAGGACGACGAGCCGGTCGGCGAGCGTCATCGCCTCCATCTGGTCGTGGGTGACATAAACGCTGGTGGTCGCCAATGCCCGCTGCAGCCGCTTGATCTCAACGCGCATCTGCACGCGCAGTTTCGCATCGAGATTGGAGAGCGGCTCGTCGAACAGGAAGGCTGCGGGTTCGCGCACGATGGCGCGGCCCATGGCGACGCGCTGGCGCTGGCCGCCCGAGAGCTGGCGCGGCTTGCGCTCCAGGAAGGGCTCGATCTCCAGCGACTTTGCCGCCTTGACGATCCGCCGCTCGATTTCGTCCTTCGGCGTGTTGCGGTTCTTCAGGCCGTAGGCGAGGTTCTGGCGCACCGTCATATGCGGATAGAGCGCATAGTTCTGGAAGACCATGGCGATATCGCGCTCGGAGGGTTCGAGATCGTTGACCACGCGGTCGCCGATGCTGATCTCCCCGGAACTGATGCCTTCCAGGCCGGCGATCATTCTGAGCAGCGTGGACTTGCCGCAACCGGAGGGGCCGACGAGCACCAGGAGTTCGCCGTCGGCGATCTCGAGCGAGACGCCCTTGATGACTTCGACGCCGCCGCCATAGGTCTTGCGGACGTCGTTGAGGGTGATCCTGGCCATTACTTCTCCGTCTCCACAAGACCTTTGACAAACCAGCGCTGCATCAGCACCACGACGAGGATGGGCGGAATGATCGCAAGGATCGCCGTCACCATCACGAAATTCCAGGGCGTTGCCGCGTCCGTGAAATCCACCATCTTCCTGAGGCCGATGATGATCGTGTTCATCTGCGCGTCATTGGTAACGAGCAGCGGCCAGAGATACTGCGTCCAGCCGTAGATGAACAGGATGACGAAGAGCGCCGCGATATTGGTGCGCGACAGCGGTAGCAGGATATCGCGCATGAAGCGGAATGGTCCCGCATTGTCGATGCGCGCCGCCTCCAGCAATTCGCCTGGGATCGTCAGGAAGAACTGGCGGAACAGGAAGGTTGCGGTCGCCGAGGCCATCAGCGGTAGGGTCAGCCCTGCATAGGTATCGATCAGGCCGAGATCGACGATGACTTTGTAAGTCGGCAGGATGCGCACCTCGACTGGCAGCATCAGCGTGACGAAGATCATCCAGAAGAACACCATGCGCAGCGGGAAGCGGAAGAACACCACCGCGAAGGCCGACAGGAAGGAGATCAGGATCTTGCCGACGGCAATCAGGATCGCCACCACGAAGGTGTTGAAGAGCAGCCGTTCGAGACTGACGCCGACGGCGCGCTCGACGCCGCCGAACAGCGCCTCGGTGTAATTTTCGGTGAAGTGGCTACCCGGCAGCAACGAGATCGGCGGCTTGATGATCTCCGCCGACGTCATCGTCGAGGCGACGAACGTATAATAGATCGGGAAGGCGACGATGATGATGCCGATGATCAGCATCAGGTGGCCGATGAGGCTGGCGATGGGGCGTTTTTCGATCATTTCAGACCCTCACGCATAATGTACCCGCTTCTCGACGAAGCGGAACTGGAAGGCCGTCAGCGCGATGACGATGATCATCAGGATCACCGATTGTGCCGCGGACGAGCCGAGATTGAGGTTCACGAAGCCGTCGTTATAGACCTTGTAGACCAGCGTTTCCGTCGCCTTGGCCGGGCCGCCGCCAGTCACCGAATGGATGATGCCGAAGGTGTCGAAGAAGGCATAGACGGTGTTGACGACGAGCAGGAAAAATGTGGTCGGCGCCAGCAGCGGGAAGACGATGGTCCAGAAGCGGCGGCTGCCGCGGGCGCCGTCGATAGCGGCCGCCTCGATCAGCGATTTCGGGATAGCCTGCAGCCCGGCGACGAAGAACAGGAAATTGTAGCTGATCTGCTTCCAGGCGGCCGCGACGATAACCAGCGTCATCGCCTGGTTGCCGTTCAGAAGCGGATCCCACATGAAGCCGTTGCGCCGCAGGATATAGGCGAAGGTGCCCATCGCCGGATTGAACATGAACAGCCAGAGCATGCCGGCGACGGCAGGCGCCACGGCATAGGGCCAGATCAGCAGCGTCCGGTAGAAGGTCTGCCCGCGCACCACCTTGTCGGCTGCCGTCGCCAACGCCAGCGCCACGACCATCGAGAGAAGCGCCGTCAGCACACTGAAGACGACGGTGACATAGAGCGAGTTCAGATAATTCGGGTCGGCGAAGACGTCGCGGAAGTTTGCGAGGCCGACGAAGCCGCTCTTCAGGCCGAATGGATCTTCGCGCTGCATCGATTGATAGAGCGCCTGGCTGGCGGGCCAGAAGAAGAAAACCACTGTGAGGATGATCTGTGGGGCGACCAGGAAATAGGGAAGGATCTTGTTCGGAAAGACGACGCGCTGCACGGCGATCTCCTTGACATGAAGGGGCCGCCCGCAGCCTCCAGGGATGCGGGCGGGAACGCCGTATTTACTGGCCGATTGCCTGCTGGATCGCGGCATTGCCGCGTTCGACGGCCTTGTCGAGCGCTGCCTTGGCATCCTGCTTGCCGGCCAGCATCGCTTCGAACTCTTCGTTCATGATGTCGCGCACCTGCGGCAGGTTGACGAGACGCACGCCCTTGGAGTTTTCGGTCGGCGCCTTGCCCATCATCTGCAGGATCGGCGTTTCGCGGCCCGGGTTCTTTTCGTAGAAGCCGGACTTCTTGGTGTCTTCATAAGCGGCCATGGTCACCGGCATGTAGCCGGACACCTGGTGCAGGCGGGCCTGGATCTTGGTCTGCGACAGGAAGTGGAAGAACTGGGCGATGCCCTTGTATTCCTCGTCGCTCTTGCCGGCGAAGACCCAGAGGCTGGCGCCGCCGGGGATAGTGTTCTGCGGGCGTCCTTCGCCTTCATAGTAGGGCAGCTGGCCGATGCCGTAGTTCATGCCCGTCTTGATGATGTCGCCGAGACCGCCGGACGATTCCGTCATGATGCCGCATTCACCGGAGGTGAAGAGCTGCTTGGCTTCCGAGGTGCGGCCGCCGTAGCGGAACGTGCCGTCCTTGGCGAGATCGGCGATCGCCTGGAAATGCTGGACGAAGAGCGGCGAGTTGAATGCGAGCTTCACATCGGTGCCGGCAAGGCCGTTCTCGTTCGAGCCGTAGGACACGTTGTTCCATGCGGCCAGGTTCTCGGTCTGGATCCAGGTGAGCCAGGTCGAGGTCAGGCCGCAGGCAGACGCGCCGCTCGACTTGATCTTCTTGGCCGCTTCGAACACTTCGGGCCAGGTCTTCGGCGGGCTTTCAGGGTCGAGGCCGGCCTTCTTGAAGGTGTCCTTGTTGTAATAGAGGATCGGCGAGGATGAGTTGTAGGGGAAGGACAGCATCGTGCCGTCGGGCTTCGAATAATAGGCGGCGATGCCGGGCAGGTATTCCGACTTGTCGAACTTGAAGCCGCCCTTTTCGAGAACCTGGGCTGCCGGCATGATCGCGCCCTCGGCGCCCATCATCACGCCGCTGCCGGCGTCGAAGACCTGCAGGATCGCGGGCGGCTGCTTGGCGCGGAAGGCGGCGATGCCGGCATTCAGCGCTTCCGGATAGGTGCCCTTGAAAACCGGGACGATCTTGTAGTCTTTCTGGCTTTCGTTGAATTCCTTGGAGAGCTGGTTGACCACTTCGTTGTTGGCGCCCGCCATAGCGTGCCACCACTGCAGTTCGGTCACCGCAAAGGCACTCGAAGCGAACGAGAGCGACAAGGTGATGGTTGCCGCGGATGCGGCCATGAAACGAATGGACATGGTTCCTCCCTATGTGTCCTGCCGTGCCGTTTTGAACGGAGCACGGCCTGCCGGCGCAGATCCTCCTCGATCCCACCGGCCGGTTTCGTTACGAAACTTTCCGCATACAAAACGAAAAGAAACGAACTGGCAAATGAAATTGTGAAGGTTTTGTGACATAGTGTTTGTGACAGTTTTGTCGAGGGCGCCTTTGGTCGAATTCGCAAGCCATCTTCTCTCCCGCAAGACGACCTGATAGCGTCGGCGCCATGCATTCCTCTCTTCAGCTTTCCCCTGATGACAAAGCCCTGCTCGACGGCCGCCATGGTGAGGCGGCGGCTTTTGCCATGCGGCTTCTGGTGCGTTTCGCCGAGGCTGTCGGCGCCACAAAACTGGTGGATATCGAAGCGGCGCATATCGACGGCTGTCTCTATCTCGGCGAGGTCAGCCTCGATTTCGTCGAGCGCATGGTGTCCTGGGGCGGCCGTGTCCGCGTGCCGACGACGCTGAATGTCGGTTCGGTCGATCTCATCCATCCCGAACTTTTCCGCGGCGACGAGGCGCTCGGCCGCAACGGTGCGCGGCTGATGAGGGCGCATGAGGAGCTCGGCTGCGTCCCGACCTTCACCTGCGCGCCCTACCAGACGATCTTCCGCCCGCGCTTCGGGGCGCAGATCGCCTGGGCGGAATCGAATGCCATCGTCTTTGCCAATTCGGTGCTCGGCGCCCGCACCAATCGCTACGGCGATTTCATCGATCTCTGCTGCGCGCTGACTGGCCGGGCGCCCTGTTATGGGCTGCACGTCACCGAAAACCGGCGCGCGACCGTGCTCGTCGATATCGAGGAATTTGCTGGGGGTGAGCGGGATGCCGGGTCGATCTGTGTCGCTGCCGGTCACGCCATCGGCCGCCGCTGCGGCGATCGCATCCCCGTCATCCGCGGGCTGCCAGAGGAGAGTTCAGAGGATGATCTCAAGGCGCTCGGTGCCGTTGCCGCCTCGGCTGGCGCCGTCGCGCTGTTCCACGCCGTCGGGCTGACGCCGGAGGCGCCGACGCTGGAGGAAGCCTGTGGCGGGGTCGAGCCGCAGGAGACAATCCGGCTCAGCCGCACTGATATCCGCGACACCATCCGCAATCTCTCGACGGTGGCGGAAGGGACGCCGCTTGCGGCCGTCAGCATGGGAACGCCGCATTTTTCCATCGGCGAGTTCGAGCGGCTGATGCCGCTGCTCGCAGGCGGGAAAGCGGCGATCGATATCTACATCAACACCAATCGCGAGGTTCTGGCGGAGCTTGAAAATCGCGGCTGGCGCGTGGCGCTGGAAGCGGCGGGTGTGACGCTCGTCATCGATACCTGCACCTATGTCACTGCGATCATCCGCGACATGTCGGGTGCGGTGATGACCAACTCGGGCAAGTGGGCCTATTACGCACCCGGCAATATCGGAGTCGATGTCGCCTTTGGTTCGCTCGCCGAATGCATGGCCTCGGCGCGCTCGGGCAAGGTGGTGCGGCTGTGACGGTATTTTCCGCGACGACCCTCATGGAAGGCAAGGCTGCGGCTGCGGCCTTCGTGCTTGCCGAGCCGCTCAGCTTCTGGGGCGGCGTCGATTCGGCGACCGGCGAGATCATTGACCAGTGGCATCCGCAAAGCGGCCAGTCGATCACCGGCGCGATCCTTGTCATGGAGGCAGGCAGGGGATCGAGTTCGGGAAGCTCGGTGCTGGCCGAAGCCATCCGGCTGAAGACCGCCCCTGCTGGGATCATTCTGTTGAAGCGCGATGCGATCGTCGTCACCGGCGCAATGGTTGCGGAGGCGCTCTACGGGATCGGCTGTCCGGTGGCGCTGGCTAGGCCGGATGATTGGCCGCTGATTTCGGCGGCCGCTCATCTGTCGATCGATGCCGGTGAGCGTGGCGCTGAGATAAGGATTGTGCAGCGTTAGGTGGCTGCGGGAGGAGGAGATGATGACGAAGACCGAAAAGCCCCTGGCGATCAGCGCGCCCGAGCCGCGCACGCTCGACCTGATCTTCACCGACGAAGCGCGCCGGGTGCTTCACGACACATACGAGATCGTCGAGGCCGATCCCGACAATATCGCCGGTCTCGGCGACGAGGTTCTCGGTAAGGCGCGCTACATCATCGGCCAGCCGCCGCTGTCTGAGGAAACGCTGGCGCGGATGACGTCGCTGCGCTGTGTGCTCAATGTCGAGAGCAATCTCATCAACAACATGCCCTATGACGTGCTCTTCCAGCGCGGCATCCATGTGGTGACGACGGGTCAGGTCTTTGCCGAGCCGGTGGCCGAAATCGGTCTCGGCTTCGCCCTGTCGCTCGCCCGCGGCATCGTCGATGCGGATGTCGCCTTTCGCGAAGGCAACGAGCTCTGGGGCGGCGAGGGCAATGCCAGCGCCCGGCTGATCGCCGGATCGGAGATCGGCATCGTCGGTTTCGGCGATCTCGGCAAGGCGCTGCGCCGCGTGCTGTCAGGCTTCCGCGCCAAGGTGCGGGTCTTCGATCCCTGGCAGCCGAAATCGATCCTCGAGGAAAACAACGTCGAGGCGGCAAGCCTGGAGGATGTGCTGACGAAGAGCGACTTCGTCTTCGTCGTTGCCGCCGTCACCAGCGAGAACAAGGGCTTTCTCGGAGCCGAGGCCTTCGCCAGCATGCGCAAGGGCGCGGCCCTCATCCTGCTCAGCCGCGCCGATGTCGTCGATTTCGATGCGCTGATGGCCGCTGTTGCCTCAGGCCATATCGTGGCGGCAAGCGATGTCTATCCGGAAGAGCCGCTGCCATCCGATCATCCGGTGCGCAAACTCAAGGGTTTTATCCGCTCGGCCCACCGCGCCGGAGCGCTCGACAGCGCCTTCAAGAAGATGGGCGACATGGTGCTCGAGGACATGGACCTGATGGACCGCGGCCTGCCGCCGATGCGCTGCAAGCGGGCCGAACGGGAAACGGTTTCACGCATGCGGTCGAAGGGCGTGAAGATCAACTGATCAAATCTTCGCGGAGGGCTATTCCTTGCATTGTCAACGGTGCCCGGTCTTGCTAGGCCGTGGCACCCCAACGCATTCCCATCGCAGGCTTCCATGTTCTCCAGATCGACCGATGAGGCGCCTTCCCCGCTGGTGGGAATTGCCCTTGCCTGCATCGGCTATTCGCTGTTTGCCATCCAGGACGCCGTCGTCAAATGGCTGGTCGCCGACTATGCCGTGCCGCAGATCCTGTTCATCCGCAGCGTGATGATCGTCGGCTTCTCGGCTTTCTTCATCCACCGCAACCGTCATCCGTCGATCCTGAAAAGTTCGCACCGGAGTTCGGTTCTGCTGCGCGCCGTGCTGATGCTCGGCGCCTGGCTTGCCTATTATTCCGCAGCCCGCCATCTCGGGCTCGCCGAAATCACCACGATGTATTTCTCGGCACCCGTCATCACCGTCGTGCTGTCGATCTTCATCCTGCGCGAAAATGTCGGGCCGATCCGTTGGCTGGCCTGCATCGGCGGCTTCATCGGCGTCGTTCTGGCCGCCAATCCTGCCGAAGCGCCGAGCCTTATTCCGGCCGGCATGGTGTTTTTCGCCGGCTTCTGCTGGGCCTGGAGCACCATCCTCGTGCGCCTCGTTAGCCGCACAGAAAGCACCGTCAACCAGATGCTGGCAACAGGAGTGCTGTTCGTCATCGTCTGCGGCGCCGCACTGCCCTTCGTCTGGAAAACCCCCGATGCTTTCGGATGGGTGCTGATGATCGGTCTCGGCTGCATCAGTGCGGCCGGACAGTACATCCTCTACGAAGGTTTCCGCTATGCGCCGGCCTCGACGCTGGCGCCGATCGAATATAGCGGACTGATCTGGGCTTTCCTCTATGGTTACCTGATCTGGGCCGAGATCCCGACGCTGAACGTGGTCGCCGGAGCCCTGCTGATCGTCGGCTCCAGCCTGGTGCTGATCTGGTGGGAGCGGCGCCTCGTGATCATCTCCCGGCGCCGCCTGACGGCTTAATCGCGAACCAGCACATGCCCCGACTTCAGCCAGAACGGCGGGAGATAGAGCGGCGTCGAGGACAGCGGAAGGATGCTGTCCTTGACCGCGACACCCAGTTTGTCCGCCATGAAGCTGCGACGCGCGGCGATACGCGCATGCATGGCCGGATAGCGATGCCTGATCTCCTCCCTCAGTGCTTCGTCGGCAAAGGCAACGGCATCCTCGCTGTTCAGCGCCCAGCCTGCAGGCATCGGCACCGGAATGACATCCACCTGGAACGGCATGCCGGAGCGGAGACGATCCGTCGATCCCGGCTGCACCGGCGAGTGCAGCCATTCCTCATGGCTGCCGAGATGGCCGGGGTTGAGCGCAGAGTTGAGCCCCGCCGACTTCAGCTTGCCGGTCACCGCCTCGAAGAGCGCGCCGCCGGTGACACCGATATCCGATGTTTCGTACCAGGTGATCAGCGCCTCGAAATAGGCTTTCGACGGCTTCAGAAAATCGTGGTCGTGATCAGCAAGCAATCCGGCGCGCGATGACAGTGCACCCCAGTAGCCGAGCGCCGTGGTGACGCCGTCGCCGCGCTTCAGCTTTCGCGCCGTCGGGCTGCGCAGGCCGATGATGTGTTCGCCCTTGCTGACCGAGGCAAACATCGTGTGGACGTTGAGCGGATCGCCTTCATAGCCGAGCCGTCCGAGCGCCTCGAATTCCGTATCGCCTTCGCGCACGCCCGAAACGACCCGCCAGAGCGCCGTCGAGCAGCGCGCCGCCGCCCATTCGAAAGCCGCGAGCTGATCGACATCGACAACGGAGCGCAGGCCGTTCTGGGGGTGCATCAACACTTCGGTTCGATCGACGAGCTTGCCGCCGCTGCCGATGGTGCGGCTGAGGATCTTCACGATAAAGTCTGGCACGAAGAAGCTTTGTGCATAGTCGTCATCTTCTTCGGCAGATAGATATTTCCAGCCAACGAGACCGATGTTGTCGCCTGCCTTGATCCCGGCATCCTTGAGACGGTCGGCGAGGCGCGGGTCTTGCGAGCGGTCCTGGCCCATCAGGCTGAATGTTTGGGCGCGGAGCACCTCGATGCCGGGCAGCCGGGCGAGCGCCGTATAGCTTTCGGATTCATTGCCGGTGATGATCACTCGCTTGCCGCCTTTGCCGAGCAGCAGCAGCGCCTCCTCGAAACGCGGCTCGAATCCGGCGAGGAACATGATGTTTCCGAAATGCTCCCGGTCGGCATAGACGACGAGCCAGTCTGTCCCGGCATTCTTCAGCGCTGCGTCGGCGCGCGCTGCATAGGTGGCGGCGGGAATCTTCGGCTGTTCGCCGAGCGGACCGAAATCCGGCAGGGCGACGGGTGCGAGCGAAATGGTCATGTTTTCCTCCGATGCGCCCGCTCCAAACCGGGCTCGACGGATATGGCGAGATGGCGGCCGCAAGGTCAATCGGCAAAGGCCACCCATTGCAAAAATGTCGTGATGGCACATTCTAATTTTCGAATGATGCGCAACCGCGCCATTCTTGGCCCGGAAATTCCGCAACCGCAGTGCTACTATCGCGTTACATGCCAAGGGAGTGGAAGAGGAGCCCTCCCTAGGCGTCATGGTTCACCACTGCGATCTCGGGAGGAGAGCAGATGCTGGCGACGAGTGTATCGCTCGACGATAAATATACGGCCGAAGAGGGCCGGGTCTTCATGTCCGGACTGCAGGCGCTGGTTCGCCTGCCGATGACCCAGATGCGGCGCGACCATGCCGCCGGGTTGAACACGGCTGCCTTCATATCAGGCTATCGCGGGTCGCCGCTCGGCGGCTACGATCAGCAGCTGATGAAGGCGCAGCGCTATCTCGACCAGCACCAGGTTACCTTTCAGCCCGGGATCAACGAGGATCTTGCCGCTACCGCCGTCTGGGGCAGCCAGCAGGCAGGTCTTTCGCCGGGAGCCAACAAGGACGGCGTTCTCGGTATCTGGTACGGCAAGGGTCCGGGCGTCGATCGTTCCGGCGACGTGTTGAAACATGCCAATGCCGCGGGCACTTCCAAGCACGGCGGCGTGCTCTGTTTTGCCGGTGACGACCACGCGGCCAAGTCCTCCACCGTGCCCCACCAGACCGACCATGATTTCATGTCGGCGGTCATTCCGGTTCTCTACCCCTCCTCGATCCACGAATTCATCGAATACGGCCTGCTCGGCATTGCCATGTCGCGCTATTCCGGCTGCTGGGTCGGCATGAAATTCATCGCCGATACCGTCGAAACGACGGCGGCCGTGGATCTCTCGGGCGAAAAGCGCCAATTCGTGATCCCGACCGATTTCGAGCTGCCGCCGGGCGGGCTCAACATCCGCTGGCCGGACCCGCCGCTGATCCAGGACGACCGGCTGCAGACCTACAAGGCCTATGCAGCGATCGCCTTTGCCCGTGCCAACCGGGTCGATGAAATCACCCATGATGCGCCGCATGCCCGCTTCGGCATCATTTCCTCGGGCAAGGCCTATGAGGACGTGCTGCAGGCGCTGCGCGAACTGGAGCTCGGCCGCGCCGAGATGGAAGCGATCGGCATCCGCATCCTGAAGATCCGCATGCCCTGGCCGCTGGAGCCTGAGGCCGTCCGGCATTTCTCCGAGGGTCTGGACGAGGTGCTCGTCATCGAGGAACGCCGCGAGATCATCGAGAACCAGATCAAGCAGCAGCTCTTCAACTGGCGTTCCGATGTCCGCCCGCGCATCGTCGGCAAGTTCGACGAGCATGACAAACCCTATCTCAGCCTCTCGGCGGCGCTGACGGTCGGCGCCGTTGCCCGTGCCATTGCCGGACGCATCCTGAAACTCGATATGGACCCGGCGCTGCACCAGCGGATTTCCGACAAGCTTGCCTATCTCTCCGAGCGCGGCCAGATCAGCCGCAGCCATGTGCCGCCGTTGCAGCGCACGCCGTTCTTCTGCTCCGGCTGTCCGCACAATACCTCGACACGGGTGCCCGAAGGCAGCCGTGCCACCGCCGGTATCGGCTGCCACTACATGGTCACCTGGATGGACCGGAATACCGAGACCTTCACGCAGATGGGCGGCGAAGGCGTGCCGTGGACGGCGATCTCGCGCTACACCGACGAGAAGCACATGTTCGTCAATCTCGGTGACGGCACCTATTTCCACTCCGGTATTCTGGCAGTGCGCCAGTCGGTCGCCGCCAAGGTCAACGTCACCTACAAGCTGCTCTATAACGATGCCGTCGCCATGACCGGCGGCCAGCAGATCGACGGCTATATGACGCCGCAGCTGATGACCAAGCAGCTCTACAATGAAGGCGTCTCGCCGATCTATCTGCTCTCGGACAATCCGGATGCCTATGTGGCGCCTGAGCTTGCGCCCGGCGTCACCGTCCTGCACCGCGATCATCTCGATCCCGTCATGCTGAAGCTGCGCGAAACGCCGGGTTGCTCGGCGATCGTCTATGTACAGACCTGTGCTGCCGAAAAGCGCCGTCGCCGTAGCCGCGGCCTGATGGAGGATCCGGCCAAGCGCGTCTTCATCAACGAAGCGGTCTGCGAAGGCTGCGGCGATTGCTCGGTGCAATCCAACTGCATCTCGGTCGAGCCGCTGGAAACCGAGTTCGGCCGCAAGCGGCAGATCAACCAGTCGACCTGCAACAAGGATTTCTCCTGCGTGAAGGGCTTCTGCCCATCCTTCGTTACCGTGAAGGGCGGCGAGCGCAAGAGGCGCAAGGCGGTCGAACCCGTCGATGCCGACATCCCGATGCCTGTCATCCCGGAGATCGGCGACCGTCCCTGGAATATCGCCATCGCCGGCGTCGGCGGCACCGGCATCCTGACGATCGGCGCCGTCCTCGGCATGGCCGCCCATCTCGATGGCAAGGTGCCGATGATCCTCGACATGGCCGGTCTCGCCCAGAAGGGCGGCGCGGTGATGAGCTATCTGCGCATCGGCCGCGCGCAAAAGGACGTGACCTCGCCGCGCATCGTCAATGGCGGTGCCGATCTGCTGCTCGCAGCCGATGATGTCGTCGGCGCCTCGAAGGATGCGATCACGCTCTGCAAGAGCGAGCGCACGACGGCGATCGTTAATACCGGACTGATGCCGGTTGCCGATTTCGTCCGCAACCGCGACTTCGATTTCAAGACCGGCTCGGTGATGCACACGATCGCCAAGACCGTCAGCGACCGCTCGGTCTTCCTCGACTTCAGCCATGCGGCGACTGCGCTGACCGGCAATGGCATCAACACCAATATCCTGCTCACCGGCTTTGCCTGGCAATCGGGCCTTGTGCCGCTGTCGCTTGAATCGATCGAAAAGGCGATCGAACTCAATGGTGTCGCCGTCAAGGCAAGCCGGGCGTCGTTCAACTGGGGGCGCCTTCTCGCTCACGATCCGGACGCCGTGCGCGCTGCGATGGGCGAGAAGGAGGAGCGCAAGACGCTGGCTGATATGTCCTTTGCTGAGGTCGTCGCCCATCGCAAGGCATATCTCGCCGCCTACCAAGACGAGCGCCTTGCCACCCGCTTCGCCGCCCTCGTCGATCGCGCCAAGGCTGCTGCCGCAAAGGCCGGTCTCTCGGACAAGATACCGTTTGCAACGGCCGTCACCTATGCCCGCGTGCTCGCCTACAAGGATGAGTATGAGGTGGCGCGGCTGCTCACCGATCCAGCCTTCGAGGCGAAGATGCGCGAGGAAATGGAGGGCGACTTCCGCTTGGTCTTCAATCTCGCGCCACCGGTTCTTTCGGGCAAGGACCCGAACGGCCGCCCGAAGAAGCGGGAGTTCGGCGCCTGGATCCTGCCGCTGCTACGCGGTCTCGCACGCTTCAAGACATTGCGTGGCACAGCACTCGATCCCTTCGGCTACCTGCGTGAGCGCAAGCACGAGCGCCGGCTGATTTCGGACTACGAGGCGGTGGCGACCCGCGTCTTTGCAAGGCTCGACGCCGGCAATGAAGCGGAAGCGCTTGCCATTCTGACGTTGTTCGATGAGATTCGTGGCTACGGGCCGGTTAAGGAGGCGGCCGCCCGGACGATCATGGAGCAGATCGACAAGCGCTTGAAGGCTTACGAGACGACGGGCGAGCCGGCACGCATGCCGGACGCCGCATAGTTGGTGGCGACTAGCAATTCCAGCAAAGGTGCCAAGCGGTTTTGCGTCCGGAATTGCGGAATGGGTCCAAGGGAGAAGGCCGGATGTATTCAGGTGGCTTGAGCTTTGCGCTCGGCAAGGAAATCGAAGCGCTGCGCGACGCCGTGAGACGCTTCGCCAGTGAACGGATCGCCCCGCTCGCCGACGAGACCGACCGCAACAATGCCTTTCCGATGCCGCTCTGGCGCGAGCTCGGCGACATGGGCCTTCTCGGCATCACGGCCGCTGAAGAGTATGGCGGCGCCGGTCTCGGCTATCTCGCCCATTGCGTGGCCATGGAGGAGATCAGCCGCGCCTCGGCCTCGGTGGCGCTGAGCTACGGCGCTCATTCCAATCTCTGCGTCAACCAGATCAACCGAAACGGCAATGCCGAGCAGAAGCAGCGCTATCTGCCGAAGCTGATCTCGGGAGAGCATGTCGGCGCGCTCGCGATGTCCGAGCCCGGTGCCGGTTCCGACGTCGTCTCGATGAAGCTCAAGGCCGAGAAGCGCGGCGACCGCTACGTGCTGAACGGCAGCAAGATGTGGATCACCAACGGTCCGGATGCCGATGTCCTCGTTGTCTATGCCAAGACCGATCCGGAAGCCGGGCCGCGCGGCATCACCGCCTTCCTGATCGAGAACGGCTTCAAGGGCTTTTCGACCGGCCAGAAGCTCGACAAGCTCGGCATGCGCGGCTCCAACACCTCGGAGCTGATCTTTTCCGATTGCGAAGTGCCCGAGGAAAACGTGCTCGGCACGGTCGGCGGCGGCGTGAAGGTGCTGATGTCGGGCCTGGATTACGAGCGCGTCGTGCTCTCGGCCGGTCCCCTTGGCATCATGGCCGCCTGCATGGATATCGTCGTCCCCTACATGCACGAGCGCAAACAGTTCGGCCAGGCGATCGGCGAGTTCCAGCTGATGCAGGGCAAGCTTGCCGACATGTATGTGACGATGAACACCGCCCGCGCCTATGTCTATGCCGTCGCATCCGCCTGCGATCGAGGCGAGACCACCCGCAAGGACGCCGCCGGATGCATCCTCTACGCCGCCGAAAAGGCAACCGCCATGGCGCTGGAAGCGATCCAGGCGCTCGGCGGCAACGGCTATACCAACGACTACGCCGCCGGCCGCCTGCTCAGGGACGCCAAGCTCTACGAGATCGGTGCCGGCACCTCCGAAATCCGCCGCATGCTGATCGGCCGCGAACTGTTTGCGGAGACGGCATGACCGTACTCAAATCCGAAATCTCCACCAATTCCGAAGCCTTCAAGGCGAACCGCACGGCGATGCAGGAGGCGAGCAAACTCGTCGACGAAGCCGTTCGTGTTGCGGCCAATGGCGGCGGGCAGGTAGCGCGGGAGCGGCATGTCGGGCGCGGCAAGATGTTGCCGCGCGATCGCGTCATGGGGCTGATCGATCCGGCGACGCCGTTCCTCGAGGTCGCGGCCACGGCGGCGCATGGGATGTATGACGGCGATGCGCCGTCGGCGGGGCTGATCACCGGCATCGGCCGGGTGATGGGCCGTGAATGCATGATCGTCTGCAACGACGCGACGGTCAAAGGCGGCACCTATTATCCGATGACGGTGAAGAAGCACCTGCGGGCGCAGGAGATCGCCGCCGAGAATAATCTGCCCTGCATCTATCTCGTCGATTCCGGCGGCGCCAACCTGCCGAACCAGGACGAGGTGTTTCCGGATCGCGATCATTTCGGCCGTATCTTCTTCAATCAGGCAAACATGTCGGCCGCCGGCATTCCACAGATCGCCGTCGTCATGGGCTCCTGTACCGCGGGCGGCGCCTACGTGCCCGCCATGTCCGACGAGACCGTGATCGTCGAGGGGCAGGGGACGATCTTTCTGGCTGGTCCGCCGCTGGTGAAGGCTGCGACTGGCGAGATCGTCACGGCCGAGGATCTCGGCGGCGGCGATGTCCATACGCGGCTGTCGGGCGTTGCCGATCATCTGGCGCGCGACGATGCCCATGCGCTGGCGCTTGCCCGCCGCAGCGTTGCGGCGCTCAACCGTCCCAAGCGGACGGCGATCGAGCTACAGACCCCGGAGCCGCCGCTCTACGATCCCTCGGAGATCGCCGGGATCGTGCCGGCCGACCTGCGCACGCCCTACGATGTCAGAGAGGTTATTGCCCGCATCGTCGATGGCTCGCGTTTCGACGAGTTCAAGGCGCGCTATGGTGCGACTCTGGTCTGCGGCTTCGCGCATATCCACGGCATGCCGGTCGGCATCATCGCCAATAACGGCGTGCTGTTTTCGGAATCGGCGCTGAAAGGCGCGCATTTCGTCGAGCTCTGCTCACAGCGGAAGATCCCGCTGGTCTTCCTGCAGAATATCACCGGCTTCATGGTCGGCCGGAAATATGAGACGGAAGGCATCGCCAAGCACGGCGCCAAGCTGGTGACGGCGGTGGCGACCACAAATGTGCCGAAAATCACCATGCTGATCGGCGGCTCATTCGGTGCCGGAAATTACGGCATGGCGGGCCGCGCCTTCTCGCCGCGCTTTCTCTGGACCTGGCCGAACAGCCGCATCTCCGTCATGGGCGGCGAGCAGGCGGCGGGCGTGCTGGCGACCGTGCGCGGCGAGGCGCTGACGCGCGCTGGCAAGCCATGGAGCGCAGAAGAGGAAACGGCCTTCAAGCAGCCGGTGCTCGACCGTTTTGAAAGCCAGAGCCACCCGCTCTATGCCTCGGCGCGGCTTTGGGATGATGGGGTGATCGACCCGATGAAGAGCCGCGATGTGCTCGGCCTGTCGCTATCGGCTGCGCTGAATGCCCCGATCGAAGACACGCGCTTCGGCCTGTTCAGGATGTGAGGCTGCCATGTTCGACAAGATACTGATCGCAAACCGGGGTGAGATCGCCTGCCGCATCATCCGCACCGCGAGGCGCATGGGCATTCGCACGGTCGCGGTCTATTCCGACGCCGATACCGGCGCGCTTCACGCGGAAATGGCCGACGAGGCCTATCGCATCGGCGGCGCAGCAGCGCATGAGAGCTATCTGTCGATCGAGCGCGTCATTGCGGCTGCAACCCGCTCCGGGGCTCAGGCCATCCATCCGGGATATGGGTTTCTCTCGGAGAATGCGGAATTCGCGGAGGCTGTCGAGGCTGCCGGAATGGTGTTCATCGGCCCGCAGCCTTCCGCCATCCGTGCCATGGGCCTCAAGGATGCGGCCAAACGGCTGATGGAACAGTCCGGCGTTCCTGTTGTGCCCGGTTATCACGGTGACAATCAGGATCCCGATTTCCTGGCGGCAAGGGCGGCCGAAATCGGCTTTCCAGTGCTGATCAAGGCGCGGGCGGGCGGTGGCGGCAAGGGCATGCGCCGCGTCGATCAGGCACAGGATTTTTCCGCCTCGCTGGAAGCGGCGCGGCGCGAGGCGGCGGCTGCATTCGGCGACGATGCCGTGCTGATCGAGAAATATCTCCTGCGGCCGCGCCATATCGAAATGCAGGTCTTCGGCGACCGCCATGGCAATGTTGTGCATCTCTTCGAGCGCGACTGCTCGCTGCAGCGCCGCCACCAGAAGGTCATCGAGGAAGCGCCAGCCCCCGGGATGACGGCGGAGATGCGCCGGGCGATGGGCGAGGCAGCGGTCCGCGCCGCCAGGGCGATCGATTACCGCGGCGCCGGAACGGTGGAGTTCATCGCCGACGTTTCCGACGGTCTCTGGCCGGATCGCTTCTTCTTCATGGAAATGAACACCCGTCTGCAGGTGGAGCATCCGGTCACCGAGGCGATCTCGGGCGTCGATCTTGTTGAGTGGCAGCTGAGGGTGGCGGCGGGTGAGCCGCTGCCGAAGAAGCAGGCCGAGCTTGGTATCAACGGCTGGGCCTTCGAGGCCCGCATCTATGCGGAGGACGCGGCGAAAGGCTTCCTGCCCGCGACCGGCAAGATCGAGCGCCTTCAATTTCCCGAAAGCGGTGCGAGGGTCGACGCAGGCATCAGGGCCGGAGACCGGATTTCGGCGCATTACGATCCGCTGATCGCAAAGCTGATCGTCCATGGAGACAATCGCCAGGCGGCGCTGTCGGGTCTGCGGAACGCGCTCGAGGCATCGCGGATCGAGGGAACCGTCAGCAATCTGGCGTTTCTCGCCAATCTGACGCGCCAGGAGGATTTTGTCAGCGGTCATCCCGATACCGGCCTGATCGAAAGGAACCTCGACAGCCTGACGGAGGTTCCGGCGCCAAGCGGATCGGCCATCGCGCTTGCGGCGGTCCTGTCGCTCGACATGCCGCGCGGCGGCAGCGATCCCTGGGAGACGCTTGGCCACTGGCAGCTGTGGAGCGAGATGCAGCGCATCGTCACCCTGCAACATGCGGGCGAAACGCTGAGCCTTCGGGTTATCGCCCGCGGCTTCGACATGTTCGCGGCCCATAACGGCCAGCGTGTCGTCCCGGTCAGGATCGTCAGCCGCGACAATGGGCGCATTCATGCCGAAGCCGATGGACGCCAGGTCCTCGTCGAAGCCCGGCGATATGGGCGGCAGCTTTCGCTCCGGCTTGATGGCGCGACCCACGTTTTCGAACTGCCCGATCCGCTTGAGACCGCAGCCTCCGAGATCGCCGGCGGCGACCGGCTGGTGGCGCCGATGCCCGGGTTCATCAAGCTGGTCCGTATTGCCGAAGGCGCGTCCGTTGCCAAGGGACAGCCGCTGATCGTCATGGAGGCGATGAAGATGGAGCTGACGCTGACTGCCGCCCGCGATGGCGTGGTGGAAAGCGTTGCGGTCAGTGAGGGGCATCAGGTTTCCGAGGGTGCGGTGCTGGTCAGCCTCAAGGCGATCGAGGAATGAGGCCGCGCCGCGTCTCGATCGTCGAAATGTCGCCGCGCGACGGTCTGCAGAACGAGACTCGCTTCGTCGAGACCAGCGGTAAGGTCGCGCTCGTCGATCTGCTCTCCGGCTGCGGTTTCGAGCGCATCGAGGTGACGAGTTTCGTCAGTCCGAAATGGGTGCCGCAGCTTGCCGACGCGTCAGACGTGATGGCTCGCATCACCCGCCACCCCGGCATCCGCTACGCGGCGCTAACACCGAATATGAAGGGCTTCGAAGCGGCGCTGGCGGCAAAAGCCGATGAGGTCGCGATCTTCGCATCGGCCTCCGAGAGCTTTTCGCAGCGAAATATCAACTGTTCGATTGCCGAAAGCATAGCGCGTTTTAGGCCCGTCGCGGAAGCGAGCCGGGAGCATGGCATTCCCATGCGCGGCTATGTCAGCTGCGTTGTCGAATGCCCGTATGAAGGGACGATTGAGCCTGTGGCGGCGGCCGATGTGGCGCGCCAGCTTCGCGACCTTGGCTGCTTCGAGATCAGCCTCGGTGACACGATCGGCCGGGGGCGGCCTGAGGCGGTCGACCGCATGCTGGCGGAGGTGCTGGAGGAGGTCCCGGCGGATCGTCTGGCTGGGCATTTCCACGATACGGCGGGCCGCGCGCTGGACAATATCGATGTGGCGCTGGAACGGGGGATCGCGGTGTTCGATGCATCGGCCGGCGGTCTCGGCGGCTGCCCCTATGCGCCGGGCGCCAAGGGCAACGTCGATACGCTTGATGTCGCCCGCCATCTCCAAGCGAAGGGAATAGAGACGGGACTGCTTCTGGATCGGCTTGCGGAGGCTGCGAGCCTTGCCAGAAGCCTGAGGAGTGAATGACGATGCCTGAAACGCTGAAAGTCGCCATCGAGAATGGCATCGCGCGCCTGACGCTGGCGCGGGGCGAAAAGCACAATGCGCTGTCGTCCGCCATGATGGACGAATTGATCGCGGCTTCGAGGAAGATCGGAGCCGATCCGGCGGTGCGGGTCGTCGTGCTTGCCGCGGAGGGCAAGAGCTTTTGCGCCGGTGGCGATCTTGGCTGGATGCAGCAACAGTTTGCCGCTTCGCGGGCTCAGCGGATGGAGGAAGCCCGCCGTCTGGCGACGATGTATCGCACGCTGAGCGACCTGCCGAAGCCGGTTATCGCCCGGGTTCATGGCAACAGCTTCGGCGGCGGGGTGGGGCTGCTGGCTGTCTGCGATCTTGCCGTCGCTGCCGATACCGCGCGTTTCGGCCTGCCCGAAGTGCGGCTCGGCATCATTCCGGCAACCATCAGTCCGTTCGTCGTTGCGCGCATCGGCGCGGCCGCGGCACGTCCGCTGTTTCTCTCCGGTAAACCGATCGATGCCGGGGAAGCACGGGCTATCGGCCTCGTCGATCGCATCGTTCCGGTCGAGGAGCTGGACCGCACCATCGAGGTGGAGGTCAGCCATTTCCTGCAGGCCTCGCCCGAAGCGGCGGCGCGCGCCAAGGCGCTGGCAAAGTCGCTAGCACCGCCGATCACCGATGCTTTGCTCGAAAGCGTGATCGGCCAGCTTGCCGATGCCTGGGAGACGGCCGAAGCCCGCGAAGGCATTGCCGCCTTCTTCGAAAAGCGCAATCCGCCCTGGCGGGCATGATATGCTTTGCGCTTGAATTGGTCGAAAGCTGAGCCTATTTTGATAAGCGATTGATCAATTTACGCCAAGGTGACGATGATGGCAGCTCTGAGCTTCGATGTTGCAGCCGCCCGTTACGGCGACGGCCAGTCTGCATTTCTTTCCGCGCGCCGCGTTGCCGATCAGCTCGGCGTGACGCTTGCCGAACTTGCCCGGCTGATCGGTGTTGCCCGCAACACGCTGACGGCGAAATCGAGTGCCCGGAAGGTCGATGGCGCGCTCAGCAATGTCGTGCGCATCCTCTCCATGGCGAGCGAGATGGCGGGTGACGACAATCGCGCCGTGATCTGGTTCAAGCACCAGCCGATCCCGGGCTGGGCCGGCAAGACCGCCTTCGATATCGTCGGTGAAGGCAAGCCGGACAAGGTGCTTGCCTATCTGGAAGCCGTCCGGTCTGGTGTCTATGCCTGAAGGCCTTGAGGCCGGCACGCTTGAGTTCTGGCGGGCCTTCGTGCCGCGCTGGGCCTTTGCGCCACTCTCGGGCGAAGGCGCAGCACGCTTCGGCGGCCGCTGGAACCCGGTGGGTGCGGCAACCATCTATGCGGCCTGCGAACTTTCAACGGCCTGGGCCGAGTATAATCAGGGCTTCGTCCAGCATCCGGCCATCATCGCCAAGCTTGAATTGACGGGTGCGCGTCTTGCTGACACGACGAGTGCCGCGTTTCTCGAAGCACATGCGGAAACGATCGCAATACACCGCTGCGAGTGGCGGCTGGAACTCGATGCCGGGCGCGTTCCCGCGACGCACCAGTTGCGGGAACGGCTGATCGCGGCAGGCTTCGATGGCGTGCTCTATCCCTCCTTCATGTCGCCGGGCGGCCGCTGCGTGGCGCTCTGGCGTTGGAATGCACCCGGTGCGCCGAAGCTTAGCGCCGTCGATCCCGAAGGACGCCTGCCGAAAACGGCTGCGTCCTGGCTCTAGCATCGATATGGACACACGCTCGTCAGCGATCTTGCGAACTATCCGTACTTTATTATTCAAGCGTATTGGCAAGGTGCGGAAATC
The DNA here is from genome assembly GCF_056400165.1 of Rhizobium sp. 01L410. NCBI lineage: Bacteria > Pseudomonadati > Pseudomonadota > Alphaproteobacteria > Hyphomicrobiales > Rhizobiaceae > Rhizobium > Rhizobium sp. 01L410. The sequence continues at coordinate 687,493 of NZ_JBFTST010000001.1, forward strand.
AAACTGCGAGAGATATCGCAGTAGCAAGGCGAGAGCGACAGCGGAAAGTCCGAGCGCTAACTCCGTCCCCTCTCCGATACCTCCAGCAGCCGCTTGGCCATCCGAGACATGATTGCCCTACGGTCATATTTCTCGAGAAAGGCCTGACGATTTGTTGTGCCTGGCTGAAGCTGCTCTAATGCCTTCAGTGCGCCTTCCACATCGCACGGATTGAACAGGGCAGCGTTGCTAACTTCTTCCGCGATAAATTTTGCACTGAAGCCGCTAACGCCAGCGAGGATCGGCTTCCCAGTTGCTGCATATTCAAACAGCTTTGACGGGATCACTCGCTCGAACGCTGCAATGTCATTTAGATGTAGGAAAAGGATATCGGCTTCACGGTAGATATCGATGACCTCAGCCCGCGCCACAGGCGGCAAGAGAATCACGTTGCTGACGCCCTTGGCCTGCAATGCGCTTTTCAGCGCGTCGATCCGGCCACCATCGCCCACGACGCGGAAGCGGGCTTTGCCGACCGTTCGCATAGCAAGCTCCGGAATTATCAAATCCAGACCTTGGCCATCACCAATATTGCCCGCGTAGACGATGTCGAGGACCGGATCTGTCTTCGCCTTAAGCGGAGTGAAGTCGGCTAGAAACGACTCGTCGACGCCGTTGGTGAAGACATCCAGGTGGAGACCTTGGCCGTACCTCTCCTGAAAATAAGGGACGAAGCCACCTGAAACGACGTTCACTCCGTCTGCACTCCTTACGGCCCAGCGCTCCAAGAGGCCAAATGCGCGCAGAAGCTGACCAGATATCTTGCCCTTTGACAGAGTCAGCATCGTCTCGACGAAAATATCGCGAATATCAAGATAGAGCGGCGACCTGGACTTGAGTGCAATATAGGTGCCCAAAACCGCAGTCATGAGTCGGCTCGAGGTGGCAAATACGAGATCGTACTTCTGCGCTTTTGCCAAACGGGCCGCAGCGCGGGCAAATCCCATAAAGCGCTTGACTTGGCTCAGACGGCCGGAGCCCGGCGGCGGCAGCGCAATGCGCGTAATCGTCGTTTGACCGATCACCTCGCGCTGAGCGGCTCGCTCCGATGCAACGGAATTATAGCGATTAGGCATGGTGGTGATGACTTCAATCTCGAGATCACCACCGCTTTCCTCAAGCAGCGCCTTAACCAGCGAGGTCGCGCGGAATGATCCGGCGGAGAGATCTGGCGGGAAGTAATAGGTAAGAAGCAGAATACGGCGTGTCATTGGGAAATCAGCTCGAAGTTTGTTACGGTCGGCTGCAGTGGCGAGGTCATCTCCCACACCAGAACATTGCGTGGTGAGCGAATCCCGAATTCGGATGCGAACTGTCCATCGACGGTCAAGCACTTGGCCGAACCCTCGACATGAACCTCGATCAAGCGGTTGCTGGCTGTTTGTAGCAGCCAACCGTTGTCGCGGGTCTTCACAACCCTGACGGAGGGATGCAATGGGAAGCGTGCGGTCACGTGGTGCCCAGAAGAGCTATGTACCGTATCGGTAATTTGCAGCACGTTGCCGGCGAGCGATATCGCGCGCTGGTGAATGGGCTTACCGGTCAGGAAGCGATAGCCATCATGAGACGCGCGCGCTTCTTTGCCATTTGCGGACAAGGAGACGTCGCTCGGTCGTGCTCGGCGTCCGACGCGGAAGCTCGACCAGACTTCCGATGAATTTTGACCGTCGATCTCCACCGTCGCATGAGACGCCGTGCTCCGCTCGACGCCTCGCAGGGCATCGTTCTGATAGGTGGAGGTTCCTCCGTTGGTCACCAGCCGCTCAGACCCAACAGAAATCTCTACAGAGAGCGTGTCGGCATGGCCGTGGCCAGGAATATAGGTGGGACCAACAGGCGCAGCGTCAAAGATGACGGTCCATGGGGCATCCACAAGCCGAATGTACCCGCTGTCCTTAAGCCAGGCAGATTCCGCCGTTGCGGCCTCTGGAGCAAGGCCCAATCCTCTTGCGTAGTGGACAAGAGCGGCGTGGTTTCGCGCCTCATGGAACGCCGCATCATTGAAAAGCGCGATCTCACCGTCAGGATGACTCATGGCCCCCAGCCATTTGAGCATGGCAAGAGCAGCGCTGCTCCAAGTCCCGGCCCATGAGGCTGTAATGTCCGGATAAATTCGGCCAAGCTGAACAAGATCCAGCATGTCTTCGGTCAGCAACGCGTGGTACATCGGACTGCGCTCGAAATGTGCGCCGTCGGCAAGGACCTGTTCGGCAAGCTCCTTCCCCATAAGGTCAAAGCCACAGGCTCTAAACTCATCCGCTTCTTCGCCGTCGAGGAAGCAGCCGAGAAAAATCAACGCTTTGGCATTGATGAAAAGATGGTTGCCACGCAAGTGATGCTCAAGCTGCCTTCTCAAGGCACGCGCCTGTACGGTCAAGCTCTTCTCGAAACCATCCGGAAGCAGCGCTCCCATCAAGGCAGCTGCAATCCAGTTTACTGTCCGGCGCGATAGAGGATATGGTTCCCAACCCGCGCCTTGAGCCGGCGGGTTTTCCCTGATCCAGCGGGCCATGGCGCTTTGATGCCAGCGCGCGCGTTCTTCGTCGGTTGAGCTAAGAAGATCGTCGAAATAGTGAAGGTTATAGGTCCACAGGCGAGGCAATGCTGGATTGTTCCAGCCCGCGCCAGCGTCAAGTTCAAACGATTCTGCAAGGAACTTGAAACGCGTTGGCGACAGCATGCTCGCGGGATGCGGCGTGAAGTTCGTCCACAACGCTTTCGGCTCACGCCGGGAGAGCTCGGGACCTTCCAGTTGACTCGGCGTCGGCGCGCGTCGAACAATCCTATTGATGATCTGTCCCGGTTGGAGATGGACGACGGTTCTTGCCAATCGAGCCAGATTCATTGTGGGTCCTTCTTGGCGATCCCGAGACGATTTTTCACCGAGTTGAGCGTTAGCTTCGTGCAGCCTTACTGCGCGCGAAGCAATTCGGCCGCTTCGATTGTGACACGAGCAACCTCGAAGATCTCGTTGACTGGAATTGCGCTCTTTCCGTCGCCGATAGCGTCCAGGAAGGCGGCGGCGCATGCGCGTTGCCCTTTGTCCTGTTTCCAGAGGTTCATCTTCTTGAATTGGGGCCAACCGAAACCGCGAAGCTTGCGGAAGTTGTCGAGTTGCAGCACGCGGCCTGCTGCAAAAACTTCGACCCGCTCCTTCGGGAAACTGTGCGAGCCATTTGCCAGATACATGATGGTTCCGAACGAACCGTCTGCGAAGCCGAGCGTGATCGATGCCTTGTCCTCGGTAATGTCGACACCAGGCGCGTCGCCCATACGACGCGCCTGTACGGACACGACCGGGCTGTCGGCCAGAAAGCGCATGAGGTCAATCATGTGACATGCCTCACCTATGATTCGACCGCCGCCCATGGCGCGGTCTTGCGTCCAGTGGTTGGCCGGAATTGCGCCTGCATTCATCATCATCAGGAACGATTTGGGCTGCGAGATCGGCGCTAGAAGTGATTTCATCTTCTGTAGTTGAGGAGCGAAGCGCCGGTTGAAGCCAACCATAAGCTGGGGTCCCGTTCCACTCTCGTGAGCCGTCTGATGGGCACCCTGAACCTCCGCCAGCTCGTCGAGGGATAGTGCTAACGGCTTCTCCACGAAGACATGCTTTCCTGCAGCCAACGCCTCCCTGATCAAGCGTGCATGACTGTCGTGCCGCGTCACGATGACGGCTGTGTTGACATCGCTGTTTGCGTAGATAGCGCTCGCTTCCGTTGAAGCCTCAGCGAAACCTGCGCGACGGCCGTGGATGACACCGTTGACGCCGCCGGAGGTCACGATTGTGTGGAGCTGCGCACCAGCCGCCTTGAACGCGGGTATCAGCATCCGCGATGCGTAGTTGCCTGCACCGATAACGCCCAGAACAGGGCGCGAGCGATTGAAGCTCTCAGGATGGGAGCCCAGCGTCAAATTCCGCACATCGCGATTTTTCGCGTCGCGCTCGTAATCCAGCATGATGCCAAGCGCCTGTTTATCGTCGCTAAGCAGCATGTAGGCGGAGGGCGCATCGTTAAATGCGAAGCGATGGGTGATAAGCGGCTTCACGTCAAGCTGGCCCGAGGCCATCATGCTGAGTACTGCCTCGAAATTTCGCTGTTCAGTCCACCGCACGAAGCCGAGCGGATAGTCGACTCCGTCCTCTTCGTAGGTCGGGTCATAGCGACCGGGACCATAGGAGCAGGATACCTGGAAGCTCAGTTCCTTGGTGTAGAAATCAGCCCGGTTTAGCTCGAGACCCGTCACTCCGACGAGTACGATCCGGCCACGCTGGCGGCTCATCTGGGCGGCCTGCCGTACGGGTTCGTTTGACTTGGTGGAGGCCGTAATAATCACGGCGTCGACACCTTCGCCTCCGCTGAAGGCCATGCCGGCGGCAACCGGATCTTCTCCGCTCAAAGGATTGCAGGTCGTTGCGCCGAAACGCCGCGCCAGCGCCAGCTTGGTGTCATCAAAATCGATCGCGAGAACGCGGCATCCCTGGGCGCGCAGCAATTGCACGGTCAAGAGACCGATCAGACCAACGCCGGTTACGACAACGCACTCGCCAAGGGTCGGCTGCGCTAGACGAATTCCCTGCAAGCCAATGCTGGCAATAACCACGAAGGCCGCAGAATCGTCGTCCACGGCGTCTGGAATGCGAGCGCAGAGATTCTTTCCGACCCGGACGACATCTGCATGAGGCCCGTTGGAAACCACTCGGTCACCCGGCTTGAAGCCTTCGACATTCTTGCCTGCCTCGTGAACGACACCGACATTGCAGTAACCGAGAGGTAGCGGCTGGGCTAGCTTAGACTGGACCGCTTCGATCGTTGACATCAAACCGTCGTTGCGCACCTTGTCGAGCAGCATACGGACTCGCTCAGGCTGCTGTCGCGCCTTTTGAAGATAGGATGCCCGGCCGAAATCTACCAGCATTCGCTCTGTACCAGCCGAAATCAGGCTAACCGTACTGTGAATCAATACCGTATTGGCGCTGGCATGCGGCGTCGGCGCGTCGGCAACATAGGTCTCGCCATTTGCCATGTCCTGTAAGATCTGTCTCATGCATAAGCCTCGATGTCAGGCAAGCCTTGCCGGCCTGGCGTAATTGATCAGAACTGCGCGAAAGGTGCCTTTGAAGACGAAGAGGCTTCCGGCTGCCGCACCGACAATACCAACCGTATCGATCAACTTCTGCATGTCATCAACGCTGCTTGCTCCCCCGAGAATTGACATCGGTGTGGAAATTGCAGCCCTGACCTGTCTAGCGAGGTCGAGGTCGTAGCCGTTCATCATGCCGTCACGGTCAATCGAGTTGATGACGATTTCGCCCGCGCCCAACTCAGCTGCCTGTTGGCAGAACTCCAGAAGGCTGGTCTTGTGTTTCTCGCGCCCGTTGTTGGTGTAGATGGTGTAGCCGCCAAGCAGCCTGTTTTTGCGGACATCAAGCGTCACCGCCACGCTCTGGCCACCGACGGTCTCCGCCATCTCCCTGATCAAAGCAGGGCGGGCAAGCGCTGCAGAACTGATGGAGACTTTCTCAAATCCCATAGCGATGATCTGCGCGGCTTGCTCGGCGGTCTTGATGCCTCCACCATAGGCAAGCGGCATCCTGCTTTCCACTGCGAGACTTCGAAGCAACATCAAATTCGGCGCCTTTTGCAGCACGCTTGCATCGATGTCGAGGAACATCAGCTCATCGACCGCCTTCTCGTTGAAGATCTTAACCGCGTTCAGGGGATCCCCGACATACTTGGGGTCCTTAAACTGCTGCGTCTTCACCAAGCCGCCGTCGTGCATCAGAAGGCAGGGAATAATCCGGGATCGCAACATGGTCACAGCTCCGCAAAATTTCGGAAAATTGCGACACCGTTCGTATGGCTCTTTTCCGGATGAAATTGCATGCCGAATATGTTGCCATGCGCAACCGCACAGGTGATCTTCTCACCATATTCAGCTGTTGCCGCAATGTCGTCTTGTTCTGAGGGATCGAAATAATAGCTGTGAAGGAAGTAAAATCCCTTCACGGTATCGACACCTTCGAACAGACGCGCGCCTGGCCGCGTCGTCACGGTATTCCAGCCCATATGCGGAAGATGTGGCACCGACGAAAGCTTTGAAGCATCGATCTTCCGCACCCGGCCCTTAATCCAGCCCAGGCCGGAAAGTTCGCCCTCGTCGCTCGATTCGGCAAGGATTTGCATGCCGACGCAGATGCCGAGCACTTTCTTCGCGCGACCGAGAACCTGATCGTTTAGAAGATCGACCATGCCAGACTGCTTGAAATATTTCATCGTCGTGTCAAACGCACCGACGCCAGGCAGGATATAACGGTCGGCTTTTTCAAGCTCTGCGAAGTCGCCAGTGATAATGTGCGGCACCTTCAGCTGTTTGTAGATATTTGCGATCGCGCCGACGTTCCCGGAGCCATAGTCAATTATCGCGATCATCTCTTCACCGATCTTTCAACACCTATCCACCTCAGCACCTTCGCGCCGATCTCAAACATCCATTCCTGGTTCTTATAGTCGCGGTAGGTCTTTTTCGGCATTGAGTGGTAGTGGCGCAATTCCTCGACGGAGATGCCGAGTTTTGTAGCGATGTATTCAAACTCCTCGTCGATCGTTTCCGGATCAGCCGCAGGCTTCTTAAGCCTTTCGAGGGCCTCGTCGCGGGTCATCTGTTCTGTGAGGATCAGGCTCGAATACTGCACCCTGCGCGTGTCATAGCCGAAGCGCGTTGGTAGCCAATAGCCCTCGAAGAATTTGGTAAAACGCGACTCGAAATGCTTCTGCGGGTACGGACGCCATCCGTAGTGTTCCGACAAAGTCTTGATCGCAATTTCCTTGGTATAATGCAGCCAATTAAGCGGCTTCACTACACGCACGCCACGCACGTAGGGCAGATAGAGCTTATGGAACAAAATGCTGCTGAATGGATACGTCCTAAGCGTTCGCGTGCCGAAACGCTTTTGGATGTCGCGAATCTGCGCCATATCCGTGCCATGATAGAGCCATTCCAGCGGGTTGCGAACGCACTCGGTGGCGAAATTGCCGCCGTTCAAGATGTACTTGATATTGTGCTTGTTAGCGAAATGATAAAGCGTTGCAATAAAGGCGTGGTCCTGAGGAATGTCGAGGTGCGGCACGCCTGACTTGAAGAAGGCGAGCTGGAAGTCTCGCATCTCTTCCCAGTTTATCACCTCCGTGTAGAGGTCCAGCCCCAGCTTGTCGACGAGCACCTGGATATTGTTGACTGCAATGTCAGTGTTCCAACCGCCGTCCACATGGAATACCAGCGGCCGCAGTCCGAACTCCGAGACAGCGAGATGCAGCAGGTACGAACTATCGAGACCACCGCTCATCCCTATGATGCAGTCGAATGGCTTACCCTTACCGTCCTGCCGGATCTTCTCCACCATCTCGCGGAAGAGTTGCTTTCCGCGCTCGTCGGGATGCCAGTTGGGCTTCACATCACGTTGAAACCCGCGGCAGTGATCGCATACACCTTGTGCATCGAAAGCAATCTGCGCGTCGCTGGTATCCATAACGCAGCACGTGCATATTCTGTAGGGGCGGCTCATCTGAATATACTCTTTGGTTCTATCGCGTGTGTTCTCTAGGTCAGTTCGAGGCGCCGCAAAAATCCATTGCGTTTTTGGCCTTGAGAGCAGCAGCCATCTCCACTCGCAGGAACTGGCGGTGCTTTACCAGAAGAACGAACAACGCGTCTTGCTTGATCGCATCTTCGATTGCCACAAGATCCAATGTGTCGTGGCTTTCGATATTGGGTTCGACGGCCAAGACGTCGTAGCCCTGTGACTTCAGATCCAGAGCGATCTCTAGCGCCGGTGACTCGCGGAGGTCATCAAGGTCAGGCTTGAACGCCAGGCCGAGACATATGATGCGCGGCTCTGCGCCGCGCGCGGCGCGCCAACCTTGTGCCGACGCCTTGATCTTTTCAATGACCCACCGGCTCTTGTGATTGTTGACTTCGCGCGCAGTGCGGATCAGGCGGGAATTTTCCGGGTCGGATGCGACGATAAACCATGGGTCAACGGCGATGCAATGACCTCCAACGCCCGCGCCGGGCTGCAGGATATTCACACGCGGATGCCGGTTGGCAAATGCTATGACCTTCCAGACATCGATACCCTTCTTGTCGCAGATCATCGACAATTCATTAGCAAATGCTATGTTCACGTCGCGGAAGCTGTTTTCAGTGAGCTTGCACATTTCAGCGCATGCCGCTTCCGTCTCCAGAACATCTCCCCGTACAAAGCCGCGATAGAACTCCGCTACGATCCGTGAAGATTCCGGCGTCAGGCCACCGACCACGCGATCATTTTCGACAAGCTCGGTCATGATCTTCCCGGGCAACACGCGTTCAGGGCAATAGGCGATGTGCAATCCGTCAGGATCGACGCCATGAGCGCGAAGTTCGTCGGCGACCTGCTGCGTCGTGCCTACAGGCGACGTCGATTCCAGGATTACAAGGTTACCAGGTCTGACGTGGGGCGCTATGCTACGCGTCGCGGCCATAACTATATCGACGTTCGGTTGAGGGATGGGACCACCCTCATGAAATGGCGTTGGAACGGCAATGATGAAGACATCGGCGGGGTGCGGCGTCATGTCAGCTCGCAGATTTCCCTGCGATACCGCTGAATGCACGAATGCGTCGAGGTCTGGTTCAACGATGTGGATAAGGCCCGAATTGATGGTATCGACAGCCCTGCGATTTACATCCACGCCAATGACCTGATGCCCCTTGCTTGCAAGCAGGGCAGCTGTAGGGAGGCCGATATAGCCGAGACCGACCACACAGACTTTTTGCTTCAAACCAAAATCTCCCTCAAATGTGTCACGATGCGCTCACATGCATTGCCATCGCCATAAGGATTATGCGCATGCGCCATCGCCTGATAGTGCTCTGCGTCGTCTAGTAGCGCGGACAGTTCCGCGACGATACGAGCCTGGTCGGCGCCCACCAGGCGCACGGTGCCAGCATCGACTGCTTCCGGCCGCTCCGTCACGTCGCGCATCACCAGAACAGGCTTGCCCAAACTCGGTGCTTCTTCCTGTATTCCACCGCTGTCCGTCAAGACGATATGGCAGTGTTGTAGCAAAAGAGCAAACGGCTCGTATTCCTGCGGAGATATGAGATGAATGTTTTTGATGCCAGAGAGGGCAGCATGCACATGAGAAGCAACGTTCGGATTCAGATGCACAGGATAAACAAAGTGGACGCCCGGATAGCGGGCTGCCAACTCTGCCAGTGCCGCCGTGATCTGTTCGAAGCCCTGGCCGAAATTTTCCCTTCGATGGCCGGTAACGAGCACATACCGCTCCGACACCAGAGGGAAATGAACGAGCTCGGCCAGCTTCAAAAGGATGGCATCTGCCCGCGCCGGTTCGCTGGCCAACCGTTTCAGTATCCACTGCAGAGCGTCGATCACCGTGTTGCCGGTCTTGAATATCTTTTGCGCGGGAACGGCTTCGGCCGCCAAGTTGGCAACGCTCTTATCGGTCGGGGCGAAATGGACGCTTGCCAGGCGGCCGACGAATTGCCTGTTCATCTCCTCAGGGAAGGGAGCATGCAAGTCATGCGTACGTAGCCCGGCCTCCACATGGCCGACGGCAACGCCGGAATAAAAGGCTGCAAGGGCGGACGCAAAGGCCGTCGTCGTGTCGCCATGAACCAATACGATATCGGGTTTCTCGCTCTCAATCACAGCCTTCATTTCGACCAGTATCCGCGCTGTGATGTCGAAAAGGGTCTGACCCGGGCGCATGATATCCAGATCGATATCGGGTACGATGTTGAAGACGCCCAACACCTGATCAAGCATATCCCGATGCTGGCCAGTGACGCAGATGCGGAGATCGAATTCGTCGTGCTTCGCCCTAAGCGCATGGCATAGGGGCGCCATCTTGATCGCTTCAGGCCGGGTCCCAAAAACAACGAGTATTTTCTTCATGGTAGCTTACTTCAATATGCGCGCAGCGAGGGCTCGGTAATCCAAGAGACGCGATGCGATTTTTAGGGACTGGGCGGACATCGATGCCAAGACATCTGGATCTCGGGCAATGGCTCGAAAGGCGGAAGGCAGGTCGTCGGGCTCCCTCAGCAGCCAGCCATTGCCATTTACGAAGGGTGCATGACTCGGCACATCGTCCAATACAACCGGGCAACGGGCGCAGAGTGACATCTGCATTGTTGCAGACTGTGTTCCCGGTTGGACATAGACATCTGTTGCGCAGAGCAGGTCGCCTAGTTCGTCAGCGCCCTTCCAGCCTAGAAAGCTAATTCGCGTATCCGTTGCGATCAGAGCCTCGGCCTCTTCGCGTATTTTCTCATCGAACGCGCCAGCGACAACGAAGCGAAGGTGATCACCTTCGGTCTTGATGAACGCACGAAGACTTTCCAGTATCTTCTTGCGTGGGCCCATTTTGCCGGACTGCATCAGCATGACTTGCCCATCCGCCATGCCGACATTGAGGCGACCACGCTCCCTACGAGCAGCATATTCCGCTTCATCGAAGACCCGGCCGCCCAGTGGATAGAACTCCAGGTCAGCCCGAGGAATCCCATAGCTCGTTTCAACGAAATCCATCGTTTCTATCGAAACGCAGAGAACCTTCTCGAAATGCCGGCGGCATAACTTGATGATGGACGCGTAATAAAGGCGATGCAGGAAATATTTCGAAACAAAGTTGCGGCCACTGTTATTCTGGTCTTCGTGGCTGTCAACGTAAAGCTTCACCCGCGGATAGCTGCGTTTGTATTTCGCTGCGGCAAAAAGCTCCCAGCCGCAAAGCCCGTGAAAGAGGATAACGTCCGGGCCGATTTCCTCAAGCAGCCGAAATACACCGGGATGCGGACGCAACTTCCGCATGATCTTTTGTGGCAGGAATTTTCGGTAGGGCAATCGGATTACTTTGGCGCCATCCTTGCCCATATATACTGACGGCTCGACATAGGTCAGCCGTCGATCCGCACCGAAATTCTCGGTGGACGCGACGACGACTACATCGTGACCATCGATCACGTGCTGGCGGACCAGCTCATTCTCCTGGTAGCCGAAGCCATCCACATAGAAGCAGGAAAGGCAGAGATGTACAATCTTCACAGAAAGCCCTCTTGCCTCAGCAATTGCTCCGGGTCGGGGAACAGGGGGGCAATCCGCCTCAGTTCATGATCGGGCATATCCCACCATTTCATTTTCAGGAGCCCCTCGATAATTTCGGGGCTGAACCGCATTCGAATGAGGCGAGCCGGATTGCCGGCAACAATTGCATAGGGCTCGACATCTTTGGTTACGACGCTGCCCATTCCGATCACTGCGCCGTGACCGATTGTCACTCCACCCTTGATTAGAACCTTGTCTCCGATCCACACGTCATGCCCAATGGTCGTTCTGGCGCGCCATTGGTAGGGATGCTTGGAGAACTTGGCTTTCACGCTGTCGCGGTGAGACAAGAAGACCGGGCTGGTGGAGACGTATTCCATCGGGTGACGAGATCCTCCGATGACGGCGCCCCCGGCGATCGAACAAAATCCACCCACGTCGCAATCTATGATCGTGCAATCGTAGCCACAGAATGAATGTCGATCGAAGCGTGAACGAATGATTGTGCTGCCGGCCTCCAGCTTGGATGTCGGATGAACAAGACTATCGGCGATCGCGTTGCCGCGCGCCTTCTTTAGCAGTCTTGAAAAAATGTAACCGAAGGAAACCATACCAACTCGACTATTATCGCAAATCCTTGAGACCATCGGCCGAGTAGGCGACATCACCCGACTGGCTCTTAGGCCCTGAAGTCCGGCAGGCCTGCCAGGTCAGAACAGCGTGGATCAATAGACTAAAGGACCAAACGGCTGCAAGTACAACCATGAACTGCCCAAACCGCAGCGAAAGCCAATAGGTCAGCGCCGTCGCTATGAGCAATGTAATCAATCGCGCCGCATCCCAGATCAACTGCACATGTGTGCGCCCGAGATAGCTTAGTGTCATCGAGACTGGCGTCGTCACGAAATCGGAAAAGAGCATCAATGACAGAAGCGTTGATACGATGCCGATGTTATCCCAGCGCGCGCCGAAGATGGTTGTGCCCCAGGCATTCATCACGATGACAAGGAAGCCTACGGCAAATACGCCCACGATAGAAAGCCGAAACAGCATCATCAGATATTCGCGGGCGAGTGCACCCTCGGGCTTGTTACGAAAGGTTCGGAACTCGGATGCGTAGACTTGGGCCACAGCCTGCCCGAGCATACCAAGTGGGCCGCCGCAGGCACGCATAATGAGCGCGAAAAGCCCGGCCTCATAAAGACCGTACATGTAGCTCAAAGCCAGAACCGGTACCTGCTGGGCAGCGAGATTGAAGAGCGCGGCTGGCGCCAGCGTCAAGGGAAATCGCTTGTAATCAAGGAAAGTCGCCTTGAGTTGCGGACCCCTTCGCCAGAGCACCATGCCGCCGCGAAGGCTTAGCCGCCGCAGGCCACTCATGGCGCCCACCATGTAGCCAATGGCCTGTGCCCAGATCATGCCGGCGGCGCTATGATGCGCCAGCCCAAAGGCCAACTGCCCGCATCCCGAAACGATACCCTGCAGAATCTTATTCTTGCCGACGCTCCTTATGGCGCGTTGGCGTAGCAGGAGGGCGTTGATCAACTGCGAAAATGCAAAGCTGATTGCGATTACAGGCACAGCAAGAAAAGGCAAGTCCTTCCACGAACCACTGCCCGGCAACATCGACATTGGCAGGACGTTGATGCCAACGAGGACGATCAACGACGTGGCAGTTACGAGAACACCACCAAGGAATGCGATGCGGATCGCCTCAATCGGCCCATGTGCGATAGGGATCGCATGTTCGAGACGACCCGTTCCAACTGACCCGACAAGCGCGCCAAAGCCGAGGATAACCGCAAATGCACCCACTTCCTGCGGCCCATAGAGGCGCGTAATCACAGGCGAAATCAGCAGAAGAAAGCCTTGTGCAATGGCGGAGCTGATCGTCAGGAACATATAGCTTGATATCTTGGACTTCATACCAAAGCCGACAGACTCAAGTCCCCTGCCAAGGTAACGCTTCAGGCACGTCAGAACTCGCATCATTCCTGTTCCCGATTTCCAGCCGGAACTATTTGCTTCGATACTCCCGGAGCGACAAAACGCGTGCGGTACAACCAGAGCAAGATAACGGCCATTCCAAGGCCGTGACTCAATAATGTTGTGAACAGATCGCTGTCGGCAAGGGCGGTTCGCAACGGTCCGATAGTCATCGCTGACACGAACCAGAGCGGGGCACCTGAACGGACAATGGTGTTCAAGACGCTGAGCACGAGGCCGAGAATTACCGAATAAAGCAAGACGCCCCAAATACCTGCCTGAGCGTAGCCAGCAGGAACGAGGCCCATATTCGAAGCGCTGTCTGCTCCCGGAACGAAGTATCCGCCAAGCAATCGCGGAATGTTGACCCCGACATATTCACCACTGGAGAACGACGCTAGTACCTTGTCAGCCCAGTAGACATGCGGGTGGAAGGTGAAGAAGTCGAACCACTGAAAGGTCATGCCCGAGGGCACAAAAAAGGCGCGCCGGATGGCAATTTCGGCAACGCTTTCGATGTCGCGAACCTCAAAAAGAAGGAGTGCTACAAGAATCCCGACTGCCGCCGCGTAGGGCATCGGTGTCAAATGCTCAAAGCGTTCAAGATAGAACCAGACAGCTATGGCCAGGAAGGGTAGGAAGAGAACGATTCGATGGCTTGTCAGCCCGAAGAAGAAGAACTGTGCAGTGAGCAGGAGACCGAGCCAGACGAATTTCCGGTTTAGCAGGCAAACGCAGATCAGGAAGATCGTGAAGACTTTGTAGACCCAGAGATTTAGGTAGGACAGCGCGCCCACGTCCAGCAACGCGGCAACGTTATCCCGGAAGGTATAAATCTTGCGGACGTCAAGATTGAAATAGGCGAGAGCACCCGAAAAATAGGCCCAGGCAAAGAGGTAGAGTACAGCCGCTGCCGAAATCGCGACAGCGAGCAGCGGCCCCTTCGGAACGGGAATCCGCGAAATGAAATCAGGAATTGGCATCCTCGAAACGAGGTCCACAAGCAAAAGCGCGCTCATTGTATATATGACCGGTTCGATCGGTCGTGCAGCATTCAGTCCGAACTCGCTTGTCAGGGGGCCGATGAGGAAGAACGTCGCCATGACGAGAAAGACATTGCTGACATCCCGTGGCCGTGAGCTTAAGACCGTGGTGAACAACACGAACATAAGCAGCGAGCAAAGGTAGCGCGTCAGATCAACATCGTAGAGGAAGTTGATGGGCGTGTCGAAATAGTAAATGACATAAAGAAATTTCTCGTAGGAAATGTCCAGGAAGAGCCGAAACACAAGGAAACCAAGAATCAGAAAAAGATCTCCCTTTTTCGATAGAATCCAAGTCTGTAAAATACTGTGCACTACCTTGGTCTCCAGTCGATGCATCCGGTGACAGCTGATCGATATTTGCTGCCATGCTCAGGGCATGCTCTTCTAAAATTCGTAACTACAAAGTCCAGAACGTTCAGGAGGCCAAGAATGCCCTTTGTCTTCCTGGATATGACTGGCGGAAATACTCAAAAATATGCCTTATTATCGAGTATCGACTTCATCCTGCTGTAGGCTTGCGTGAGCATTTCTGTTTCCGGAATTGATGGTTGAACCTCGTCGATAACGGCGAAGGCATCGCTGCGCTCATCTACGGTCGCTCGGCTGTAATCGGCATAAATATCGATTTTGACATCGGCGAGATCCGAGCCAATGGGATCCGGAAGACGAACTTGATAGTTCCCATTCCTCATCGGCATGAAAAGACAGTCAAATTCGAATTTACCGCGCTTGGGTTCAAAATCGTCGCCGTATTCAAGTGCGCAGGGCAGGAAGCTGAGCTTCGTGCCCTCCGGCAGCTTGATCTTGTAGCTTACCAGCATGAAGGCGCCCCATGGTGCCGGCTCACGCTCTATATTGGTAATGACGGGCCAATAGTCGGTCAGAGTGCTAAGCTTGCGCTTTCGTTCCTCGCTATCGGCCTTGGACTTGGCCACGCTGGCTTTGACCACAGCCGGATCCATCGTAGCAAGCTTGGCGGACGCGGAATTTGCAATTGCCAATTGTGCGTCGGCGGCGCGCATGATTTCACCGAGTACAACGTTCCGGATAACCGGACGATCGCCGTACCTCTGCCGCAATTCGTCTCCAGGCAACTGCCTCAAAGCCCATTTCAAATTTACAAGCTGTGGTTCGGATATTTCGCCGTAGCGAAACTGCCGGGACGCCTCGAAGGCGGCGCTTTTGGTGCCTTCACTGGCATCGAGCCGCGCGTGGACGCCTGACCCCGGGAGAAGTTTGGACGCAACGCCAATGATTAGCAGGACCGCCAGAGTAAAAAGCTTCCAGCAAAAGCTCAAACGGTCTTTTTCTTGCTCCATCGGCCTCTCCACTCGTTGAAACGTCGCCTTCAGGCATCTGATCTGTCAGTCGAACGACAGCCCACCGACGCCGAAAGTCTCCGCCCATTTCGCCAGGGAGTATAGCCGCCAGCGCAATCCTTGATTGATTTTCGCGAGCCCCTCTCTCTTGAGAGCATCGCGGGCGCAGAGGTATCTTATCAAGTCCGAAGACGCAATAGTGCTGTCTATCGCAGAGGCGTGACTGCGCATCCAGCGACTTTCCGGCGATTCAAATCCGAACTTATGCTTGCGCCAGACAATCTCGGCGGGCAGCCGCGTTTCCATAGCCTTGCGAAGAAGGTGTTTTCCCCAGCCATCAGTCAACTTCAACTCGGTTGCAAGCGAGGTTGAAAATTCCACCAACCGGTAATCGAGGAACGGAAGCCGGGTCTCGATAGCGTGGGCCATCGAGTTTTTATCTTCGTATCGGAGCAGAACTGGCAGGTTCGTTTTCCTGATCTCTCTTTTCTGCAGAGCGAAAAGATCAGTGCCATCAGCGCCCGTCCGGTCCACGCTCTGTGCAGCCAAGGCCTGCTCAGAAAAGAGGCTGCTTGGGATACTGATGCCCGCGCGTCTGAGCCCCGGCGCGTGAAAATAAGCAAGGTTCCACAAAAGTGCCTTGAGAGCGCCTGGCCGCCCGTTGCGGCCAAGGCCGCCTAGAACGCCTATCGCATTACCGAACCGTGCCGAAAGCAGCGACCCTGCGAAGTGGTCGGCGAAGTAACGCTCATAGCCCAGCAGTATCTCATCCCCGCCCTGCCCATCCAGCAGCACCGTGATGCCGGCCCTGCGCGCCTCTTGCATGACGAAATACTGCATGAAGATCGATGTACTGGCGAAGGGCTCTTCCTGGGTGCGCACGACAGCGTCGATCGCACTATCGAAGTCGTTGTAATCGGGACGAACGGTGATCCAGTTCAGGCCAGCGCGGTCTACGACCTGCTTGGCAAAGCCAGACTCGTCGGTCAGCGGATCCTCGCTGATTGCAGTGATGGCGGAGAACGCCTGCCCGTCGCTGTCTGTCCGATACATCTCGCCGGCAATTGCCGCGATGCTGGAGCTGTCCATGCCTCCGCTGAGGCATGTGCCAACCTTCACATCGGACCTTAGCCGCAGCCTGATGGCATCCTTAAAAAGCGAGTCGAAGCCTTCAAGCGCCTGCCGCCCATCAAGGCGCTGGACGTCGGCATTGGAGGTAAGCTCATAAAAACGCTCAATGGTATAGGAGCGGCTATCGATGCGATAGATCAGGTTATGCCCGCCGGGCAGCTTGTTGACGCCTGCGAAGAAAGAACCTTCGATGTCTTCCGCCACACGCGACACGAGGAAGTTCATGGCGACACGCGCGTTCGCCTTGATTTCGCGAAACAACGGCAGCAACTGGCGTATTTCTGATCCAAAGCCGAAACCTGCAGCCGTATCGGCATAATAAAACGGTTTGACGCCAAAACGGTCGCGCGAACAGAAGACAATGTTGCGCCTTGGATCGAAAATAGCGAACGCCCACATTCCGTTGAACTTGCGAACGCAATCTGGCCCCCATTGTTCATAAGCGCTCAACAGGACTTCAGTGTCGGAGCCGGAGCGGAAGTGCCGGCCGAGCGCAATGAGTTCGTTGCGCAATTCGATATAGTTGTAGATTTCGCCGTTGTAGGTGACGACACAGCCGGTCTGCTCGTCCGCCATCGGCTGCTTACCGAGCTCGGAAAGATCGATAATTGACAGGCGTCGATGTCCGAGGGCCACGCTGCCCTGCGACCAAATCCCTTGGCCGTCAGGTCCGCGATGGGCCACGGCATCTGTCATCTGCTGGATAAGGTCCGGAAACGGCTGAGTTCCCGCGTTTGCAATAAGGCCTGCGATTCCACACATATCAGGGCAACCTGCTGCTCAATTGAGCCCTTTCGGGATAGTTAATCAGGACGGCCCGATGCCGGCCATAAAATACAAACATGCTTCCTGCGGCGACTGCGGAAGCGGATCCAACCGAAACGGCTTCGACAAAATCGTCAATATTTCTGGCACCACCGCAGGCAATGACCGGTATGGAGACCGCGTCGCTGACCGCGCGAATAAGTTTGAGGTCATAGCCGGACATCGTCCCATCGCGATCCACAGCATTCACAAGAATTTCGCCGGCTCCGGCTTTCTCAACGGCGCCAAGGTGGTCGCGCAGACTGACCGGTTCCCGCTTCCTTGCTGACCGCGAGACAAGCTCATAACTCCCGATCCACGTCTTGCGGACATCAATACTGCATACAACCGCCTGCGAACCGTAAATTGAGGCTGCTTGGCGGATCAGTTCGAGATTTCCATAGACGCCGCTATTGATAATCACCTTTTCAAAGCCGAGCCCGATGACGCGGCGGATTTGTTCGATATTTGTCAGGCCGCCGCCATAGGCCATCGGCATGAAGGCTTCGCTGGCAATGTCCCGCAACAGATCGAAGGGCGGCTCTCGGTTTTCTGGCGTCGCTGCAATGTCGAGGAAAACGAGCTCATCGACCTCCTTCTCATTGAAGATACGCACCGCGTTGATGGGATCGCCGACATATTTCGGGGCCTTGAATTTCACCGTCTTGACGAGACCTTGGCCGCGCAACAACAGAACTGGAATGACGCGGGTTCTAGTCATTGCATTTGTACTCATTGAAAGCCCGCATCAGGGCAAGGCCATGCCGTAGTGATTTTTCCGGATGGAACTGCACGCCGAAAATATTGTCGCGCTGGACCGAACACGTGAATTCGATACCATAATTGCAGGTTGCAAGGACATTGTGCGGGTCGTTGCAAGCCATGTAGTAACCGTGGACAAAGTAGTAGCGCGCGTCGGCCAGGGCGTTGTCGAAGAGCATTGACGAATGTTTGGGTTGGATCTCGGCCCATCCCATATGCGGCACCCTGAAGCCCTCAGCATTGGGAAAGCGCCGGCATTCCATGTCTATCCAGCCGAGGCCGGGTTGGTCGCCTTCGGCGCTTTTTTTACCAAGCATCTGCGCGCCAAGGCAGATACCGAGGACAGGCTTGCGCAGCTCTAGGGCAAACTCGTCGAGTGCGCCGCGCAAACCGGACCCCTGCAACATCTTCATCCCATGGTCGAAGTGTCCGACCCCCGGCAGGATGAGTTTGTCCGCCATGAGAATTTCATTTTTGTCTCGTGAAATGACCGCATCGGCCCCGGCCTTGCGCAACATGTTGCAAACGGATGCCAGATTTCCGACATCGTAGTCGACGATCACGATCATATCATTCCGCCCAGAAAGAGACCTGAAGCATCAGGAGTTCGGGTGCACTATCATTCCCTTGGACCGCAACCATTCCCGAAGCGCTGTCTTGAAATTGAAGAGCATGTAGTTTGAAGGATAATCACGGAAAGTCCGCGGAGGCGAGTCCATGATCTGCTTGAATTCCTCTTTGCTGATCGACAGCTTTTTCAAGATAAAATCCGTCTCCTCCTCAGCTTGGCGCTCGTTCTCGACATCGTCGGCCAAAGCCTGTTTCGCTTCGTCGCGCTGCATTTGGCCAGATAGGATCATGCTGGAAAGGTAAGAGCGCCGCTCGTCATAGCCGAATTTCCGGGGGCGGTAATAAAGCTGCTGCCATTTCGTAAATCGTGATTCAAAATGCTTGCCGCCGTAGTAACGGAAGCCGAGCTCGCGTTCCAAAAGTGCGATCGCATCGTTCTTTACATAGGGCATGTAGTTCAGCGGGCGTATGACGCGCATCCGCTTCACATATCTATTCCAGAAGTAGTAACGCAAGAAGCTAACACGCGGAAACGTGCTGAGCTTGATCGAGCCAAAGCGGCGATGCACCGCCTCGAGATGCCTCAAATCCATCGCGTTGTAAGCCCACTCTTCGGGCATGATTGACTCTGTGGCGATGTTGCCGCCGCTGAGAACATATCTCAGCCCGTAGGCCTGCGCATTGCTATAAAGCGAAGCGAAAAAGGCATGGTCTTGGGGGACATCCTGATTGGCAAGACCCGCACGCAGGAAGGAGCGCTGCAAGTCACGCATCTCCTCCCAATCCACGACGTAGGTATGAAGGTCGATATCAAGCTTGCGGACGATATTCTCGATATTCTTGGTCGCCAGTTCCGAGTTCCAGCCGCCATCGACATGGACGGCAAGAAGACGCAGGCCCAATTCCTTCCGGGCGACATAGGCGAGATAGGAGCTGTCGACGCCGCCGCTCAAACCGATAGCGCAATCGTAGGCCTTGCCTTCACCCTGGCGCTTGATCGTAGCAACAATCTCGTCGAGTTTCTGCCGGCCGTTGACGTCCGGATGCCAGTTAAGCCGGATATTGTTGTCGAACCCTCGACAATGGTTGCACACACCTTCCGCATCAAAGGATATGTCGGGATCGCTCGTATCCATAATGCATCGAGTACAAATCTGATATTGCATGGTGTACAGAATCCGAGGTTATTTAAGTGTTTAAGCCGATTTGGCGAGCATTCTCGAAAGTTCGGCGGCGCAGGTATCCCCGAAATGGCCGAAATTCGCCCAGGCTGCCTCGCGCTCGTCGCGGATTCTGCCGGGCCATTCCGTATCGTGTTGAGAGAGATTTCTCAATCCATCAATGACCAAATCTACCTGAGCGCCAACGACGATCCCGATGCGGTCACGAATGGCGAGTTCGATTGGAACGGTCCCGACGGCTTTCCAGTCAGAATTCAGGACCTTTGACGCAACATCGATGTAAAGCACCGGACGCTCCCGAATGAAGGCGAACTCCATGGCGAAGCCGGAATAATCCGCAATCATCATGTCCGCCGTCCAAATTGCCCGGCTTTCCTCAACGGAGTTCTCCAGGGTAAAGGCCTCATGCCCTTGCCATCGCTCGACCAACGGGCCGAGCAGCGCATCCCCGGCGATGAAAAACGAGGGATGCGGGCGTAGCGTCACTCGATAGCCTTCCGCAATAAGCCGCGCGATCAGCGGCTCGCCCATGGTCTCGATGATATTTCCCTTGCCCCATGAAGGTCCGATGAGGACATGTTTTCTGCCGTCGTTGGAAACGTCGTGAACAGGGCGGGTTTCTAGCAGTCGTTCTGCCTTCCCATATCCGATTAGGATGGGGCGTCGGTCTCTTCTGCCGGCAAGTTGGTTCATCGCCTCAACTTCCGCGACGTGATGCGTGCCACAGCAGAAAATATCCGTGTAGGGATCGAACGTACCGGCCGGGTAGACCATATGCAGGCTCACCAGCGAATGCGGTATCGCGATACGGTGAGTGGCCTGCCTCGGCATATGCTCCGCCTTTAGTCCGCTTGTTGCGGTCACGATGGCGCGTGTCCGCAGGAACCTGAATAGGCGTGCAGGGACGTTGATATATTCACCCGCTTGAGGCGTGACGAGGTCCGGGCCAGCGAGGGCACAGGTGAGGCCGCGAGCCCGCGCCGCTGCATAGGCCGGCATCACCCACTGAAGGTCAACTTGGCTACCGGCGGCAAAGACAACGTCGTATGTCCGACCCAAACGATGACGGATCAGCGCGGCGGCTTGGCGAAGTCCTTGTCCGCCCAACGCGTATCTAAGGAGCTTTCCGATTGCCATCGGCTATCACCTCGCTCTCGATCAGAATTGCATTGATGTCCTTGAGTAGCAGCGCATAGCGCAGGCAGCCCAGCCATGAAAATAGCATGAAGCCGATCCACGAATTGTGCAATGCAATAGCGATGCCGAACGATAATGCCGATATGACAAAATAATGTAGCTGTGTTTTCAGGTCGATATGCTGGCGATTGAACGTGTTAAGCGCTACGGAAAGTGGCGTGAGATAGATCATCGCTCCGAAAAAGGGTGCGAAGATCAACGAGATCCAGCCAGCTGTCATCCATTGCGGTCCCAGAAGCAGCCGGAAGCCGATCGGATAGCTGAGTGCTATGCCCAGTGTCGCTGAGACGGCTGCGAAGAAGATCATCCGGCGTGCGCGGGCGAACTGATTGAACAACGCTTCATTCTGGCTACGGACGGCTTCCGTCAGCAAGCCATAAAAGACTTGGTATAGTGTTCCGCCAATCAGGCTGACTGGCCCAAAGCCGAAACGAAGAACATAGGCATATTGTGCGGCAAGATCGGCGCCGAACCATTTGCCGATGACGACAACCGGTACGTTGTAGGCGATCAAGTTGAGGAAGTTCGACGGCAGCAGGAAAAGTGGCGCGTTTGCCGCATTTCGCAATGTTTTGGCCATGGCGGCCCAACTGCAGCTTTCGGCAAGTTCGCTCAATGGCAGGCTGAAGGCCGCATATGAGACGCCAAGCACGAATACAAGGCTCGCCTGCACGGCGATCATCTCATCAATGTCTCTCCGCTGGCTCAGAATGAAGCCTGCCAGTACACCGCTCATCAGGAGCGCCTGAAACAACCGTGCAGAGGCAACATGGCGAAATCGGTTGCGTCGCACGTTATACATCTCGCCGAGGCGCTGGATGGCCGCTCCACTGATCCATGATGCAATTGCCGCCCAGTGACCGTATCCCGCCAGGAACGCTGCCGCAGCGGCGAGAATCGCCATTGGCAGTGGAAGCAATGCTACTGCCTTCAGATAGGGCCGAATTTCGTTGTCGGGAACAGCCGGAATCAGCATCTCGTAACCCAGCATTGCGGCAGGCGTAAGCGTGCTGGCAATGGCGAAAAACACGCTGTAGGTACCAACATCCGAAAGCGGATAGAACTTGGCGAGGATCACCAAGTTGAGAAGCTGGATGGCCTGGGCAATGACGGTACCCGTCATTAGCGCGCCTATCCGCTGCAAGAGCGTGGACTTCCTGAAACGCGCGATCCACCCGCTGATAGTCTTGGTCATAGCAGCCTTCCGGACGTCAGCGGCACAACCGGGACAGCGCGCGGTCGCGCAGCAGCCTGTGCATGGTGTAGTAATGTCCGTCGCCATGCACCTGTGCGCTTGCCGGGAGATTGGCCAAGTCGCCGTCGCCGTTTCGGCCAGGTCCCTTCAGGACATCGACAAGGAGCGAGGCTCTGAGATGTGGATCGTAGCAATGGATCAGAGCCTCATAGAGCACGTCTGGTGCTGCATTCAGGCCAGGCCAACGAGGCATCGCATACTCGGCCGTCGCAATCAGATTGCCGGTATCGATGCCTGCATCCATATAGAAACAGCTTGCGCCCGGTTTCTCGCGCGCCAGCATCGACCAGAGCAGGCCATCCGATCCCTTCACATGAGGGACAACTCCGGGATGGATGTGCAGGATGCGGAAACCCTCTTCAAAAACCGCTGCAGGCACCCGGCCGCCTGAGCAGTAGAGGAAGGTGCCTGCGCCGCAAGTGCGCATTGCCTCCCGCAAACGTGGATCGGCATAATCCTTGATGGTCAGATAATCGACACGATCGGCAAAATTCTCAAACCGGGGTTCGCGCCCTGGCTTCAGCTTGACAGGATAGTGCCGTTGAAGCCGTTCCTTCAATTCGCTCGAAATGCGCACCGATCTGTTTCGCCAGTGCCTCAAAAGCATGGCTGAGAGGCGTGTTCCGAGACGGCGCTGAAGTTTGGCCGCTCTCGCGCCTTCACCAACATAGTCAATTGCCAAAATGACGGACGGGCGGAACCCATGATTCTTCAAGGTCGCAAGATAGGCTTCCGTGACCGGGCAGCCGCCGCGAAACGCTAGGATGCCGAGTGGTATCGTCTTCATGACTGGTGTCGTTCCAGGGGGACCAAGGCGTCCAGTGTCGCCTCGGCGATCAAGACCAGTTCCGATGATACCTGTACGCCGGCAGGCGCAATGAGGCCATCGATCAGTTTAAGCGCCGAGTTGAGGAACCTCGCATCGTGATGACGCAAGGCTGCGAGCAGCATAATAGCGCAAAGTCGGTTGATGCCCGCGGCGGAGAGAGGCTCCGTTGTCGCAGGCCGCGAAAGATCGCTTTCGTAACGCGCGTAGAGTTTCCGTGCGACCTCTATCTTCCGTCGAAGCCTATCGAGCTGTGCGTTTGAAAGCTGTTCCAAAGCAAACTCTATCTGCTGAGCCAGCAAAGCCTCCAGATCGAACAGTGCAGAAGATCGCGGGTGGGTAACGCTGTCGGCCTCGCGCCACATAGGCTGACCACCGGCAATGATTCGGTCAATCAATGCCTGGACGCGATTCCTCCCTTCGATTTCAACCGGAAAACTCATCATGCCTTTACGTAGACCATAGCGATGCGGATGGCCGGAGATTTGTCATGCCTGAGTTTCCTGAATGTCGTAGAATGACTTGAGCGTCCCATTTGCCGCCATGTGATGATAAAGTTCCAGATCGGTCACACTGTCCACTTCCAGCCAACCGTTGTCCGCCGGCGAGACCTTCACGTCCCACCCCTGGTCGATCTGATACTGGATGAAGCTGGTCATGTACATGTTGTCGAAATCTTTGCCGTCGTAGGTCGCCGACCGATCCATCGTTTTGTAGAGTTGCTTCAGGGCCCGTACCTGATCCGCGCGGATCTTGATCAGGCCGATATACTGACCTTCAATGTCCGCATAGCTTTTCGGTTTTTTGCCCAGCTCAAGCAGCTGCCCTTCAGGGCCTAGCTTTAGGGTCTCTGCGTCGCTCAACGGATCATCGAGCCGAAGCTCCCAATACCGTCGCCATTGGCTATCGATGGCAACCGTGACCGCTGCATTCACCTTCATCAGTGCAGCGAGAACGCGGGTTTCGTAGACGATATCGCCATAGCAAATCAGTAGGTCCTGATTCTCGTCCATCAGGTGTTCCGCGCAAAAGAGCGTTGAAACCATGTTCGTGGATGCGAAGCGCGGATTCAGGCAAGTGGCAAAGCCGGCTGCGGCGATTTGGTCTGCGCGGTAACCGGCAACCACGGCTATATCGCTGATGCCGAGGCGGCGTAGCGTCGTGGCCTGCCGCTTCAGCAGCGGTATGCCGGCGAGCTCGACCATGCATTTTGGCCGGTCATCCGTCAAAGGGCGCAACCGCGTACCTTGACCTGCCGCGAGAACGAGAGCTTTCAATGGCCGTCTCCTATCACTCCGGAAATTGCAGCGTCTACAATCTGGCCTTCAAGCGGCGGTCGCGGGAGTTGCCGCATCAAGTACAGTTCGCGTGTTCCTCGTGCCATGGAGCGGCAGCTATCCCACGAGAAATGCCCGCGCATTTCTTCTAGCGCCGAATAGAACTCAGGATTGCCGACATCGGCCGAGTGAGTCTCGAAGACCAAAAGGCCTCCGCTCTCCATCATCGCGTGGATTCGCAGCAGATGGTCCTGCAGCTGCACGCGATAATTCTTGTCGTCGGTCCAATGGGTCGCAAACGACAGGACAACCGAATAGAGCCGTTCCGGTCTGTAATCGAGGAATGACTGGGCAATGAGTTTTACGCGGTCGTTCAGCTGCAGGTATTCGTTACAATGTTGCCCGATACGGATCATATAGGGATTGATGTCGATTCCGTCTGCGCTGCATCCCGTCCTGAAAGCGGAATAAAGTGTCATAAAGCCGCAATTGCAACCGATGTCGAGGACGTGGTCACTCGTCTTGATCAAGGCCGCGAGCTCGTAGGCATCGAATCGTTCCTCGGTTCCCCGTTCGCCGAAAATCTGAAGGATGCCTAGCGACTGGTAGGGATAACCGTGGAAATACGAATAGCTGTTATATTCGCGCCGTTGCAGGTCCAACTCGTGCCGAACCTTCTTGTGCAGTGCCGGCAGGTCAATGATGAACCGGTCCGAGGTCTGGTCGATCGTGTGCCTTTCAGTGAGACGGACGAGCTTCCGCGCCGAAACGATCAGGAAAATGCCAGACCGGTGCAGAAGCGACGCTGCCACAATCATCGAATGCCGAACGAACTTTTTGATCTTCGAAAGAGTGGGCGTTGCACCCGAAACCTGCTGGGTCATTCCGGTCTTTCCGCGTTGAACTGATTATCGTCGAGGCCGAGTGCCCGCGCCAGGAAGGCCAAGGCTTCGCTCGACAAAGCATCCTCGCGCTCGGGATGCCAGATGATGCCGGTTACGGCGGCGTCTGTGCTGTAGAATGCCTCGACCGAACGGTCGCTCGCCCAAGCCGCTGCGGTCAAGCGAGGGGCAAGCCCGTCCGCAGGGATCGCCCAGCCATGGTAGCTGTTAACGGCAGGGGGGCAGTGCCACGAGGGCGGCAATACGTCGCTCCAGATAATGGCATGGCGCTGTGCCACATGATTTGGCATTCGCTCCATCCGTCCGCCGGAGAGCTGGTTGATCATCTGTGCGCCACGGCAGACCCCGAGAACCGGAATCCCCTTTTCCGTGCAATAAGCGTAGGCCGCAGCTTCGAACTTGTCGCGTTCAGAGGCGCCGTCCGTCGCATCGGCAAGGGTTGCGATGTCGTTGCCGCCCGTCATAACCAGTCCGTCGATGCCCAGCGCCTCAAGATACATCTCGGGATTCTGAACCGTGTTTGCCAGCGGTAACGGACACCCGCCCAAGCGCTCGATCAGCCCGGTCCAGCGTTGGTCGAGCATGTCGCGCCGCTCCGAGATGCCGGATATGGAATGCGCACGCTGCGTTAGGCCGATACGTTTCATGATTCAGGTATGAACCTCTAGTTTCCGCGCCGCGCAGTCGAGCAAAATCATGCGCGCGGTGGAAAGTTGCTCAAAGCAGGATTCTCCCACGCCGATTGCGGCGGGCAGGCCAAGTTCTGCCGATCGAATCGCCATGTGCGAATTCGCGCCCCCATATTGGGTGACAAGACCGCCGATACCGTGCGCAAATAGCCAATCATATCCAGGATCGGCGCGTGGTATGACCACAATCTTGCCGGCGAGCGGTACCGTCGTGCCGGCTTCACCATCGGCCATCACAACGATCTCGGCCAGGAGCTTGGTTTGCCCGACAAAGTTGGGCACACTCGAAGGCCTTTCGAATGCATCAAAATCGTCGCTGCTGGTGACGAGCGGTGGAAGTTCGATGGCACAACGCAGTTCATATTCGCCGGCGCCTTCCTCTGCCCGCGCCGAAAGCCATGCTGTGGCATTCGCAGGGTGCGCACCAACACGCAATTTGTTGAGGTCGCTCACATCGATGTGAGACAGTGCCTCGCGGTCGAGACCGCCCATCTGGCCGATGGCCGTTAGTGCTGCGCTCAGGTTGCGGCTAAAGAGGAATTTGGCATATTCGCGGCCGGCGATAGCCCGACGGATGAAGTGTTCGAAAGCGTCAACACTGGTGTCAAGCTCAAGTGCCTGGAGCTGTTCCCCGATCTGCGTGCGAACGGCTGGGGACCAGGAATAGCTGACGCTTTGCGTGCTGCGCGCCTTGACCATCGGCTTCAGGTAGCGCTCCGGGTCGTCCGCGTAGGCATCGGAGGTGATTTCGTAGGTACCCGGCCTTAGATGTCCGTACCGGGCGACGAAGGCCTCAAAGGACAGCTGGCCCGTGTGAACATTTCCGCCGTCCTTCTCAAACATGCCGGTGACGGTTTCCATTGACGCCAGGAAGAGGCTTGTGTCCTGAGATGTCGTGATTCCAATCCGCTCAAGCGAACGAAGCAGAGCCATCGCCACAAAGGCGCTTCTTGCTAAATGGGCGAAAGCGAGAGTACCGAAGCGGCGGCAGTCCTCCAGCAATTCGAAAGCACGGTCCAGCGGGGCCATCTCCCGCGCTACCAAGGCATCATAGCGATCTTGGAGAATATCGAGCGTCGCATAGTCACTCTCGACGCGTGTGATCCCCTCACTGGTTATGTCCAGCAGGGCGCGCTTCAAGGTGGCGATGTCGCTCGCTGAAAAGCCGTTGGGGCCAAGCCGTTCTGCCGCCATGGTCTCGAAGTCGAAAGTCAGGCAGGTGAACGCGATGTCGAACTCCACCTTGTCATGCAGTTCAGGGTGCTGTGTAAGCCGCTCCAGATAGTGATCGACCAGTCGTCCGGCCAGGGACTCGCTCAGCGTCGCCGGTATGAAAGAGTTGAAGCTTGCACGGATATCGACATAGGGGTGTCCCGCAAAGCTGACGATGAGAGGGCAGGGGCGAACATCCCTGTACCCATATTCGGCGCGTTGCCGCGCCCAGGTGTCGTCGGTGATCAATTGGCGATAGATGGACAGCGCGAGATTGCGCGGCTTCGTGCCGACAATTTCCGCGGGGTTCCAGTCCGTCATCACGCCGAAGATCGGCTTGGTGCCAACCAGTCTGCTACCGCGTGAGCTGGCGCTGTCGAACCAGCGCGCAGCCTCGTCTAGGGCAAGGTCGATCGCCTCATCGGCCGCATGGCTCGCCTTGTGGCGGACGGCCAACGGCCGGAGTTGCAGGATGTGAACAACGTGGTTTGAGTCCATCGCGAATTCGATGTCCAGCGACGTATGCCCAACGAGGTCTTCAAGCTCCGAGATGGCGCTAATGACCTTGGCAATGCGCGGATCGAGGCGCTCCGCCGAACCGAGCCGGCTTCGGCGGACGAAGAGGGTTCTGAGACCGTGAAGCCCGCCACCGGTTACGCTGTCAGTTCTGGAGCTGCTATCGTCATAGTTCAGCACGCAGTAGGGAGCCCGATGGGTGAGCGTGCGTGTGAAAGCCACGCCGCTCAGCACGACGTCGTGCAGCATTTCCTGCACCAGAACCTGGTCCGTCGACAACGACGTTCCATAACTTGCGATGACGCGCTCGACGGCTTCGGCAATCTTGTCGGCGTCGCCCGCGGGAACGTTCAGGATACTCTCGTAGCTCCCTGCATTCGACGTGACCCAGCCATCCTCGGAATGGGCGCTGCTGCGGACGATGACGGCCATACGGCCGAATTTTGCCCGCACGGCATCAAGAACAACCTGCCTGCCTACCTGCCAGTTTCCAGCCGTAAAGCAGACCTGCTCACCGATGATGCTTGTTCTGACCAGGGGGCGCAGCCGTTCAAGGGTCTCAGCCTTGGTACCGAGAACGAAATGCGCCAGATCCTGAGGCGCATTCAGTTCGGCCCAGCGTCCGCGATTTTCAACGACCTCGATGTCGAGCCCCGCCGCGACGAGCCGGTTTATCAAACTCGGCATGTCAAGCCGCGCGAACTGTTCCGGATCTTCCTTCGCAGCCAGCGCCTTGACCGCGGCGATCGCATCGCCTGAAAGCTTTAAGACCCCAATCAGTTCGCCGTCGGCATCCGCCGCATCGATTTCACGGCCGAGCGCGACCTGGCCACCTTGGAGGCGAACCTTTTCGGCACTGGTGATATCTTGGGGGGAACGGCCATCATACCTCTCGCGCCAGCGCCTATCGACGCAAAGCGTTATGCTGGCCGTGCTGTCGGCCAGGTCATTTACGATCTCGGGGGAGAAGACCGTGTCCGAGTAACAGATATAGGTGTCACGCCCGGTTCCCAGAGGCGCGGCTAACAGGGAGCCGGCCGCGGAATTGGTCTTCCAATCGGGGTTCACCGAGAAATAGATGTTGGGATACTTAGCTACGATGTCCTGCAGCCGATAGCCGCCGACGAAATGAAACTCTGAATCCCTGACCGCAGAGAAAGCCTCCATGACCCAGTCGAGAACCCGACGCGAGCTTCCTGGCGCCTGTACCAGAGCCGAAGGATACGCCCCCGAATACGGCTTCCCTGCTCCGAGTATGATGACTTGCGGCCTGTTCAACGAAATCTCCGAAATGTTGGTCCTTCGCCTGCAGCGAAGGGCCACGGGCGACGGTAGACTTGTTTAAACAGTCCTGAGGGCGGCAGCAACGCGTGCCTGTTCGTCTGCCGTTATATATGGACTCATTGGAATGCTAAGGACTTCGGTTGCCACAAGATCGCCGATCGGTAGGTAGGCATCGGGATTTGCTACGGCGGGCTGCTTGTTGAGCGGCGCCGGATAATGCACAGCGGTCGGAATTCCCGCAGCCTTCAGGACTTCTTGTGCACGCGCCCGGTCCGCGACGCGGATCGTGTACTGCGCCCAAGCACTGACGCTATGCGGCGCGATGTAGGGGATAGTCTTGACGTGCGCATCGGCGAGAAGCTCGCCATAGCGTGCTGCAACTTCCTGCCGTTTCTCCATCTCCTCTTCGAACACAGTAAGCTTCTGGAGAAGGATCGCGGCTTGAAGTGTGTCGAGGCGGCTGTTCACACCTACGCGTATGTGATGGTAGCGCCGGTCCTGCCCATGGCGGGAAATCTGGCGCATCACGGTTGCCAGTGCTTCATCATTGGTAAAAATGGCACCACCGTCGCCATAGCAGCCCAGAGGCTTGCTCGGGAAAAAGCTTGCGCAGCCAATAGTGGACAAATTGCAACTTTTTCGCTGCTTGTAGGTCGCTCCGAAGCTCTGCGCGGCATCCTCGATTACCGGAATGCCATGGCGTTCCGCGATAGCGTTGATTGCGTCGAAATCAGCGCATTGACCATACAGGCTGACCGGAATGATGGCGCGTGTTCTCGGTGTAATGGCCGCCTCGAGCAAAGCGGGATCTAGGTTGAAGTCGTTTTCCTTGACATCAACATAAATAGGCTTGGCGCCAAGAAGCGCGGCAGTCTCCGCAGTCGCTATATACGTGAAGCCCGGTGTGATGATCTCATCACCTGGTCCGACACCCAAGGCCATCAGGGCAATTTGCAAGGCATCGGTGCCATTCGCCACGCTGATGCAGTAGCGCGCGCCTGTGAAGGCACAAAGCTTCTCCTCAAGCTCACCGACCTCCGGCCCTAATATAAACTGCCCATGCTCCAATACCCGCTGGATTGCCAGATCCATCTGAGGCTTCAGGCGTTTATACTGGCTTCTGAGGTCGATAAATTCCATTGTTCACCTTCGAAGGACAACTCAATTGACAGCTACGCAGCGGCCATCACGTAGCTCGTACCTTTGGCCGGTATGTTCACAGACTGTTTGCGAATTACCGGTCAGCGGCAAGTCGAGGCGCTCGCCAAACTGGCTCATCCAGCCGATTTGCCTGGCCGGCACT
Organism: Rhizobium sp. 01L410; assembly: GCF_056400165.1. Taxonomy (NCBI): domain Bacteria; kingdom Pseudomonadati; phylum Pseudomonadota; class Alphaproteobacteria; order Hyphomicrobiales; family Rhizobiaceae; genus Rhizobium; species Rhizobium sp. 01L410. The sequence continues at coordinate 717,908 of NZ_JBFTST010000001.1, forward strand.
CCCACCATCAGCGCGTAGTCTGGAACATCGCGATTTACCACTGCTCCAGCGCCCACAAACGCGAATTCGCCGACTGTTACACCGCAGACGATAGTGCAATTGGCACCGAGCGAGGCGCCAAGGCGGACCCGTGTTTCCCGATACTCGCTTTTGCGCTCGATGAGCGCGCGCGGATTAAAGACATTCGTGAAGACCATGCTTGGGCCGCAGAACACGCCTTCCTCTAGCGTGACATTGTCATAGACGGAGACATTGTTCTGGATCTTGCACTTGTCGCCAATGGTGACTTTATTTCCCACAAAAACATTCTGGCCCAAGGATACGCCCGCGCCAATCTTGGCACCACCGCAAACATGCGCCCAATGCCAAATACGGCTGCCCTCGCCGATTTCGGCCCCTTCATCAACAATCGCGGTCGGATGAATAGTGATAGACATTTCAGAGTTCCAACGGCAGCGAGACCGTCTTTCCGTCCCGGGCCGACCGGTATGCTGCAATGAGCAGTTCCAGCGACTTCAGACCCTCACGGCCGTCTGTGTCGGGTTCGTGGCCATGCTTCAACACATCCACGACATTCTTGTAGTAAAGCGGGTGACCGAAGCCGTACACCGATGTCGTCTGGTAGCTAGCGGTTTCGATATCCGTGTCGTAATCTTTGGGTTCGGCAAATTGCCACATCTCAATTTTGTTGACCGCGACGCCGCCGATCCGGACGGCCCCGTTCTCTCCGAGGATCGTGATGCTGCCTTCAATATTGTTGGGATAGGCGAGCATCGTCACGCTCATCGAGCCTAGCGCACCATTTCTCCAGCGGATGTTCATCACGCCGGTGTCTTCAACTTCGATGTCGCGATACGTGCTGGTCATGCACTGGACCTTCTCGACAGGTCCGATGAGCCAGTCGAGGAGATCGACGTAATGGCTTGCCTGGTTCATGAAGGCGCCACCGTCGAGCTCCCATGTGCCACGCCATTTCGCTTGGTCGTAGTACGATTGCGGGCGAGCCCAAAAAACGTTGATCTGCACCATGTGGATCTTGCCAAAACGCTTTTCTTCAACCGCCCGTTTAAGCAGTTGCAACGTCGAATTCCGGCGGTTTTGCTTGACGACAAAAAGATGAACCCCGGCTTCATCGGTGGCTCGGACCATTCGGACACCGTCTGACCACCGGGTCGCCATCGGCTTTTCGGTCATCACATGTGCGCCATGCCTGGCCGCCAGCACTGCCTGATCGGCATGTATGCCGCTTGGCGTGCAAAGCGCGACCACGTCGGGCGTTACCTCTTTCAGCATTTCACCCAGGTCACCATAGCCAGGCACTGCATATTGCTGAGCGTGGGCGGCAAGCACCTCCGGATCGATGTCGCAGACCGAAACGAGTTCTATCGCCTCAGAATGCTGTTCGATTGAGCCGAAATGGTTTTTGGCGATGCGACCGCATCCAACCACCGCTACCCTAATTTTCCGACCCGTTATCCGCTGTATTTTGTTCACCTAAGTTGCCTTTATAGAAAGAGACTAGAGCCTGAAGAGGGTAAAGCCCTCATCTGCGGCCTTGTGACGGTCGAATAGGGATTTGAGGTCGGCGAGTACCGGCTTATCGCCCCGGCACAATGCGCGCAGATCAGCCGCTGATTTCGCGCGATATTCGTGGTGACCCACTGCAACCACGATCGAATCCACCGGATTATCCGGCGATATCGCAGCGAGATTGATGCCGTATTCCCGTTCGACTTCTCCGGGATCGGCCCAGGGGTCTTCAACAACGACCTTCGCGCCCCATTCATTCAGTTCGCGGACAAGGTCAATAATCTTGCTGTTACGGATATCGGGGCAGTTTTCCTTGAATGTCACACCCATGACACCGATAGTACTCCGCGGAACATCGATGCCGTTCTTCAGCATAAGACGGATCACGTTTCGAGCCGAGTAACGCGCCATGTTATCGTTGATACGTCGTCCGGCCAGGATTACCTGCGGGTTATAGCCGACTTCCTCAGCCTTGTGCGTGAGGTAGTAGGGATCAACACCGATGCAGTGCCCGCCAACCATGCCTGGACGGAACGGCAGGAAGTTCCACTTGCTGCCCGCGGCCTCCAGGACTTCGAGCGTGTCAATGCCTAGTCGAGCGAAGATGATGGACAATTCGTTTACAAACGCGATGTTCAGGTCGCGCTGGCTGTTCTCGATTACTTTCGCAGCCTCGGCAACTTTCAGACTGGTCGCCTTCCAGGTCCCTGCAGTCACGATGGATCGATACAAAAGGTCAACCGCTGTGGCTACATCAGGAGTACTGCCGCTGGTGATCTTCTTGATAGTCGTAAGTGTATTGACCTTGTCCCCAGGGTTGATTCGTTCCGGGCTGTACCCGCAAAAGAAGTCCTTGTTGAATGTAAGGCCCGACGCTTTCTCAAGCGCTGGAACACAGATTTCCTCTGTGCAACCCGGATATACCGTCGACTCATAAATCACGATAGCGCCCGGTCGCATTACCGAGCCGACCATCATGCTTGCGCTGATCAGCGGGTTGAGGTTTGGACGGTTGGTCTTATCAACCGGCGTCGGTACGGTCACGATGAAGATATCGCAATCTTTCAGTGCATCCACGTCGCTAGCAAATATAAGCTGGGAGGCCTCCCGCAAACCTTCCTCGGTCACTTCCAGCGTGGAGTCCTTGCCGTCGCGTAATTCCTGGATTCTTGCTTCGTTTATGTCGAAGCCAATAACCTGTCGCTGTTTGCCGAATTCCACTGCCAGTGGCAGCCCGACATACCCCAAACCGATTACACAAATCTTGCTCTCTGCCATGTCACGTTTCTGTCAATGCGGCCCGATGGCTGCTGCTCTCAGCACAGCGCCTCCGGCACCTAGTAATTACGCGATGTCCCCCGGGACCTCGTATCAGAAGAAAGTTTCATCTCTCATGAAAGGGCAATTTTCCACACCATAACAATCATCTCTAGGATGTTTCGCGAACGGCGGGAGCGGATAGCCAAGCCATGATCTCAAGATCCGCGGCTATATACTCTTGAACCAAACAGCACTGCAAGGGTTCAGGCTAAAGCCATGTATTTTTCCTTGGCGTATTGCCGCATGGCGTGTGAGCTGATCGCCGATTCGCAGACAGGTGCCTAGCTACGTTAATTTGGATCGCGATTGTGCTCCGGACACGACGGAACTCATAAGATTTCAATACATTGCCGTTTGCGAAAGGCAGACTTTCTCCAGCCTCCGGCGCCGCGTTTCACTGAAGAGTGTCATTTTCGTCCAGGAGCGAGAAGCCGCTGCCCTCTGACTCAGAACAGTATGACTCCACCAATGATAGAATTAGCAATTGGTGCCATTTCATGCCGGCCAACGCATTTTTTCGTGTGTTTACGTTCGGGAATGCGCAAAGATGCGTTGACATAACGCGCAAGTCATCGTTTGAGGTGTTTGCGCGCTGCGCGCGAAGAGGGGTAGTCACGTGGTTTGCGATTATCCGTGTTATCCGCCTATCGCGCGGCTTCCCAAAGTGTTGAGCTTGAGCCTGTTCCATGTTTGACAAAATCCTTCAAGATATCCTTGCTTTACCGCGTCCGGCAAAGCGGGTCATTGCGCTCCTGTTCGATGCTTGCCTTTGCGTTATCACTGTGTGGCTCGCGTTCTGCTTCCGGTTCAACGACTGGTACGCCTTGTCGGGCATACAGTTCTGGACGATCCCGGTATCGCTGGTCATCGCGCTGCCGTTGTTCATAACCTTTGGGCTCTACCGAGCGATCTTCCGGTTCATGGGGTGGGCCGCCTTTGCCACTGTCATCAAGTGCGTCGTGATCTACGGCTTGGTCTACACACTGATCTTCAGCATAATTAGCGTGCCGTCGATCCCGCGAACCGTCGGAATTCTGCAGCCGATGTTGCTGCTGCTTGCCGTGGGTCTTTCACGTTTCGTGGCGCGGTACTTTCTATATGACGCATATAGCGAAATCCGCGGGATGGCGGCTCCCATCCGCACGCTTGTCTATGGAGCCGGATCACAGGGACGCCAGCTCGTCAGCGCGCTTGGTCATTCCGCCGAATTCAAGGTTGTTGGTTTTCTGGATGACGATACAGGCCTGAGGGGGATGTCGCTCAACGGCGTTAAGATTTATAGCCCGGAGAAAATCGAGCAGATCTGCGACGATCTTCAGATCCGCACGGTCCTCCTTGCCCTGCCGCAAATCGATCGCAACAGGCGCAACGAGATTCTTGAGAGACTGCGCTCGGCCAAAGTTGCGGTCCGCACCGTGCCGGATATTTCCGCATTGGCCACCGGCCAGGCGCAATTGACGGACCTGCGCGATCTTGATGTTGAGGATCTTCTCGGCCGGATCGCAGTACTTCCCAACACGGAACTTCTGGAGCGCAATGTCCGCGATCGCGTCGTGCTCGTTACTGGAGCGGCAGGATCCATCGGCGGCCAGCTCTGCCGGGAGATTGCAAAGCTTCGTCCGAAGGCGCTGCTGCTGCTTGATCAGAACGAGTTCGGCATCTACTCGCTTCAAAGCGAACTGGAAGGAGCAGACGGCGAGCAACTGTTTCCTGTTATTCCGCTTCTAGCCGATGTTTGCGACGAGCATCGCATTAGCAGTATTGTTGCGACGTGGCGGCCATCGACCGTCTACCATGCCGCGGCCTACAAGCATGTACCGCTGGTCGAGCAGAACCCCGCCGAGGGTGTGAAGACAAATGTCTTCGGCACGCTTTCCGTTGCCAAGGCAGCTCTTGCAGCCGGGGTCGATCGGATGATCCTGGTCAGCACCGACAAGGCGGTCCGGCCTACGAATGTCATGGGGGCAACCAAGCGGTTGGCTGAAACGATCCTTCAGGCGCTGTCCGAAGGCCAGGATCGCACGACCTTTTCGATGGTTCGCTTCGGAAACGTGCTGGGATCGTCCGGGTCTGTGGTGCCCCTGTTTCGTCAGCAGATTAGCCGCGGTGGCCCGATCACGTTGACGCACGAGGAAATTACCCGGTTCTTTATGACTGTGCCCGAGGCGGCTCAGCTGGTGATCCAGGCGGGCGCCATGGCCACAGGGGGAGACGTTTACGTCCTCGACATGGGCGAGCCAGTCAAGATCATCGATCTCGCCCGCCGCATGGTTGAACTCTCTGGCCTGACTGTTCAAGATGAACAGAATCCAGACGGTGATATCAGCATTGTCACAACCGGCCTGAGGCCCGGCGAGAAGCTCTACGAGGAGCTTCTTATAAGCGACAATCCCGAGATGACCGACCATCCAAAGATCAGGCGCGCACGCGAGCAATTCTTTCCATGGGTCGAACTTTCGACGAAGCTCGACAAGCTCGCCAACTATGCCCGCGAAGGTGATGCCCAGAGCATCAAGATCGCCTTGGCCGAGCTCGCGCCCGGATATAGCCCTTTGGAGCGGGTTGTCGATCTAGTATCGCTGCGCAAGAAAGTCGTTTAATGGCCGTTCGCAATGCGAATTCGCCAGTCGGTATACGAGGTTTTCAATGTTCCTTCTGACGGGAGCGACGGGATTTGTCGGCAAGGGAATGCAGGAGGCGCTGCGGCAGCGCGGGATTGCGTTCCGGGCGGCTGGCCGGCATGCATACCCAGGGCTGTTTCCAGTCGGCGAGATAAACGGCCATACGGACTGGTCGGCAGCCACTTCCGGCATCAATGTCGTCTTCCATCTGGCATCGGTCAATCAGAACGTAATCGAGGGCGACCCGGCGGCGCTTCAGACCTATCGCGCGGTGAATGTCGACGGAACGCTTAATCTTGCGCGACAGGCCGCTGCCGCAGGCGTGAAGAGGTTTGTGTTCGTCAGCACCATTAAAGCGAATGGTGAGTGGACCACAGACGGGCAGCCGTTCAAAGCTGGTGAGGCGCCGAATCCGCAGACGGACTATGCTGCGACGAAGCTAGAGGCCGAGCAGGGACTTCACGCTCTCTCCGGCCAGACGGGCATGGAGGTGGTCGTCATTCGTTCGCCACTGGTCTACGGCCGGCATATGCGCGGTAGTTTCAACGCGCTGGTAAGCTTGGTCCAGCGTGGGCTGCCGCTGCCTCTGAGATCCATTCGCAACAAGCGCTCGATGGTCTATCTCGGCAACCTGATCGATCTGATCATCCTCGCCGGCGGACATCCTGCAGCAGCCGGAGGCACTTTCCTCGCCGGGGACGGTGAAAGTCCATCGACGCCGGAGCTGTTGAGGCTGATCGGTTCAACGGTCGGTTCGCCCGTACGCTTATTACCGTGCCCCGGGTTTTTGCTCGAAGTTGCCGGGCGCGCGCTTGGCAAGCAGGAGCTTGTGTATCGGCTGACGCGATCGCTGGAAGTCGATATAGACGCAACCCGTAGCCGGTTGGGCTGGACGCCGCCTTTCGGTATGAGCGAGGGACTGGCACTCGCTCTGGACTCACGAGTGCCTTCACGGACATGAAATGACACAGACAATGAACCAACTGATCAAGCGGCTCTTTGATTTTTGCGCGTCTCTGGGCGGCCTTATTGTGCTTTCGCCAGTTTTGCTCGTGCTTGTTATCCTCGTGAGGCGGTCTTCTCCCGGCGGCGCGCTTTTCCTGCAGAAGCGTGTGGGCCGGTATGAGGTTCCGTTTACCTGCATCAAGTTCAGGACGATGGCAGCCGGTACACCCAGTGTCGGCTCTCACGATGCCGCCGAAGCGTGGATCACGCCGATCGGCAGGACGTTGCGTGCCTACAAGCTGGACGAGCTCCCGCAGCTCGTCAATGTGCTGCGCGGCGACATGAGTTTGGTAGGGCCGCGCCCCTGCCTGCTGACACAGCCAGATGTGATCTCGGCGCGCCGGGCCAAAGGCGTGTTCGCCGTCCGGCCGGGCATTACTGGGCTCGCCCAGATCGCTGGCATTGACATGTCGACACCGGAGAAGCTTGCGGCGGCCGATGCCGAGTACGTCAAAACCGTCAGCCTGTGGCGCGACATCGCGATGATCCTGGGCTCGATCCTCGGCAAGGGGAAGGGCGACGCTGCGCTCCGGTGAGATCACGGGCGCTGCCGTCTACGGGGGCGCCGCTCGCCCTGCACATACGACAATCCGCTTCGGACCTTTCGTCTATCTTATCACCGTAGTGATCTGGCTCCGGTGAACAGGCTTGATGCCGGCATTTCGCCGCCTAAGGAACTGACCCATTTGGGCCAGATTGCGAAGCGCGGCGCAATCTGGCAGTTTGGGCTGAAAATGGCTGGTATTTCGCTTGGCCAGAACGGCAAGCTTGCGGTATCAGGCCGGAAGAAGGTGGGGAAGCAACTGACGATGAAAGCACCGACTGGCCGTGATGCCGCTCCGACGATTGCCGATGTTGCGCGGCTGGCCGGCGTTTCCCGCGCAGTCGCAAGCCGGGCCCTTTCGACCGAGCCGCGGCCGGTGTCCGCCGACAAGCGCGAGCGCGTCATCGATGCGGCCAATGCCCTCGGCTACAAGCCGAACCTCTTGGCTCAGAGCCTGACCACCAAGACGGTCAATCTCGTCGCCGTCGTCGTCAACCACATTCACGATCTCTCCGACCTCGACCTGTTCGACCGGCTGATCGATCAGATCCAGGCGATCGGCAAACAGGTCATCCTGGTGCGCATCGGTTCGGTCGCGCGCGTCGAAGAGTTCCTCAGAAACGGCGTCGCCTACCATGTCGATGCCGGGCTGGTGTTCTCGGACTTCGCGGATGCGACCACCGTGCGGCGGATGTTCCGTTCCGATCTGGTGGTCATGCTGAACGGGCTGCATGACGAGCTCTCGCCTGTCGTGATGCCCGACGAGGCCGTCGGTATTTTCGAGGCGGTCGCGGATGCCGCCAGCAAGCGAGTGCGCACTGCGGGGCTGGTCACCGGCCGCGCCTCATCGCCGGTCGAGCATGCGCGTATCGGTCTTTATCGCAAGGCTTTCGAGCAGCACCGGATCGAATTGAAGCGCACGGTTCAGGGGGACTATTCCTATGCCAGTGGACATGCCGCTGCGGCTGTGCTCGCCGGTGATGATTGTCCCGATGCGATCTTCTGCACATCCGATGCCATGGCGATGGGCATTCTCGATGTCTGCCGTTCGGATTTTCCGGGCAACCGGCCGCCGCGTTTCCGGCTTTATGGCTTCGACAATCTGTCGCTGACCGATTTCGAGGCCTATCCGATCTCGTCAATCGGCTACGACAAGTCCGATTACGTCCGGCATATCGTCGATTTCATCGCCAATCCGGAGGCGTTCAAGCCGGGACAGCCGCCGATCATGGTGCCGACGCGCTTCGTGCTGCGCGCCACCTCGTAATGAAAAAGGCCGCCCGGAGGCGGCCTTTATTGTCTTACCACTGTGGGTTCAGAGCCGGCGGGTTGGCTTCAGCGCCCCACCACTTCTTGTAGTTTGCCTCATAGGCGCCCGACTGGATGTAATCGGACACGAACATGTCGAGCCAGCGGACGAATTCCGGATCGCCCTTGGCAACGGCCATGCCGATCGGGTCGTTGGAATAGAGACCGGCAAGCGTCACCAGCGTCGGGTTCTTGGTCGCGAGATAGTCGAGCAGCGAGGAGTCCTCGATCGCAGCATCAACGCGCTTCTGCTGCAGCTGCAGAACGCCGTCGGGCGCGAACTGGTCGACATAGACGAGTTCCGCATCCGGAACGGCGGTCTTCAGGAAGGTTTCGCCCGTCGTTCCGCGGCCGACGACGATCTTCTTGCCGGCGAGATCCTTCAAATCCTTGATGCCCGCATCCTTCTGCACGATGACGCGCAGACCGGCGCGGTTATAGGGGATCGAGAAATTGACGACCTTGGCGCGCTCGAGCGTGGCCGAGGTATTGGCGATCGCCACGTCAATCTGGCCGGAGACCAGCATGGAAATGCGGGCGTCGCCTGAAACGTCGGTGAATTCGACCGGCACACCGATCTTTTCAGCCAGGCGCTTGGCGACATCGACGTCGTAGCCGACAGGGTTGTTCTGGTCGTCGCGGAAACCGATCGGCTCGCCGCCGAGCGACACGCCGATGCGGATCGTGCCGCGCGAACGGATATCATCGAGCATGCCGGCAAAGGACGGCAGAGCCGAGCCTGCGACAACAGCGATCGCAGCAATTGCGGTGAGTAAGCGTTTCATTGTTCCATTCCCTCTTCGTTGATTATGCCTGTTTCGCAGTCCGCAATTCCGGTTCGGACATCGAATCCTCCCAGAGCCAGTAGCTGATCTCGCCCTCGCATCTGAAATTCACAACCTCATGATTTCCTTTTGCGTCAACCGCATGAATGACGACGCCGGCAAGGAAACCGGTATTGAGTTCGCTAAGCTCCTCGACGGCAAACTTGATCGCGTCGGAGAGCGAATAGCCGAGCTTCATGGCGAGCACGATGGTGCGCGAGGTCGAGCAGCGCATGGTCATTTCGCCGGTATGGGTGCAGGCGGCCGCGCCATAGCGGCTGTCGGCGTAGAAGCCGGCGCCGGGGATCGGCGAGTCGCCGAGACGGCCCGGATATTTCCAGGCCCAGCCCGACGTGGAGGTTGCAGCATGAATGCCGCGAGCGGAATCGGCCGAGAGGAACACGGTGGTGTCGCGCACGCGCTCCGGATCGGTGATCGCCTTGCTGAGCGGCGCCAGCGGAATGTTCGGGAATTTCGCCAGCTCTTCGGCCGACAGTTCCTTTTCCAGCCGCTCCCACCAAACGCGCTTGCTGTCTTCGAACAACACGTCGTCTTCGGGGAAACCGATTTCACTGGCAAAGCGGCGCGCGCCATTGCCGGTCAGCATCACATGCGGCAGGCGCTTCATGACTTCGTGGGCAAGTTTCGCGACCGGCAGCGTATTGGGTACGGCGCCGACAGCGCCGACGTCACGGGTGGTACCGTCCATCACGGCGGCATCCAGCTCCATGTCGCCGATCATGTTCGGCCAGCCGCCGAAACCGACGCTGCGGACCTTGACTTCGCTCTCGACCTTGCCGATGCCGGCAACCATGGCGTCGAGGCTGTTGGCGCCGCTGCGCAGCATATCGACCGTATGGGCAAAACCCGGCCAGGCTTCTTTGTTGGCGATGAGCAGCATGAAAAACCTCTAATCTTTACGCATTTTGGAAAGGAACTGGGCAACGCGGGGCTGCGCCATGCCGCCATCGGCGGCGAAAAACTGTTCGGTCGGCAGATCGACAAGCAGCTTGCCCTTGTCGAGAAAGACGATCCGGTCGGAAATCTGCCGGGCGAACTCGATCTCGTGGGTGACGAAGAGCATGGTCGTGCCCTCTTCGGCGAGCTTGGCGAGGATCGCCAGCACTTCGGCGGTCATTTCAGGGTCTAGCGCGCTCGTCACTTCGTCGAGCAGCAGATAGCGTGGCTGCATGGCAAGCGCCCGGCAGATGCCGACACGCTGGCGCTGGCCGCCGGAAAGCTGGGCCGGATAGGCATCGGCGCGATCGGCGAGGCCGACTGAGGCCAACAGCGCGCGGGCGGTCGCCTCGGCTTCAGCCCGCGGCTTCTTGAGCACTTCTATCGGCGCCAGCGTCACGTTGCCGAGCACGGTCATGTGCGGATAGAGATTGAACAGCTGGAAGACGGTGGCGGAGCGCTTGCGCGCCTCGGCCAGTTCCTTGGGCTTGCCGGTGTCGAATTCGTCGACGAGGATCCGGCCGCCATTCAGCTTTTCCAGGCCGTTGATGCAGCGGATCAGCGTCGATTTGCCGGAGCCTGACGATCCCAGGATCGAAACGACCTCACCGGGATTGATGGTCAGGTCGATGCCGTCGAGGACGATGGTCGAGCCGAACGCTTTCTTGACGTTTTCTACTTTGAGCATGTCAGAGCCCTCTCCAGGCGCTATGAGCCCTGAGGCGGTTTTCGAAACGGGTGCCGAGAAGCGCGACGAGCTTCGCGGTCGCATAATAGAGCAGGCCGACGGCGGTCCAGACGATGAACGGCTTCAGCGTCCTGAGGTTCAGGATGTTGCCGATCTTGGTGAGATCAACGACGCCGATCACCGAGATCAGCGACGTCACCTGCAGCTGGTTGACGAGCAGCGCGATCAGCGGGCCGATCGCAAAGGCCATCGCCTGTGGCGCCACGACATGGCGCAGCACCAGCCAGCGGGTCAGGCCGAAGACGCGGGCCGCTTCGATCTGGTCGCGGCCGATGGATTCGATCGCCGAAACGGCGATGACGTAGACGAAGGCGGCGGTATTGGCCGACAGCGTGATCGTCGCGGCCGTAACAGGCGTGATACGGATATGGAAAAGCGCCGGCAGGCCGAAGAAGACCAGGAAGAGCTGCACCAGGACAGGCGAGTTCTTCAGGAGCTCGGAGACGAAGGTAACGATCTGCAGCAGCACCGGCACGCGGTAGAAGCGCACGACTGCCCAGAGAATGCCGATCAGCAGACCGATCAGCGACGTGCCGAAAAACAATGCGACGCTGACGCCGAGGCCCTGGGCGAGCAGCACGAAATCGTAAGAGGTGAAATCGGTATAGCGCATCAGCCGACGGCCTCCATCATGTCACGGTTGAGGCGGCGGTGAAGCAGCGTGACGCCGAGCGACACGAGATAGGTCAGCACGGCATAGGCAACCAGCAGCACGACATAGACTTCGAAGGGCCGGTAGGTCTGCGAAACGACGATCTGCGCCGAACCGGTGAGCTCGTTCAGCGTGATGGTCGAGAGGATCGACGATGTGAGGATCAGGTTGATCAGCACCGAGCCGAGCGGCCGGATTGAAGTCCTGAGTGCGATCGGCAGCACGATCTTGGTAAAAGTCACCCGGCGCGACAGGCCGCTGACCTCAGCCGCTTCGATGATGCCGGGGTCGATCGCCAAGATCCCGGCTCGGATGACATCGGAAGCATAGGCGCCGCCGGCAATCGACAGCGCCACGACACCAGTCGTGAAGGCATCGATATAGATGCCGAGTTCCGGCAGGCCGTAATAGAAGAAGAATAGCTGGACGATGAACGGCACGTTGCGGAAGATGTCGACATAGACGAAGGCAACGCGCCGCAGCGTCTTCGAAGACGAGGTGCGGGCGATCGCCACGAAGGCGCCCATGATGACGCTGCCGAGCAGCGCCAGCGCACAGGCCTCTGCCGTCAGCAGGGCGCCTTTGGCGAGAAAGCCGATATGCGGCAAAAGGATCGAAAGGTCGAACCGCACGATCGCTCTCCCCAAGCACGATTGAAACCGGTTTCATATTGCTGAAGCCGGCGGATGCTGTCAAGCGCCGTGGCAGGGAAGTTGTGGAGATCTGACAAGAACGCCCCGCATCCGGAGATGCGAGGCGCTTCCATGACCGTTGAGGGGCCCTAAGCGGCGGAGAAGGGCACGGCCACGAAGGTTTTGTTGCCACCGCGTTCGACCAGCAGCAGCACCGACTTGCGGCCGGATTTGGCGGCTTCGGCGACGGCGGTCTTGGCATCGCTTGCGCCATGCACCGGCTTGTCGTTGACCGAGACGATCACGTCGCCGGTCTGGATGCCGGCAGCAGCGGCCGTCTTGTCGGGGTTTACGCTGGCAACGACAGCACCGGTGACGCCGCGCGGGAGGTTCAGTTCCTGACGGGTGTCCGGCGTCAGGTCGGCGAGACCGACGCCGATGCTCGGACCGGTCTGGACCTTGCCATCGCCTTCATCGGCAGCGGCCTGCTTCTGTCCGTCGTCATTGCCACCGATGGTGACGTTGAGCTCGGCGCTCTTGCCGTCGCGCCAGACGGTGAGCGTCTGCTTGGCGCCGGGCGACATGTCGGCAACGAGGCGCGACAGGTCCTTCGGAGTCTTGACGGCTTCGCCGCCGACTGCGGTAACGATATCGCCTGTCTTGATACCTGCATGGGCAGCCGGAGTATCATCCGATACGGCAGCGACGAGAGCGCCCTGGGCATCGGTCAGGCCAACTGCATCGGCGACATCCTTGGTGACGGCCTGGATCTGCACGCCGAGATAGCCGTGGTCGATCGAGCCGTTCTTCTGCAGCTTGGCGACGATGGTGCGGGCTTCAGCGGACGGGATGGCGAAGCCCACGCCGACGCTGCCGCCGTTCGGAGAGTAGATCGCGGTGTTGATGCCGACGACATGGCCGTCACGGTCGACAAGCGGGCCGCCGGAATTGCCGTGGTTGATCGGCGCGTCGATCTGGATGAAGTCGTCGTACGGGCCGCTATGCAGGTCGCGGCCGCGGGCCGAGACGATACCGGCGGTCACCGTGGTGCCGATGCCGAACGGGTTGCCGATGGCGAGAATCTGGTCGCCGAGTTTCAGCTTGTCGGAATCACCCCAGGCAACGGTTGCCAGCGGCTTCGGAGCCTGGATTTTCAGAACGGCAATATCCGACTTCGGATCAGTGCCGACGAGCTTGGCGGGCAGTTCGGTACCGTCATCCAGCGTTACCTTGATGTCGATGGCATTGTCGATGACGTGGTTGTTGGTGACGATCACGCCATCGGGGCTGATGATGAAACCGGAACCGAGCGCCATCGCATGCTGGCCGCTGTCATGTTGCGGAGCCTGGCGCGGCATGGGGATGCCCTGCTGCTCGAAGAACTGGCGGAACTGCTCGTCCATTGGCGAGGACTGCTGGTCGCTGGTGTCGGTAGCCTTGATCGTCGTCGTTACGGTAACGACGGCCGGCTTGTCGGCATCGACGATCGGCGCGAACGAGCCGCCGGGGGCAAACGTGCCGCTGACTTCGGCAGGCGCGGCAACCGCGGAGGCGGCATTGATGGTGAAAGGCAGCGCCGCAGTGCCGGCAATCAGGGCGGCGCCGAGAAGCGCTGCAGTGCGGTGCTTGAGAAGGATATTGGGCATGGCGAATGGTCCCTTGCAAATAGTTGCTAAGCGGCGTCGATGTTCCGGGGAACGCGGGCGTCGGGCGAAATGCACAAACTCTTCAAATTAAAAACCGCCGCTTTACTTAGCGATTACAGGTGTTCGTGAAGAATTAGCGCTTGATACTGATATGCGCCGCTCAGGGTTCATTTACAAATTAAATGTTCATTACCGTTTCATTGCAAAACGGTAAGAATTACAGGGAATTAATATTCGGATCGAGAGCGGCCCGCATCGCTGCCGGGAGTATATGTTTCAGGCCTCGACTTGGACCATATGGCCGTTGCCGAGGCTCTTGTAGCAGCGCTTTGGCGGCACGTAGCCGAGCGGACGCACCGGGCTTTTCAGCTCGTCCGTGGAGAGCCCGCGCTTGATGCTGCGGCGCGATGGATCGGGAACCGGAACGGCGGCAATCAGCTTCTTGGTATAGGGGTGCTGCGGATTGCCGAACACCGCTTCGCGCGGGCCGATTTCGACGATCTCGCCGAGATACATGACGGCGACGCGATGGCTGACGCGCTCGACGACGGCCATGTCGTGCGAGATGAACAGGAAAGCCAGCTTGAGGCTCTGCTGCAGGTCCATCAGGAGATTGCAGACCTGCGCCTTGATCGAGACGTCGAGGGCCGAGACGCTCTCGTCGGCGACGATCACCTTCGGATCGAGCGCCAGTGCGCGGGCGATGCAGATGCGCTGGCGCTGGCCGCCGGAAAATTCGTGCGGATAGCGCTCCATCATGTCGGGTTTCAACCCGACGCGCTCCAGCAGATCGGCGGCCTTGTCGCGCGCCTGCGCCCGGGTTCCGAGATCATGGGCGACGATCGGCTCGCTGACGGTGGCGCCGATGGTCATGCGCGGGTTCAGGCTGGCGAAGGGATCCTGGAAGATCATCTGGATGCTGCGGCGCATGTGCCGGAGGCGCGATGAATCCAGCCCCGTCACGTCGTAACCGTCGAGATTGACGGTGCCGGCATTCGGCTCGATCAGCCGGGTGATCGATCGGCCGGTCGTCGACTTTCCGCAGCCGGATTCGCCGACCAGCGACAGGGTCTCGCCCTGGAAAAGGTCGAAGGAGACATCCTCGACCGCGTGGATGGCGCCGGTGCGCGTGCCGAAAACGCCGCCACGGATTGCAAAGCGCGTCGTCAGGTTTTTGACCTCGAGGATCGGCGTCTTACCGCGATCGACGGTATCGGCGACAGCAACTGGCTCGGTGCGCTCGCCGGTGGTGGTATCGACGACAGGAAAGCGCAGCGGCCACTGGTGGCCGGTCATCGAGCCCAGCCGTGGAACGGCCGACAGCAGCGCGCGGGTATAGGGGTGTTTGCCGCGGTGGAAGATATCGTCGGTCGGCCCGGCCTCGACAGCTTCGCCGCGATACATGACGATGGTGCGGTCGGAGATTTCGGCGACCACGCCCATGTCGTGGGTGATGAAGAGAACGGACATGCCTTCCTCTTCCTGCAGCAGCTTGATCAGGTCGAGGATCTGGCCCTGGATCGTCACATCAAGCGCCGTCGTCGGCTCGTCCGCGATCAAGAGCTTCGGCCGGGAAGCAAGTGCCATCGCGATCATCACGCGCTGGCGCATGCCGCCGGAAAACTGATGCGGATATTCGTCGAAGCGGGAGGATGCGTTCGGAATGCGGACCTTTTCGAGGAGCCGGATCGTCTCGGCCCGGGCTTCCGATTTGGTCATCTCGCCATGGCAGGTCAGCGCTTCGGAAATCTGGCGGCCGATCGTGAAGATCGGGTTCAGCGAGGTCATCGGCTCCTGGAAGATCATCGCCGCGTCATTGCCGCGGACCTTGCGCATCTCCTTGTCGGAGAGCGCCAGAATGTCCTTGCCGTTCAGCAGGATGCTGCCCTCGACGCGGCTCTGCTTCTTGGCGAGCAGCCGCATGATCGATAGCGAGGTGACGCTCTTGCCCGAGCCGGATTCGCCGACGATCGCCACCGTCTCGCCGGGCATGACATCGAAGGAGACGTCGCGCACGACGGGCTTCCAGGCGCCATCGACCAGAAACGAGGTGGTCAGGTTCTTGACCGAAAGCACCGGATTTGCAGCTTCACCCATGTTTTTTTCCTGCTTCATGGTTCGGTCTCAGGTCTTGAGCGGCGTGGCAAAGGAGGCCGAGGGCCGCCCTTCGGCGATGCGGGCAGCCTCGACGGCGGCAATTTTCGCGTCGATCTCGCGCCGGTCGATCATGCCGCTCGGATTCTGGCGCGTCGCCATCGTCTCGGCGACATAGAGGTAGCGCTCGCTGGCGACAGCATAGAGCCGGCGCAGCTCCGCCAGCGGATCGGTATGATCGTCGGCGCGGATATTGAGCCAGGCGTAATCCTGGTCGCGGTAGATGACGAGGGCGGCCGATTGCTTGCCGCGCTTGTCGCCACCGGCGTCTTCACCGGCCTGCATGGCTTCCAGCAGCCGTTCGGCCAGCGGCTTGCCTGCGGTCTTCTGATAGGCCGCGAGCGTTGCCGCGATCACCTCGGCACCGGCGAGCATGTTGCCGGCGACGGAGACGTTGCCCGCCACCAGATGCCCGGCCCAGTCGATGCACTTTTCGCCGGTAAAGGCGGCATTGCGGCCGGTCGCGTCGATCATATGGAACTGCCGCTGATCACGGCCATCGTCGCGCGCAGCCAACTCGGCAACGATTGCCTCCGGCGCTTGCGCTGCGGCAAGCATGCCCAGGCCATCGACGCCGTTCAGCGGATTGACGAAAGCCTGCGTCGCCACCGCACCGATCCCGCCGCGGATATGCGGGACGATGCCGCCAACGGCGAAGAAGCGGCTGGCGACGGCGATGCCGAGATGGCCGGTGCTGGGGTCGCGGGCGACGATCGAATAGGTCACGGTCTATCTCCCCACCGCATAGGCCTGCATCAGGCGCGGGGTCGCCGCAGCCCGCAGCAACCCGTCGGCATCGCGGCGTGCTGCGGTCAGGCGGCCGACGGTCCACGGATCGGCAACCGTCAGCTTGTGACCCTTCTTGCGCAGGGCCTCGAGAACGCCCTCGCCGAAATTCGCTTCTGCCATCAAGCTGCCCGGCTCGCGGGTGCGGGGGTAGAAGGAGCCCGGGAAATGCGAGGTGTGGAACAGCGGCTGGTCGATTGCCGCCTGCAGGTTCATCTTGTGATGGACATAGCGCAGGAAGAAGGAGAGCTGCCATTGCTCCTGCTGGTCGCCCCCTGGCGTGCCGAAGGACAAGGTGGGGCGTCCTTCATGAAGCGCGATCGAGGGCGTCAGCGTCGTGCGCGGCCGCTTGCCTGGCGCAAGCGAGGTCGGCAGTCCGGGCTTCAGCCAGAACATTTGGGCGCGGGAATTGAGGCAGAAGCCAAGGCCCGGCACCGTCGGTGACGACTGCAGCCAGCCGCCCGAAGGGGTGATCGACACCATGTTGCCCTCGCGGTCGATCACGTCGATATGGACGGTGTCGCCGCGCTTTTCGGAGAGATGCGCCATGGTCGGCTCATAGACCGCGCCGGTCTTGGAGGTGACGCCGAGCATGTCCATCGTCAGCGCATACTGGTCCTCGAAGCCGGGAACAATGCCGGGCTGCAGCTCCAGCGATGCCTCCGGCTTGATGAGCTTGCGGCGCTCGTCGCTATAGGCGTCCGACAGCAGATGCTCGATCGGGATCGTCGAGAAATTGGGATCGCCGTAGTAGATTTCGCGGTCGGCGAAGGCGAGCTTCATCGCTTCGGTGACGGTATGGACGAAATCGACGCCAACCGGATCCATCGCGGCGATATCGATGCCCTTGAGCAGCGCCAGCGTCTGCAGGAAGACCGGTCCCTGTCCCCAAGGGCCGATCTTGGCGACCGTCCAGCCGTGGTAGTCGTAGGTCTGAGGCGCTTCGATCGTGGCCGACCAGTTCGCCATGTCATCGGCGGTGATGACGCCCTTATGCTTGATGCCACTCGCATCCATCACCTCGGTCGAACCGGCATAGCGCTCGATCGCCTCGGCAACGAAGCCGCGGTAGAAGGCATCGCGCGCAGCCTCGACCTGTTCCTCGCGGCCACGCTTGGCTTCTGCCTCAGCGATGATCCGCTTCCAGGTCCCGGCGAGAACCGGGTTCTTGAAGTTGGAGAGCGGCTCAGGTGCGGCGCCACCGGGCAGCCAGGTCTTGTGGGATGTCGGCCATTCCTTCTCGAAGAACGAGGCGAGGCCTGCAATCGTCGCCGAGACGCGCGGCAGCATCGGGTGACCGTTCTCCGCGTAATAGATCGCCGGCTCCAGCACGTCGCGAAGGCTCATCGTGCCATAGTCGCGCAGCATCAGCATCCAGCCGTCGAAGCTGCCGGGAATGACGGTCGAAAGCAGACCGTCGCCGGGGATCAGCTTCAGGCCTTCGGATGTGTAATGCTCGATAGTCGCGCCTGCAGGGGCCGGGCCCTGCGCACAGATGACCTCGACCTTGTCCTTCTTCTTCGAATAGAGGACCGCAGGCATATCGCCGCCCGGGCCGCAGAGATGCGGCTCGACGATCTGCAGCACGAAGCCTGTGGCGACAGCCGCATCGAAGGCGTTGCCGCCCTTTTCGAGAATGCTCATGCCGACCGCCGAGGCGATCCAGTGAGTGGAGGTGACGACGCCGAACGTGCCGAGGATTTCGGGACGGGTCGTGAATGCGGTCATTTCGAATGTCCTTTCAGGAAATCATGCTTCGCGCGGATCGAGCGCATCGCGCAGGCCGTCGCCGAGGAGATTGAAGCCGATGACGACGAGGAAGATCGCCGCCCCCGGCCACATCGCCATCCATGGGGCTTGGGAGAGGAAGTTCTTGGCAACGTTCAGCATCGATCCCCAGCTGGCGGCGGGCGGCTGCTGGCCGAGGCCGAGGAAGGAGAGGCTGGCCTCGGCGATGATCGCAGTTGCAATCGTCAGCGTCGCCTGCACGAGAATGGGTGCTGCGACATTCGGCAGGATGTAGCGGGTGATGATCCTGAAATGCCTGAGGCCGATGGAGCGGGCCCCCTCGACATATTCCTCCGTCTTGACGGCCAGCACCTGGCCGCGGGTGAGGCGGATGAAGATCGGCATGGCCGAAAGGCCGATGGCGATCATCGCGTTGGTGAGGCTGGGCCCAAGGAAGGCGGCAAGCGCGATCGCGGTGATCAGGAACGGCATTGCGAGGAAGGCTTCGGTGATGCGCGAGATGATCTGATCGACCCAGCCGCCGAAATAGCCGGCCATCAGGCCGAAGGGCACGCCGACGATGACAGCGATCGCCACCGAGAAGACGCCCGCCATCAGCGAGGCCTGGGCGCCCCAGATCATCCGCGAAAGGATGTCGCGGCCGAGATCGTCGGTGCCGAGCCAATGGGCCGCCGATGGCGCCTTGCGGATCGCAGACCAGCTCGTGCCGTTCGGATCGGGAATCGGCAGCAGAGGTGCCGCAATCGCCAGGATTGCGAAGAAGGCGATGATGCAGAGACCGGCAAGCGCGCCCTTGTTGGCCTTCAGCTTGCGCCAGGCGCGGCTTGGCACACGCTGTTCGGTGGTGACAGCGACCTGATCGATGGCGGTCATAGCGAGGCCCTCATGCGCGGATTGAGAAGGACATAGAGGATATCGGCGATGAGATTCATCAGGATGAAGCCGATCGCGGTGCAGAGCACGACGCCCTGGACGACCGCATAGTCGCGATTGAAGACAGCATCGACGATCAGTTTGCCGAAGCCCGGAATGGTGAAGATCTGCTCGGTCAGAACCGCGCCCGCCAGAAGCTCGCCGAAGAGCAGGGCGCTCAGCGTCACGATCGGCAGCACGGCGTTGCGGAAGCTGTGTTCCAGCACGACAGAGCGCTCAGAGAGGCCCTTGGCGCGGGCGGTGCGGATATAGTCGGCGCTGAGCACGCTCAGCATCGCCGAGCGCGTGTGCCGCATCAGCGTCGCGGCCAGCGCATTGCCGAGCACGAAGGAGGGCATCAGCATTGTCTGAATCGAGCGGATCGGGTCGTTGAAGAAGGGCTCGTATCCGGAAGCGGGCAGCCAGCCGAGTTTCACCGAGACCAGCAGGATCAGCATGATGCCGAGCCAGAAATTCGGGATCGAAAGCCCGGAAAGCGCGATCAGATTGGCGATATAGTCGAATGCGGTGTTCTTCTTCACCGCCGCCAGAATGCCCATGGGAACGCCGATCACGAAGGCGAAGATCATCGACATGATGGCGAGCTGAATGGTGACTGGGAGTTTCTCGGCCACCAGTTCCAGAACCGGCTGATTGGTTCTGAGCGAAATGCCGAGATCGCCCTGCAGCACCGAGCCCAGCCAGGAAACATACTGGTAGGGCACCGGATCGTTCAACCGGTATTTCTCGCGCAGATATTCGATCACCTGCGGATCCCGCTCTTCGCCGGCCATGGCGAGGATGGGGTCACCCGGCAGCAGCTTCTGCAGCGAGAAGACGAAGACCGATATGATCAGCAGCGTCGGAATGGCGACGAGAAGCCGCTTGGCGATGTAGGTGTACATGAACGATCCTGAGCGAGCGGGGAGAGGCGGCGGGCATTACCCGCCGCCGCGATGGCTGGTTCAGCCTTCCTTCTTGACACCCGTCAGACGGATCATGCCGTCAGGCGAGGCAACGAAGCCGGTGACGTTCTTGTGCATCGCCCAGATCCACGAGTTATGGCCGAGATAGATGATCGGCATGTCGTCGTTGAGGATCACGGCCGCGGCGTCATACTTCTGCTTGCGGACCGCATCGTCGGTGGACGCGCGGGCTTCGTTCAACAGCTTGTCGACTTCGGCGTTGCAATACTTGGTATCGTTGATGCCGCCCTTGCAGGTGATGAACTGGTGGATGTTGCCATCAGGATCGATACGGCCGGACCAGTCCGAGCGGCTGAGCTGGTAGTTGCCCGCCGTCTGCTCGGAAAGCAGCGTAGCGAATTCTGTCGAGCGGATGGTGACGTCGAAGCCGGCTTCAGCAACCATCGACTGGACGACCTGCATCATCTGCGAGGCGACCGGGTTGTTCTGCACCTGCAGCTCGATCGGCACGCGGTCGAAACCGGCTTCCTTGATCAACGCCTTGGCCTTGTCGAGATCGCGAGCGGGAACCGGGATATCCTTGTCGAACCATGGGCTGTTCGGCGGGAACGACTGGTTACCGGCAACCGAGGTGCCTTCATAGACGATCTGGTTCAGCGCATCGCGGTCGAGCGCCAGCGAGAAGGCTTGGCGCAGGCGCTTGTCCTTGCCGAACGGATTGTCGGCACGAGCGCCGTTGCCGACATTGGCGTAGAGCGCCATGTAGCCGGTGCCGATCGCGTCGGCATAGGTGAGGCTCGCATCTTCCTTCACCGAAGCGGCATCGGTCGGTGCCAGGCGCTCGATCATGTCGAGATCGCCCGAGCGCAGGTTGGCAAGGCGCACCGTAGTGTCCGGGATCGGCAGGTAGGTGACCTTGTCGACGAAGATATTGTCCTTGTTCCAGTAGTCCTGGAACTTCTCGAGCACGATGCGGTCCTGCTGGACGCGCTCGACGAACTTGAAGGGACCGGCGCAAACCGGGTGATTGCCGAAATTGGCACCCAGTTCCTTGGCAGCCTTCGGCGAAACGATCATGCCGGCGCGGTCAGAAAGCTGGGCAAGCAGCGTCACGTCAGGGCTCTTCAGCGTGAACTTCACCTCGTATTCGCCCGAGGCCTCGACCTTCTCAACCGAGGTCAGCTCGCTCTTGCGGCGCGATTCCGGCAGCGTCATGTTGCGTTCGATGGTGGCGACGACTGCCGCCGCATTCATCGGTGTTTCGTCGTGGAACTTGACGCCTTCGCGCAGCTTCATGGTCAGCGTCTTGCCGTCGTCGGACCATTTCCATTCGGTCGCGAGCTGCGGCACGATTTTCAGGTCGGGGGTCACGTCGACGAGCTTGTCGCACATCGCGGTATAGACGATGCGGCCGACGAAGGTGCGCGACTGCGCGGGATCGAGCACGTCGGCATCGTCCTGCAGGCCGATCTTGAGCTCAGCGGCAAAGGATGGGAGGGCAACAATTGCCCCGGCTAGAAGGGTCGTCACGAAACTGGCGGTCTTCATTTCACTCTCCTCTGGTTCTTTTTGTTTGCTTCATTGTCGTGGCTCTTCAGGTGAGCTCTTCTTTGGTCTCCGGTATCTGGTGGTCGAGCGAGGTCATTCGAACCAGGCTCTCCTGCAGCGTCAGCAGGTGCTGGCGCATCGCTTCGCCGGCTCTCGCGGGATCGCGGGCGGCAATGGCATCGACGATTGCGGTATGCTGTCCGTAGGTCACGGTGCGCGTCTTGCCGGCGGCGCGGGCCCGTTCGCGGATCGTCTGCCAGGCTTCGTCCTGGCGCACGCGGTTGATGACGTCGAAGATCGTCAGGAAGAACTGGTTGCCGGCAGATTGGGCGATATGGCGGTGCAGCGCCCCGTCCCACAGTTCGCGGCCGTCGGCATCGGTGCTTTCGTAGATCTTCTTGACCAGCTCATACATGCGCTCGACGTCGTGCTTCTTGGCGCGGATGGCGGCAAGCTGAGCGAGCTGCGGCTCGATGCGCAGGCGCACTTCCATGATTTCCATAAGGTCGGTGCCGGCGACGATCGAATCCACATGCTCGCTCCAGCCGTCGGGGCGCCTTCCGGCAAAAGTGCCGGATCCCTGGCGGCGCCAGATCAATCCCTCGGCTTCGAGAACTTCCAGTGCGCGGCGGATGGCACGGCGGCTGACGTCGAGCATCTCCGAAAGCGCTCGCTCGGTCGGCAGCTTGCCATCGGCATCGAGGCTGTCCGAGCGCAGCAGCGCACGCAGCTTGTCGAGTGCGTAATTGGAGTTCCCCGTGGTCTCATCCATAGTGAATGGTCCGAACCAATTTCTTATTGGTTCAATCCAAAACCATATTGGTCCACCTCGTCAAGCGGTTTTTTGTGCAATTTTTGCGGCGCACAAAAATTAGGCTGCGATCTTCGCCATGCACAAAAAATCCGGCGCCGATGACGCCGGATTGGGCAGGTCGAAGATGCGGAATCCCTTAAATACCGGCGATCTTGCGCAGGTCGTCGGTGGCGCCGGGCGCGGTGGCCAAAACCGGCGATCCCTTGGTCAGCCGCTCGCCTTCGGTCGGGAAGGGGTGATACCAGCCGCCGGCTTCCTTGACGAGGCAATAGCCAGCCATGCAATCCCAGGCATGCATGTAGGGCTCGTAATAGCCGACCAGGCGGCCGGCCGCGACGTAGGCGAGCATCAGCGCTCCCGAGCCGTTGCGGATGAAGTTGCCGCCGGCTTCGAGAAGGTTTTCCACCATCTTGCCGACGAAGGCCGGCGTGACGTGGTTATTGGCGCCGATGCCGGTGACGGCGTTACGGATGGTGCGCGACGGGTCGAGCGACAGCTTCTTGCCGTTCAGCGTCGCACCCATGCCGAGGGCTGCGGCATAGAGCTCGTCGTGGCAGGGTGCGGAGATGACGCCAACGACAGGCACGTCTTCATGCAGCAGGCCGATCGACACGCACCAGTTCGGCATGCCGTTGACAAAGGGGCTGGTGCCGTCGATCGGATCGACCACCCAGGTGAAGCCCGAAGTGCCGGTCTCCAGGCCGTATTCCTCGCCGAGAACGCCATCGGTGGGATAGGCTTCGTTGAAGCGCTTGCGGATCAGGTTTTCGACCTCGCGGTCGGCGATCGAGACCACGTCCTGCGGATCGCGCTTGGTTTCGATCACAAGTGTTTCGCGGCGCTTGAAATAGTCGAGCGCCACCGCTCCGGCTTCGCGGACAACGGCTTCAGCCAGCGCAAGGCGCGCTTCGAGCCCGGGTACGACATGCGACGTCATGAAAATCTTCCCTTGATGAAATGCGGCGCTCAGCCGCCGATGATAGCAATACCGCGATCCTTGAAGCCGATCTCCACCTCTGTCAAAGGCGCGAACGCCCTTTCCACTGCGGGATCGACGACGAAGAGCGTGCCGTTACTGGTTTTGACTTCGTACTCCACATGATCGCCGAGATAGGCGGCATGGGTGATCTGGCCGCTGAAGGCGCCGCCATTCCTCGGCGCCAGCGTGATGGCGTTCGGGCGGACCGCCAATTGCGCCGGGCCGGGTCGCATGTTGCGGCCCGTTATGCGATGGGTGAGGCCTTCGACATTGATCGTCGCGTGATCGCCGTCGATGCCGATGACATCGCAGGGCACCACATTGGCCTCACCCATGAAGTCGGCGATGAAGGCCGACACAGGCTGGTCGTAGAGATCGCGCGGCGCGCCCTTCTGCGCGACTTCGCCATCCTTCATGACGATGATCTGGTCGGAGACGGCAAGCGCCTCGTCCTGATCATGCGTGACATAGACGGCGGTGAAGCCAAGCCGCTGCTGCAACTCGCGGATTTCGGTGCGGACGCGGCGCCGAAGCCGGGCGTCGAGGTTCGAGAGCGGCTCGTCGAGCAGCAGCACCTGCGGCTCCAGCACCAATGCCCGGGCAACCGCGACACGCTGCTGCTGGCCGCCGGAGAGTTCGGCCGGAAGCCGCTGGCCCATGCCGCCAAGACCGACGAGCTTCAGGCCTTCCTCGGCGCGCTCGCGCGCTTCCTTGCGCTTGATGCCCGACGATTCCAGGCCGTAGGCAACGTTATCGAGCGAGGTCATGTGCGGGAAAAGCGCGTAAGACTGGAAGACCATCGAGACATCGCGCTCGTTGGCCGGCAGCATCGTCACGTCCTTGCCGCCGATCAGGATGCGGCCGGCGCTCGGATGTTCGAGACCGGCGAGCATGCGCAGCGTCGTCGTCTTGCCGCAGCCCGACGGGCCGAGCAACGTCACCAGCGTGCCGGGTTCGATGGTTAGAGACAGATCGGGGATCGCGGTGAAGGCGCCGAATGTCTTGCGCACGTTCTCGAAGACGACGGAACCGGGTTTGTTGCTGCTCATGCGGTTTTCTCCTGACCGAGAGGTGCGGATGCTATGGCCGCCGGTGCCGCCATGGCGACGCGGTTTTCGCGGCGCAGGCGGCGTTCGCCGACGAGGAACTGGAAGCCGGCGATCACCGTGACCATGACGACGATGAGGGCCGAGGAATAGGCGATGGCAACGCCGTATTCGCCATTCTCGACAAGGCCGACGATATAGGCGGTGGACATGTTGTATTCGGCGCTGACCAGGAAGATCACGGCGCTGATCGAGGTGATGGCACGCACGAAGGAATAGACGAGGGCTGCGGTGATCGCCGGGCGCAGCAGCGGCAGGATGACTTTGCGGATCGTCCGGAAGCTGTTGGCGCGCAGCGTCAGCGATGCCTCGTCGAGGCTCTTGTCGAGCTGGCTCATGGCCGCCACGCCGCCGCGCACGCCGACCGGCATGTTGCGGAAGACGAAGCAGGCAACGAGGATCAGCGCCGTCCCCGTCATTTCCAGCGGCGGCAGGTTGAAGGCCATGATGTAGCTGATGCCGATGACCGTACCGGGGATCGCGAAGCTCAGCATCAGCGCGAATTCGAAGACGTTACGGCCGACGAACTTCTGGCGGACGATGATATAGGCGGTCAGCAGGCCGACAGCAGCCGTGAGCGGGGCGGAGATCAGGGCGATCTCCATTGTCGTCCAGAACGAATTCCAGGCGACCCCCGTCCACGCCAGGCCGCCGTCATCACGGAACCCGATCGAGAAGGCGCGGATGTAGTGTTCGAATGTCAGCGTATTGTCGAGGCCCCAGGTGCGCACGAAACCGCCGAACAGGATCATCGCGTAGACGACGATGGTGAAGATCGCCCATGGGATGACGAGGGAATGAACGGCAATCGAGACGCCGCGCGGCAGGGCGATGTGCTGGCCGGAATCGCCCTTGCCGGTGACGGTCGCATAGCTCTTGCCCTGCAGCCAGAAACGCTGGGCGATGAAGGCCGACATGGTGAAAACGAGCAGTATCATGGCGAGCACGGCGGCGCGGGCCGGATCGTTCTGTGAGCCGACGACGGCAAAGAAGATTTCCGTCGACAGCACGCCATGGCTGCCGCCGAGCACCATCGGGTTGCCGAAATCGGCCATGCTTTCGATGAAGCCGATGAGGAAGGCATTGGCGAGGCCGGGCTTCATGAGTGGCAGCGAGACGCGCCAGAAGGTGCGCCAGCGGTCGGCGCGCAGCGTTTGCGATGCCTCTTCCATCGACGGACTGACGCCTTCGACGACGCCGATCAGCACCAGGAAGGAAATCGGTGTGAAGGATAGAACCTGGGCAATCCAGATGCCGGTCAGGCCATAGAGCCAGCGGCCGGGCTCGACGCCAAGCAGGGAAGATACAAGCTGTGTGGCGACACCGGAACGGCCGAAGAGCAGGGTGAGCGCCAGGCCGACGACGAAGGGCGGCGTGATGATCGGCAGGATGGTCAGCAGCCGCAGACCCTTCTTGTAGGGAAAGCGGGTGCGGGTGGCGACCAGCGCGAAGCAGAGGCCAAGCGTCGTCGAGCCAGCCGCCGTCATGATCGCCAGCCAGAGCGTGCGCCAGGCAACGCCGCAGCGCTCGCCGCCAACGACGCAGCCTAGGCTCCAGACCGAGGAATCCTGGATATTGGTGAGAAAGCCTGTGGGGTTGAAGGAGCCGTCGAAATCCTGAAAGGCGCCGACGAACATGCTGCCGACGGGGTAGAACACGAAGATGGCGACGAGGAACACCAGCATGGCTATGGCGCCGACCACGAAGGCGTCGCCTTTCATCACGCCGCGTTCGGCAAGGCCGAAGGCGAAGAGAAACACGAAGACAAGGCCGGTCACCACCGCGCCAGCGCCCATCGAGGGCTGGCCGTCAGGGAGCGCGCCGAAGAGGGTTTCTGCGAATGTCCAGCTCCAGCCGGAGAGATTGATCGCCAATCCCTCGATCGTCAGGAAAAGCACGCCCAGGCCGCCGGCCCAGGCCAGTAGCGTAGCGCGCTGCTTCGGATCGGGAAGGAAGCGCGCGATGCCGCCTAGCAATACGAGGAAGACGGCGATCGCGAGCCACCATCGGCCATAGGTGGTGATCTGCAGGATGCCGGGCGCCGTGGAGGGATCGCCCAGAAAATCAGACAGCCACCCAAGGCCGAAGAAGCCGCCTTCGATCCGATACCACGGGAGCAGTATCAGGGCGGCAATGGCGAAGACGAGAGCGATATCCAGTCTGCGATTGTGGTTCTTCATGGTTCGCTCCCGCTTGAGCACGGCATTATGCTTGGCGGCCGGCAGCCATCGGCAGCCGGCCATCGAGATCACTTGAAATCAGTTGGCCTTGGCGCCGATGTCCTTGTCCCAGCGGGACAGCAGCGCCTTGCGCACATCGGGATTGCCGTATTTGGCGAAGTCGTAGTCGATGAGCTTGATGTCCTCGAACTTCGGTGCTTCCTTCGGAATCTCGGCCGACTTGTTGGACGGCAGCTGGAAGGACTTGGCGTCCTTCATGTGCGATTGCGCATCGGCGCTGAGCGCCCAGTCATACCACTTCTTGGCGTTCTCGAGGTTCTTGGCGCCCTTGACGATCGACATCGAGCCGATTTCATAGCCGGTGCCCTCGCAAGGCGCGACCGCCTTGATCGGGAAGCCTTCGACGGTCTGCGCGACGGCGTCATGCATGAAGACGATCCCGATGGTCGACTCGCCGCGGGCGGCGGCCTTCACCGGTGCCGAACCCGACTTGGTGTATTGGGAGACGTTGGCATTCAGCTTCGTCAGGTAGTCGAAGGCCTTGTCCTCGCCCATGATCTGCACCAGCGTTGCCAGCGTGTTGTAGGACGTGCCCGAGGAGTTCGGGTTGGCGATCTGGATTTCACCCTTGTAGGACGGATCCAGCAGATCGGCCCAGCACTTCGGTTCCTTCAGGTCCTTCTGCTTCAGGATGTCGGTGTTGTAGCCCCAGCCGAGCGCACCGGCATAAACGCCGACCGTGCGGTACTTGGCGCTTTCGGCCTGCTTCTTGGCCCAATCCTGCAGCTGGTCGAACAGCGGCGATTTGTATTCCAGCGTCAGATTTTCGGCGGCGGCCTGAAGGTGCGGGTCGCCGGTGCCGGCCCACCAGATATCGGTCTTCGGGTTGCGGGCCTCGGCGCGGATCTTCGCATAGGTCTCGCCGGCCGAGAGGCGCACCATGTTGACCTTGATGTCGGACTGCTTCTCGAACAGCCCTTTCATGAGGTCGCAGACTTCCTGGTCTGCCGAGCAGATCACATTGAGATTGCCAGCGGCATGAGCCGAAAAGGCAGCAAAAGTCACACTCGCGGCAAGCGCTGCCGCGGCAAGTTTAGCTGAACGCATTCTTTCCTCCTGGATGTGGCGGCGCCTCCACGCCGATCGCCTTTGCAAGCGTGTGCAAATGCTGCATGACCCAAGAAAGCCTGTCAACAGTTTTTGTCACAAAACTGTTATAAATCCATTCGCAGGGATATTGCACGCAATTGCAATATCGTGCACAGTCGCGTGCAAGGGGAGATTCAGTTGGTCACGAAAGTCTTTGTCAGCGCGCAGGAAGTGGCGGAAAAAGCGGGGGTTTCCCGTTCGGCGGTGTCGCGCACGTTTACGCCAGGGGCCAGCGTAGCACCCGAGACACGCAGGCGGGTGATGGAGGCGGCCGAGGCGCTCGGATATCACGTCAATCATCTCGCTCGCGGGCTGATGCGCAACGAGAGCGGCATTGTCTGCCTGATCGTTTCGGAGATGGGGACGCCTTATCGCTCGTCGCTGATCAGGGCGGTCACCCAGCACCTGCAGAATTCCGGCAAGATCGCCATGCTGATCAATACCGACCGCTCCGACGGCAGTGTTGACCGGGCGTTGCGGCAGGCGATTCGCTACCGCGCCGATGCCTCGATCATCCTGTCCGGCCAGCCCGACAAGTCGATCACCCAGCTTTGCCTGAAGAACGGCCAGCGGCTGGTGCTGATCAACCGCGACGACGCGCAGCCGGGCCCGTTCAGGATCAATCTCGACGACAAGGAGGCTGCCAGCCGTATCCTCACCGCCTTCGTGCGCGCCGGCTGCCGGCGCTTGGCTTTCGCCAATTCGGAAGTCGGGACGCCCAGCCTGATGGCCCGCGAGTACGGCTTCGTTGCCGCCGCCGCAGCACTCGGCATGGAGGTCGCCGTCGAGCGCTTCGGCCCGACCGGCTACGAGGCGGGCAAGGTCGTCGCCCAGCGGCTGTTGACCCGCAAGGAAAGGCCCGACGCAATCTTCTGCGCCAACGACCTGCTCGCTTGCGGCGTGATGGACGCGGCCCGTCATCAGTTCATGATGTCCGTCCCCGATCAGCTCTGCGTCGCCGGCTTCGACGATATCGAGCAGACCTCCTGGTCATCCTACGATCTCACCACTTTCGCCCAGCCCGTCGAAGCCATCGCCCGCGAGGCAGTCGCCTTTCTGGCGGAACCCGGAAGCGCGGAGGACGACGGGCAGGGCCGGTCGATCAGGCTGCATGCGGAGCTCATCTGGCGAGGGTCGATCCGCGGCGGATGACGGTGTTGAGCCGATCTGTGCATACGATTACACAGATTTTCACAGGCTGTAAGTTTCCGACGCAAAGCTACTGTTGCCACATAAAGTCATGATTTCTCGTCTATAATGGGCAGAGGTGCAATCCATTGACCTCTCAGCTTTGTAACCTGCGGCAAAAGTCGCCTTGAACACGTTTACATTGTCTCGTAGATGTCGAGGCGGCCGGTGCGGTTGCCGAGGCCAGCGAGCGGAATGGACATGTCAGAAAAGCGCGTGCATCTGGTCTTCAAGACCCATCTGGATATCGGTTTCACGGATCACGCGGAGAAGGTTCGCCGCCAGTATCACGAGCGGTTCATTCCCCAGGCGATCGAAACCGGGGCGCATTTCCATGCAGAGAATCCCGATGAGCCGAAGTTCATCTGGACGACGGGCGCCTGGCTGATCTGGGATCATTTGAATTCGCGCTCGTCTGCGGAAGTCGCAGCCCTTGAGCAAGCGATCGACCGCGGGCTGATCCGCTGGCACGGCCTGCCGTTCACGACGCATACGGAGCTGATGTCGCCGGATCTTTTCCGCGCTGGCCTGTCCTATTCGCAGGAGCTCGACCGCCGCTTCGGCAAGACGACGATTGCGGCGAAGATGACGGATGTGCCCGGCCATACGCTCGGAATGGTGCCGCTGCTCGCCGAAGCCGGGATCCGCTTCCTGCATCTCGGCGTCAACACCGCCTCGCCGCCGCCGGAAGTACCGGATGTTTTTCGCTGGCGGGCACTTGATGGCGCGGAAGTCGTGGTCATGTATCAGCGCTCCTATGGCGAGACCTACTTCCCTGACGGCTTCTCGGATGGGCTGAGCTTTGCCCATACCAACGACAATATCGGCCCGCAAAGCGTGCCGCAGACGGCCGAGGCGCTGCGCGAGATCCGCAATCGCGAGCCGGATGCGGTGATCCGCGCGGCGACGCTGGAGGATTACGGCGCGCTGCTCTGGGAAGCGCGCGAGCGCTTTCCGGTTCTCGAGATCGAGCTCGGCGACAGCTGGATCCATGGCAGCGCCACCGACCCGCAGAAGACCGCCCGCTTCCTGGCGCTGCAGCGGCTCTATGACCGCTTCGCGGGCGAGGGGTTGAACTGCAGCCGTCTGGCTTTTGGCCGTGAGCTGGCGATGGTGGCCGAACATACCTGCGGCGTCGATATCAAGTCCTATCTCCGAGACGACAAGGCCTGGTCGCGGCCGGATTTCGAGGTGGCGCGCAAGGGGGATTACCGCTTCGCCTATGCCGAACGATCCTGGCAGGAGCAGCGCGATTATCTCGACAAGGCCGTCTCGATGCTCGATCCCGCGGACGCCGCACTGGCGGCGGATGCCGTTTCCGCGCTTTCGGCTCCGGCACTTCCGGTGCTTTCAGGGAAGGAGACCGTCCTGAAAGCCGGCGGCTGGACGATCGTTCTCGACGGTGCAAGCGGCGACATCACCTCGATCGCAACGCCGGCGGGGACGGTGATTCCGGGCCGGGGCGGCGCGCTTCTCGGCTATCGCTACGAGAGCTACGATGCCGCCGATGTCGGCAGGCATATGGACACCTATCTGACGCACCGTCAGGAATGGGCGGTTCTCGATCACGACAAGCCGGGGCTCGGCCAATCCGGCGTGGCGCTGTCTCAAGTGTTTTCACCGGTTCTCGAGGCGGCTGCAGGCAACATGATGTTGCTCTCGCTGCCCGAGCGCGCATCCTCGTCATATGGGGCGCCGAAGTATGTTTCGCTGCGGTTCCTGGATGAAGGCGATGCGCTTTCCATTCAGCTGACATTGCATGCCAAGCCTGCCAATCGTATGCCGGAGGCGAGCTTCTTCTTCGTCACTCCTGCCGGGGATGCGGCGTGGAGTTTCTGCAAGATGGGGCTTTGGCACACGTCGGGCGCGATCGCCGAAAGCGGCGGGGCGCAGCTGCAGTCCGTCAGCGCCGCACGCACCGGTGCGCTGCAGATCGAGCCGCTGGATACGCCGCTCGCAGCGCCTGCAAGCTGGGATTTCATGACCTTCTGCAAGGCGCGTCCGGATTTCTCCGGCGGTATCCGTTTCAATCTCCACAACAACAAGTGGGGCACGAATTTTCCGATGTGGTGCGAGGGCGATATCATCGCCCGCTTCAGGCTTTCAGAAATTTAAGTATCTGAAAAATAATAGCAAAAATAAGCCGCAGAGAGCGATCTCCGCGGCTTTTCCGTTGTGGAAAAGTCTTTGCCTTTGCCCGCTTGCGCTAAGTTGGATACTAATATACTACTTCTTGCCAAGCCAACGGGAGGTGGCGACGGGTGAGGACAACAGGTCAGCGCATCACGATTGAAACGGGGGCCGGGACGCGATGAGCGAGACCCGCAAGAAGCGCTCGCTCGCCGGCGTTACCCATCTCTCGCATCAGCGAGCCGCCGCGCCACGTGCCGCGACGCTGGTCTATAACGCGCTGCGCGACGACATCATCTCGCTCCGCCGCAAGCCGATGGATCTCCTGAACGAGAAGGAGCTGGAAGCGCAGTTCGGCGTCAGTCGCACGCCGATCCGCGAAGCGATGCTGCGTCTGTCGGACGATGGTCTGGTCGATGTCTTTCCGCAGTCCGGAACCTTCGTGTCCCGCATTCCGCGCCATGCGCTCTACGAGGCGATCCTTGTGCGCAAGGCGCTTGAGGACACCACTGTCTCGATCGCCGTCGAGAAGATGACCCCTGCCGGTCTGCGTCTGCTGGAGCGCAATCTTGCCGATCTCAGCGCCTGCGTGCGCGACGACGATGTCGCCGCTTTCCATGTGGTCGACAATGATTTTCACAAGCTGATCAGCGATATCGCCGGCTTTCCCGGCATCTGGGCGATCATCCAGCAGGTCAAGGTCCATTCCGACCGCTACCGCCTGCTGACCCTGCCGCAGGAAGGGCGTCTCGCCCGTGTCATCGAAGAGCACTCCACCGTCATCGACTGCATGAAGGCAGGCGACAAGGCGGGTGCTGCCTCGGCCATGGCCTTCCATCTCGGCAAGTTGCTCGGCGAAGTCGAGAAGGCTGAAATCTGGGATCCGAACTATTTCATCGAGGATGCGAAATCTCCCTTGGCATCCGCTGATCAGAAGGGAAAAATTCAATGAAGATCGACGTCCGTCACGCGTCCCATCCGGAAGCCGTCCGTGGCTACGACACCGAGACGCTGCGCCGCCACTTCCTGATCGAGACCGTCTTTGAAGGCGGAGACATCAGGCTGACCTATTCGCATTACGATCGCATGGTGATCGGTGGTGCCACGCCGCTTGCGGCTGCGCTGGTCCTTGGTGCGCCGAAGGAAATCGGCCAGGAGACGTTCCTTGCCGAACGTGAGCTCGGTGCCCTCAATGTCGGCGGCGCCGGCAGCGTCACCGTTGATGGCAAGCGTTATGATCTCGCCAAATATGATTGCCTCTATGTCGGCAAGAGTACCAAGGCCGTCAGCTTCGAAAGCGCCGATGCGGCAAACCCGGCCAAGTTCTACCTGGTCTCGACGCCGGCGCACCAGACTCATCCGACCGTTCTCCTGACCCGCGACAAGGCGCGCCACCTGACGCCGGGGGAAGCTGCGACCGCCAACAAGCGCTCGATCTACCAGTTCATCCATCCGGAGGTCTGCCAGTCCTGCCAGCTGACGATGGGCTTCACGATGATCGATGCGGGCAGCGTCTGGAACACCATGCCGTCCCACACCCACGACCGGCGCATGGAAGCCTATCTCTATTTTGATCTCGAAGCCGATCAGCGCGTCTTCCATTTCATGGGCGAGCCGCAGCAGACCCGCCACATGTTGGTTGCCAGCGAGCAGGCGATCATCTCGCCGCCCTGGTCGATCCATTCGGGCGCCGGCACCAAGAACTACAGCTTCATCTGGGCGATGGCCGGTGACAACAAGAGCTTCACCGATATGGACCATATCGCCATTGCGGATCTGAGGTAGGACGATGGCCAATCCCTTCGATCTCTCGGGCCGCACCGCCGTCGTCACCGGCGCCAATACCGGCATCGGCCAGGGCATTGCGCTGGCGCTCGCCGAAGCCGGTGCCGCAATCGTCGCTGTCGGCCGTTCGTCGATGGACGAGACCGAGGCGCTGGTCAGCAAGGCGGGTGTCCGCTTTCACGCCATCAAGGCCGATCTTGGCAGCATCGCGCCGGTCAAGGATATTGTCTCGGAGACGGTTTCGGTCTTCGGCGGCCTCGATATTCTGGTCAATAATGCCGGGATCATCCGCCGCGCCGATGCGGTGGATTTCACCGAGGAAGATTGGGACGCGGTCATCGACACCAATCTGAAGACCGCCTTCTTCCTGTCGCAGGCGGCCGGCCGTCACATGATCGAGAAGGGCCGCGGCAAGATCATCAACATTGCCTCGCTGCTCTCGTTCCAGGGCGGAATCCGCATCCCGTCCTATACGGCTTCGAAAAGCGGGCTTGCCGGCATCACCCGGCTGCTCGCCTGCGAATGGGCGGGCAAGGGCGTCAACGTCAACGCGATCGCGCCCGGCTATTTCGTCACCAACAACACCACGGCGCTGCGCGACGATCCGGACCGCAGTGCCGCGATCCTGGCACGCATCCCGGCTGGCCGTTGGGGCACGCCCGCCGAACTTGGCGGGGCTGCCGTGTTCCTGGCATCGGCCGCATCCGACTACGTCCACGGCACCGTGATCCCTGTCGATGGCGGCTGGCTGGCGCGCTGAACGAATGAGTGAATTCGCGCCCGCTCGCGGGCCGCGTCTGGAGGAGACATGCAGTACCAGTTCGATTTTGCGGCGCTGATGCCCTATTGGCAGGATTTCCTGTCGGGCGCGCTGACGACGATCGAGATTACCGTGTTTTCGGTGATCATCGGGCTTGCGATCGGCATCGCTTGCGCCATCGCGCGCCGGTCCGATGTGCCGCTGCTGCGCACCGTCGTCGGCATCTATATCGAAGCGGTGCGCAATACGCCGTTCATCGTGCAGATCTTCTTCATCTTCTTCGGGCTGTCGTCCATCGGATTCCGACTGCCGATCCTTGCCGCCTCCGTCTTCGCCATGGTGATCAATGTCGGCGCCTATACGGCAGAGATCGTTCGCGCCGGGATGGATTCCATCCATCCGAGCCAGATCGAGGCGGCCGAAGCGCTTGGCCTCTCGAAACTGCAAATCTATCGCGATATCATCCTCCTGCCGGCGATCGAGCGCGTCTATCCGGCGCTCTCCAGCCAGTTCATCCTGATGATGCTGTCGACCTCGATCTGCTCGCAGATTTCGGCCGAGGAGCTGACGGGTGTCGCCAACAATATCCAGTCGAACACGTTCCGGTCGCTCGAAACCTATTTCGTCGTCGCGCTTCTCTATATCGCCATCACCTATCTGATGCGTGCCGCCTTCTTCGGGCTCGGCCTCATTGCATTCCCGCGCCGCCGCCGGCTCGGGCTCGGCGTGTGAGGTGACGATGCTCGGAGCTTTCTCGACCAATCACCTGATCTATCTGCTGGATGGCCTGCTCTGGACGATCGTGCTGTCCGCGCTCGCCTTCATCCTCGGTGGCATTGCCGGCTTCTTCGTCATGCTGGCGCGCATCTCGCGCTTCCGCTGGCTGCGGCGCACCGCTCTCGTCTACATCCAGATCGTCCAGGGCACGCCGCTGTTGATCCAGATGTTTTTGCTCTATTTCGGTCTCGGCGTCTTCGGCATCTCGGTGCCGCCGCTTGCCGCCGCCGGTCTCGGCATGATGGTCTATTCGAGCTCCTATCTCGGCGAGATCTGGCGCGGCTCGGTGGAATCGATCGCCAAGACCCAGTTCGAAGCTGCCGAATGCCTGGGTCTGACCCGCTGGCAGGCGCTGCGCGACGTCATCCTGCCGCAGGCGCTGAAGATCGCCACGCCGCCGACGGTCGGCTTCCTCGTGCAGCTCGTCAAGAACACCTCGCTTGCGTCCGTCGTCGGCTTCCTGGAGCTGACGCGCGCCGCGCAGGTCATCAACAACTCCCTGTTCCAGCCGTTCCTGGTCTTCGGCGTCGCAGCGCTCTTCTACTTCTGCGTCTGCTATCCGCTGTCGGTCTGGAGCCGTTCGCTTGAGAGGAAACTCAATGTCGGCCGCCGTTAAACTCACCAATGTCGTCAAGCGCTTCGGCGCCCTGGAGGTGCTGAAGGGCGTCTCCTTCGAAATCAACGCCGGCGAAGTCGTGGCGCTGATCGGCCAGTCCGGTTCGGGCAAGAGCACGGCGCTGCGCTGCATCAACCGGCTGGAGACCATCCAGGACGGCACGATCGAGGTCTGCGGCCACCGGGTCGAGGATCCGAAGCTCGATCTGCGCTCGCTGCGCCGGGATATCGGCATGGTGTTCCAGAGCTACAATCTCTTCCCGCACATGACGGTGGCCGAAAACATCATGCTGGCGCTGCGCCGCGTGAAGTCGATGCGCAAGGATCAGGCCCGCGAGATCGCCACTGAGGTTCTCGCCAAGGTCGGCCTGTCGGAAAAGATCGACAATTATCCGGAACAGCTTTCCGGCGGACAGCAGCAGCGCGTGGCGATCGCCCGTTCGCTCGCCATGCAGCCGAAGGTGATGCTGTTCGACGAGGTGACCTCGGCGCTCGATCCGAAGCTGACGGGCGAAGTGCTGCGCGTCATGGAAGATCTCGCCCGCGGCGGCATGACGATGATCGTCGTCACCCACGAGATGGGCTTCGCCAAACGCGCCGCCAACCGCGTCATCTACATGCATACCGGCAAGGTCTGGGAGACGGGAGGAGCAGACATCCTTTCCAATCCCCAGACGCCGGAACTGAAGGAATTCATGGCCGAAGAGCTCTGAATTCAAGGAGGAGTACCTGCACGCATGCGCGCAGGGTCGGGTAAACGAGAGAGGAGACTCATATGCCGACGACAATGATTTCGAAACTGGCACTCATCGCGGGCGCCAGCCTGCTGGCCTTCGCATCGGCCGCCAATGCCGATGTGCTCGACAATATCAAGAAGGCCGGAAAAGTGCGTATCGCGGTTGCGATGGGCATTCCGGAATATTCCTTCGTCGACGAAAATCTGAAGCCGACAGGCTCGGACGTCGAAACCGCAAAGCTGATCGCCAAGGATCTTGGCGTCGAGCTGGAACTGGTGGAAATCACCAACGCCGCCCGCGTTCCCTCGGTGCAGACGGGCAAGGCTGACATGGTCGTCTCCTCGCTCGGCATCACCGAAGAACGCAAGAAGGCGATCGATTACTCGGTTCCCTACGCAACGCTGGCGCTCGTCGTAGCCGGTCCGGCCGACGCCGCGATCAAGGACTATGCCGATCTCGACGGCAAGCGCATCGGCGTCACGCGCGCCACCACCAACGACCAGGACATCACGGCCAAGGCCAAGGGTGCCGACATCGTTCGCTTCGAAGACGATGCGACGCTGATCACCTCCGTCGTCTCCGGCCAGGTCGATATTCTCTCCAGCCAGTCGGCCGTCATCAACGGCATCAACAAGAAGATGACCGCCAATCCGCTGCAGATAAAGTTCACCCAGAAGGAAACCAATCTCGGCATCGGTATACCCAAGGGCGAAACGGCGCTGAAGGGCTGGCTCGATGGTTGGGTGAAGACCAATTTCGACAACAAGGTGCTGCGCGATATCTATCGCAAGTTCCACAATGCCGAACTGCCTGACGATCTGACCTCGCGTCAGTAAACGTCAAAAAGAAACGCCGGGGCTTTGCGGCCCCGGCGGACTTTCAAGCGAGCGCCTGCGCCCGCTTCTGATAGACCTCGGGATCCGGGATCGGCACCGCGGCGATCAGCGCCTTGGTGTAGTCGTCCTTCGGATTTTCGAAGATTTCCCGCCGCGTTCCCGTCTCGACGATCTTGCCGCCGCGCATGACGGCGACGTGATGCGACATGCGCTCGATCACCGCCATGTCATGCGAGATGAAGAGATAGGCGAGCCCCATCGTCTCCTGCAGTTCCAGCATCAGATCCAGCACCTTGGCGCGGACGGAAACGTCGAGTGCTGCCACGCTCTCATCGGCGACGATCACCTTCGGGCCAACGGCAAGTGCGCGGGCGATGCAGATGCGCTGGCGCTGGCCGCCCGAGAATTCGTGCGGATAGCGGGTTGCCGCATCCGGCGTCAGGCCGACGCGACGCAGCAGTTCGGCGACACGATCCTGCCGCTCACTCTTGTTGCCGATGCCGTGGATGAGCATCGGTTCGGCGATGGCGGGGCCGACGGCCATGCGGCTGTCGAGCGAGGCATAGGGATCCTGGAAGATCATCTGCGCGGAGCGGCGAACCGGGCGCATTTGGCGCTGCGTCAGGCCGGCAATGTTCTGGCCGTCGATCAGCACGCTGCCGGTGAAGGGAATGAGGCCGAGCACGGCCTTGCCCGTCGTCGACTTGCCGGACCCGCTTTCACCGACGAGACCGAGGGTCTGGCCGGGCATCAGGTCGAAGGAGACGCCGCTGACGGCCTGTACCTGCGGCTTGCCCTTGAAGAACCGTCCGACCGGGCTGCCGTAGTGGACGTCGAGATCGCGAACGGCGATCACGGGTGCGGCGCCCGTCCGTTCAGGCTCGATCTTGCGCGGCGTCACGCGCGGCGGGCCATCGGTGCCGGCAAGTGCGCCGAGGCGCGGCACAGCGGCGAGAAGCTGTTTCGTGTAGTCTTCCTGGGGACGGTTGAAGATGGCGAGCGATGGGCCTTCCTCGACGATCCGGCCGTTCTGCATGATCAGCACGCGATCGGCCATTTCGGCGACCACGCCCATGTCATGGGTGATGAGCACGATCGAGGTGCCGAACTCGGCCTTCAGCTCGCGCATCAGCTTGAGGATCTGCGCCTGAACCGTGACATCGAGCGCCGTCGTCGGCTCGTCGGCGATCAGCACCTTCGGCTGGCAGGAGAGCGCCATGGCGATCATCACGCGCTGGCGCATGCCGCCTGACAGCTCATGCGGGTATTGCTTCAGCCGCCGCGCCGGATCGGTGATCTGCACCGCATCCAGCATCTTCAGCGCTGTCGCCTCGGCATTCTCGCTGCCCTGGTGCTCGCGGATCGCCTCGGTCAGCTGCGCGCCGATCGACATCACCGGGTTCAGCGAGGTCATCGGCTCCTGGAACACCATGGCGACATCGCCGCCGCGCACGCTGCGCATGGCGCGGTTCGACAGCGTCAGCAGGTCACGCTCGCCAAGCAGGATGTTGCCGGACGTGACGCGCAGCGACGCCTTCTGCAGCAGTCCCATGATGGCGAGCGAGGTCACCGATTTGCCCGAGCCGGATTCGCCGGCGATGCAGAGCGTTTCGCCGCTTGAGAGGCTGAAGCTGATATCCCTGAGGACAGGCTTCAGCCCTTCGGGCGTGCGTGCATCGACGCTGAGATTGCGGACGGAAAGGACCGGCGCTGGAGTGGCGGGCAATGTCACGAGAATACGATCCTCGGGAAGTAGAAGGACACCACCCAGTTTGGCATGTCGACGATTTCGCTGATGCGCAGATCGCCGCAGACCGAGCAGAGCATATAGGCATCGACAGGGTTGAGGCCGTGTTCGACCGTCAGAAGATCGATCATCCGCATGACGGCTTCGCGCGCGCCCGTCATTAGATCGGGGCCGATACCGGTCGTGACTTCATAGCCCATGCCGTCGAGGTGGCGGGTGACCGGCTCCGTCGTGGTGAAGCGCGGCGACTGCAGCCGAGCGTCCTTGACGAGCTCGATCGTCGCTTCGACATTCATCTGGCTTTCGATCGCCGTGCCGCAGACTTCGCCGTCGCCTTGGGCGGCGTGCGTATCGCCGATCGAGAACAGTGCGCCATCGACTTCTACCGGCAGGTAGAGGGTGACACCGGCCGTCAGGTCGCGGATGTCCATATTGCCGCCGACGCGGCGGGGCGGGACGACGGAATGGGTGCCGGGCTCTGCCGGAGCCACGCCGATCGTACCGGCAAAAGGCTTCAACGGCACACGGCCGCCGGGGCCGAAGAGCGCCGGAACCATGCTGTTGGCATCATAGGACCAGACATGCAGCGCCGGCTCCTTGAACTGGTCGGCGAGCAGGCCGAAGCCAGGAATATTGGCCGTCCAGCCGACGCCCGACGGAATGAATTTGCGCAGCGTTACCTTCAGCGCATCGCCGGGTTTCGCGCCCTCGACATAGACAGGGCCGGAAACCGGGTTGATCTTGCCGAAATCGAGATCGCGCAGCGTATCGAGGGTCGCATCGCGGCCGAGCTGGCCGCCCGAGGAATCCATACATTCGAAATGGATCGTCTCGCCCGGCTTGGCGACAACGGCCGGGGCAAAATCCTTGTTCCAGCCGAAATTGTGCTGGGCGCGGTGAATGGTGTGGGTGCAGGCAATGCACATCTTGTGTGTCTCCCTCGTTCTTATGGCGTCCTCCCGGCCGGAGCCGGGAGGGCGTTCACCCGTCAGGGCTTATTGGTTGACGTAGATCGCGTCGTAATTGATGACGCGCGTCGGATCGATATAGACGTTGTCGGCGCCGCCCATGCGGAGCGACTTGGCAACGACGCGGCGCTCGTTGATCACTGGAACCCACGGCGCATCGGCCATGATGTCGGTGAAGATTTTGCCCCAGGCAGCGGTGCGTTCAGCACCCTTTGCCGGGTCGGACATCGAGTCTGCCGCAACAGCGCGGGCATCGAGATCCTTGTTGCAATACCAGGACCAGTTCCAGCCACCGGCAACCGCACCGGAGCAACCCAAGATCGGGCCGTAGAAGTTGGACGGATCCGGGAAGTCGGCGATCCAGGCCATGCCGCCCGACCAGATCATCGGTGCTTCGCCTTCGGTGCCACCGGCCGATATGACGTTGGCCTGCGCCAGGGCACGAACCTCAGCCTTGATGCCGACAGCGGCCAGATCCTGCTGGATCGCCTGGGCGATACGCGGTTGCGGATCGGTGTTGGTGGAGTAGAGCGTCGTTTCGAAACCATCCGGGAAACCGGCTTCGGCGAGAAGCGCCTTGGCCTTGGCAACGTCGTAGGTATAGCCGGTGAAGGACTTGTCATAGCCCGGCATCAGCGGCGGCAGCGGCTGGTTGGCAGGCGTTGCGCGGCCGTTCAGGATGCGGGTGATGCGGTCCTTGTTGACGGCCATGTTGACGGCCTGGCGAACCTTGACGTTGTCGAACGGCTTTACCTTGGTGTTCAGCGTAATGTAGCCGGTGTGGAGCTGCGCACCATCGACGATCATCTTTGCGCCGTCGGCGGAGTTCTTGATCTCGAGGAACTTGGCTGGCGGAATGCCGTCGCCAGCGATATCGACTTCGCCCTTCTGCAGGCGCAGCAGTGCGACCAGCGGCTCCTGGCCGACTTCAACCGTGAAGCTGTCGACATGCGGGACGTCCTTGACGAAGTAGTCCTTGTTGCGCTCGAACACGAGCTTCTGGCCGATCGTCCAGTCCTTCAGGGTGAAGGTGCCGGAGCCGACGGGCTTCTTGCCGAAATCGCCGCCTGCTGCCTCGACTGCTTCCTTCGGAACGACGGAGGCGAAGTTGATGGCGAGAACGTGCAGGAAGGTGGCGTCCGGACGCGACAGCGTGAAGACGACGGTGCCTGCATCAGGCGTCTCGATGCCGGAAAGCGTCTCGGACTTGCCGCCCGTCACGTCCTCGAAGCCCTTGATGGCGCCGAAGAAGCCGGCGCCCGGGCCCTGCGTCTTCGGGTTGACGGCGCGTTCGATAGAATACTTGACGTCGGAGGCGACGACTTCGCGGCCGTTCGAGAATTTCACGCCCTTGCGGAGCTTGAACGTGTAGGTGAGGCCGTCATCCGAAACGGTGAAGCTTTCGGCCAGCGACGGAACGAGGTTCGGTGTACCCGGCTCATAGTCCATCAGGCGCGAATAGAGGCTCTTGATCATCGACCAGTTGACCCAGTCGTAACCGATGGCCGGGTCGAGGGTGGCGATATCGTCCTTGTAGGTGACGATAATGTCGCCGCCCTGCTTGGGTGCATCCTGTGCCATGACCGAGAGCGGCGCCAGCGCCACCACCGATGCCATGGTTGTCATTCGAAGCCAGCTTTTGAACATATTGGTTCCCCTTCTTTGGTTGCTGTCAACGTGTGCGGATACGCGGGTCGATGACCGGCGCAATGAGGTCGGCAAGCAGATTGCCGATGACGATGGCGAGCGCCGATGTCAGCGTCACGCCCATGATGATCGGAATATCCACCTGCTGGATCGCCTGCCAGGCGAGCTGGCCGATGCCGGGCCAGCCAAAGACGGCCTCGACCACGACCACGCCGCCCATGAACTGGCCGATGTCGATACCGATCATCGCGATGATCGGCAGGATGGCGTTGGGCAGCGCATGGCGGAAGATGATGCGGCGGGACGACAGACCCTTGGCGCGGGCGGTGCGGACATAATCCTGATTGAGCACGTCGATCATCGCCGAGCGCACCATGCGGGCATACCAGCCGGCGCCGAGAACGCCGAGCGTGGTGGCCGGCAGCACGACATGGGCAAGCGTGCCGTAGCCACTCATCGGAAACCAGCCGAGCGTGACGGCGAAGACGTAGAGAAGCAGCAGCGCTACGACGAATTGCGGGGCGGAGACGCCGACGAAAGAGGCCATCATCACCAGACGGTCGACGAAGCCGCCGCGGCGGATGGCGGCGATCGTTCCGAGCGTCAGGCCGAGGATGACTTCAACGAGGATACCGGCGAGCATCAGCGTCAGCGTGGCCGGCAGGCGGGCGACGATCAGCGTCCAGACATCGGTCTTCTGGGCATAGGAGCGGCCAAGATTGCCGGAGAGCAGGTTGGTCAGATAATGCCAGAACTGCACGAGCAGCGGCTGGTCGAGGCCGAGCTCGTGGCGGATGTTGGCAACCGTCTGCGCCGTGGCGCTGCGCCCGGCGATCATCCGCGCCGGATCGGCGGGAAGCGCATAGAGCAGCACGAAGGTGATGGCGGCAACGCCGAGCAGGATCAGAAACGCCTGGGCGAGGCGGCGAAGAACCAGCAACATCAGTTTCTCCCCCGCTGCGTCGGGTCGAGGATATCGCGCAGCGCGTCACCGACGAGATTGAAGGACAGCGCGGTCAGCAGGATGACGATGCCGGGGAAGAACACCAGCCAGGGAGCCGCCTGGAAGTAGCTCTGACTTTCGAAGATGATGTTGCCCCAGGAAGCCTGCGGCGGCTGGACGCCGATGCCGAGGAAGGAGAGCGTTGCTTCGAGCAGCACCGTCGTGGCGATGCCGAGTGTGCCCCAGACGATCGCCGTCGGCACCAGATGCGGCAGGATATGCATGAAGAGCACGCGCATATGACCGGCGCCGAGCGAGCGTTCGGCCATGATGAAGTCACGCTCGGAGAGGCCACGGGTCTCGGTATAGACGATACGGGCGACCTGCACCCAGTTCACGAGTGCAATGACCATCGCAACGATCCACAGGCTCGGGCGCAGCAGGGCGGCAAGCACGATGGCGAGCAGCAGCGCCGGGAAGGCCATCATCAGGTCGGTAAAGCGCATCAGCACATTGCTGGCGAAGCCTTTGACATAGCCGGCGATGATGCCGACGAAGAGGCCGATCGCCACCGCGATACCGTTTGCCACCAGGCCGATGACCAGCGAGGTGCGCGCGCCATAGAGCAGTCGCGAGAACAGGTCGCGGCCGAGCGTATCGGTGCCGAGCAGGAACTGGCCGCCGGGCGGGAGCGGTGCGCCTTCAAGCGAGAGGCCGTCGAACATCTGATTGTCAGGGTCGAAGGGCGCGATCCACGGCGCGGCGATCGCCATGACGACGACGAGCAAGACGACCACGAGGCCGAACAGCGCCGCAGGCTGGCGCAGCATTTCTTTCAGCACGCGCATCAACCGGCCTCCGGCAGGGGCTCGGCACCGCCGACGATAAAGGCGGCGATCTGCTCCATCGGCAGGCGGCGGCGCATGGCGCAATCGCGCAGGATCGCGTAGGCGCGCTCCTCATCGACCCGGTGTGCGGCCATCAGCTTTTCCACCGCGGCATGGACGAGGGGACGAAGGCGCACGCGCTCTTCGAGATATTGCAGCCGTTCGGCATTGTTCTTGCGTTCCTGATGAATAGAGACGGCCATGACGAGGGCCGGATAGACGGCGGACGTGGCGATCGGTTTGGCGATGATGGCACCGGCGCCCTGTTCCAGCGCCCAGGCAATGCGGCCCGGCGCTTCGGAGCCGAGAAGGGCGACGACGGGGCAGGCCGCTCCCGGATCCTTCCAGGGCAGCAGGTCATCCCAGCCCTGGTCGGCATCGACGATGACGAGATCGGGCAGGTCGGTCGCCGCAAGCGGCGCCCATTGCAGGCTGGTGCGGATGCCGAGCAGCCGGAGCTGACGGATCAGTCTCTCGGTGTTGCTGTCTTCGCGATGGATGATGGCAGCGTGCCAGCCGGTGAAATTCGGGGTTTCTCTCATGAGACCACCCGTAATTTCGGAGAGGTAGGCTTGTTACGGCCGGTCAGATAGGGATCGGCAGCAAGCGGCGGCCGCGATGCCACGACGTCGAAGCCATTTTCGGCATTGATCTGGCCGAGATGGAAGGGCAGCGGCGCATGATGGGTTTCGCGGTCGATGGCAATCGAGCCGAACAGGCTTGGGCGCTGCGTGTCGTAGAGTTCGCGGCGCACGGCGGCCGGTTCGTCGCTGCCTGCGGCGATGATCGCATCGGCGCAGAGCTTGACCGCCGTATAGGCGCTGGCGAAGACGCTCGAAATGCGCCGGTTCGCGCCATAGCGGGCCGCGACACGGATCTTGAAGGACAGGTTTTCGGGTGTCGAGAGATTGTCGAAATAGGAGGCGGCGCAAAGCTGGCCGATTGCCTTGCCGGGTTCGATATCGGCAAGTTCGCATTCCATCAGGTCGCAGCTGACGACGGGGCAATTTTCCGGACGGAAGGCCGGATCGCGCTCGGCAAGCTTGCCGATAGCGGCCAGGAAAGCGTAGCTCGACGGACCGATCAGATTGTTGAGGATGAAGCTCGGGCGGCGCTGCTCGATATCGGCGACGAGACGCTCGACCGCGGTTTCCTCCAGCGGCAGATAGCGTTCGCCAAGCACCTCGCCGCCGGCATTGGTGATCAGTTCGCGGGCCAGCCGGTTCATCTCCCAGCCCCAGACATAGTTGGCGCCGACGAGATAGGGGCGGGTGCCGAAGCGCGGGATCAGGTGTTCGAACAGCGGGATCAGATGCTGGTTCGGGCAGCCGCCGACATAGATGACGTTCTCGTTGGCTTCGAAACCCTCGTAGGGGCACATGTACCAGAGCAAGCCGTCATGCTTTTCGACCAGCGGAATGACTTCCTTGCGGGCGGCAGAGGTGATCGTGCCGACGATATGACGGCAGCCGGCGCGCAGCAACTGGCGCGCGCCTTCCAGATAGGCGGCAAGATCGGCATGCGGGTCGAAGAAGACCGGCTCGATCCTCACCTGGCGGGCGGCGGAAATTTCCGCCAGCGCGAATTCCGCGCCGTCGCGCGCATCCCGTCCCATCGAGCCGTAGGGCCCCGTGGTCGAGTAGAGAATGCCGATTTTCAGCGCGTCGGTCATGCGGAACCCAAAAAACCAAAAACCCCACGACGCGGGC
This sequence comes from Rhizobium sp. 01L410, assembly GCF_056400165.1. NCBI lineage: Bacteria > Pseudomonadati > Pseudomonadota > Alphaproteobacteria > Hyphomicrobiales > Rhizobiaceae > Rhizobium > Rhizobium sp. 01L410. Next base: position 762,727 of record NZ_JBFTST010000001.1, read on the forward strand.
CCATCATCGATGGGGCGTCATGGGGCGAAACTGCCCAGCGACTATCGGAGTCATGTGAATGCGGTATGGCTCGTCTGCCTAATCCGCAGGCTTGAATAAAATACAGGCATCGGATCTTTGTCAAGGCCACAAACGGCGTGTGGCGATCAACAATTTTCGGGCCGGCTCTCGCCGGTGCCTAGAGCGTCGCGGCTGCCCGCGCCGCTTGGTTGAAAGCGCCCGAAATGAAGCGCAGGATGGCGGCAGTTTCGGACAGCGTCTGCTCCGCGGGGCGGGCATTGGCGGTCGGATCGACAAGCAGATGTCGGCGGACGTCTGCATAGGTGTTGCAGGCTTCGGCGCCCTTGTCGGTGATCTTCACGGTCTTTTCTTTGCCGGTGCGGCCCGTCGTCAAGAGGCCTGCGGCCTGGAGCTTGCGGATCGCATAGGTGACCACATGCGTGTCCTCGATATCGAGCACCAGGCAGATATCGGCGAGCTTCTTTTCCCGGTCGCGATGGCGGATCGAGTGAAGGATGAGGATTTCCATCGGCGACAGGCCCGGAAATCCGGCCGCCGCCATGCAGCGGACGATCCAGCGGTCGAAGGCATGCGAGGCGAGGATGAGGCCGTACTCTATCTCCGACAAAGCGGGCGAGCCGCCTTCGGCGAGATGGGCGGAGGAGACGATCGGGCCGAACGAGGTGATGCCGGGAAAGGCGTCAGCACTCATATCCCTGTTTTTGCCGTCAGCCATTTTCGCTCTCCTGCCTTGACGAGAATATGTCGTCATTTTATCGATATTTTATCAACGTGCAATTCCGCAACCCATCTTGAGGACGGTTCAATGCAAGCGACGGATACCAAGCGCTGGGATTTCTGGATCGATCGCGGCGGTACCTTTACCGATATCGTCGCCCGCGACCCCGCGGGCGAATTGCACGCACGCAAGGTTCTCTCCGAAAATCCGGCCGCTTATCGTGACGCCGCGGTCCACGGCATTCGTCTTCATCTCGGGTTGACTGCAGGCGAGGCCATCCCGGCCGGGCTGATCGGCGAAGTGCGGATGGGCACGACGGTTGCGACCAATGCGCTGCTGGAGCGCAAGGGTGAGCGGCTGGCGCTGGTGACCACCAAGGGCTTTCGCGATGCGCTGCGCATCGGCTATCAGGAGCGAAAGAAGATCTTCGCGACCGAGATCATCAAGCCGGATGCGCTGTACGATACGGTTGCCGAGATCGGCGAACGCGTGCTGGCCGACGGAACGGTCGAGTCGGAGCTCGATGAGGCTGAGGCGCGCCATGCGCTGGAGGCCCTGCGCACCGAAGGCTACCGGGCGCTCGCCATTGTCTTCATGCATGCCTACAAATTCCCGGCCCACGAGGCAGCCGTCGCGCGCATCGCCCGCGAGCTCGGTTTCGAGCAGGTTTCGGTCAGTCACGAAGTCTCGCCGCTGATCAAGCTCGTCGGCCGTGGCGATACGACCGTCGTCGATGCCTATCTGTCACCGGTGCTCGGCCGCTATGTGGCGCAGGTTTCCGATGAGCTCGACATCAAGCGCACTGGCGCCCGCGTCATGTTCATGATGTCATCGGGCGGTCTGACCGCGGCCGATATGTTTCAGGGCAAGGATGCCATTCTTTCCGGTCCGGCTGGTGGTGTCGTCGGCCTCGCGAAGACCGGCGAGCAGGCGGGTTTCTCGCGTGTCATTGGCTTCGACATGGGCGGCACCTCCACCGACGTCGCGCATTTCGACGGCGAGTATGAGTGGGCCTTCGAGACCGAAGTCGCGGGCGTCCGCGTGCGCGCACCGATGATGCTGATCCATACGGTGGCCGCCGGCGGCGGGTCGATCCTGCATTTCGAGGACAACCGTTTTCGCGTCGGTCCGGATTCGGCTGGTGCTCATCCGGGCCCTGCCTGCTATCGCAACGGCGGGCCGCTCGCCGTCACCGACGCCAATGTCATGACCGGCAAGCTGCTGCCGGAATTCTTCCCGGCGATCTTCGGGCCGAACCAGGATCAGCCGCTCGATGTCGAGACTGTCCGCACGAAATTCGCCGAACTGGCAGCCCGGATCGGTGACGGCAGGAGCCCGGAAGAAGTGGCCGATGGCTTCATCCGTATCGCCGTCGCCAATATGGTCGAGGCGATCAAGAAGATCTCCGTCCAGCGCGGCTATGACGTTACCCGTTATGCGCTGAACTGCTTTGGCGGCGCCGGTGGGCAGCATGCCTGCCTTGTGGCCGATGCGCTCGGCATGAAGAGCATCCTGCTGCATCCGATGTCCGGTCTACTCTCGGCTTATGGAATGGGCCTCGCCGATATCCGGGCCACCCGCCAGAAGGCCCTCGGCGTTCCGCTCGATGCTGATGCGCCATCGGCGATCTCGGCGCTTTCAGCCGAGCTGCAGCGCGAATGCGCTCCGGAGCTAGAGGCACAGGGCGTTCCGGCTTCTGCCATCGAAACCATTGCGCGCGCCCATGTCCGCTATGCCGGCACGGATACGCTGATCTCGGTCGAAACGCTGTTTCCTGCCGCCGACGATGCTGTGCGACTGCGGGCAGAGTTCGAAAAGCTGCACAAGCGTCGCTTCGGCTTCGTTGCCGAAGACAAGCCGCTGGTGGTCGAGGCGATCGAGGTGGAGACGATTGGTGGTGCGGCGGCGCAGATCGATGTCAGCAACCAGGAGGGCACTGGCGGGGAAGCAGAATCCGCGCGGCGTACGCGCTTCCATTCGCAGGGCGAAGCGCATGACGCGGCTGTCGTTCTCCGCTCTTCGATGCAATCAGGGCAGACCGTGACAGGTCCTGCAATCGTCATCGAGCCGAACCAGACGATCGTTATCGAAGACGGTTGGCAGGCGAAGCTGACGGTTCATGACCATATCGTCTTGACCCGAATCAAGGCGCTGCCGGAGCGCACAGCGATCGGCACCAAGGCGGACCCGGTCATGCTGGAGATCTTCAACAATCTCTTCATGTCGATCGCCGAGCAGATGGGCGTGACGCTACAGAACACCGCCTACTCGGTGAATATCAAGGAACGCCTCGATTTCTCCTGCGCCGTCTTCGACGCCGAAGGCAATCTCGTCGCCAACGCGCCGCATATGCCGGTGCATCTGGGTTCGATGGATGCTTCGGTGGCGACTGCGATCCGCGAGAATCCGGTCATTTACCCGGGTGATGTGTTCCTGATCAACGCGCCCTACAATGGCGGCACGCATTTGCCCGACCTGACGGTCTGCACGCCGGTTTTCGACAACGAAGGAAGCCGCATTCGCTTCTGGGTGGCCAGCCGCGGCCATCACGCCGATATCGGCGGCATTGCTCCGGGATCGATGTCGCCGCTCGCGACCCATATCGAGGAGGAAGGCGTCTATATCGACAATTTCAAGCTCCTCGACCGAGGCCGTTTCCGCGAAGAAGAGCTCGCGGCGCTGCTCACCGGCGCCCGCTATCCGGTTCGCCAGCTGGCGCAGAACGTCAATGATCTCAAGGCGCAGGTGGCGGCCAACGAAAAGGGTGTCGCCGAGCTCGCAAAGATGATCGCGTTGTTCGGCGAGGATGTCGTCGATGCCTATATGGGCCATGTCCAGGACAATGCCGCCGAGAGCGTGCGCCGTGTGCTCGACCGTCTCAAGGACGGCGAATTCAGCTATGAGATGGACCAGGGCTGCAAGATCGTCGTCAAGGTGACCGTCGACAAGGAAAAGCGCGAGGCGACCGTCGATTTCACCGGCACCTCGCCGCAGCGCGCCGACAATTTCAACGCGCCGCAGCCGGTCACCCGTGCGGCCGTGCTCTATGTCTTCCGTGTCCTCGTCGAGGCCGATATCCCGATGAATGCCGGTTGCCTGCGGCCGATCCGCATCATCGTTCCCAAGGGCACGATGCTGACGCCGGAATATCCGGCGGCTGTGGTTGCCGGCAATGTCGAGGTCAGCCAGGCGGTCACCAACTGCCTCTTCGGTGCGGTCGGCGCCATGGCGGCGGCGCAGGGGACGATGAACAACCTGACCTTCGGCAACGCGACCTATCAGTATTACGAGACGATCTGCTCCGGTGCGCCCGCTGGCCCGGGCTTCAACGGCGCGGACGCCGTCCACACGCATATGACCAATTCACGGCTGACCGATCCTGAGATTCTGGAAACGCGCTTCCCTGTCGTTCTGGAGGATTTCCATATCCGCAAGGGTTCCGGCGGCCGCGGAAAATGGTCGGCGGGCGACGGCACGGAAAGGACGATCCGGGCACGTGAAAAGCTGGAATTCGCGATTCTCTCCGGCCACCGCCGCGTGGCGCCCTTTGGGCTTGAAGGCGGGGAGCCGGGCGAGCTTGGCCGCAATGCCGTGCGCCGGAATTCCGGCGCGCTCGATGTGTTGATCGGCAGTGCCCACACGCAGCTGGAAGCCGGCGAAGCCTTCATCGTCACCACGCCGACAGGTGGTGGCTACGGGAAGGCTTGAGGCCGGCGACGGAGATCAGGTACGGGCGCGCTTCAGCGGAACAGCTGAAGGCGTGGCCTGATCGAGCTTGTTATAGGCAGCCTGGATGATGTCGAGATCCGAGGCATGGCCGACGCCTGCCAGATTGTACATGAGATCGCCGACGGCGGTATCGATCCGCGGCGCGCGGACGGCATAGACCTTCTCGACGACGCCTTGCACGGCTTCCGGGTCGCCACCCAGAGCCTGGTAGAGCCCGATGGCCCTGAAGATGAAGGCGTTGCGGCGGTCGTTGATGTCCGCGGTGGATTGGTTGCCGATCAGCGTTTGCATGAGTTCGACGGCTCGGTTCTGATATTCGCTCATCGGGCGCTCAATTTGTCGTTCGTTTGGTCGTTCATCAGGAAAGCGAAAGTCTTTTAATGATGTCTAAATAATGGGTTACGGATATTTGTAGGCGCAATCATAAGGCGTCTAAATTAATAGAATATATAGCCGCAGGAAAAATCGCTTGCCGCTCCGGCCGGACGCGCCTCGCTGTCAAGGCCAGCAATTGCAAACTTCGGCATTGCTTTTTCCAGTTCTGTTTTTTATCGATAATATGACAATGCGAGCGAAGAAGCGGCGAAGACCGCCTTCGCTCCTTCCATGCGCGACATCAAGGGAGGCTTCGACAGATGACCATTTCACTTTCCGGCAAGACCGTTCTGATCACCGCCGCAGGACAGGGCATCGGCCGCGCTTCGGCGATCGCCTTCCAGCAGGCAGGTGCCACCGTACATGCCACAGACATCAACACCGATGCACTGGCGCAGCTGACGGCCGAAACCGGGATCGCGACCCACAAGCTGAACGTTCTCGACGAAGCGGCGGTCAATGCGCTGGTCTCAGAGATCGGCCAGATCGACGTGCTCTTCAATTGCGCCGGCTTCGTCCATGCCGGCTCGATCCTGGAGATGAAGGACGCCGATCTGGAGTTCGCCCTCGATCTCAACGTCAAGGCGATGATCCGCACCATCCGCGCCGTGCTGCCCGGCATGCTGGAGCGCAAGGATGGCTCGATCATCAACATGGCCTCCGTCGCATCCAGCATCAAGGGCGTGCCGAACCGCTTCGCCTATGGCGTCACCAAGGCTGCCGTCATCGGTCTCACCAAATCCGTTGCCGCCGACTACGTGGCGCAGGGTGTCCGCTGCAACGCCATCTGCCCTGGCACCGTCGAAAGCCCGTCGCTGCAGGACCGCATGAAGGCGCAGGGCGATTACGAGACGGCGCGCGCCGCCTTCATCTCGCGCCAGCCGATGGGCCGTCTGGGCTCGCCGGAAGAGATCGCCGAACTCGCCGTCTATCTCGCCGGCGCCACCTATACCTCAGGTCAGGCCTACGCCATCGATGGCGGCTGGACCATTTAATCCGGAAGAAAACCATGACCCGCATCACCGGCCTTCGTGTCTTCGATCTCCGTTTCCCGACCTCGCAGAGCCTCGACGGCTCGGATGCGATGAACCCCGATCCGGATTATTCCGCCGCCTACGTGATCCTCGATACCGATGAGCCGGGTCTTAATGGCCACGGCCTGACCTTCACCATCGGCCGCGGCAACGACATTTGCTGCATGGCGATCAAGGCGATGGACCATCTGGTCGTCGGCCAGGATCTCGAAGCTTTCCGCGCCGCGCCCGGCAAATTCTGGCGTCACCTGACGGGCGATAGCCAGCTACGCTGGATCGGCCCGGACAAGGGCGCCATGCATCTGGCGACCGGCGCCGTCGTTAACGCCTTCTGGGATCTGCTGGCGAAGAAGCAAGGCAAGCCCGTGTGGCAGCTGGTGTCCGAACTTCCGGCTGAGGAGATCGCCGATATCGTCGATTACCGCTATCTGACCGACGTGTTGACCCGCGACGAGGCCGTGGCGATCCTGAAGAAGGCTGAGGCCGGCAAGGCAGAGCGGATCGCGACGCTGAAGGCTGAGGGTTACGCCTGCTACACGACATCGGCCGGGTGGCTGGGTTATGATGACGAGAAGCTTCGCCGCCTCTGCCAGGAAGCAATCGATGCCGGTTTCAACCATGTGAAGATGAAGGTCGGGCGCGATCTTGAGGATGACATCCGTCGCTTGCGGATCGCCCGCGAGGTGATGGGGCCGGACCGCTATCTGATGATCGACGCCAACCAGGTATGGGAAGTGCCGCAGGCGATCGACTGGGTGAACAAGCTCGCCTTCGCCAAGCCTTTCTTCATCGAGGAGCCGACCAGCCCGGACGATGTTGCCGGTCACCGCAAGATCCGCCAGGCGATCGCGCCGGTGAAGGTCGCGACCGGTGAGATGTGCCAGAACCGTATCATGTTCAAGCAGTTCATCGCCGAAGGCGCGATCGATATCGTGCAGATCGATTCCTGCCGCATGGGGGGATTGAACGAGGTTCTGGCGGTGCTGTTGATCGCCGCGAAATTCGACCTGCCGGTCTGGCCGCATGCCGGTGGCGTCGGGCTCTGCGAATATGTGCAGCACCTGTCGATGATCGATTACATCGCGGTGTCGGGCACTAAGGACGGACGGGTGATCGAATATGTCGACCACCTGCACGAACATTTCCTCGAACCCTGCGATATCAGGAACGCGGCTTATATGCCGCCGTCGAAGCCAGGATTCTCGATCGAGATGAAGGCGCAGTCGATCGCCGACTACACCTTCAAGGGCTGAGGAAGAAAACGCGCGCCGCTCAGGCGGCGCGCTGCTCGGTGCCCTGGATGGCGGAAAGCTTCCAGTCGGCGCCGTTCTTGCGAACGAAGGTCCAGACTTCGGTGCTTTCGCTCGAGCGCTGGTCGTCGCCGGAGACGACGCGGCCGCTGTCGCGCTCGACCATCGCGTCGATCGACGAATAGCGCATGGCAAGCGTTGCATAGTCGAGGCCGTCTTCACGCCAGGCTTCTGCAATATCGCCCTGCAGCAGCTTCACGTCGGAGACCCGGTTGCGGACGCCATTGGTGGCGTTCTCGCCAAGCTCTTCGGCCAGATAGGACATCGCTTCCGGCGTCGTCAGCTTGCGCAGCGTGCCGTAGTCCTCGGCGCCATAGGCGGTCTGCACTTCGGTCAGCAGCTCCTCGAACTGATCGAGGTCTGCCTGTGCCAGACCGATCTCGTCGCTGGGGCGCTGGTTGTTGCGTTGCGGAGCCGCGGCGGCCGCACCCGAGCCGATCGTTGGAATGCGGAACGAGCTGTTATTGTTCGACGACATGTTGCTATAGGACGGCCCGCCTGCCGAGCCGTAGGACGGCTGGCGGCGATTGGCAAAGAAGCGCATGGCGAGCGTGATGGCGCCGAAGATCAGCGCGATCTGCAGCAGCAGGCCGAGGAAGCCGAAACCGCCGCCGAAACCATGGCCGAGCATCATGCCGAGCAGACCACCGGCGATCAGGCCGCCGACCATCGAGCGGCCGAAGCCGCCGAACATGCCGCCGGGGCGCTGCGCCGCCACGCCGGGCTGCGCCATCGAAGGCGCCGTCGTCTGCGGCTGGGGTGTCATGGAGCGTTCAACCGGTGCAGCAGGTGCCGGCGCCGTGCGTGTGACCGGAGGAGCCTGGAAGGTGCGTGTGCCACGGCTGCCGAAACTGCTGAACCCGCCGCCCGCACGCCGGGCTTCGGCCTCACCATAGGCAGCAAAAACAGTAGCGCTCGTCAGAACGGCAATCGCCGCAATCTTGGCAAAACGCGAAACGGCACCCGGCATTTCATCTCCTCTCATGCACAACTACGGCATGTTGCAGCCTAATATAGGGGCTCTTCCCGCGATTTGAAGCCAGCCAAAAGTCTATTGGCAGACATCGACCCATTTTGCAGCCGTCAGCTCCGCCAGTCGCCCAGTTTGAATGCGCACCGCCGAATTTGACGAACCGGCGGCGGGTATGACTTCGGCGAATTGTTTGAGCGACGCATCGCAATAAACCGGCAGCGGCGACGGCAGGCCGAAAGGGCAGACGCCGCCGACCGGATGGCTGGTGATTTCGAGCACTTCGTCGGCCCCGAGCATGCGGCCCTTGCCGCCGAACGTGTCCTTGAATTTACGGTTATCCAGCCGCGCCGTGCCGCTGGCGACCACCAGCATGGCCTCGTCGCCGACCCGCAGGCAGATCGTCTTGGCGATCTGCGCGGGCTCGACCCCATGGGCTTCGGCCGCAAGCGTCACGGTCGAAGAACTGGCTTCGGTTTCGATGATGTCGACATCGGGTGCATGGGCGCTGAAAAAGGCGCGGACGGATTCGAGGCTCATGGCGCAAATGCTAGAACAGCGGCGCGCGGAAATGAAGAGGCGGCGTTTCACGATCGCTTGTGCGCTGCAGCGAAAGCATGTTGCTAATCCGGCATATATTCGCTAGGAGAAAACTTGATTATAAAATGAAGGTTTATTTTCCGGCGTCCCCATGACCTTTCAACCGCGCATGCAGAACAGGATCGAAGGCTTCTCCGTGGTTGGCGGCATGAACCGGCGGAGCTGGAATGGCATCGTCGCCGATGTCTGGGATGTCGAGTGCGCGCCCTATGCCGGTGGCTATTATGTCGCCCACGATCCGCGGCTTTTCATTCTGCTCGACATGCGCGGCCCCGGCGATTCACGCGTCAAGCTGACACCGAAGAGCGCAGGAGCCGTCCAGGACACCGTGCGCCGGCCGATCTCCTATGTGCCCGCCGGGATGGAACTCTGGGCCGATCTCGTCGATGTCCAGTTCGTCCGCCATCTCGATATCCATTTCGATGCCGACATCGTCGGACGGCGGCTGATGGAAGATATCGACCCGTCACGGCTTGCCGATGCCCGACTGCTGTTTCACGACGAGCGGGTGATGGCGCTTGCCAATCTGATCGGTGCCGAATGCCTGAACCCGCAGCCGCTACACGATCTCTATGGCGATGGCCTGTGCCTGTCGCTGATCATCGACGTATTGAAGCTGACCAAGGCGCAGCCGCGCAAGCGCAGCAAGCTGGCCACCTGGCAGCTTCGCCGCACCACCGATTTCATTGAACAGAATTGCCTTCGCAACATCAGGCTCGAGGAGCTTGCCAACCTGACCGGGTTGTCGCAATCGCATTTCAGCCACGCCTTCAAGGCCTCGACCGGGATCGCGCCCCATCAGTGGCAGACCAATGCCCGTGTCGAAAAAGCCAAGCATCTGCTTCTGCAGGGCGATTTCAGTCTTCCGGCGATTGCCGCCGAGACCGGCTTTTCCGACCAGGCCCATTTCACCCGCGTCTTCCGCAAGACGACCGGCGCCACCCCGGCGCTCTGGAAGAAGGCTCACGTTGCCTGAAAACCACGCCTCACGAGCATTTGTTTAAAGTGCGGAAATTTGCCCAAGAACGTTCAAATTCCCCGGATCACGACAATCCAGCCCCTTAAATTTGAGTTAAACGCTCATCTTATCAACAAGCTGTTTAGCCGGGTGACTTTGAGGTTTGCGCGGCGCGAGTGGGGTAAGACAATGCGTGGGCAGACCAAGGCTCTCATCTTCAAGACCAACCTCCTGACCGGCGCCGCCGCCATCGGCCTCGTAGCCGCCATGCCGGCGCTGGCCCAGGACGCGACGGCGCTGGCGCCGATCACCATCCAGGGGCAGGCCGGAGCGGCAAATTCCGAGGCGACGGCGACCAGCCCGGTCAAGGGATATGTGGCAAAGCGGTCGGCAACCGGCTCGAAGAGCGATACGCCGATCAACGAGATTCCGCAGTCTGTGTCGGTGATCGGAACGCAGGAAATGGACGATCGCGGTGTCGTCAACAAGGTCGATGAGGCTCTGTCCTATACGCCTGGAGTCAACGCGCAGCCTTTCGGCAATGACGGTGATACGGACTGGTTCTATATCCGCGGATTTGACGCGACCCAGACCGGCGTGTTCATGGACGGCCTCAACCTGTTCAGCTACAGCTTCGGCGGCTTCCAGACCGATCCTTTTATGCTCGAACGCGTCGAAGTGCTGAAAGGGCCCGCTTCGGTTCTATACGGTGGTTCGAACCCTGGTGGTATCATTGATCTGGTCCGCAAGCGGCCAACCGATGAGCCGCTCTACTATACCGATATCGGTATCAATAGTAACGGCAACGCTTTCACCGGTGTTGACCTTTCCGACAAGGTCGGCTCAAGCGACACGATGATCTATCGCCTGACTGGCAAGGTTGCTGGTGGCGACAACTACTCCGACTTTTCGCACGACACGCGCGGTTTTATCATGCCGCAGCTGACGATCGCACCCGATGATGCCACTTCCATCAATATCTGGGGCTATGCGGGAGCGCTCGATCAGGTTCACACCGGCAACGGCTTCTTCCCCTATGTCGGCACTGTCGTCGATGCGCCCTTTGGCAGGATTCCGCGCGATTTCTTCCCGGGCGAACCGGATATCGATCAAGGCAATTACCAGCAACAGATGCTTGGCTACGAGATCAAGCATGAGTTCGACAGCGGCTGGACGGTGACGCAGAACGCCCGCTATGGGCATCTCAACAAGCATGAGGTTGCGCCCTACGCCTATGGTTATGCGAGCCCAACCGAGTTGAATCGCATCAACTTCGAGCATCAGACCGAAGTCAATTCATTCTCTGTCGACAATCGCGCCGAGACCGAATTCGATCTTGGTGAGACGAGCCACAAGCTGATGCTTGGGCTGGACTACAAGTATTTCCAGATCGATCAGGTGCAGGCTGCAAACAGCGCGACGCCGATCAGCGTAACCGACCCGATCTACGGGCTCCCGCAGCCCGCCAATCGCAGCTACATCAATCAGGTCACCACCCAGCAGCAGCTCGGCGCCTATATCCAGGATCAGATCCGCTTCGGTGGTGGCTGGCTCGCGACTTTGAACGGCCGCTACGACTACGTGGACACGAAGACCGACAACGGCCCGACCTTCTGGGCGCCGACGCAAAACAATAGCTACGGGTACGACAAGACGGCCGTCAGCGGACGCGCAGGTCTGGCATATGAATTCGACAACGGCATCACGCCTTACGTCAGTGTCGCCACGTTCTTCAATCCAATCATCGCGACAAGCCTGTCGAACACCATCAAGCCCGAGCAAGGTAGCCAGGTCGAAGCAGGCGTGAAATACGAGCCCACCTTCTTCGACGGGACCATCACCGCATCGCTCTTCCAGATCACCAAGCAGAACGTTGTTGTCACGGATCCCGGTACCACACTGTCCAGCCAGATCGGCGAGGTGCGTTCACGTGGTTTCGAATTCGAAAGCAAGGCGAATATCACAGACGATTGGAAGGCAATCGCTGGCTTCTCCTATACTGATCTCGAAATCACTGAGGACGCTAACACGTCGCTCATCGGCAACTCGCCTTATCTTCAGCCGAAGGTTCAGGCCAGCTTATGGTTGGACTACACGATCCCGCGCGGCGCGCTGGAAGGCGTCAGCGTCGGCGGTGGTGTTCGCTATCAGGGCTGGTCCTGGGCTGATTTTGCCAACACGAGCAAGGTTCCGGGTGCCGCTGTCTTCGACGCCGCTATTCGCTACGAGAACGAGGGTTGGGGAGCGTCCGTCAACGTGACCAATCTCTTTGACAAGGAATACGTGAAAGGTTGCGGCGGCTTGACCACCTGCGGCTATGGCGACGCCCGCACCATCACCTTCAAGCTCAGCAAAAAATGGTAAGTTGACAATCATAGTAAAGTTTTGCACCAAGCAAAACGGCGGGAGGGCTGTGCCCCTCCCGCAGCTGTTTCAGGAGCCCGTTTCATGTCCACGCCATTTCTGAAAATGTCGGATGTCCGCTTTTCTGCAGGTGAGCGCACCATCCTCTCGGGCATCGATCTGACACTTGAGAGCGGGCGGATCTATGGGCTGGTCGGGCCGAATGGGTCGGGCAAGAGCACGCTAATGAAGATCATCGCCCGGCAGCATCCGGCAACCGGCGGGGCACTGGAACTCGAAGGCAGGAACGCGGCCGCCTGGGGCGCGCGGGAATTTGCCCGCAAGATCGCCTATATGCCGCAGTTCACGCCCGCGACCGATGGAATGACGGTGCGCGAGCTGGTGGCGCTGGGGCGCTTTCCCTGGCACGGCACGCTTGGCCGCTTCGGCAAGGCCGATCACGATCTGGTCGATGACGCCATCGCCCGCACGAGTCTCGAAGAATTCGCCGGGCGCCCGGTTGCCAATATGTCCGGCGGCGAGCGTCAGCGGGCGTGGATCGCCATGATGCTGGCGCAGAATGCCAGCTGCCTGTTGCTGGACGAGCCGACCTCGGCGCTGGATCTGGCGCATCAGGCTTCCATGCTGTCGCTGGTGGAATCGCTCAGCCACGAGCGCGGGCTGACCGTCGTCATCGTTCTCCACGACATCAACCTGGCCGCCCGCCATTGCGACGAAATCATCGCCCTCAATCGCGGCCGGATCACTGCGCAGGGCAAGCCTGAAGAGATCATGCAAGCCGACCGGCTTCAGTCGATCTTCGGCGTCGGCATGGGCGTCTTCACCCACCCGGCACGCGGCGAGCCGGTCAGCTATCTGCTGTGATGCCGATGCAAGCTCTGACACGGCGCAATTTCCTGGCGATGTCGGCGGCTCTGGCCGCTCCTTCGGTGCTTAGGGCTGCCGCGCCGCCGCGTGTGGCCGCGCTCGATTGGGCCCTGCTGGAAACGCTGCTGGCGATCGGCGCCAATGTGGTGGCGGGAAGCGAGCTGCGCGGCTACCGGCAGATCACCGTCGAACCGGCGATGCCCGATGGCGTTGCTGACCTCGGGCTCCGGGGCACCCCGAATTTCGAAGTGCTGCGCTTCGCCAGGCCGGACCTGATCTTCAATTCTAATTTCTACAGCTGGGCCGACGGCCTGATGAGCCGGATCGCGCCGGTGAAGACACATGCGATCTATCGCATGGGCGATAGTCCCTTCCAACGTGCGCAGGATGTGACGCTGGCGATGGCAGGCGAGCTGGAGCTCGATAGCGGCAAGCGCTATGCGGACGATCTGATGGCCAAGCTCGATAGATACCGGACGCTGTTTGCAGCAGGCGACGGCCGCGCGATCCTGCCGATCAATCTCGGCGATGCGCGCCACTACCGCGTCTTCGGCAGCGACAGCATGTTCGGCGAAGTGTTGGCCCGTACCGGGCTGAAAAACGCCTGGCAGGGCAAGACGAGCTATACGGCGATGGCGCCGATCGGCATCGAGACGCTGGCATCGATGCCGGACACCTGGATCGTCTTCATCCCGCCGCATCCGCCGGATGCGATGGTGACGCTGCAGAGCGGTGCCTTCTGGCAGGCGCTTCCCGCCGTCCGGGAAGGCCGGGTGCTGACGCTTGGCTCCATCAATCCTTATGGCGCCTTGCCTGCGGCATCGCGCTTCGCCGATCTGGTTGCGAAGGGGCTTACCGATGCATGGAATGGTTAGCCGCCGTGTGGCCGGTGGCCGCCCGAACCGCACGCTGCTCGGCATAGCCGCCTCCTTCGCCGCCTGCGTCTTGGTCTTTGCCCTGCTCGTCGCCTTCCGGCCGCGTCTGCCGGAAGGGCAGGCGGCGCTCGATGCGGTGCTGCTATGGCAGAGCATGATGCCGCGCGCAGCACTTTCGCTGATCGCGGGCGCGGCCCTCGGCCTTTCCGGCTTCCTGCTGCAGCGGGTGCTGCGCAACCCCATCGCCGATGCCTCGACGCTCGGCATCGCGTCTGGCGCTCAGCTTGCAACGACGATCGGCATCAGCGTTTCGCCGCTGCTGCTCGGGTTTTCGCGCGAGTTGGTGGCGTTTGCGGGCGGGCTTGTGGCGGTGGCGATCGTGCTGGCACTTAGCTGGCGGCGCAGTCTCGATCCGGTAACCGTCGCCCTGTCGGGCATGATCGTGACCTTGATTGCCTCGGCGCTCAGCGTCACCCTCATTCTCGCCCGCGGCGAATATGCCATGTCGATCTTCATCTGGGGCGCGGGTTCGCTCAGCCAGCAGGATTGGCATGCGGTGATCTCTCTGGCGCCGCGGCTGCTCGTGGGCCTTGCTGCCGCCGTTCTTCTGCTGCGTCCGCTGCAGGTGCTGTCGCTCGACGATGCGGGTGCAAAAAGCCTCGGCGTCGCCTTGCACGCGACCCGCCTTGCCGTCTTGCTGCTGGCGGTCTGGCTCTCGGCTTCGGTCACCGCCAATGTCGGCATTATCGGCTTTCTCGGCCTTGCCGCCCCGGCGATCGCCCGTTTTGCCGGTGCCCGCACCACGACGCAGCTCGTCATCGCTGCACCGTTGACGGGAGCCGCGCTGCTGTTCTTCACCGATTGCCTGACGCAGCTGCTCGGTCCGGGCTTCACAGATATCGCTCCGGCAGGCGCGGCAACCGCGCTGCTCGGCGGCCCGCTGTTGCTTTATCTGCTGCCGCGCGTCCACTCCTTCGCATCGGTCACGGCGCAGACGACCGTGGCGATCAGGCGTCTTCAAAGCCCTGGCCGGGTGTTCCTCATGCTACTATTGGCGCTTGCCCTTGTCGTCGCCCTGGTGCTGACCACGGCACCGGCCGACGACGGCTGGCATATCGCCACCGGTACGCTGTTTACCGATCTGCTGCCGCTTCGCCTGCCGCGCACCATCGTTGCCGCCGGTGCGGGCGCGATGCTGGCGGCCGCCGGCTTCATCATGCAGCGGGTGACCGGCAATCCGATCGCCAGCCCGGAAGTGCTGGGCGTCAGCACCGGCGGCGGCGCGGGGCTGACGGTTGCGCTTTTCATCTTCGGCTTCCCGCCGCCCTTCGTCATGCTGGCATCGATGGCAATCGGCGCGCTCGTCGCCTTCCTGATCATGATCGCCATCGCCGCCCGCGCCCAGTTCGCGCCCGAGCGTCTGTTGCTTGCCGGTATCGCCATCGGCGCCTTTTCGATGGCGATCGTCTCGATGGTGCTGGCGCAGGGCGATATGCGTGGCTACGTGCTGCTGACCTGGCTCACCGGCTCGACCAACCGTGCCGGCAGCTTCGAGGCCTGGACGGCGGTGATCTCGCTCGCCGTTCTCGCTGCACCGCTTCCCTTCCTCAGCCGCTGGCTCACCATCCTGCCGCTAGGCGGTTCCTCAGCGCGCAGTCTCGGCCTGCCTGTCGGCGCCAGCCGTCTGCTGCTGGCGATGATCGCGGCGCTGATGACGGCAGTCGCCTCTTTTCTCGTCGGGCCACTCAGCCTGACGGGATTGATCGCCCCGCATCTGGCACGGCTGACGGGTTTCCACCGGCCGGGCCAGCAGCTTGCCGCCGCGATCCTGATTGGCGCAGGCGTTCTTGTCGCGGCCGACTGGCTCTCGCGCGTGGTGATCTATCCCTATCAGGTCCCGGTCGGCCTCTTCGCGGCGCTGATCGGCGGCCCCTATCTCATCTGGCTGCTGACGCGAAAGGAAGCGGCATGACGGCGCAATTCCGGCTTTCGGGCACAGCAATTCCAGCGGATGCCAGACTTATGCTGGAGGAGATCGCCGAGCATTTCGCCGAGCATGCATCGGTGACCCGCAACGGGGAAACGGTGCATCTCAAGCACGAGATCGGCGCAGCCGATATCCGGATCACCGGCGAAACGCTGGCAATCGAACTGGCTTCGAACAGCGAGGACGAGCTGACGATGATCCGCACCGTGCTGGCCGAGCATCTCTTCCATTTTGCCGGTGAGAAGAAATTCGAGCTGACCTGGTCGGAAAAGCCGAAGCCGGCGCTGCCGGGCAACATGCGGCTGGCGACGGTAGCGGGTGCCCGCAATGTCACGCCACATATGCGCCGGGTCACGTTCGCCTGCCCCAATGTTCACGACTTCCAGCAGGGCGGGCTGCACGTGCGCCTGCTGTTGCCGCAGAATGGCGAGGCGCCGGTCTGGCCCACTGTCGGCGACGATGGCCGCATTCAGTGGCCGGACGAGAAGATCACCGCAGTCCGCATCTACACGATCCGCGAGGTCGATCTGGAGCGCGGTGAGGTCGATATCGATTTCGTGCTGCACGATGGCGAAACCATGCCCGGCGCCACCTTCGGCGCGACGGCGGCGGCTGGTGATCTGATCGGCATCATGGGACCGGGCGGTGGCTGGATGCCTGAGGCGGCCGACCTTATCCTTGCCGGAGACGAAACGGCATTGCCTGCCATGCTGCGCATCGCCGAAGCGGCACCGGCCGGAACCAAGGTCCGCTTCTTCGGCGAAGTGGATAGCGCGTCCGAAGAGCAGCCGATTCCATCAGCGGCTGATATCCAGGCTGTCTGGCTGCATCGCAACGGTGCTGCGGCCGGCACGATGGGCGGTATTCAGCAGCTGATCCGCTCACTGGCGCCGCGATGCGCCGCGCCCACCTTCATTTGGGTTGGCTGCGAGAAGGCGGAAGCCGTGGCGATCCGCGAATATCTGAAGGACGAGCTGCAATATGACCGGCAGTGCATGCGCGTCGGCAGCTACTGGGAAAAGTAAAAGGCGGACCGGCTTTCGCCGATCCGCCTGATGTCTCTTTTCAGAAAAGCCTGTCAGCCGGCCAGATAGGGCCAGACCTCAAGTGCGCCGCGATACATCATGTCGAGCGCGACGTAGAGGATGATTGCGAGGCCGACATAGGCGATCCAGCGATGCTTGGTGAGCAGGCGCGCGATGAAGTTTGCGGCAATACCCATCATGGCGATCGACAGGGCGAGACCGGCGACCAGCACGGTCGGGTGTTCGCGGGCGGCACCGGCGACAGCCAGCACGTTGTCGAGCGACATCGAGACGTCAGCAATGACGATCTGGCTGGCGGCCTGCCAGAAGGTCTTCTTCGGCTTGCCTTCGGCGCCTTCGAGCGCGTCTTCGCCTTCCGCACCGTGCTGCGAACGCAGCTCGCGCCACATCTTCCAGCAGACCCAGAGCAGCAGCAGGCCACCGGCGAGCAGCAGGCCAACGATGGCGAGCAGCTGAACGGTGATCGAAGCGAAGATGATACGCAGTACGGTAGCGGCCAGAATACCGACCAGAATGGCCTTCTTGCGCTGATCGGCCGGAAGGCCGGCGGCGGCAAGGCCGATGACGACGGCGTTGTCGCCGGCAAGCACGAGATCGATCGCGATGACCTGCATAAGCGCAGTCAGCCCCGCGGCAGTAAAGATTTCCATGAAAAACGTCCCCCGATGTTCGGAAGCCGAACTAGAGCCCGCAAAACGTTACGTCAACCGGCAATCACCCGGGTCCACGCAAATGTCCCGGATGTGTGTCCTGCCAGTCCCACGCTGGAAACGCGCGGGGAGGCTCTCGCCTAATGTTTGAGCTTGATGATGATCTCGCGATATTCGTCGGCGATCGCAATGGCTGCCTTCGCAACGACCGGACTGATGGATTTATGATCAATTGCGATGCGGCAGGTTTCGAAGACGCCGCGCAGCTCGTGCTCGATATCCG
Source organism: Rhizobium sp. 01L410 (assembly GCF_056400165.1). Classification (NCBI taxonomy): domain Bacteria; kingdom Pseudomonadati; phylum Pseudomonadota; class Alphaproteobacteria; order Hyphomicrobiales; family Rhizobiaceae; genus Rhizobium; species Rhizobium sp. 01L410. The sequence continues at coordinate 780,514 of NZ_JBFTST010000001.1, forward strand.
ACAGCTGCGGATATTTCTGCACGAGGAGGTGCGGCAGCAGGCGCGCCTTGTCCCTCATCGGTTTGGAATTGCTGGAGAAATTCAGGTTTTCAGCGATCACGTCCCGGATCGCATCCTCGAGACGCCACGTTGCACCGATCATATCCGTGACTGACACCATGCTACCCCTCTTCTTCAGGCGGGCATATTCCGCCCGAATAATATGAAGCAAGGCTTGTGCCAGGTTTGCGGGATGCCGGGCGCAATCATCGCGCCCGGCATCGTCTCAATTCGTGAAGCTCAGGATTTCTTCTTCTTGGCTTCATCGTCCATCAGCTCGTACCACATGGCGTTGAGGACGGCGAAGGCGGCTGCGAGCGGCAAGCCGAGGATCCATGCGAAATACCACATCGTCTTTCTCCTTTAATAGGCGTGGCCGCTTTTGTCGGTGATGGCTTTCTCGTCCACCTTGCCCCACAGCACCTTGTAGACCCAGGCGGTGTAGAGAAAGATGATCGGCAGAAAGATTGCCGTGACGACGAGCATGATGAACAGCGTCAGATGGCTCGACGACGCATCCCAAACCGTCAGGCTCGACCGCGGGTCGAGAGAGGACGGCAGAATGAACGGGAACATCGAAACGCCGACCGTCGAGATGATGCCGAAGATCGACAGCTTGCTGAAGAGCAGCGTGGTGACCTCCAGCCGAACCCGCATGCTGAGCAGCGCAAGGGCCGCTCCGGCAAAGCCGCAGGCCGGTGCAATCAGCAGCCACGGGTAGGCGCCGTAATTGGCAAACCAGGTGCCGGCATGCTCCGCCGTCTTGAAGAGCGGATTGGAGGGGCCGACCGGGCTGATGTCGCTGGTAATGCGGTAGCCATCGACGCCGGCTGCGAGGAAGATGCCGCCGAGCGCAAAGAGCAGGATGGCGGCGAAGGCGGCAAGGCTGCCATAGGTCCGGGCGCGTTCGGCGACCGGTCCGCTGGTCTTCAGAATCAGCCAGGCTGCGCCATGCATGACGAGCATGGCGACAGACAGCAATCCGCAGAGCAGCGCGTAGGGGTTCAGCAGCCCAAAGAACGAACCTTCGTAGAAGATCCGCATGTCGTCGGCGAAGCGGAACGGCACGCCCTGCAGCACGTTGCCGACGGCGACGCCGAAGATCAGCGCCGGAACGAAGCCGCCGATGAACAGCGCCCAGTCCCAGTTGCTGCGCCAACGCGCACTGTCGCGCTTCGAGCGGTACTTGAATCCGACCGGACGCAGGATGAGCGCGAAGAGGATCGCGAACATCGCCAGGTAGAAGCCCGAGAAGGAGACCGCGTAAAGCGGCGGCCAGGCGGCGAAGATGGCGCCGCCGCCGAGGATCAGCCAGACCTGGTTGCCTTCCCAGGTGGCGCCGATGCTGTTGATGGCGACCCGCCGTTCGGTATCGGTCTTCGCCACGAAGGGCAGCAGCGTTCCGACACCGAGGTCGAAGCCGCCCGTTGTGGCAAAGGCGATCAGGAGGATGCCGAGCAGCAGCCACCAGATGACGCGCAGGGTGTCGTAGTCGATGAGTTCGTGAAGGATCATGACAATCACTCCGCAGCAGGAACGAGGGTTTCGGAGATCAGCTCGGCTTCCGGCTCGTCATCGGGCTCGGGGCCTTTCTTGATCGCCTTGAGCATCAGGCCCATCTCGATGATGATCAGCGTCGTGTAGAGCGCTGCAAAGCCGATGATCGTCAGAAGCACGGTGCTGGCGCCCAGGCTGGAGACGGCAGCCGCTGTCGGCAGCACGCCTTCGATCACCCAGGGCTGGCGGCCGAATTCGGCAACGATCCAGCCGACTTCGATCGCCACCCACGGCAGCGGGATCGCGAAGACCGCGACCTTGAGCAGCAGCGGATACTTGTCGAGGTGACGCCGGGCCGAAAGCCAGAAGAAGGTTGCCGTCAGCACGATGAAGAACATCCCGAGACCGACCATGATGCGGAACGACCAGAAGAGCGTCGGCACATGCGGGATCGTATCGCGGGCGGCCTGGGCGATCTGCGCATCTGTCGCCTGACGCGGATCGTCGACATAGCGCTTCAGAAGCAATGCGTAGCCAAGGTCGTGGCCGAGATCTTCGAAGGAGTTGCGAACCTCCTGCGTCGGCTGGTCCGGCGCGCGCACGGCACGGATCTGCATCAGGGCGTCATAGGCCTTGATGCCGTAGCGGATGCGGGTTTCGGCTTCTTTCTCGAGCTTGTCGATACCGGGGATTTCGGTGGTCAGCGAGCGGGTGCCGATCAGGCCCATCGCCCAAGGAATATGAACGGCGAAATGCGTCTCGCGGGCTTCCTGATCCGGAAAGCCGAAGGCGGTGAAGGGGGCCGGAGCAGGCTCCGTCTTCCACATCGCCTCGATGGCGGCGAGCTTCATCTTCTGGTTTTCCGTAGCCAGATAGCCGCTTTCGTCACCGAGCACGACGACCGACAGTGATGAGGCGAGGCCGAACGAGGCGGCGACGGTCATCGACCGCTTGGCGATTTCGACATGGCGTCCCTTCAGCAGGTACCAGGCCGAGACGCCGAGCACGAAGATCGACGCACAGACGTAACCGGCCGAGACCGTGTGCACGAACTTTGCCTGGGCGACCGGATTGAACACTACGTCGAAGAAGCTGGTGACTTCCATGCGCATCGTCTGCGGATTGAGTGCCGAGCCGACCGGGTTCTGCATCCAGCCATTGGCGATCAGGATCCAGAGTGCCGAGAAGTTCGAGCCGAGCGCCACGGCCCAGGTGGCGACGAGATGCCCGACCTTGGAAAGCTTGTCCCAGCCGAAGAAGAACAGCCCGACGAAAGTCGCTTCCAGGAAGAAGGCCATCAGGCCTTCGATGGCGAGCGGCGCGCCGAAGATGTCGCCGACATAATAGCTGTAATAGCTCCAGTTCATGCCGAACTGGAATTCCATGACGATGCCGGTTGCGACACCGATGGCAAAATTGATGCCGAAAAGCGTGCCCCAGAATTTCGTCATCTGCCGCCAGATCTGGCGGCCGGTCATGACATAGGTGGTTTCCATGATGGCGAGCAGCACGGAAAGCCCAAGCGTCAGGGGTACGAATAGAAAATGATAGAGCGCGGTCAGCGCAAATTGAAAGCGCGATAGCGCGACTATGTCGAGTTCCATTATCTTTCTCCCACGGTCCCACGCGGTATCAAGAGTTCCACGGGCGCCGGCCGGCGTCCGCGGTCATGCCGCTCAGTCCGGCCGCAGCCGGTTCAGAGCCTTTTCGAACGCCGCCTCTCCACGGCGCGAAATTTCGACGATGCACCCATCCGCAATCACCGCGATGACATCGGCAATTGCCGCCTCCCGGCGGATATGGCTGGCGATGACCACGGCGTGGCCGGATGCCCTTTCGGCAAGGCGGCTCATCACGTCGCGGGCGGTTTCGCCATCCAGGCCCTCTGTCGGCTCGTCGAGCAGCCAGAGGGATGCGTTGCGGAGAAACAGCCGGGCCAGCGCCAGGCGGCGCGATTGCCCGCCGGACAGGCCGAGCCCGCCTTCTCCGAGTTTCGCGTCGAGCCCTTGCGGCAGGGCATCGATGGTGGTGAGCAATCCGGCAGCCTCGAGAGCATCGCGAAGCTGTGCCTCGCTGGCCGACGGATCGGCGATCAGGAGATTGCCGCGGATGCTGTCGGCGAAGAGTTCGGTGTGCTGTGTCAGCAGCGTCGAATCCGTGATGACCGCACTTCCACCTCGCGGCTGCAACTCGCCTGCGAGAAGAGCCAGAAACGACGACTTTCCGGCGCCGCTGGATCCGATAAGCGCCAGCGTCTCGCCGGTTTTCAACGTAATCGTTAGCTTACGAACGGCGAGCTTTTCCGCCCCATCGTGAGCGGTTGCAACATCTGTCAAGGCAAAGGCAATGCCCGTTTCCGGTGCGCCATGTCCGGTCGTCCGATCCGCTGCGGTCAGACCGGCGCCGACGCGGCGTGCAGCAATGAGGGTGCGCCCAAGCTCGATGGCGCCGCGGCGCAGGGCGGCAAAGGGCTCGATGGCGGCGAAGGCAACCAGCAGCCCGAGCGCGGCAACAGGTGCGCCGATGCTGCCTGTCCCCGCAAGGCCAGCGACCGCCAGCAGCGATCCGGCGAGCAGCAGCGAGGAGGTCAGGCCGAAGCCGAAGGTGACGGCGGTTTCGATCCGGTTCAGACGGTCGTCCGCCGCCGAGATATAGGCATCGGCCGTGACAACGGCCGCAGATTGAGCGTCCAGACGCCCGGCCATCAGCAGATCCGTCTGGCCCGCGACGAGATCGATGACGCCGCCGCGGACCGCTTCGACGCCATGCATGCGGCGGCGTGCGGATTTTGCGGCGGCACGGCCGGCGAGGTAGGGAATGCCGAGCCCGGCAAGCAGGAGGATCAGCCCGGTCGCGGCGCCAAACAGCGGATGGATTATGCCGAGCGCCACGCTAGCCGCGATCGCGGTGCAGATCGCAACGGCAGCGGGTACGAGGACGCGCAGATAGAGGCCGTCGAGTGCGTCGATATCGGCCGTCAGGCGGAACAGAAGCTTTGACGGTCGGGCTGCGAGATTGCGCGCCGCACCGTCCTTCGCCCAGCCGCGAAACAGGCGCTCCCGGAGGGCCGCCAGTACCGATAGCGTCGCATCATGGGTCGTCATCCGCTCGCCATAGCGCGAGAAGGTACGCCCGATCGCCAGCAGGCGGATACCAGCCGATGGCGCGAAAACGTCGAAGGTGACGGCCGTGGCAACGGATAGCCCGGCAATCGAGGCGGCGGTGATAAACCAGCCGGAAAGGCCGAGAAGAGCGATACCGGCCAGCACCGTCAGCGCGGACATCAGCGCGCCGATAAGCAGGCCGCGGCGCCGTTCGGCAATAAAAAGGTAGACGACGCGTTTGAGATCACCGAGGCGCGCGTTCATTCCGCTGCCTCCCGAAGCGTTTCCGCGCCGATCGCGATCACCCGCTGCATGCGGGCGGCAAGCCGCGGATCGTGGGTGGCGACGACAAGCGTCTTGCCCTTGGCGAGGTTGATGAGGCTTTCGGTGATATCCGCCGCTGTCGCAGCATCGAGATGTGCGGTCGGTTCGTCGGCAAGAATGATCCGGATGTCGGGATTGCAGGCGGCGCGGGCGATGGCAAGCCGCAGCGCCTCGCCGCCGGAAAGCCCGAGCCCGCCTTCGCCGAGCGGGCGCTTGCCGTAAGCCGCCGCGACTTGGTCGAGCTTGGCGGCACGGAGTGCCTCATCAGCCTTGGTGCCGGCGCGGCCGAGCGTGATGTTGCCCGCGAGCGAACCAGCAAAGATATGCGGCTTCTGGCCGATCCAGGCGATATGGCGGCGCCAGTCGCCCGCTTCGCCGAGCGGCAGGCCGCCGATGCGGATCGCACCATCCGAGACCGGAGCAAGGCCGGCAATCATCGCCAGCAAAGTCGATTTCCCGCTGCCGCTGGCGCCGAGCAGGGCGACATGCTCGCCCTGCATGATGCCACAGCTGAACGCTTCGATGGCCGGTGGCTTTTCGGCAGCATAGCGGAAGCCGGTATCGGCAAGTTCGATATCGAAACGCGTGGTTTGTTTGCCGGCGGCTTCCGGAACGATATCAAGGCCGCCGGTTGCAATTGCCTCCAGTGCCGATAGCGCGGCTTCGCCGCTCGCGCGGTCGTGCCACACCGACGAGAGATCGCGCAGGGGCTCGAAAAAAGCCGGAGCAAGCAGCAGCAGGAACAGGCCGGTGGTCAGGTCAAGCCCGCTGTTCCAGGCGCCGAAGGTGATTTCCCCGAGCAGGCTGAAGCCGACATAGACGGCGAGCAGCGCAACACCGAGCGCGGCAAAGAGTTCGAGCACCGCCGAGGAGAGAAAGGCGATCCGCAATACCGCCATCGTCCGGGTCTTCAGATCATCGGCATCGGCGCGCAGGCGGCTCGCCGTCTGATCGACGGCGCCGAGCGCGCGGATCGTCGTCAGGCCGCGCAGCCGGTCGAGAAGGAAGCCGTTCAGCCCGCCGGTGGCGGAAAGCTGCTTTTCGCTGGCAGCCTGGGCGCGCCAGCCGATCAGGGCCATGAAGAGCGGGATCAGCGGCATGGCGATCAGCAGGATGAGTGCTGCAATCCATGAAATCGGGAATATGCAGGCGAGTATCGCCAACGGCATAGCCGTCGCCTTGAAGCGCGCCGGTTGGAACCGGGCAATATAGGGCACGATCAGTTCGGCCTGTTCGCCGATGACGCTGGCCGCTTCGCCGGATGCTGGCCGCGCGGGATCGACAGGCGAGCGGCGCGCAAGCGCTGCCACGGCGGCGGCGCGGCGCTTGCTGAGCTCAGCGCGGGCGGCCTTGAATGCCAGGCGGCCACCAGCCGCTTCAAGACAGCTCTTGGCGATGCCGAGAATGACGATGAAGAGTGCCGGCCACAGCACGGCGGCGAGCCCGCCGCCACTGGCGATCCGGCCGACGGAAAGAGCGATGAGAGCGGCCTGGGGAATGAAGACGAGGGCGCCTGCTGTCTGCAACAGTGCGGCGGCCCTGGAACCGGGTCTGTTTTTGCCGACACGCTGTCTGCGACGGCCGCGCTTTTGCGCGCCCGGTTCTGGCTCGTCATTCGCGTCTAAGAAAGCACTCCCCATGGCGCTAACTCTTGTTCGCAGGACGGCGGCCGCGGCCGAGCGAAATCACCCGGTCCTTGGCTTCCAGAAGCTTCGTAACTTTTGCCCCCAGAGATAGTAATGTTGCGAGGCGCTCGGTTTCAAGTTGTTTTACGTCTTCGTACCAATGCGTCAGCTGCTCGATCAGCCCGTGCATCTCGCCCATGCGCTGCTGGGCATATCGCTCGTGGTCGCTCGCCGGCCGCTGCATGAGAATTTCGCGCAGCACGGAGAGGGTCGGATCGACCTCGCGCTTCTTGCGCTCTTCGGCAAGCGTGCGCAGGATCAGCCAGACGTCATCAGGGGTCGAGAAGAAATCGCGGCGGTCATCCGGCTTGTGCTTCATCAGCACAAGGTTCCACGCCTGCAGCTCGCGCAGGCTCATCGACACGTTCGAGCGCGAGATGCCGAGCGCATCGACGATGTCTTCGGCGCAGAGCGGCTCGGGCGAGACGTAAAGCAGCGCGTAGATCTGGCCGACGGTGCGGTTGATCCCCCAGCGCGAGCCCATCTCGCCGAAATGCAGAACGAAGGATTGAACGAGTGGCGGAAGGTTCATGACGGTGATTTCCGTAATGTCTGTGATTTCAGAAATTTCTGAAATCACTATATTCCACTTTTCGCTCCGCACAATCGGCGGCACCCGCCTGCGTCAATTTGTTCAGAGATGCGTGTAAGCGGTGTGACGGCCTAAAACGCGGCGCGCTTGTCGTATCTGGCGAGGCGCGAGAGGAGATAATCGACCTCGGCTCTTGCCTTGTCGCTGATGGCGCTCGCTGGCTTGCGCTGCGCGTCGCTGGCGATCGCGCCGCGCTTCTGCAGCACATATTTGCGCACGGCAAGGCCGACGCCCTGCTGCTGTTCGTAGCGCACCAGCGGCAGATGGGCGTCGAAAAGATCATGCGCCTCGTCGCGCCTGCCTTCCTGCTGCAGGCGGACGACATCGGCCAGCATGTCGGGGAAGGCATAGCCGGTCATCGCGCCATCGGCGCCGCGTTCCATCTCGAAATCGAGGAACAGCCCGCCATTGCCGCAGAGAATGGAGATATCCCGCATCTCGCCGGCCTTCTGTGCGGCTCGAAGCTTGGAAATCTTCTCCAGCCCCGGCCAGTCCTCATGCTTGAGCATGACGCAGGAGGCGTGATTGTTGACGATCTTCTGGATGACGCCAGGGGTCATCACCACGGTCAGCGTCAACGGATAGTCCTGGATGACGAAGGGAATGTCCTCGCCGATCGCTTCGACGGCCTGTGCATAGTAGCCGATGATCTGGTCGTCGGTACGCAAAGCCGGTGGAGGGGCGATCATCACGCCGGCGGCGCCGAGATCCATGACGCCGCGCGCAAGTGAACGCATCGCCGCAAAACCGGGCGCCGAGACGCCGACGATGATGGGTACGCCGGCGCGGCTGACCACCTGGCGGGTGATCGCCAGCGATTCCTCCGGTTCCAGCTTCGGCGCCTCGCCCATGATGCCGAGAATGGTCAGGCCGGTGACGCCGCATTCGAGATAGAAATCCGTCAGGCGATCGACCGAGACCGTATCGAGCCGTCCATCCGGATGAAATGGCGTGGCGGCAATGGCGTAAACGCCCTTGGCAGTATGGTCGAGCTTCATCTGGATCCTCCTCGTTTTGCGCGAGCTTAGGTAGGCTGGCCAAGGCGATCAACCGAAATAGCCGTTTTGCTCCATCAATGACGCCGGGCTCTGTTGCAGGCCGGGCCCGGCGCCGCTAAGACGGTAAGGGTTCTCACATCTGGATATTCTCACATGTTCGATATCATCTGGCGCGGCATCGTGATCGGCATCGGTGCGACCGTTCTCATGGACATCTGGGCGATCGTTCTGCACCGCTTCTTCGGGCAGAGCGCCGCCAACTGGGCGCCGGTCGGACGCTGGTTCTACCACCTCAAGAACGGCAAGGTGTTTCACGACAGCATCGGCAATGCGGCGCCCTACGAGCATGAACTGGCGCTCGGCTGGATTGGCCATTACCTCACCGGCATCGTCTACGGTCTGGCGCTCGCCATCATCATGGGCTCGGCCTGGCTTGCCGAACCGACCTTCATCCCGGCCTGGATTCTCGGTATCGTCACCGTTGGCGCCGGCTGGTTCCTGCTGCAGCCCGGTCTCGGCATCGGCTGGGCGGCGTCGAAGACGCCGAACCCGGCCAAGGCACGCGCCATGAACCTGATTGCCCACACGGTCTTTGCGATCGGGCTCTATGGAACGGCGCTGCTGATCCGCTAGCGGCCGGAGGCGTCATGAGGCCTATCTTCGTCATCGGCATCGGGACCGGCAATCCCGACCACGTCACCATTCAGGCGATCAATGCCATGAAGGGTGCCGATTGCGTCTTCATCCCCACCAAGGGGGCGAAGAAGGAGGAGCTTGCGAGCGTACGCCGCGAGATCTGCGAGCGCTATCTCGATGCGGGAAAGACGAAGACGATCGAGTTTGCCGTGCCGCAGCGGCAGACCGAGGGAAAGAGTTACGTCCAGAGTGTCGATGAATGGCATGCGGCCATCGCTGCGACTTATGCCTCGATGATCGGCGATCTCGGCGAAAACGAAGTCGCGGCCTTTCTGGTCTGGGGCGATCCCAGCCTCTATGACAGCACCCTGCGCATCCTCGAGCGGATCCGTGGCAGCATCGCCTTCGAGGTGACGGTCATTCCGGGGATTACCAGCATCCAGGCGCTTGCCGCCAGCCACAAGATCCCGGTCAATCTCGTCGGCAAGCCGGTCGAGATCACCACCGGGCGTCGGCTTGCCGACGAGGGACTGACTGCCGACAGCACCGTCGTGATGCTGGACGGGATCCAGGCGTTTTCGCAGATCGACGATCCGGATGCGGAGATCTTCTGGGGGGCATATCTTGGCACTGCCGACGAAATCATCCATTCCGGCCGCCTTGGCGACGTTTCGGACGAGATCGTCAGAATGCGTGTCGCGGCGCGCGAGCGGCATGGATGGATCATGGATATCTATCTGCTGCGCAAGGGGCGCGACTTCGAGGCGTGAGCGGCTTTGCCGAGATCGCCGTCATCCTGTAAGGACAGGTGATGGAAGGGTGTGCCATGGCTGCGGCCGGTAACAGACAATTGCAGGAAACGGCGGTTGCGGGGCTTCGCCGCGGCGCCTGCCCGACGCTTGCCGCGCCGATGCAGACCGGTGACGGTCTGCTCGTCCGTCTGCGCCCGGCCGGCGGTGCCCTGACCGTTGCACAGCTCAAGGCGCTGGCAAGTGCGGCGGCATCCTGTGGCAACGGTATCCTTGAAATCACCGCCCGCGGCAATCTGCAGGTCCGCGGCTTGCGACCCGATAGCGTTGGCACTCTCGCCTTGGCGATCGATGCCGCTGGTATCGTGGTTCCGCCCGGCCCTGCAATCGAGCTTTCGCCGCTGCATGGCATAGACAGCGCGGAACTTGGCGATGCGGCTGCGCTGGAAGCGCAGTTGCGCAGCACTCTTGCCGGCAAACTGCAATCAGTCGAGATCGCGCCCAAGCTTGCTATCCTGGTCGATGGCCGCGGCGGGTTCTGTCTTGACCATCTGAGCGCCGATATCCGCATCGTCGCGCTTGCGGATTACAACTGGTTAGTAACAGTCGGCGGCACCACGCGGATGGCGCGGCCTGTGTTTTCAGGTGGTGTCGACGGGGTCGTGGCTGCCGTCGGGTATATCCTCGACATCCTGATCGCGACCGGCCGTCATAGCCGTGCCCGCGATATCGATATCGAAACGTTGCGCACGGCCTTTCGCGATGCTCCGCAGACCATATCCCTTTCACCTTCGCGCGCACCGGTGCCGGGCATTCTCGCCTTGCCGGATGGAAGGGCCGTTCTCGGCCTGCGTCCGCGATTGGGCCAGATGCGGGCAGATGCGCTGACGGCCTTCCTGGCGGATCTTGCCGATGAACTCGAGATCCGGCTGGCGCCCGACCGGCAGCTTTTTCTCACCGGCCTTGTCGCGACAGACGCCGAGGCGCTCGCAGTTCGCGCAGGTAGTTACGGTTTCACCGCCGACCCGCTCGATCCATCTGCCAATATCGCAGCCTGCGCCGGCGCGGGCGCCTGCGCATCGGGTTTCTACGACACGCGAAAGCTTGCCGCCCGGATCATAGATACCGCCCCGGATTTGCTGGATGGATCTCTGACGGTGCATCTGTCGGGCTGCGCAAAGGGCTGCGCCTATCCGCAGGCGGCACTGACGTTCGCTGGACGCGGAAATGCCTATGCCTTTTCCCTGAACGGCAAGGCCGGTGACCCGCCGGATGCAACGATTGCTGGCGGCGGGATCGAATCCGCTATAGAGAGGCTCGCCCAGCTTGCCGGAACAGAACGGCGGGCCGGAGAAACGGTGGCTGCCTGCCTTCAGCGGCTTGGCGCCAGCACCATCGCGAAAGCGCTGCAACAGGACTAGGGATGCCAGACTACGATTACATCCGCGAAGGAGACGCGATCTACGAGCGCTCTTTCGCGATCATCCGCAACGAAGCCGATCTGTCGCGATTTGCGCCTGACGAGGCCGATGTGGCGGTCCGCATGATCCATGCCTGCGGGCTGGTGGAAGCGGCTGCACATTTCGACTTCGCCCCCGGTTTCGTCCAGGCGGCCCGCGCGGCTCTGCAGTCCGGCGCGCCGGTTTTCTGCGATGCGGAAATGGTCTCCCATGGCATTACCCGCGCCCGGCTTCCGGCGGGCAACGAGGTGATCTGCACGTTGCGCGATCCGCGCACGCCCGATCTAGCCAAAGCCAAGGGAAACACGCGCTCGGCAGCGGCGATCGAACTCTGGCGCGACCGGCTGGGGGGCAGCGTCGTCGCGATCGGCAATGCACCGACGGCCCTCTTTTATCTCCTGGAATTGCTTCGTGACGGCGGCCCGAAGCCTGCGGCCATCCTCGGCATGCCTGTCGGCTTTGTCGGCGCGGCGGAATCCAAGGATGCACTGGCCGAGAATTCCTATGGCGTGCCCTATGCGATCGTGCGCGGCCGGCTTGGTGGCAGTGCAATGACGGCGGCTGCGGTCAACGCGCTGGCGAGGCCCGGACTATGAGCGCTCCCGGCCGTCTGATCGGCGTCGGCACCGGACCGGGCGACCCGGAATTGCTGACCATCAAGGCCGCCAAGGCGATCGAGGCGGCTGATGTCATCGCCTATTTCGCCAAGCAGGGGCGCAGCGGAAACGGGCGTGCCATCGTGCAGCATCTGATTTCCGCAAGCGCGGAGCTTCTGCCGCTCTATTATCCTGTCACCACCGAAATCGATAAGGGCGAGACGGCCTATCAGAGCCAGATCACTGCCTTCTACGACGCGTCGGCCGCAGCCGTCGCCGCTCGTCTCGATGCCGGAAAGACCGTCGCCGTCCTCAGCGAGGGCGATCCGATGTTTTATGGTTCCTACATGCATCTGCATGTGCGGCTGGCGCATCGCTATCCGGCCGAGGTGATCCCCGGCATTACCGCCATGTCCGGCTGCTGGTCGGTCGCGGGCATGCCGATCGTCCAGGGCGACGACGTGCTGTCAGTTCTTCCGGGCACGATGGCGGAAGCGGAACTGACCCGCAGGCTGGCCGACACGCAAGCCGCCGTCATCATGAAGGTCGGCCGCAATTTGCCGAAGATCCGGCGGGCGCTGAAGGCAGCCGGCCGGTTGCGCGAAGCGGTCTATGTCGAGCGCGGCACGATGGCTAATGCGGCGATGATCAAGCTCGCCGAACGGCCGGATGGCGAAGCGCCGTATTTCTCGCTGGTGCTCGTGCCCGGCTGGGAGGCGAACCGATGAGCGGCAGGCTCTATGTGATCGGCACGGGTCCCGGCAATCCGGACCAGATGACCCCGGAAGCGGCACGCGCCGTTGCCGTTTCGACCGATTTCTTCGGCTATGGTCCCTATCTCGACCGCATATCCTATGAGCCGCACCAGACGCGCCACGCCTCCGACAATCGGGAAGAACTGGATCGTGCCGCGGCCGCGCTGACGATGGCCGCCGAAGGACGGACGGTCTGCGTCGTTTCCGGCGGCGATCCCGGTGTTTTTGCCATGGCTGCCGCTCTTTGCGAAGCGATCGACAAGGGCGATCCCGCATGGCGCGCCGTCGATCTCGTCGTTCTGCCCGGCATCACTGCCATGCTGGCAGTCGCTGCGCGCACAGGCGCGCCGCTGGGCCACGATTTCTGTGCCATCTCGCTGTCGGACAATCTGAAACCCTGGGAGATCATCGAAAAGCGGCTGGCGCTTGCGGCGCAGGCTGGCTTCGTGATCGCACTCTATAATCCGATCAGCAGGGCGCGGCCCTGGCAACTCGGACGGGCCTTCGAGCTGTTGCGCCGGGAGTTGCCCGGTACAACGCCTGTCATCTTCGGCCGCGCGGCCGGAAGGCCCGATGAGCGCATCGTGGTCCAGCCGCTCACGACCGCCGACGCCGCGGTTGCAGATATGGCAACCTGTGTGATTATCGGCTCGCCGGAGACCCGCATCATCGCCCGGGACGGCAAATCCGATCTTGTCTATACGCCACGCTTCATGGCCGGAGAAAGCCGGTGATCGATCGCCGCCAGCGCCTCCGCGAGAGTCTCGACCGTTTCGATTGCGGGCGCTGCGGCACGGCCGATCATGAAGACGTCGATCCCAAGAATGCGCGCCGCCTCGATCTTGGCGTAGGTGGCGTCACCACCACTGTTCTTGGCGACGATCGCATCGATCCGATATTCCCGAAGAAGCGCCAGTTCGGCATCGAGCACGAAGGGGCCGCGATCGAGGATGAAGGTAGCGTAGCCCAGCGCCAAAGACGGGGTCACCGGATCGACGCTTCTGACAAGATAGAAATGCTGCGCCGCCGCCTCGGCCGCATGCGCCTCCTGGCGTCCGGTAGCCAGAAAGACGCGGCGTGGTACTGTGCCGAGCGCCGCAATTGCGGCCGGGATGGTAGAGAGCTGGATCCAGCGGTCGCCGGGCTCTTCGCGCCACTGCGGACGGCGCAGCGCAATGGCCGGAACGCCGGATATCCGCGCAGCCTCGGCGGCATTTGCCGAGATGCGCGCGGCAAACGGATGGGTCGCGTCGACAAGCAGATCGAATTTTCCCTCGGCAAGGAATGCCGCGAGACCTTCGGCGCCGCCGAATCCGCCGATGCGGACAGAAACCGGCTGTTCGGACGGTTTTTCGGTTCTTCCGGCCAGCGACAGCAGGATATCGAGCCCGTCACGATCGCGAAGAGCGGTCGCCAGCGCGCGCGCCTCGCTCGTCCCGCCCAAAATCAGAACCCGGTATGCCGCCATGTCTGATCTGCCATCCCGATCCGAAAAGCCCTGGCTGACCATTATCGGTATCGGCGAGGATGGTCCAGATGGGCTGGGCGAAGAGGCAAAGCGTCTGATCACAGGCGCGCCGGTGGTTTACGGCGGGGCGCGGCATCACGCGCTGATGGACGGTTTGATCTCCGGTGAGCGGCGGGTCTGGCAGAGCCCGTTCGAGCGCTCGGTCGAAGACATTGTTGCGCATAGGGGCACGCCCGTCGTCGTTCTCGCATCGGGCGATCCCTTTCTCTACGGCGTCGGCGCAACGCTGTCCCGGCGCATCGGCGCTGGCGAGATGCGCGTGATCCCGGCGCCTTCGGCATTCAGTCTTGCCGCATCGCGGCTCGGCTGGCCGCTGCAGGACGCCGCGGCAATCTCGCTTCACGGCCGCCCGGTCGAGCTAATCCTGCCCCATCTGCACGACGGGCGCCGGATCATTGCGCTGACCTCCGACGAGAATGGCCCGGCAGCCATCGCGGCGCTGCTGACCGGTATCGGCTTCGGCCGCTCGCGCCTGACCGTTCTGGAAGCCCTCGGCGGCGAGCGCGAGCGTGTCCGCGCGGCGACCGCGGCCGAGTTTGCGCTTGAGGGTATCGATCCGTTGAATGTCTGCGCGATCGAGGTCGTGGCGGACAAGGCTGCCCGCATCATCTCCTTTGCAAGCGGCCTTGACGATGCGCTGTTCGAGCATGACGGCCAGATCACCAAGCGCGAGATCCGCGCGGTGACGCTGTCTGCGCTGGCGCCGCGCCATAGCGAATTGTTGTGGGATATCGGCGCCGGATCCGGCTCTGTCGGCATCGAGTGGATGCTCTGTGACCCGTCGCTGAAAGCGATCGCCATCGAGCAGTCGCCGGAACGCGCCGCGCGCGCGGCGCGCAATGCAACGGCGCTTGGCGTGCCGCATCTGGCCCTTATCGAAGGTGCGGCGCCGGCTGCCCTTGCCGGCCTGCCGGAACCGGATGCGATCTTCATCGGCGGCGGCGGAAGCGAGCCGGGTGTCCTGGAAGCGGCGATCGCGGCCCTGAAGCCCGGCGGCCGACTGGTTGCCAATGCCGTGACGCTGGAGATGGAAGCCTTGCTGCTATCCGAATATGCAAAACGCGGCGGCTCGCTCACCCGCCTCGATATTTCCCGCGCAGCGGCTGTCGGCACGATGAGCGGCTGGCGCCCGGCTATGCCGGTCACGCAATGGCGCTGGATAAAGGATCAGGAATGACCGTACATTTCATCGGTGCCGGGCCAGGTGCCGCCGACCTCATCACCGTTCGCGGCCGCGATCTGATCGCGAAATGCCCGGTCTGCCTCTATGCGGGATCGATCGTCTCGCCGGAACTGCTGCAATATTGCCCGCCCGGCGCCCGGATCGTCGATACCGCGCCGATGTCGCTCGACGAGATCGAGGCGGAATATCTTCGGGCTGCCGATGCGGGCGAAGATGTCGCCCGCCTGCATTCCGGCGATCTCTCCGTCTGGAGCGCTGTCGCCGAGCAGATCCGCCGCCTGGAAAAGCATAGTATCGGCTACACAATGACGCCGGGTGTTCCGGCCTTTGCCGCCGCCGCCTCTGCGCTCGGCCGTGAATTGACGATCCCGGCGGTTGCGCAGAGCCTTGTGCTGACGCGCGTCTCCGGCCGCGCATCGCCGATGCCGAATGGCGAAACGCTGGAGAAATTCGGGGCGACGGGCTCGACGCTCGCCATTCACCTGGCGATCCATGCCTTGCCGCAGGTCGTGGCCGAGCTGACGCCCCTTTATGGCGCCGATTGCCCGGTTGCGATCGTCGTCAAGGCATCTTGGCCGGATGAGCGGATCATTCGCGGCACGCTTGGCGATATCGAGGCGAAGGTTGCCGCTGAACCGATCGAACGGACGGCGATCATCTTCGCCGGTCCGTCCCTGTCAGCAAGCGATTTTCGTGAGAGCTCGCTCTACGATCCGGCCTACCAGCGCCGCTTCCGCGGCCGCGAAACGCTCTAGACCGCCGACGCGAGGTAATCCATGCTCTGGCGCAGCGCTGCAGCCGGGTCCTGCAAGCCGTGGACTTCCGGGGAGAAGGGCTCGAAGGAGCAAGGACCCGTGTATCCCGCCTGCAGCAGCGAACGTACCTGACCGGCATTGTCGAGCCGATCGGCTGACGTCACCAGAACCCGGTGCGGATCGCGCATGTCCGATACGGTCACCTTGGCGTCGTCGACGCCGGAAATGTGGATCAGCCCGGTGAGATCAGGGAAGATCGCGGCCTCGCCGGCGAGGTGATGATGGAACGTGTCATGCACCAGCTTGAAGCTGCCTTCGGCGCCGAGTTCACGGATCGCCTCGGCAGCCTCGGTCTTCGAGCTCAGCGAGCAGATCTCGAAGCCGAGCGGCTCGACGAGACCGGTGATCCCGGCTGCATCCAGCATCGGCTTCAGAGCGGTGAGCGACTGGCGCAGATTGGCCTGACGTGCGCCATCCTCGCGGCCGGTGCCGTCATTTTTCGGAACCAGCACCAGTGCCTTGGCGCCGCATGCTGTGGCGTAGTCGATGAGTTCCCGGGCTTCGGCGGCGCGGGTGTCGTTCCACTCGTTGAAGCGCTGCAGGGCGTTGATCGAGATGATCGTCACGCCATGGCGCGCAGCCGCCGCCTTGATCGCGGACGGCTGCGTTCCGTCGAGAATGGCGTTTCCATCGAGGTCGTTACGGATCTCAACCGCATCGATGCCGAGGCTCTTTGCCAGCGCGAAGAAATCGTCGATGCCAAGTTTCGGCGCGGCCATATGGTTCAGCGCGTAGCGAATGGATGTCATATGTGGGTCCTCCCGGGGCGCGCTTGCGGTACGCAAGTGCGGATCAATGGTCGATCGAATCTCTATCTGAAATTCGAAGCGCCGCTAGCGGCAGAAGGTCGTCCGTCTCCATCATCTTTGATAGAATTTCAACGGAAATGATGGAATTCCATCATTCTAGATATTCTCGGGGATGTAGATCTCGAGCGGCAGAAAAGTCTGGCCGGCGCTCCCCGCTTCCCCGGTTTCGATTGCCGTGGTCATCTGGGTGATCAGCTCGCGGCAAAGTGCCGGCAGCGGTGTGCTGATCGCCATGGTCACCGTGCCGTCCATCAGGCCCTCCTTGCTCTCGGGAACGAGTTCGTTGACGATCAGCGCCACTTCGCCGGTGCGCTTCTCCTCGCGGATGGCCGCAATCGCCCCCTCCATGCCGCCGCCGCAGACATAGAGGCCGGCAAGATCGGGATGTTTCTGCAGCAACGTCGACGTCGCCTCGTGGGTGATCTCGACCGTATCGAGATTGATCAATGTCTCGAGCAGATCGAATTCCGGCGCCTCCTCGCGGAAATAGGAGCGGAAGCCCATTTCGCGCAGTTCGTGGCCATGGAAGCGATGGCTGCCGACGAAGCAGGCGACCTTTCCGGGCTTCCGGGCCGTGCGGGCGATCGTCCAGGCTGCCGAGCGCCCGACCTTGCGGTTGTCGAGGCCGAGATAGCCGGCGCGCACGCCCTCCGCGAAGTCGGAAAGGACGGTGAAAACCGGAATACCCTTCTGCTTCAGCTCCTCGACGGCGGCCGTCACCGCCGGATAATCGGGCGCCACCATGGCCACCGCCTGATTACGGGCCGTCAGGCTCCTGAGCTTCTCGATGATGGCGGCAGGGGTCGAGGCGGGGGGGTAATCGATCTGAACCTGCAGCCGTGCCGTGGTGCAGGCCGCAGCCGCAAGCTCGATCTCGCGGGCAAAGGCCTGGTAGAAGGATTGCATCGGCTTCTGCAGCAGAAAGGCCAGCTGATAGCGCGGCAGGTCCTCGAACACCCGCTGCCGGATGAGGCCGACCGCGTGGTAACCGATCGACTGCGCCGCGTCATAGACCCGGCGCGCCGTCTCCTCGCGCACCTTATGCCTGCCGTTCAACACGCGATCGACGGTCGCGACACTGACGCCGGAGCTGCGGGCAAGATCGGAAATGGTTGGCCGGCGCATCGTTCTTCCTGATGGATTCCATCACGAATGAAAGTCAGTCGTGATGCGTTTTGATAGAATATATCAAGACTGCATTGAGCCCGGCGCAAAGTCAACTTAACCTTCATCGCAGCCAAGGAGCGGCGGGAGGCAAGAATGACCGAGACGATGAAACGCGATTATAGCCTGCTGGGCGAGAGCAGCCGCCGGGCGGTTGAGACTGGGCTTGCCGCGGCCGAATGGTATCACACCGAAGTGTCGCGCAAGGAGATGAAGGCGCTGATGCAGCGCTCCGATGCGGCAGCGATCCGCGACACGGTCATCTGGCTCGGCAGCATGGTGATCTTCGCCGGCCTCGGCATCTATTTCTGGGGCTCGTGGCTCTGCGTGCCCTTTTTCCTCGCCTACGGCGTGCTCTACGGTTCGGCGTCGGACAGCCGCTGGCACGAGTGTGGTCATGGCACGGCATTCAAGACGCGCTGGATGAACGACGCCGTCTATCAGATCGCCTGTTTCATGATCATGCGCAATCCGGTGACCTGGCGCTGGAGCCATACGCGCCATCACACCGATACCGTCATCGTCGGCCGCGACCCTGAAATCGCTGTGATGCGCCCGCCGGATCTCTTCCGGCTGATCCTCAATTTCTTCGGCATTCTCGACGCCGGTTATGCTGTCATCGATATGCTGCGCAACGCCTGCGGTGTCATCAGCGCGGCCGAGAAAACCTTTATTCCGGAGATGGAACAGCCGAAAACGATCCAGGTGGCGCGCATCTGGCTGGCGATCTATGTCGTGACCATCGCGCTCGCGGTCTATCTGGGCTCGTTCCTGCCTTTGATGCTGATTGGTCTGCCGCGTCTCTACGGTGCATGGCACCATGTGCTGACCGGTCTGCTGCAGCATGGCGGCCTTGCCGACAATGTCATCGATCACCGGCTGAACAGCCGCACCGTCTACATGAACCCGATCAGCCGCTTCATCTACTGGAACATGAACTATCACGTCGAGCATCACATGTTCCCGATGGTGCCCTATCATGCGCTGCCGCAGCTGCACGCGATGATCAAACACGATCTTCCTGCGCCGAACGCCTCGATGTGGTCGGGCTACAAGGAAATGATCCCGGCCTTCCTGCGCCAACTGCGCAACGAGGACTATTTCCTGAAGCGCGAACTGCCGCAGACGGCACGGCCCTATCGCGAGGAGTTCCACGGCGAGCTCGCCCCCGCAGCACAATGAACGATATATCTGGGAGGAAAGAACATGAGCGGAAACTGGATCGAAGTCTGCGCGGTCGATGATATCGATGAGGAGGATGTCATCCGCTTCGATCACGACGGCAAAACCTTCGCGGTCTATCGCAGCCCCGACGACGAGTTCTTTGCGACGGACGGGCTCTGCACGCACGAGCGCATTCACCTCGCGGATGGTCTGGTGATGGACGACATCATTGAATGTCCGAAACATAACGGCCGCTTCAGCTATAAGACAGGCGAGGCCAAAGGAGCTCCCGTCTGCGTCAACCTGAAGACCTATCCGGTCAAGGTCGAAGGCGGCGCCGTCTTCATCTCTCTCTAGGAGGCTCCCGTGTCTCATTTCGTCATTGTCGGGGCCGGAGAATGCGGCGCCCGCGCTGCCTTTGCGCTGCGCGAAAAGGGTTTCGACGGCAGCATCACGCTTGTCGGAACCGAAACCTTGCTGCCATACGAGCGGCCGCCGCTATCGAAGGCGAGCCTCGGCGAAACGATCGAGCCCAAATTGATCGCCGCTGCCGAACGCTATGAGGCGGCGAATATCCACCTGCTAACGGGCATTTCGGTGGAGAGTCTCGATCCGGAAGCTCGGAATATGGTGCTCTCCGATGGCGCGGTGATCTCCTACGACAAGCTGCTGCTGGCGACGGGTGCCAGCGCCAGGGAGTTTCCCGGTGCGCCTGCGATGAGCGCGCGGATCCGGGCGCTGCGCACGCACCAGGACGCGATCGCCCTGCGCGGTGTCATGCAGCCGGGCAGGCATATCGCCATTATCGGCGGCGGTTTCATCGGCCTCGAGGTGGCGGCAACGGCGATCAAGCTCGGCGCGCGCGTCACCCTCGTCGAGGGGCTTGAGCGGGTGTTGAAGCGTGGCGTGCCTGAGGAGATCGCCCATGCGCTCGCCGAGCGCCATCGGGACGAAGGCATCGATCTGCGCTGCGAAGCGGCGATCGAAGCGATCGGCGAAGCGGAGGGACATGCCTTCATCCGCATGGCGGGCGAGGTGCTGGAAGCCGACCTGATTCTTGTTGGGATCGGTGCCCGGCCGAATATCGAACTGGCGGAAAAAGCAGGCCTTGCTGTTGATAACGGTATCGCTGTCGATACCCATCTGCAGACCTCCAGGCCGGGCATTTATGCTGCCGGAGACTGCTGCTCTTTTCCCCTTGAAATTTACGGCGGTAAACGCGTGCGACTCGAATCGTGGCGCAATGCGCAGGAGCAGGGCACCCTCGCCGCCGCCAATATGATGGGCGGCAGCGAGACGGTTTCCGCCGTGCCGTGGTTCTGGTCGGATCAGTACGATCTTACGCTGCAGATTGCAGGCCTCTCCGATGGAGCAGTGACGCATCTGAGGCGCGATCTCGGCGACGGCGCCTTCATCCTCTTCCATCTCGATGTCGGCGGCCGTTTGCTGGCGGCAAGTGGCATTGGAACCGGAAACGCAGTGGCCCGCGACATCCGTCTTGCGGAGATGCTGATTGCGGCGCGCGCCCATCCCGATCCGGGGGCCCTGACCTCAACGAATGTCAAATTGAAGTCGCTGCTCGCGGCCTGAATGGAGAACAGAATGAAGAAGCATATCCGGCCTACCGTCGCCGATCTTTTGGCGGAAAAAGGTAAGTGCCAACTTACGATGTTGCGCGTTACCTCGCTGGAGGAAGCGGAGGCCGCGGAGAAGGCGAAGATCGATATCGTCTCGGTTCCACCGGCGCTGTTGGGGCCGGTCTTCCGCGAGGTGGCGCCGAGCCTATTTGCCATCCCTGGGCTTGAATATGGCGATCTGGTCTCGGCGGACGAATATATGCGCGAGGCGTTCAAGGCACTGAAAGCCGGCGGTGATGCCGTTTATTGCGCTGCCGGGCTCTCCACCATCCGGCGTATGCGCGAGGAGGGGATTCCCGTATGCGGTCACGTCGGCCTCATTCCATCCAAGGCGACCTGGACCGGCGGCTTCCGCGCCGTAGGCAAGACGGCTGCGAGCGCCTTCGAGATCTGGCGCCAGACCAAGGCGCTGGAGGAAGCGGGCGCCTTCGCGGCCGAGATAGAGGTCGTGCCCGGCGAGGTCGCGGCTGCGATCAGCCAGAACACTTCGATGCTGATGATCTCCATGGGTGCCGGAACCGGCTGCGATGCGCAATATCTCTTCGCCGACGATGTACTCGGCGCCAACCGGGACCACTATCCGCGCCACGCCAAGGTCTATCGCAACTTTGCAGCCGAGCATGACCGGTTGCAGCGCGAACGTATCGCGGCCTTCACCGAATTCGCCGAGGATGTCAAAACCGGCGCCTATCCGGAAAAGCGGCACCTCGTCGGCGTCGATGAAGAGCAGCTGAAACTCTTCCTGCACCGGCTGCGCAGCGAGCTGGATCGCGCCTGATTGCTCGGCGAGGCGGCAGGCGTGGTCGTGCTACGCCTGCCGGACGTGGATCAGATAGCAGGTTGCGCGGCCGCGAAGAACGAGTGGAGATGGGTGTTCCACTGCGGCCAGGACCGCGTCGTCATTCTCGAGTGCTGCATTTTCTCCACCGTATTCGCAGACGAGGCTGCCGTCGCGGCAAAGAAGCAGAACCGTGCCGGCATTCGCTGTCCCGGTCCAATCACCATCGATCGCAAGCCGCACGACGCTGTGCTTAAGTCCTTCGCGCCGCGTCATGACATTAAGATCGGTGATCGTGCCATCGGCGAGGGTGGCGGCAACCGGAACGTCGGCAGGGAAGGCAAGCGGCTCGCTCGATCTGGTCAGCAAAACGGGAGCCCGGCCGCCGATGGCGAGCGACATGCCGTTGCCGGTGAGGATCGACAATGTCCGGTCGACTCCTTCGAAAATCGAAAACGGTCCATCGCTGGCAACCGTCGCCATACTGACCCGCCAATCGAATGCGCCGAGCGCCGCGTTCTCGGGGAAGATAGCAATTTCCACCGTCTCCCCGCCGCCATTCTTCCACGGCATGCGGCGATGGTTGCTGGCCTTGAGATGGGTAATGCGCGGCATGGCGGGCTCCGGATTGAAAAATACGATCAAGTGGACTAAGTTCAGTGGACTAAGTTCAAAGAGGTGCATGCACCATGGAAATCGTCAATATCCATGAAGCCAAGACCAACTTGTCGCGCCTGATGGAGAAGGTCGCGAAAGGCGAGTCCTTCATCATCGCCAAGGCGGGCAAACCGATCGGCAAGGTCGTGCCGATCGATGAGGTCGAGAAGCCCAAGAAGCGGCGTATCGGTTTCATGGACGGTGAGTTTAAGGTCCCTGACGACTTCGACACGATGATGGCCGAAGAGATCGAAGAGATGTTCTATGGCAATCCCGATAAGTTCAAGGACCGATGAAGCTCCTTGTTGATACGCATATCCTACTGTGGATGAGCGGCATGTCTTGGAGGCTGCCGCAAAAAGCGCGTGGACTTCTCGAGAACATCGAGAACGAGGTATTTTTCTCCACGATCAGTATCTGGGAAATCGCTATCAAGTCATCGTTGCCGCGGTTTCCCGATTTCTCCGTCGATGCCGAGAAGTTGCGCCGAACGCTGATAGATCAGGGTTACCTCGAGCTTCCGCTGATGGGCGAACATGCCGTGGCCGTGGGCGGACTTCCTCATATTCACGGCGATCCGTTCGACCGCATCCTCATTGCGCAATCGCTCGTTGAGGGGCTATCCCTGATAACCGTGGATAAGACCGTCGCGCGATACGGCGGTCTTATCCAGCGGGTCTAAGATCAGTTCCCCAAAATCCCCGGCAGCCGCAGGCCCTTCTCCTTGGCGCAATCGATCGCGATGTCATAGCCTGCATCGGCGTGGCGCATGACGCCGGTCGCCGGGTCGTTCCAGAGGACGTTTCCGAGGCGCCGCGCCGCATCGTCAGTGCCGTCGGCGCAGATGACCATGCCGGAATGCTGCGAGAAGCCCATGCCGACGCCGCCGCCGTGGTGGAGCGACACCCAGGTGGCGCCCGATGCGGTGTTGAGAAGCGCGTTGAGCAGCGGCCAGTCGGAAACGGCATCCGAGCCGTCCTTCATCGCTTCGGTCTCGCGGTTCGGCGAGGCTACGGAGCCGGAGTCCAGGTGGTCGCGGCCGATGACGACGGGCGCCTTCAGCTCGCCGTTCCGGACCATCTCGTTGAAGGCGAGGCCGAGCTTGTGGCGGTCGCCGAGGCCGACCCAGCAGATGCGTGCCGGCAGACCCTGGAAGGCGATGCGTTCGCGCGCCATGTCGAGCCAGTTGTGCAGGTGCTTGTTGTCAGGCAGCAGCTCCTTCACCTTGGCGTCGGTCTTGTAGATATCCTCCGGGTCGCCCGACAGGGCTGCCCAGCGGAATGGACCGATGCCGCGGCAGAAGAGCGGGCGGATATAGGCCGGCACGAAGCCCGGGAAGGCGAAGGCGTTTTCGAGGCCCTCGTCCTTGGCGACCTGGCGGATGTTGTTGCCGTAATCGAGTGTCGGAACGCCGGCATCCCAGAACGCGACCATGGCTTCGACATGCTGGCGCATCGAGGCGCGGGCGGCATCTTCGACGGATTTCGGATCGGTTTCGCGCTTGGCCTTGGCTTCCTCGACCGTCCAGCCGACGGGAAGGTAGCCGTTGCGGGGATCGTGCGCCGAGGTCTGGTCGGTGACGATATCGGGGCGCGGGCCGCCGGCCTTCATCCGCTTCACCAGTTCCGGGAAGATTTCAGCGGCATTGCCGAGCAGGCCGACGGACTTGGCCTCTCCGGCCTTGGTCCACTTGTCGATAAGGGCAAGAGCCTCGTCGAGTGTCTTTGCCTTTTCATCGACATAGCGGGTGCGGATACGGAAATCGATGCGGGTTTCGTCGCATTCGACGGCCAGGCAGCAGGCGCCGGCCATGACGGCCGCCAGAGGCTGCGCGCCACCCATTCCGCCAAGCCCACCGGTAAGAATCCACTTACCTTTGAGGTTGCCGTCATAATGCTGGCGGCCGGCTTCGACGAAGGTTTCGTAGGTGCCCTGAACGATGCCCTGCGTGCCGATATAGATCCACGAACCGGCCGTCATCTGGCCGTACATCGCAAGGCCCTTCTTGTCGAGCTCGTTGAAATGATCCCACGTGGCCCAATGCGGCACGAGGTTGGAATTGGCAATCAGAACGCGCGGCGCATCCTTGTGGGTGCGGAACACGCCGACCGGCTTGCCGGACTGAACGAGCAGCGTCTCGTCCTCGTTGAGAGTCTTCAAGGTCGCTGCGATCCGGTCGAAATCCTCCCAGGTGCGGGCGGCGCGGCCGATGCCGCCGTAAACGACGAGCTCGTTGGGGTTCTCGGCCACATCGGGATCGAGATTGTTCATCAGCATGCGCAGCGGCGCTTCGGTCATCCAGCTCTTGGCATTCAATTCATTGCCGCGAGGTGCGCGGATTTCGCGGATATTGTGACGCGGATTGCTCATCTCAGATCTCCAGGGAAGGAAGGATGTTGGCGGAAACGGACGCGTTGAGCGCCCCGGTGGCGATCAGGCTGCTTGCAGCCTCGAGGTCGTTGGCCATGTAGCGGTCGATTTCGAGCGTCGGGACCACGGCGCGGATCGTGCCAATCGCCTTCAACAGTTCCGGGCTGGTGGCAAGCGGCGAGCGGAATTCGACGCCCTGTGCGGCGGTCAGCGCCTCGATGCCGATGATGCCGAAGAGGTTCTCGGTCATCTGCAGCAGACGGCGGGCGCCATGGCAGGCCATGGAAACATGGTCTTCCTGGTTCGCCGAGGTCGGCGTTGAGTCGACGGATGCCGGGTGCGACATCTGCTTGTTCTCGCTCATCAGCGCCGCCGAAGTCACCTCGGCGATCATCAGGCCGGAATTCAGGCCGGGCTTTTTGGCGAGGAAGGCCGGCAGGCCGTAGGACAGAGCCGGATCGACGAGAAGCGCGATGCGGCGCTGGGCGATCGCGCCGATTTCACAGACGGCGATGGCGATCTGATCTGCGGCAAAGGCGACCGGCTCGGCATGGAAATTGCCGCCCGAGACGACGGAGTTGTCGGAGAGAACCAGCGGGTTGTCGGTCACCGCGTTGGATTCGATCTCGAGCGTGCGGGCAACCGAACGGAGAAGATCGAGGCAGGCGCCATCGACCTGCGGCTGGCAGCGGATGCAATAGGGATCCTGCACGCGCTCGTCACCCTCGATATGGCTCTGGCGGATGATAGAGTTGTCGAGCAGGGCGCGCAGCGCCGCTGCCGTATCGATCTGGCCCTTGTGGCCGCGCAGCGTATGAATGTCGGGATGGAACGGCGCGGAGGAACCCATGGCGGCATCCGTCGACATTGCGCCGGTGATCAGCGCTGCCTGGGCAGCGCGATGGGCGCGGAAGAGGCCTGCCAGCGCCAGCGCGGTGGAGGTCTGTGTGCCGTTGATCAGCGCCAGGCCTTCCTTGGCGGCGAGCACCACAGGCGTCAGCCCGGCCTTTTGCAATGCCGCAGCGCCAGAGAGGCGTTCGCCTGCGAAGAAAGCTTCGGCTTCGCCCATCATCACGGCTGCCATATGGGCGAGCGGTGCAAGGTCGCCGGAGGCGCCGACGGAGCCCTTTTCCGGGATGACCGGGATTACGCCCTTTTCAAGCATGCCTTCGATCAACCGTACAAGTTCAAGCCGAACGCCAGATGCGCCGCGGCCGAGCGAAACGAGCTTCAGCGACATGATCAGCCGCACGACATTCTCGGGCAGTGGCGCGCCGATGCCGCAACAATGTGAGAGGATGAGGTTGCGCTGAAGCGTTGCAACATCTGCGGCATCGATCTTGATCGAGGCCAGCTTGCCGAAGCCGGTATTGATGCCGTAAACCGGGGCGTTGCCGGCGGCGATCTCTGCGATCCGCGCGGCAGCCTTGTTGATCCCGGCGTCGAAAGACGTATCGAGCCTGGCCGGTTCGCCGGTCCAGTAGATGGTTTCCAGCTGTTTCAGAGAAACGGAGCCTGGATGGAGGGTGATGGTCAACGGCCGATCCTTTCGCCCTTGTAGATGCGTGCATGAAGTGGGTTGAAGCCGATGCGGTAGACGAGCTCGGCGGGGCTCTCGATATCCCATATTGCCATATCGGCGGATTTTCCGGCTTCCAGCGTTCCGGTCTCGCCGAGAAGGCCAAGGGCGCGAGCACCCTCGCGGGTGGCGCCAGCGATGCATTCCTCGACGGTGAGGCCGAAAAGCGTTGCCGACA
Organism: Rhizobium sp. 01L410; assembly: GCF_056400165.1. Lineage (NCBI taxonomy): Bacteria > Pseudomonadati > Pseudomonadota > Alphaproteobacteria > Hyphomicrobiales > Rhizobiaceae > Rhizobium > Rhizobium sp. 01L410. The sequence continues at coordinate 806,811 of NZ_JBFTST010000001.1, forward strand.
TGTTCATCGTCAGCAGCAGAGACGTCAGCGGCGAGGTGCCGGGATTGCAGTCGGTCGCGATGGCGATCGGCACACCTGCGGTGCGCAGCGCCTTGACCGGCGGCTTCTGCTTTTCGTTGATGGCGTAGAAAGCGCCGGGCAGCAGCACGGCAACGGTTCCGGCGGCGGCCATAGCCGCAATGCCTTCGTCGTCGAGATATTCCAGATGATCGGCGGACAGTGCACCGTAACCGGCGGCGAGCTTGGCGCCGCCAAGGTTCGAAAGCTGCTCGGCATGCAGCTTGACCGGCAGGCCAAGCGCCTTGGCACGATCGAAGACGCGGGCGATCTCGTCGGTCGAGAAGGCGATGCCTTCACAAAAGCCATCGACGGCGTCGGCAAGACCGCGCTTGTGCGCTTCATCCAGCGTCGGCAGCACGACCTCGCTGATATAGTCGCCGTTGCGGCCCTTGTAATGCGCGGGTGTCGCGTGGGCGCCGAGATAGCTGGTCTTGACCCGAACAGGTCTGATATTGCCGAGCGCGCGGGCGGCTTCCAGTATCTTCAGCTCGCCATCGCTGGTCAGCCCGTAGCCGGACTTGATCTCGATAGTCGTGACGCCTTCGGAAAGCAGCGTATCCAGCCGCCGGATCGAGGCCTGAACGAGGCCGTCGACGGAAAGCGCATTGGTCGCCTTGACCGAGGAAACGATACCGCCGCCGGCGCGGGCGACTTCCTCGTAGGTCGCGCCTTCGAGGCGCATCTCGAACTCGCGGGCGCGGTTGCCGCCATAAACGATGTGCGTGTGGCAATCGACAAGACCGGGGGTAACCCAGCGTCCTTCGAGATCGATGATCTCGGCACGCTCGATCATTGAAACAGGCAATTCGCCTTCCGGGCCAACATAGGTGATCTGGCCGCCTTCGGTCACGACAGCACCTTTTTCGACGATGCCGAGACCGGACTGTGAAGGATCGAGCGTCGCCAGTCTGGCGTTGCGCCAGAGGCTTGGACGGTCCGTTCCGGTGAAAAGATTATCCCCTGTCATCAGCTTTACGCCTTTCCTTATGTTGAAACATGTATATACATAATAATCAGGTGACAAGTGGAATTTTGGGCGCTTCCATGGAAAAGAAAGATGGGACGCCCTGAAGGGAGAAGCCGATGACGACACTTCATGCAAAAAGCGCGCTGCTGCCGCAGGGGTGGCAGAGCGATGTGCGGTTGACGATCGAGGGCAGCCGTATTGCCAAGATCGAGACCGGTGTCGCGGCCGCCGCAGGCGATGAGCGGCATTCGGTGCTGGTCCCGGCGATGCCCAACCTTCACAGCCATGCGTTTCAGCGTGCCATGGCGGGCCTCGCCGAAGTCCGCGGCCCCACCGATGACAGCTTCTGGAGCTGGCGCACAGTGATGTACAAGTTTGCGCTGTCGATGACGCCGGACCATGTCGAAGCCGTTGCTGCGCAGCTCTATATGGAAATGTTGGAGGCGGGCTTCTCCCGCGTCGGCGAGTTCCACTACCTGCACCACGACAAGGATGGCCTCCCATACGGCGATATTGCAGAGCTTGCCGGGCGCATTGCCAGCGCCAGTACCGATACCGGCATCGGCCTGACGCTTCTGCCTGTCTTCTATGCGCACTCCGGTTTTGGCGGCGCAGCACCGATCGAGGGGCAGCGCCGCTTCATCAATTCGGTGGAAAGCTTCGGCAGCCTGATGGAGCGCTGCGCGGCGATAGCCGGCGGGATCGAGGGCGCCAAACTCGGTATCGCGCCGCATAGTCTCCGGGCTGCAACGCCGGACGAGCTGAATGCGGTTTTGCCGCTGGCAGGCAACGGCCCTGTTCACATCCACATCGCCGAGCAGGTCAAGGAGGTCGAGGACTGCATCGCCTGGTCCGGCGCGCGTCCGGTCGAGTGGCTGCTTGCCAACGCCCCGGTCGACGGCCGCTGGTGCCTGATCCATGCGACCCACATGACGAATGACGAGACGCGCGGCATGGCGAAAATCGGCGCGATTGCCGGCCTCTGCCCGATAACCGAGGCCAATCTCGGCGACGGCACGTTCGCCGCGCCGCTGTTTCTGGAAGAGGGCGGCCGCTATGGCGTCGGTTCGGATTCCAACGTGCTGATCTCGCTGTCCGGCGAACTGCGCCAGCTCGAATATTCCGAGCGGCTGCATCGGCGCGCCCGCAACGTCATTGCCGCGCCCGGCGGTTCGACGGCGCGCGCCCTGTTCGACAATGCCCTCAAGGGCGGCAATGCGGCACTGTCTGCTGCGGCCGGGCTTGGCGAAGGAAGCGATGCCGATGTCATCTCGCTCGATTGCACCGCCGTTCCCTATCTCTCCGGCGATCAGCTGCTCGATCACTGGATCTTTGCCGGTGGCGTCGGGATAGACAGTGTCTGGTCGCTCGGACGCAAGCAGGTCGAGGGTGGCCGCCATAAGAAGCGGGAGGCCATCAATCGCCGTTTCCTTGCCGCGATGCGCGAGCTGCTGGATGCATGAGCCTTCCCTTCCTTCCGTATAAGCTCTAGAGCGGGGAGGACGCCAACCGGAGCCAGAGATGAACGGCAGCAAGGATGCGACACTGCATCAAAGCATCTTGAGCGAGATCGAGGGCCGTATCGTCTCCGGCGAGTGGCCGCCGGGGCACCGCATTCCTTTCGAGGTCGATCTCGCCCAGCAGTATGGCTGTTCGCGTATGACCGTGAACAAGGTGATGACGCAGCTGGCCAAAGCCGGGCTGATCGAGCGGCGGAAGAAATCCGGCAGCTTCGTCACCCAGCCGCAGGCGCAATCGGCCGTTCTTGAGATCCACGACATAAAGGCCGAGGTTCAATCGCTGAACCTGCCCTACAGCTATCGCGTCGTCGCGAAGTCGAGCCGGAAGGCAAAGGCGGGAGACGGGCGGTTGCCGGATCTGGCAGCCGGTACGCCGCTTCTGGAGCTTGCCTGCGTTCACTTTGCCGGGCCGCGCCCCTTTTGCCTCGAAGAGCGTCTGATCAATCTCGAAACCGTGCCCGATGCCGCGACGGCGGATTTCGGCGATGTTGCGCCAGGGGCCTGGCTTCTGAAGCAGGTGCCGTGGACGACGGCTGAGCACAAGATCCATGCGCTGTCTGCGGGCAATGCCGCGGCCGATGCGCTGGATATTGCCCGCGGCGCGGCCTGCCTCGTCATCGAGCGCCGGACCTGGAGCAATGCCGGGCCGGTCACCCATGTGCGCTTCACCTATCCCGGCGACCGGCATGCGCTCGTCGCCCGTTTCAGCCCGGCTTCCTGAGAATCGACCGCCTGCTTATTGCGAATCATGCGCCAAATAGCGGAAGTAAACGCCAAGATGGCTTCCGGAAAATGATATGCGCTATGAGATTGACAACGCTCTGCTGAAAAGCCTGCTACCAGCGGTAGTGCAGGCCGAGGATATGCTGGCGCGCCTTGATGAGCGCGCGGCGCGCTCGCCTGTGGGCGAAGGCTTTACCGAGCGCGGCCACTTTTTCGATGCCGCAGGCGCGCTATGGGTTGCCGGAGAGCTCGTTCATATTGAGGATCTCGTTTTGCACGACGCCCATATGGACAGCCGCACCCCGAGCCACGAACTGACGATCGCGCATGCGGTTCTTCGCGCAAGGCGGCGAATCTGGACCGCGGACCCCACCTGGGCGCTGAGCGCCGCAGGATTGAACGCGCTTGCCGGAGCCGGGCTGGACGAGGGGACGGCGCCGGAGATCAAGAGCCTGCGCCCCGTCGAGGAGGAGGCAGACGATCCCGACGAGCTTCTGGCCGCCGAGCTTGCCGAGATCGATGCGGTTCTCGCCCGCTCTCAGAAATTGCTCGATGCCCATATGGGCAAGGAGGCCGAGCCGGAAGAACGGCCGAAGAAAAAGCGCAGCGACGATCCGCTCGGGCTTTTCGGCGACGACGAGTGGGACGAGGGGCTGCGGCTTGCGGATTGGCGTGCAGTCCTGCCGCTTGCCGGCGATCTGCCTCCGGTGCTCGCCGCCGCCGTTCTTTTCGAGGCTTGGGAAAGGATCGAGCCGCTCCGGCGGCAGAACTGGCTCGGCGGATTGCTGGTCTCCAGCCATCTGCGGGCGCGCGGCAAGGTCGCCTCGCATCTCTTCTCTTTCTACGGCGGGCTGAAGACGGTGCGCCACGAGCGCCGCCGCTCGCGCGACAGGCTGACCCGGCTTTTGGCCTTCCTAGAAGCGATGAGTGAAAGCGCGGCCACCGGCCTCAAGGAGATGGATCGCCTGACGCTGGCTCGCACCCAGATGGAGCTGCGCTTCCGTGACCGGCGCTCCAACAGCAGCCTGCCGCAGCTTGCCGATTTCGTGTTGTCACGGCCGATGGTCTCTTCGGCGATGGTTGCCAAGCAGCTGAAGGTCACGAGCCGCGGCGCGCTCAATCTGCTCAACGAAATCGGCATCCGCGAGATGACCGGCCGTGGCCGCTACCGTGCCTGGGGCATCCTCTAAGCGAGACGAAAAAAAGGCCGGAGCTTTCGCCCCGGCCTTCTCTCTAAGGGTGAACGTCCGGCCCGCCATCCTGTCACAGATTGCGGGCCGGACGCTCTAGCGCTTCCATTGCCCCCAGAAGCGCAGTCCTATTCCCGCTCGCCCGTGAAGTTGAGCAGCAGCTGGAAGATGTTGACGAAGTTCAGGTAGAGAGACAGAGCGCCGAAGACGGCAAGCTTCTGGTTCGATTCCTGATCGTGGTTCTCGGAAAATTGTTCCTTGATGTTCTGCGTATCCCAGGCGGTCAGGCCGACGAAGACGACGATACCGATGACCGAGATGGCGAACTGCAGCGCAGACGAGCCAAGGAAGATGTTGACGATGCTGGCGATGACGACGCCGATCAGGCCCATCATCAGGAACGAGCCGACCTTCGCCAGATCACGCTTGGTGACGTAGCCGTAGAGGCTGGTCGCGCCGAACATCGTTGCGGCGATGAAGAAGGTACGGGCGATGCTCGTGCCGGTGAACACCAGGAACACCGAGGCCAGCGACAGGCCCATGACGGCGCAGAACGCCCAGAACATCATCTGTGCGGCACTTGCCGACATCGTCTGGATCTTGAATGAGAAGAAGAAGACGAAAGCCAGCGGAGCGAGCATGACGACCCACTTCAGCGGCGACTGGAAGATCGGCACGTAGAGCGCCGGGGTCGAGCCAACGATGAAGGCGACGATGCCGGTAATGACGAGGCCGACACCCATGTAATTGTAGACGCGTAGCATATGCTGGCGCAGTCCCTCGTCGAAGAGCGCCTGCGAGCCGGCGGCAGAGCCGTAGCCGTAACGCGGATTGATCTGGTTCATTGCGATCTCCTCGGGTTGAACTAGTAGAGCGAGCGGGCTAGGCCTTCGGCCGCCCTGTCGAGATTGAGGCCACCATCACCGGCAACGAGGGCATAGGCCACTTCGCCGATTTGCCAGTAGGCAGCTTCGGTATTGTCGAGCGCGAGATGGCCAACCGGTTGCACGGCAAACGCCCCCGGCCTAACGGCAAACAACGAGAGCTGTTTGCCGTTCGCTTCCTGGATAGCCATCTCCACGCTCGGGCCGAATGCAGACGGGAAGATCTGAACATCAGAGACCTTCCAGCCCTTCGGCAGTTCGGGCATGGTAATTGCAGTCGCCGCACGGATCTCGTCGGCGTTGTAATGTGGTGCCGCAGCCTGTGACGGCACGGTCTGGCGCAGCTGCGCCGTCTGGTAGGCGCGAACCGCATCTTCGACATAGGCCGGAGCCGGTGTCGAGGCCGCCACTTCCGTGGCCGTGAAGGCGCCGAACGTGGTATGGGCGACCCAGCCGGCAGCAACCAGCACGGTGACGGCAGCGATCCGCTGAACGGTGTGCAGGATGCGGCCATAGGACAGGCCACGCTCCAGCCGCCGTGCGGCATCCCGGGTTTCGATCCGGCCGAAGGCATTCTCGCCGGCCAGCGCCAGACGCAATTCGCCCTTGATGCTGAGATCGGCCATCACCTTTGCAGCGATATCCGGATTCTCCGAAAGGTAGGATTCCACCTGGATGCGGCGCGCCACATCGAGCTCGCCATCCACATAGGCGTCGAGATCGGTGTCGATGATCGGATCAACTGCTTTCATTGCCGTTCCCTCCGATTAGGCGCAGGTGCGAAACGCGCGGTGTCTTCTCCTCGAATTCACGAAGCTGGGCGCGGGCTCGCGAAATGCGCGACATCAGCGTTCCCACAGGAATGCCGAGAGATGCCGCCGCTTCCTGATAGGAAAGGTCTTCGATGGCGACGAGATGCAGCGCCTCCCGCTGTTCTTCCGGCAGGTTGAAGAAAGCGTCGCGAACCTGTTGCAGGCGCACGGCATGTTCCTGTCCCGCCGGCAGCGACTGGTCCGCCTCGAGGGCCGCTTCGTCATGCCTGCGTGTGAGCGACCGGTTCTGGCGAACGCGATCGATGTGAGCGTTGTGGACGATGGAAAGCAGCCAGGTGCGAAGATTGCCGCCGCCGCGGAAGCTCTGACGCTTCTCGTAAGCCCGCAGCAGGGCATCCTGCACCAGATCTTCCGCGTCATCCGAGTTGCGCACCAGAGCACGCGCGTAGCGCCTGAGCGCTGCGAGCTGTCCGATAACATCGAATGGGCGTTCTTTCCGTTCCATGATTGAGTATACGGATGCTGGCCGGGATTTATTCCCGAAAATTTTCGGCACCGTCAGATTTTTCGTTCGATTGCCGCGCCACGCGGGATTTGCTATACATGTATAGCAAGGAGAACACCGATGCTCGCCCTCAGATTGCCGCCGGATGTTGAAGCCCGGCTTGATGAACTTGCCAGGCGCACCGGCAGAAGCAAGAGCTTCTACGCGCGAGAGGCCATTCTCGAATACCTGGACGATCTGGAAGATATCTATCTCGCCGAGAAGCGATTGGAAGATGTTCGCAGTGGGCGGAGCGACAGCGTCGCGCTCGAAGATCTGATGAAGGCCTATGGTCTGGAAGATTAGGCTTGAGCGCTCGGCAGAACGCGAGCTTTCCAAACTCGGCGCGGATGCCGCCAAGCGAATTCTTGTCTTTCTTCACGGCAGGCTGGCGAAGCTCGATGATCCGCGTTCGATCGGTGAAGCGCTGAAGGGATCCGAGCTCGGAAATTTCTGGAAATATCGTGTCGGCGATTACCGCATCATTGCGCATATCGAGGATGGGATCGTGGAGATCCTGATCGTCCGGATCGGCAATCGCCGAGAGGTCTACCGGCGCTGAGGCTAAACTGCCTTACCATCCGAAAGCCCATCCAAAATCGGGCAATCGGGCCGGTCATTACCGTGGCAGGCGTGGACGAGATGCTCGAGCGTGCGGCGCAGCTCCATCATCTCGCGGATTTTCTGGTCGATCTCGGTCAGCTTGGTCTGGGCGATGTCCTTGACGTCGGCGCTGGCGCGGCTCTTGTCTTCGTAGAGCGCCAGAAGCTGCCGGCATTCCTCGACCGAGAAACCGAGGCCGCGGGAACGCTGCAGAAAGCGCAGCTTGTGGACATCGGACAGGTCGTAGTCACGATAGCCGTTTCCGCCCCTTTCAGGGCGGACTAGGCCGATATCCTCGTAGTAGCGGATCGTCTTTGCCGGAAGACCGGACCGGTCCGATGCCTCGCCGATATTCATGGCAGCCTCCTAGAGTTTCTGCACGCGCAGCCTGAGCGCGTTGGCGATGACCGAGACAGATGACAGGCTCATCGCCGCCGCCGCGATCATCGGCGAGAGCAGCAGGCCGAGCACCGGGTAAAGGATGCCTGCGGCGACGGGAACGCCGAGCGCGTTGTAGCCGAAGGCAAAGCCAAGGTTCTGGCGGATGTTGCGCATCGTTGCCTCCGCCAGACGGCGGGCGCGGACAATTCCGGTAAGATCGCCCTTCACCAGCGTGATGCCCGCACTTTCCATCGCCACATCGGCGCCGGTGCCCATGGCGATGCCGACATCGGCTGCGGCGAGCGCCGGCGCATCATTGACGCCGTCGCCAGCCATGGCGACAACTGCGCCCTTGGCATGCAACTCGTCGATCAGCGCCTTCTTGCCCTTGGGCAACACATCGGCACGCACCTCGTCGATGCCGAGCTGTTTGGCAACGGCCTTTGCTGTCCGCTCGTTGTCCCCAGTCGCCATGATGATCCGCAGACCGCTGTCATGCAGCGCCCGGATGGCCGCCGCCGTTGTCGGCTTGATCCGGTCGGCCACTGCGACGAAGCCAGCGAGGCTGCCGTCGATGGTGACGAACATCACCGTCTTGCCGTCGTCGCGCAGCGCGCTGATCTGTTCGTCGAGCGCCGAGGTATCGATGCCTAGATCCCGCATCATCGCGGCATTGCCGAGCGCGATTTTAGCGCCATCGACAAGGCCGGTGACACCCTTGCCGGTGATTGCATCGAACGATGTGACCTCGGATAGCGCAATGCTGCGTTCCTCAGCACCGGCAACGATCGCTTCGGCGAGGGGATGCTCGGAGCCGCGTTCGAGGCTTGCCGCCACGGCAAGCAGCCGGCTTTCGTCGATGCCCTCAAGGGCAACCGTGTCGGTCAGGCGTGGCTTGCCTTCGGTCAAGGTTCCGGTTTTGTCGACGATCAGCGTATCGACTTTGGAGAAGCGCTCCAGCGCTTCGGCATCCTTGATCAATACGCCTTCCTGAGCGCCGCGGCCGGTGGCGATCATGATCGACATAGGCGTTGCCAGGCCGAGCGCGCAGGGGCAGGCGATGATCAGCACGGCGACGGCCGCGATCAGTGCATGGGCAAGCCGCGGCTCCGGACCGAAGATCATCCAGGCGCCGAAGGCGAGGATCGCCACGGCAACGACGGTGGGAACGAAGACGGCAGAGACGCGATCGACGGCACCCTGGATCGGCGCACGGGAACGCTGCGCCTTGGCGACCATGTCGACGATCTGCGATAGGGTGGTCTCGGCGCCCACCCGTTCGGCGGTCATGATGAAGCTGCCGTTGCGGTTCATCGTGCCGCCGGTGACGGCATCACCCTTGGTCTTTTCGACCGGCAGCGGTTCGCCCGATATCATCGATTCATCGACGATCGATTGTCCTTCGCTGACCCGTCCATCCACCGGCACGCGCTCGCCGGGGCGCACCCTTAGGCGGTCGCCCTTGGCGATGTCATCGACTTCGATATCGACCTCGCTGCCATCGGTGGTGATCCGCCGCGCGGTTTTCGGGGCAAGATCGAGCAAGGCACGGATTGCCGAACCGGTGCGTTCGCGTGCCTTGAGCTCCAGAAGCTGGCCGACGAAGACGAGGGTGACGATGACGGCGGCTGCCTCGAAATAGACAGGCACCGTCTCGCCGTGGCCGCGGATGCTCATCGGAAAGAGGCCCGGCGCGAATGTCGCGACGATGCTGTAGAGATAGGCGGTGCCGACGCCGAGGCCGATAAGCGTCCACATGTTCGGGCTGCGGTTGACAAGCGAGGCCCAGGCACGGCGGAAGAAGGGGATGGCGGCCCAGAGCACGACGGGTGTCGCCAGGGCGAGTTCGAGCCAGACGGCACGCGCCTCGCCGATCATCTCGCGCAGCGGCAGACCGATCATCGGTCCCATGGTCAGCGCTAGCAGCGGAACGGCCAGCGCAGCGCTTATCCAGAAGCGGCGGGTGAAGTCGACGAGCTCTGGGTTCGGACCCTCATCTGCCGGTGGAATGCCCATCGGCTCCAGCGCCATGCCGCATTTCGGGCAGTCGCCGGGGTGGTCGGCGACGATTTCCGGATGCATCGGGCAGGTATATTGCGTGCCCTTCGGCATCGGCTTTGCCTCTGGGCGATTGCCATCGAGATAATCGCCCGGGCTTGCCTCGAACTTCGCCTTGCAGCCTGCCGAGCAGAGGTAAAACTTTTCGCCCTCGTGCTTCAGAAAATGCTTCGCCGTCGAGCGATCCACGGACATGCCGCAGACCGGGTCCTTGGCGGTGAGATAATCCTGGGGCGCTGCTTCGAACTTCTTGCGGCAGCCATCGCAGCAGAAATGGTAGGTATGGCCTGCATGGACCAGGCTCGGCTTGCCGGCATCCGGATCGACGGTCATTCCGCAGACGGGATCGCGCGTGACGCGCGCTTCGGCCGATGTGCCGTGGCTATGGCCGGAGCAGCAGCCCTGCGCTCCGTGGCCGTGATGGTGGGAATGGTCGTGATTATCCATAAGATTCTCCTTTGCCCGCAAGGGCAGTGGATAGGCTTATGAACCTTCCAGCAACTGGAAGGTCAAGCGGGAAATTTCATCCCACCTGAAAATCGTCAATCCGGCTCGATCAGGGCGACTGGCTGGACGCCAAGAATACTGGCGAGCGGCAGCCGTGGTCCGGGATCGAGATGATGTCCGGTAAGAAGATCGCATTTGATGCCCTGCAGACTTGGCGGGATCTCGATTGCGGTATCGGCCCAGAACTCCGGCCCTGAAAACAACACACCGGGATCCAGCCAGCCGAGCATCAGGCGTGGTACGACCGTAATCGCATAGTCGCCGTCGAGCTGCCGGGCGTAGGCAACGGCGTGGTCTTTTCGGCTTCCCGTGATGCCGAGCGGCAGATACCGGCCAGCGGCAAACAGCTGTGGCTGGCGGCGGCGCAGGTGCAGGCCGATCTCGATAATCCGCTGTTTCAGCACCGGTGCCGTCAGCTCGTCGATTTCGCCATGCGCCGAAAGCGACTTGCGGAGTGCCTTGAAATTGACCGGGCGGCGGTTGTCGGGATCGACGAGGCTGAAATCGAAGCCTTCCGCGCCCTGATAAATATCGGGGATGCCGGGAGCGGTCAGCTTGATCAGCGTCTGCGACAGGCTGTTGAGATAGCCGGCGGAAAGGAGGGGCCGCAGCGTTTCGGCAAAGTCCTCATGGAAGGTGAGGTTCGATGAGGCTGTGAGCGCTGATGCGTAAGCATTCACCGCGGCTTCGTATCCCGCATGCGGCTCGTCCCAGCTGGTACCGAGCTTCGCCTCGCGGATCGCTTTCTCGGCATAGGCGGCAAATCGCTCCGTCAAAGCTTCCGCCCGGCCTTCGCTGAAATCTTCAGGCCAGATGCCGGCCAGCGCCTGATAGAGCATCCATTCGACATTGCCCTCTGGCGTCAGGCCGCCCGGTAGTTCGGTGAGGTGTTCGCGGTTCATTTCGCGCCAGCGCTCGACGCTGCGGCGCCAGAGGTCAGGCTCTTCACTGAGGGCATAGAGCCTGGCGCGGGCATCCTCGCCCCGCTTGGTGTCATGGGTGGACGTGGCCGAAAGCCCATGCGGCTGTTCTTCCGCGCGCTTTTGCATGAAGTGGTGAAAAGCCTCAACGCCTTCGGGAATCGCGTCCGGCTCGCCGCCGACTTCGTTTGCGGCGAGAAGCCGGTTGTGGCGGTAGAACAGCGTGTCCTCCATCGCCTTTGCCATGATGGGACCGCTCAACTGCTGGAAACGCCGCTGGAATTCTTCCGCGCGGCCGTTGGTCAGCAATGCGCAGACGCCGTCGAGCGCCCTGCAGTCTTTGACATGCCTGGCGGCCGATCCTTTTACCTCCTCCAGCACCGTGGCCTCGCGTGCGTCCATCGCACCGCCCTGGCCATAGGTTCGATAAACAGGAAAGGCGATCAGAAGCTCGCGAATGGCGTTCCTGATATCCGCTTCCGGCGTATCGGGGAGCGCGGCGCTTGCTAGTTTAGTCAGACGGCTCACCTCGCCCGCAAAATTCCGCTCCACCATCAGCGTCTTGGCGGCTCTCAGCCCGGCCTGAAAGTCTGCGTTGGCCGCCGCGATGGTCGCATACGCCTTCTGCAACTCGGCCGTTCCCTTGGGGTCGATGAAGAGATCGGCAAGAGCGGCGATGAACTCATAGCCCGTCGTCCCGGAGATCGGCCAATCGGCAGGCAGGCTCTCGCCATGGCCGAGGATCTTTTCGACGATGATATAGGTCTCCGGTCCGGTGGCCTTTCGCAGCCGGTCCAGATAGGCCTTGGGGTCGGCAAGGCCGTCGATGTGGTCGAGGCGCAAGCCCTGCACCTTGTCCGACCGGACAAGATCGAGGATGACGCGATGGCTGTCCTCGAAGACGGCCTCGTCCTCGACGCGCAGGCCGACGAGACCCGTGACCTCGAAAAAGCGGCGGTAGCTCAGATGAGATGCGGCCGTCTTCCAGTGCGTGAGCCGCCAATGCTGCGCCGCGTGGAGTCGGCCGATGTCGCCAGTTTCGGCACTATCCGGGTGCAACGGCAGATGCGTCTCGAAATAGGCAAGGGCCTGCTCGCCGGTTTCCGCGTCGTGAACGATCTTCAGCTCACCGTCGGCCAGCGCTTCCTCGAAGGGCTTGCCGAGGAGGGGGAGCGTCAGCGGTTCGGACCAGTCGATGTCGAAATAGCCGGCATAGCGGCTCTGTTTTCCATACCGCAGGACGTCCCGCCACCAGGCATTTTCGGTCGAGGCCGCCATGTGGTTCGGCACGATATCGAGGATCAGCCCGAGACCGGCCTGTTTGAGTTCGGCGCAGAGCCGCTCGAACCCCTGGCGCCCGCCGATCGCGGGGTCGATCTCGTTGGCATCGGTGACGTCATAGCCATGGGTCGAGCCCGAGACCGCCGTGAAGATCGGCGAGGCATAGAGATGGCTGATGCCGAGCGCCTTGAGATAGGGCACGAGTTCGGCCGCATGGTCGAAGGTCATGCCGTTGCGAAACTGGAGCCGGTAGGTGGATGTGGGAAGCGTCATGAGCCGCCTTTGTTCGGAAGGATAACGATCCGGAACGGCGGCGGCGGGCTTTTGTTCCCGCCATTTCACTCTTGCGGCAGGCGGCGGGGCAATCTCCTTCCGCCTATTGTCAGGCCCGCGCAGTCATGGTCATCCGCGGCGAAAGACTTGTGCCTGTGTCCCCTTTGGAAAGGTCTTTGAGCTGACCAGTTCAAGGCGGCGGAGCGGCGTGACGCCGGAGAAGATCGGCAGGCCGCTGCCGAGCGCCAACGGGTAGACCATCAGCCGGTATTGATCGACCAGATCGGCGGCGATGAGACTCCGTGCGAAGCTGGCCCCGCCATGAGCAACGATCGGCTTTCCGCCGGTGGCCTTGAGTTTGGCGATCTCCTCGCTGAGATCACCGCTCGCCACATAGGCGTCCGGCCAGTTGCCGGTCTCGGCAGCCTCCAGGACGGCCGCTCCCGACTTCGAAAAGACGGCCTTCGGTATCTCGTTCATCGGCGCGGCGAACGGCCCTGCCGCGTTCGGCCAGAATCCGGCCATGCTCTTGAAGCTGCGGCTGCCCATGATGTGCAGGCCGGCATTTGAGACCGTCTCCACCTTCCAGGCAATCGCCTCCTGGTCGCCGTTGAAGATCCAGTCGATCTCGCCTTCGGGACCGCAGACGAAGCCGTCGAGCGACATGGCCATGGTCAGGATCAGGTCTCGCATTGCTCTCTCCTAGCGTTGTTCTGATCCAAGGACGTAGCGAGGGCGCTGGTTCCGACAGCGCTGCCGAAAAATCGGGACGTCAGTCGATGAAGACGCCGACGCTGGCCGCACGGCCCATCGCGTCGATGACGGTCAGCTTCGAATAGCCGGCGCCATCCGGCAGCCACTGATTGGTGCGGCGGCGTGAGAGGTCCGGCAGCGGCTTGCCGTTTGCCAGCCATCGGAATGGTGCCCGGCCGCCCTGCAGTTTCAGCACGAGCGGCGAGAGATCGCCGTTCTTGGCGCCGAGATCCACATGCGCGCCCTCGGGTGGATAGACGATCTGTGGCGCGGATTCGCGTGAGGAGTTGACCAGAAGGCCGCTGGCATTCAGCGCAAAACGGCGCTGGCTGACCGGCAGGTCCTGCTTGGCGATGCGGATCGCGCCGGAGGGTGGACGAGGCAGGGGAGTCGTAGCGATGCCGGACTTGGCGAAACCCTCGAAAAGGATCGGGGCTGCGGTGCCATATCCCGTCAGGCCGGGGACCGCGCCGTTGTCAGGACGTCCCACCCAGACGCCGAGGACGTAGCGGCCGTCATAGCCGACGGACCAGGCGTCACGATAGCCGTAACTCGTGCCTGTCTTGTAGGCGATACCGCGCTGCGGCGCGCCGGCAGGCGGAATGACGCCGGAGAGGATATCGGCGATGTTCCAGACGGCGACCGGTTCCAGCAGCGGCTCACCGTCGATCTTGCCGGGGATGCCGGTCACGCCATCGCCGATCCTCACAGGCTGGCCGTTGTTGGCGAGCGCCGTATAGAGCTGCACCAGATCCTTCAGCGTGATGCCGACGCCGCCGAGGCCAATTGCCAGACCCGGCGTCTCGTTCGGCGGCAGGCTCGGCTGCACCTCGGCGCGGCGGAAGCGCACCATCAACCGCGTCGGGTTCACGGCATCGAGAAGCTTCACGGCCGGGACATTCAGCGACAGCTGCAGCGCCTCGCGGATCGTCACGTCGCCCTGATAGCTCATGTCGAAATTGCGCGGCCTATAGCCGAAGAAATCCGCCGGACGGTCCTCGATGATGGTTTCCTGGGCGACGAGGCCCTGCTCGAAGGCGAGACCATAGATGAAGGGTTTCAGCGTCGATCCCGGCGAGCGGCTGATGCGGGTCATGTCGATCCAGCCGGAGCGGCTGGCGTCGAAATAATCGGCCGAGCCGACCTCACCAACGATCTCGCCGGAGCGGGCATCGGCCATCACCATGGCAATCGACAGCCTCGGGCCGAGCCGCATGGCCGCGTTCCTGGCGGTCAGCTCCAGCCCTTCCTGAACCTGTTTCTTCAGCGTTGTTTTGTGCTCGCGCTCTTTGGGCGCCTTGCGCAGCGCCGCTTCGGCAACATGCGCCGCAAGCGCCGGCAACTGCATGCGCCGCGCCGGCACCAGCGTCGCCTCGGCGCGCCCGGCTTCGCCATCACCGACGGCGTCGGCGACTGCGACACGCTCCAGCACCCGCTTGCGCGCGGCTTCCGCGGCGGCGAGATTGCGATCAGGACGGCGTTTCTCGGGAAGCTGCGGCAATGCGACGAGCAGGGCGGCCTGTGCCACCGTCAGCCGCTTCGGCTCCTTGCCAAAATAGGCAAGGCTTGCGGCCCGCACACCTTCAAGATTGCCGCCATAGGGGGCATGGGTCAGGTAGAGATCGAGGATCTGCTCCTTCGACAGCCGCCGTTCGATCTGGATGGCGCGCACCACCTGCAGCAGCTTGGCCGACAGCGAGCGGCCGCTGCGCGGCTCGATCAGCCGCGCCACCTGCATCGACAGCGTCGAGGCGCCGGAGACGATGCGGCCGCTGGTGGCGAGCTGCACTGCTGCCCGGCCGATCGCCAGCGGATCGATGCCTCGGTGATCGTAGAAGCGCCGGTCCTCATAGGCGACCAGCATGCGCAGGAATTGCGGATCGACGTCGGAGACATCCGTCTTCAGCCGCCAGCGTCCCTCGGGCGTTGCGAAGGCGCGCAGCAGCTGGCCGTCGGCATCCAGCACTTCGGCTGAAACCTGACCGGCAGCATCGAGCGGCGGCGGATAGGCCTTGTCGAGCGCATCGAGGCCAAGCGCCAGTGCGCCGGCGAAGATCACGCCGGCGGCCGATGCGATGATGAGCCTGTGCCAGAGCCGCATTATTGTGCTGCGACAACCTCCATCTTGCCGGTCGCGGTGCGGGCCGAGAGCTGCGGACGGTACATATCCTCGACGACGGCAGCCGGATGATCGTAGGTGCCGGGGGTCACGGCGCGCGCGACATAGGCGACGTTGATCTCGCGGTTGTCGCCTTCCGAGCGGTTGAAGGCCGCGACGAAGCGGTCGTCGCGGAACTCGGTATGGGCGGCCGTCTGTTCGCCGATCCAGTCGAAATTCGTCAACTGGGCGCTATCGACCAGGCTCGGATTGTCGATCTGGAAGCCAGCCGGCAGCAGGTCGGTGACGACGATGCGTGACGGCCAGTCGTTGCTTTCCGTGACATGCAGCACGACGACATAGCGCTCGTTCTGCTTGGCTTCGCTGACATTCGCCTCCTCGCCATCGAGCGTGTAGTAGCTGCGCTCGATCGCAAAGCCGTCGCCGCCGGCGGGCAGCGGCGTCACCGGGGCGGCAACCGTCGTCACCACGGCGGAGACCGTGTCGCTGGTGGCGCTGGTCAGGGTCAGCGGATTGTTCAGGAGCGCATCACCGCTCATCGACGCCATGTAGGAGCCGGTATGTTCGGCACCGTTGACATCGACCTTCAGCGCATCGTCACCGCTCTGGATGGCGCGGGCGGCGAGCAGCATCCAGGCCTGTTCCTGGGTGCTCGTCCACTTGGAGCGGTTGAACTCCTTGGCAACGGCCTTGGCGAGCTCCGGAATGACCGGCGGCACCGGACGGCTTTCGGCCGCCAGCGCCAGGATCGCCGCGCCGTCGCGCAGGATCGAGCCGTAGTCGGTGCGCGAAAGATTGACGCGCTGGACCATCGACGTCTCGGTCATCTGCAGCGCATCGACGAAGATATTCTTCGAGCGTGTCGCATCGCCGTAGAGCGCCAGCGCCGCGGCGATATGGGCCTTGGCGAGCGGCGTCGGGAAGTCGTTGATCATCGTGTCGGCGTAGTAGCGAAGATCACTGATCGCTGCCTTCTTGTTGCGGGCGAGCACGTAGAGCGCGTAGGCGATGTTGTCGCCCTGCGTCTTGACGTCGACGTCGTAGCTCAGCGCGTTCTGCAGGTTCTCGAGTGCCTGCACCAGCGCCCGATCCGGCACGTCGTATTTTTCTTCGCGGGCGCGGGTGAGGAAGTCGGTGACGTAGGAATCGAGCCAGAGGTCGCCTGAATCAGGTCCCCAGAGGCCGAAACTGCCGGCCGATGCCTGATAGGAGAGCACGCGGTAGATCGCGTCCTGCACCCGTTTCTTCACATCGGCGTCGTCTTCAAGTCCGTTCTGCTTGGCGAGTTCGCCGAGATAGAGCAGCGGCATGGCGCGGCTCGTCGTCTGCTCGGCGCAGCCGAAAGGATAACGGTCGAGGGTCATCAGCAGCGCCGGGATATCGAAGGCGGCGGAGCGGGTGACGTTGACGCTGACGGAGGCGCCGGGCAGCACGCTGTCGGCCAGCAGCTCCTTGTCGATCTTCAACGAGGCCCCCGGCTTCAGCGCGATGACGCGGCGCTCGGTGACCGGCAGCGAAGCCGGGCGAACCGGCACATCGACGGTCTGGTCGAGCGACAGGCCCGAGGCATCGGAGAGGTTGATCGAGACGGAACCCTGGCCGGGCTGCTTGCCGATCACGGCAAGCGTCAGGTCGGATTTGGCGCCAGCATCGAGATGGATCGTCTTGGAAGCCGAGGCGGCATCGACGCCGACAGCGTCATTGCCTGATATCGCCACCTTGAAGTCACCAGCCGGCGCATCGGTATTGGCGATGTCGAGGCGCAGTTCGGCCTTGTCTCCCGGCGCCAGGAAGCGTGGAAGGCTGGCGGTGACGACGACGGGATCGCGGATGATGACATCCTTGACGCCATGGCCGACGCCATCCTTGGACCAGGCGACCGCCATGACGCGGGCCGTGCCGTTGAACTGCGGAATGTCGAAGCTGACATTCGCCTTGCCCTCGGCATCGAGCTTTACCGGGCCGGAGAAGAAGGCAACGAGCTTCTGCGTCGGCGGGCTGGCCGAGAGCGCCACGGCGCCGCCATCGCCGCCGGTGCGCAGCTTGCCGGTTGCGCCGAGCGAGCCGTCGATAAGGCGGCCGTAGAGATCGCGGATTTCGAGGCCGAGCTGGCGCTGGCCGAAATACCAGTCTTCGGGATTTGGCGCCTCATAGCGCGTCAGGTTGAGAATGCCGACATCGACGGCGGCAACCGTCACATAGGCATCCTCGTTGGCGCCGGCACCGGCAACTGCGAGACTGATGTTCAGCGGGCCGCGCGGCAGCATCTTCTCAGGTGCGTCGACCTTGACCTGCAGCGCGCGCTGCTCGGGATCGACCTTTAACCATTTGATTCCGATGGAGCGCATCGGCATGTGATTGTCCTGGCTGTCGCCGGGGCGGAATAGAGTGGCGGTGACATAGGCACCCGCACCCCAATCGGCGGTGACGGGAATATCGACTTCGCCGCCGGTCTCGCCCATCGTGGCGTTCTGCACAGCCACCAGGTTCTCGGTACCCGCGGTGACCATCAGCTCGCCGCCATAGCGCGAGGTGACCTTCAGCTTGGCCGTTTCGCCGACCTTGTAGCTGTCCTTGTCGAGAGCGATTTCGAGACCATCTGGCGTCTCCGTCGAGGTCGTCTCGACGAACCAGCCGGCGTCGAATTCGAAGCTCGATGTCGGGCCGTCGGCGTCCGGGCTTTCGACTTCGAGGCGATAGCGGCCCCAGCCGACAGGCACGGAAATCTTACCGCCATCGGTTCCGGCATCGATCACGCCGTCTGCGACCTGGCGGGCGTTGTAGGCAGGCTCGTATTTCCAGGCGGTGCCGTCGCGATACCACTGGTATTCGCGCTCGAGATTGTAGAACTTCCAGCGCAGGCCATTCACCTCTTGCTTCTGGCCCTCGGCGGTGATGCCGATGACGTTGAAGGAGGCGGTCGAGTTCTCGGCGACGTCACCGGAGAATTCAGGCTTGATGCCGATCATCGGACCCTGGTTCTTCACCGGGATCACCAGCGAGCGCTCCAGCGCCCGGCCACCCTGTTCCTGCATGCGGATATAGACGGCGGCGTTCAGCAGCTGGGTGGTGGCGGGCAGGTCGCCGACCGTCAGATCGGTCGATGCCTTGCCGTTCTCATCGAGCTCGGGCAGGCCTTCGATCGTCTGGCGGTTTTCTTCGGAGGCTTCTTCGTCGGCAAGGCCGAAGAAATAGCCGGGGAAGGCAGCGCTTTCACGGGTCGGCTTCAGCACGACATCGCCTTCTAGCGTCAGCCCGGCGGCCGGTGCGCCATAGAGATACTTGCCGTCGATCTCGATCGTCGCTGCCGTGTCCGGACCGATCTCCTTGGCCTCGGTCTTCAGCGTCATGTCGGTGCGATCAGGCACGAAGTCATCGACCAGGAAGCTCTTGGTACCGATCGCAGCACCCTTCGGATCCGTGTAGATGTTCATTGTCCAAGTGCCGCGCATGGCGTTCTGCTGCACCGGCAGATCGACGGTGTAGCCGCCGAGATCGCTTGTTTCCTTGACGATGCGGCGGTCCTCGACGCCATCGGGGCGCAGGAAGACGAAGGTCAGCGGCAGGTTCTCGATCGCCTTGCCGTCGGTGTCTCGGGCGAACGCTGACGCATGCACCGTCTCGCCGGCACGATAGATGCCGCGCTCGGTAAAGGTCATGATGTCGATGGCGCCCGGCGAAGCGCGGCCGGTGACGCCGCGGTCGGAGAGGTCGAAGCCGGCACGCGTCATGTCGAGGAAGACGTAGTCGGAATCGCCGTTCTTGGCGGTGATCACGGCAGGCGTCAGCGCCGCGGTGCCGCGCATCAGGCCGGCGGTGAAGGTGGCGCGGCCGCTATCGTCGGTCTTGGCGGTGCCGAGCACTTCATTGTTCTTGGCAAGCAGCGTCAGCTCGACGCCCGCGATCGGCTTGGCGGAAGCCAGCGAGCGGGTGAAGACGTTGAGGCCGTCGGTGCCGGCATAGGTGGTGATCCCGACATCCGAGACGACGAACCATTGCGTCGCCTTGCTATCCCATTCATTTGCGGGCGCGTTGGCAGGCGAGGCGATCAGCACGTAGACGCCGGGCTTGCGCTGCGGCAGCGCCTCATCGACGGGGAAGCTGGTGACGACGTCCTTGTTCAGGTCGTTGGCGATGTCGATCGAACCCTGCCAGACCAGCTCGCCGCTTTCGTCCTCGATGCGCTGGGCGCTGTAGCCGTCGAGCTGCGTCAGGAACTGTGAATTCGTCAGCAGCGGCGCGATGCCGCGATCGCCGATGCGGTAGAGCTTCAGCGCCGCCGACTGGATGTTGACAGACACCAGCGGAATGCCGCGGCGCGCCGTGGACGGCAGCACGAAACTGTCGCCGGTGAAGCGCACCGTCTGGCTGCGGTCCTTGACGTAGATGTCGAGGCTGACAGGCGCTTCCAGCACCTCATCGACAGAGGACGGCAGGCCGGAGCGGAAGACGATCTTGTAGTTCTCGCCATGAACGAGACCTTCGACGCAGATCTGCTTGTCCTTGGCTTCCAGCGCTTTCGGCGCCTGGCCATTCAGCGTCACGAAGGGTGTGTAATCCGTCGTCTTGACCAGCGATTCAGAGAAGGTGACGCAGGCGCGGGGATTGGCGCTGTCGGCATCGACATTATGCTCGGTGATCCGGAAGCCCTGCTCGGCCTTGAGCTTCAGATAGGCGTCGTTGACTTCCTTGGAGCTGACAAGCGCCAAGCTTGCCTTATAGGCGTTGAGCGCCGCGCGGTAATTCGAATTCTTCGCCAGCGAGGTCGCCAGCACGGCCAGCGTGTCGGCGCGCTTGGAGGCAGTGCGGGTTAGCTCATAGGCGTTCAACGCATCGAGCTGCGCCTGGCCGAAGACCTGGCTGTCGGTGCCGCCGAGCGAATTGGCGGCGCGCGCGGTTTCGAGCCAGAGGTCGCCATCGTTGGGGGTGAGCGCCAATGCGCCATGGAAGGATTCCAGCGCGGCGGCGAGATTGTTGGCCGTGAGATCGAGGCGGGCGGTCGCCGTGAGATTATCGACCGACTGGCCTTCCTGGGCCTCGGTCAGCTCGTTGTTGGTCTTGTAATCGCGGGCCTGCTGGATGACGTCGGCGGAGAGGAAGTTGAGCCGCGGCGCAGCGCCGAGATCCGGCTCCTGCGGAATGGCGGCAGCCGTCGTCTCGACGATCCGGCCGGCGATCGCGCCCGGGAAGGCGTTCATCGTCTTGAAGTCGGATTTCAGGAAGCACCACTGGACCTTTGGATTATAGGTAAAGGCCTTGCAGCTCTTGTCGCCGATGCAGGACTTCTTGCACTGGTCGAGCGAGACGTTCTGCTCCGTCCTCAGATCGAAGCCGAAGAAATCGGCATCCTTGATCGTCTGGATATCGCGCTTCGCATCTGCGGCGCTGGCTGGCAGGCTGATCGCAAGTGCAGAAAAGGCGATGGCGGCGAAGGCGAAGAAAGAGCGTACAGACATCAAGTCCCCCCGGGCGGCTGCGCTGATCGGGCCGCACTCTTGGCTGCCCCGATGGCGTTGTCAACACAACTTATGCGGTGTCGCGTTTTCGCACAGAAGCCGCCATCGCATTATCATGTCATCATGAGATAAGTCCTTTGGAATTGGGCCTTTTTGCTGCTTCTGGCAAGACGAAACGCGGCAAAGGGAATTGCTCTCCGATGGACCTGTTTTTGTCGGGAAGGCGCGTCGCGCTGGCCGCGATTTCACTGCTTTCCTGCTTCGTCGAAAGCGCTCCGCAATAAGCGGCTGTCATCCCGGCGACCGGCGATCACCGGATGCACTCGAACTCTCAAGGTCGAAAATCCGAAAAGCTTTCTCGCGAGGCGTACCGGGAAGATCCGTTCTCGCTCTGAGGGTCTGTCGAGTGTTATCCCGCCCTGTGGATAACCGCGCAGGCGGCACCCTGAGCCGCCTATCATTTCAAAGGCTTAGCTAATTTTAACATTTTATCAATGTTAACAACGGGTTAAACTCAAAAAAATACGTCCCGGCCCGGAACATATCCTTTCCAGCACCGTTATCTGCTCAAGTTCCAGAGGCTCACAACCTTCCGGAATGAAGTTCTTTCGCGTGCTTGGGTTAACGGAAGAGGGCGTCATGGCCATCAATGTTGTGCGTAAATGGCTGCGGGATAACGTTATGAACCAGAGAGTATTGATTGTAGAAGACGAGTTTCTGATCGCGCTCGACCTCGAGGCGACAGTCGAAAACTTGGGAATGGAAGTCGCG
The DNA here is from genome assembly GCF_056400165.1 of Rhizobium sp. 01L410. Taxonomy (NCBI): domain Bacteria; kingdom Pseudomonadati; phylum Pseudomonadota; class Alphaproteobacteria; order Hyphomicrobiales; family Rhizobiaceae; genus Rhizobium; species Rhizobium sp. 01L410. Next base: position 828,594 of record NZ_JBFTST010000001.1, read on the forward strand.
GGACTTGCGACCAACAAGGAGCAGGCGTTGCAGCTTGCTCATCTGGCGGACGTGGCTTTCGTCGATATCAACCTGTCCGATGGCGCGACAGGTCCGGAAATTGGCCGCCGCCTTGCCGAAGAGCATGGCATCACGGTCGTTTTCATGACCGGCAACCCGGAGGCTGTCGCGAACGGCGTCAAGGGTGCGCTAGGTGTCGTCAGCAAGCCCGTCATGCCTGCGGTGGTCGAACAGTCGCTGAAATATGCCGTCGCGCGCCGCGCAGGCATGTTGGCGTCGGTGCCGCCGCAGATGATGGTGTTTGCCTGAAATTAGCCGCTGACGGCCGCAAGTTGCGGCCGTTCGGCTAGCTTTTCCGTGCCGTAGGCACGAAGGAAAGTCCGCACGGCATTGCGTGCTGCGCTTTCGAGCTGTGATTCCGTCGGCAATTGTCCGAAGAGCAGCATCAATTGCAGATCGGCATTGCCGAGCGCCAGAAACTGGCGGGCTGCCACATCGAAATCATCGATCTTCAGAGCCCCTCCGGCACTCAGCCGCGCAAACAGCGCCCCGAGCGCCGAAATAATCCTGCCCGGTCCCTGCTGGCGCCAGGTCTCGAAGAGATGCGGATAGCGCTCGCCTTCGTTCTGGATCAGACGGCGCAGGAATTTTCCGTCCTGATTGCAGAAGCAGTTCTTGTTGATGCGAATTGAAAAGGCAACGAGATCGTCTTCCAGATTGTCGGCATTGACCGGGAAGGTCGAAAGCATCGAGAACAGCATCTGGTCCGCGCGGCTCATGACGTCCTCGACGACGGCGACGAACAGCGTTTCCTTCTCGCAGTAGTGATTATAGACAGTCTGTCGCGAGACATTGGCCTCGATGGCGATCTCGTCGACGCTCGCTCCGGCAAAACCCTCGCGGCAGAAAACCTCGGCCGCGGCCTCCAGGATCGATGCACGCTTCTTGAACTGGCCGCGCTGGGTCGGTCCTTCGGATCGCTTTTCGGGTGTCGCGGAATTTTTCATATCCGTAAATGTAATGCGTCTTGACGTTTTAGACAATGCTGTCTAATTTTACACTAGTGTCCAAAATAATTGACATACTGATGCGTATTCGTTGGCGCTTCTCCCAAGACGCCGATGGACCGCTCCGGACACGCAAATTCAACCCCTTCGAAAGCAAAGCGGTGGTGTGAATTTCCGCCTCGTCCGCTGCGTTTTTATGAAAGATCACCGCCATGAACGCTCCATTCTTTCGCACTGCGCTCATTCTCGGCCTGCTGTCGGCCATCGGCCCGTTTGCCATCGACATGTATCTACCGGCTCTGCCGTCCATCGGGGCGGACCTTCACTCCGATAACAGCGTGACACAGCTGAGCCTGCTTGCCTTCTTCATCTCATTTGCGCTGGCACAGCTTCTCTATGGGCCGCTGTCCGACATGTGGGGCAGAAAGCTGCCGCTCTATATCGGTATCAGCATCTTCGTCGTCGCCAGTGTCGGCTGCGCGCTGGCACAGAATATCGAAACGCTGATCGCCTTCCGCTTTATCCAGGGCATCGGTGGTGCTGCCGGCATGGTCATCCCGCGTGCAGTCGTCCGCGACATGCATACCGGCGTCCAGGCCGCGCGGCTGATGTCGCTGCTGATGCTGGTCTTCTCGATCTCGCCGATCCTTGCGCCGCTGACCGGCAGCGCCGTCATCGCCTTCTACGGCTGGCGGGGCGTGTTCTGGGCCGTCACCATTGCGGCTTTCATCGGTATCCTTCTGCTGGCAACGCAGCTCGACGAGACGCGGCCTGCCCACCAGCGCAAGGAAAGCAGCATCGCCGGCGCCATGCGCGCCTACGGCATGCTTCTGCGCGACCGCAACTTCATGACGCTGACTTTCATCGGCGGTCTGGGTATCTCGAGCTTCCTCGTCTATCTCGCCAATTCGCCCTTCGTGCTCATCGAGCATTACGGGCTGACGCCGACGCAATACAGCTTCGCCTTCTCGATCAATGCGGTGTCGTTCTTCGCCGTGTCACAGGCAACCGGCTGGCTTGGTGAGAAGTTCGGCCTTGTCCGCGTCATGCGCATCGCCGTCACCTCCTACGCGCTTGTGATGATCGCCATGGTCGCCGTGATGGCCGCCGGCCTCGACCAGCTTCCTGTCATGGCGGTGTTCCTGTTCGCCGGATACGGCTTCCTCGGCCTCGTCATTCCGACCAGCGCCGTCCTGGCGCTGGAGGATCACGGCGAGATCGCCGGCACCGCGTCGTCACTGATGGGCACGCTGCATTTCGTCATCTCAGCGGTCGCCATGGTCTTCTCAAGCCTCGTTGCCGATGGCACCGCCCTGCCGATGGCCAGCGGTATCGCCATCTGTGCTTTCCTGGCTTTTGCCGTGACGCAGGCAACCATCGGCCGCCGTGCCGCGGTCGCGGCCGCCGAATGAACCATTGCCGCGCCGCTCCGGCGGCGCGGCAGCACCGATATGTGCAACGTTCGATTGATAATCCCAGGCCGGGCCATAAGTACCTGCTGAGCAATATCATTTCGGAGAAGCAAGCATGGTCAGCGAACGGGAATTGATCTCCAAGATCACCTGGCGCCTGATGCCGTTCCTCGGCATCCTTTATCTCATCGCCTATATCGACCGGCAGAATGTCAGTTTCGCCAAGCTGCAGATGGTCGGTGATCTCGGCATGAGCGAATATGCCTATGGCCTCGGCGCCTCGCTGTTCTTCATCGGCTATTTCCTGTTCGAAGTTCCCAGTAACCTGTTTCTCAACAAGCTCGGCGCCCGCATCTGGTTCGCGCGTATTCTCGTTTCCTGGGGCATCGTCACCATCGCGCTCGCCTATACGCAGAACGCGACGATGTTCTACATCCTGCGCTTCCTGCTCGGCGTCTGCGAGGCAGGCTTTTTCCCGGGCGTGCTCTATCTGCTGACGCTCTGGTTCCCAGCGGATTATCGCGGCCGCATGGTCGGCCTGTTCATGATCTTCAGTGCGCTGGCAAACGCCGTCGGCGCGCCGCTCGGCGGCATGCTGCTCGATCTCGATGGCCTCTATGGCTACGCCGGCTGGGAATGGGTTTTCCTGGCGACGGGTGTTCCGGCCGTCATCGCGGGTATCGTCACCTTCTTCTACCTGCCGGGTAACCCGCAGACCGCGACGTTCCTGAGCAGCGACGAAAAGAGCTGGCTGCAGAACCGGCTCGACAGCGAAAATGCCGGCATGGACAAGAATGCCGAGAACGGCTTCAAGGCGCTGATCGATCCGCGCGTGCTGTTGATGTCGCTTTGCTACGTGGCGTTTCCGCTGGCCGCCTATGGTCTCAGCTACTGGCTGCCGACCATCGTCCACGGCTTTGGGGTCACCAACACGGTCAACGGTTTCATCAACGTCATCCCGTGGATTCTTGTTGCCGTCGCGCTCTATGCCGTGCCTGCGATGGCCGACAAGGCGCCGTCGAAAACGCCCTATATCGTCATCCCGGCCTTTATCGGTGCGGCCTGCCTGCTGCTCTCGGCGCTGATCCCCAACAACACGCTGCAATTCGCCTTCCTCTGCGTTGCCGCAGCCGGCATCTTTGCGCCGCAGCCGGTATTCTGGAGCCTGCCGTCCCGCTTCCTGAAAGGGGCGGGAGCCGCAGCCGGCCTCGCCGCGATTAACTCGGTCGGCAATCTCGGCGGCTTCGTGGCCCAGAACGTCGTGCCCTGGATCAAGGACAGCACGGGCAGCACGATCGCACCGATGATTTTCCTCGCGATCTGCCTGGCGGCAGGCGGTCTGCTCGTCTTCCTCGTGACGCAGCTGATCGCCCGCAAGGACCACGAGAATACGCAGGCTACAGTCAGGACGTGAGCGAGAACGCGTCACTTTCGCCGGGCACCAGCTCTAGTGGCCAGATCGTGTTGCGGGCTCCCTCCGGATAGGATTCCGCATAGGCCGGCATGGTCGCAAGCAGGGTCTCGGCGAGTTCGACGCCGAGATCGCGTAGCGACATGCGGAAGCAGGTCAGCGACGGCTGCAGGAACCGTCCGCGCGGCTCTTCGCGGAAGCCGATGATGGCGAGGTTGCGGCCGGGAATCACACCCGCTTCGACCAGCCGGCGATAGAGCCCGAATGCCATCAGCTCATAGATCAGGATGATGGCTGTCGGTTTGCTGTCGAGCAGCAAGAGCTCATGGCCCGCCTGATAGCCGCCCTGTTCGCTCGATTTCACCCGGATGACGAGATTGGGATCGTATTTGATGCCATGCCGCTCCAGCGCCCGCCGGTAGGAATCGACGAAGATGTAGCCAAGGTTGATGTCGTTCGACGGTGCGGCGATAGCGATCTTGCGGTGACCCTTGGCAACCAGCCGGTCGACGGCCGACGTCGCGACGCCCTCGAAATCAAGGTCGATCCACGGGTAGTTGCCGCCCGACGAGCTGCGGCCGAGGCTGACAAAGGGGATCTTGGCCTTGACCAGCAAATCGATGCGCTTGTCGATCCGCTGTGTTGCCGAGATGATCATGGCATCGACGACGCGGCGCGCCACCATGCGCTTCAGATATTCGTAGGGGTCTTCGTCATTGGGGCAGGGCAGCATGACGAGGTCGAGCTTGTGCCGTGCCAGGACGCTCTGCAGGCCGCCGGTGACGCCGAGGAAGAAGTCGTCGCTGTTTTCGACGGTCTCCTTGCTGGATTCGATCATCAGGCCGATGGCGTTGGTCGTTCCCTGACGCAGGCTGCGGCCGGATTGATTGGCGACATAGCCAAGCTCCTCGGCGGCGGCGAGAACGCGCTTGCGGGTTTCCTCGTTCACATCGGGCTTGCCGTTCAGCGCGCGCGAAACTGTTCCGATCGAAATGTCGAGATGCTTTGCAAGTTGTCGGATCCCTTTCATATCAGGCGATCTTCCTCCTCGATCAAAGCCCGTAGAACCCTCTTCTTGCCACAGGAAAACGTTTCCGGAAAGCGTTACCGCCGTCAATCGGCGAATTGGTGGATATGAATAATGAGCGAATCCGGGTCGGCGAGGATGATCGAATAGACCGGTGGCTCGAAGCAGTTCGTCGTCTTCGGTGAAACGAAGTCGAGCGCTGTCTGGTGGTTGGTACTGCGCACGATGGTGAAAGGGATGCCCTGCCAGTTGCCGGTGATCAACCGGTGCAGGTGGCCGGCGAAGATGTGGCGCACATTGCCATGGCTTTTCAGGAGGTCGAAGAGCGGCTCCGGTTCGGCAAGCCCGAAGAGGTCGAGGGCAGGCAGATGCACCTTGGCCGGCGGATGGTGCATGAAGAGATAGACCGGCCGGTCACGGGCTTCGTCGAGCTTGTCCTTGAGCCAGGCCAGTCTGGCGGCGCAGAGCCTGCCGGTCACCTTGCCGTCGTCGAGCGTATCGAGCGTGATCACCCGGCCCTCCGGCAGATCGATCGCTGCCTGGGCAAAGCCGTTTTCAGCCATCTGATCCGGGAGCGCTGCGGCAAAATTCTCGCGGATATCGTGATTGCCGAGCATCAGCCGGATGGTCAGCGGCGAGCGCTGAACGCGGGACTTCAGGATCTCGTAGGTGTCGGTGCCACCGGTCTCCGAAAGATCGCCCGATACGACGACGAGCGAAGCGTCCGGGTGAAACTGTTCGACGTCGGAAAGACACGCATCCATGCGGGCGGCGGGATCGAGGCCAAGCAGCGTTTCACCGGCGGACACCAGATGGAAATCGGAAATGTGGATGAGCTTCATGCGGCAGCCTCGGCATTTGCAAGCGAATGAGTGATAAGCGAAAGCAGTTCGTCGCGCATCTGCGGCGCTGCGGCGATGACCGGGCCGCCGGTCAGCAGCGTTCCGCCTTCACCCGGAAAGTCCGCGGTCCAGCCACCGGCTTCGCGGATCATCAACAGGCCGGCTGCGCAGTCCCAGGCGTTGATATGCGGCTCGTAATAGCCAGCCAGCCGTCCGCTGGCGACCTGCGCCAGCATGAGCGCGCCCGAACCATTGCGGATGAACATGCCGCCCGCTTCCAGAAGCAGTTCGATGAAGGCGGACACCTGCCGGAGCGGAATGCGGAAATTGGCGCCGACGCCGAGCAGGCCGGTCGAGATGCTGGCGGTACCGGTCACCTGCATCGGCCGCCCGTTGAGCTGCGCGCCTGCGCCTTGCTTGGCAACGAAGAGATCGCCTGTCGATGGCTGGCAGATCAGTCCGAGCACCGTCTCGGTGCCCTTCATGACGGCGATCGAGATGCACCACTGGTCCAGGCCGTTGACGAAGCAGCTGGTGCCGTCGATCGGATCGACCACCCAGAGATAGCCCGATGGGCCTTCTCTTAGGCCCTCTTCCTCGCCGAGCACGCCATCATCGGCAAAGGCGGCGGCGATGCGTGTGCGGATCAGCGCTTCGACGGCCTTGTCGGCCTCGCTGACGATATCCTGGCCGTTGAGCTTCTCGCTGCTTTCCAGCGAAGCCAGGTCGGCAAAATAGGCGAGCGCCTTTGCCGCGGCTTCAAGGATTACCTCCCGCGCCAGCACGAAGCGCGGATCATCAGGGAATTCGCAGGGCATGGGGATCTTTCTGGGTCAGGGAACGAAGCTGTCGCGGACGATCAGCTCCGGAATGACCCGCTCATAGGCGGGGGGGAGGTCGGGATTGGCCAGCCGCTTTTCCACGAGCTCGACAGCGCGCTGCGCCATGACGACAGGGTCTTGGCGGAAGGTCGTCAGCCGGTAGCTCAGCCAGGCCGCTTCGGGAACATCGTCGAAGCCGATGACGGCGACGTCTTCGGGGATGCGCAGGCCGAGCGTGGTGCGCACATAGTCCATCAGCCCGAAGGCGATCTGGTCGTTGGCGCAGTAGACGGCGTTGGGATGGTCGTCCGGACGTGCGAAAAGCTGCCTGGCGGCGGCGATGCCGCTGTCATAGTCGGAATCCTTACCGCGGCCGATGGTGACGGTTGCCCCCAGCGCTTCGGCGGCGGTTCTGAAGGCGTTCTCGCGTTCGGCGATGCTGGAGGTCGCCGAGAAGGATGCGGCGACGGCAAGCTTCCGCCGGCCCTTTTCGAAAAAGGCGTTGGCCGCTTTGCGCGAGGCTTCGGAGTTGCCGGCGCGCACGTGGTCGGCATCCGGCTCGGAGCGGCCGATCACCACCAGCGGCTGGCCATTACGATGCGCCAGCTCGACGAAATTGGCCGGCGGCGAGCCGGAGAGGATGATCGTTGCCTCGGCGCGGTGGCCGATCAGCATCTTCTGGGCGGCCAGCATTTCCTCTTCGGTCTGACCGGTGTTGATCAGGATCGGAATGCTGCCGCGCTGGATCAGCGCCTTCGACAAGGCCGCCGCGAGGTGGGCCCGGAAGCCGACTTCTGGCCGTGTCGCAACGATGCCGACAAGCCGGCTCTGGTTGGCAAGCACGCCGCGCGCCAGATCGTTGACCTGATAACCGAGCTCGTCGGCTGCCTTCAGCACCTTCTCGCGCGTCAGCGGTGCGACGCTGGCGCCTGGCGTGAAGGTGCGCGAAACCGCCGATCGCGAAACGCCGGCAAGCTGCGCCACCTGCTCGGCGCTGACGAAGCGCATCCGCTCCTTGCGCTGGTTCTTGGCGTCGTTGATCGGGCCGTCATTCATGACAATCTCTCAATGCCCCACGCGTGAAAGGACGTCTGCCTTCAGGAATCGCTCGACGATAAACATAAAGACCAAGGAAGGAATGAGCAGCAAGAGGGCAGTGATCGAGGCGATCTGATAATTACCGCCGGAACCTGCAGTATACAGCAGAAGCGGCAGCATGTTCACATCCGGTGCGCCGACGAAATAGCTTCCGGTAAATTCATCGAGACTTTCAAGGAAAACGAAGATGGCGCTCGCCATCAGGCCGGGTGCGGCCAGCGGCAAGGTGATATCCATGAAAGCCCTGATGGCACTGGCGCCCGCCGAGCGCGCCGCCTGCTCCAGCTCCTCGTCGATCGCCGAAAAGGCCGCCGTGGCAATCCAGACGGCGTAGACCAGACCATGCGACGCATGGACGAGAACGACGCCAAGGATCGTGCCGTTGAGGCGGATTTCGTAGAAGATGCGGGCGACGTTCACATAGACCGTCAGGTTGGGAAAGGCCTGAGGAATCAGGAAGGCCAGCAGGATCAGCGCCCGGAAAGGCAATTTCAGCCGCGCCAGCGCGTAACCGGCAGGGATCGCCAGCAGCAACGAGAAGACGACGGTCAGCACGGCGACGATCAGCGAATTGGTCAGCGATTCCAGCGCGCCGCCGCGCGGCGCGAACACCTTGGCCCAGCTGCTGAAGCCATATTGCAGCGGCAGGCTGTGCGGGAAGTACCATTTCTCGGCGACCGTCCAGAGCAGCAGGTTTGCCAGCGGCCCGAAGATGAAGAAGGCCATCAGGCCGAAGATGATGCCGCGCGGGATCCACCAGAGTGCCGAGAGCGGGCTCGCTTGCGATTGCGAAGGGGAAATCGTGGCGAGGGTCATGCGCGCTCCTTCAGGCTCTGGCGCAGGTAGATCCAGGCGACCGACGAGGCGAGCACCAGCGACACGAGGCCGAGGGCATTGGCGACGCCATAGTCACCATAGGCGTTGACGCGGAAGGCTATGTCGGCGGTCAGCATCGTCGGCGACTGCGCGTTGATCATCAGCGGTACCGAGAGAACGGACATCATGGTGACGAAAGACAGGATCAGGCCGACGGTCAGCGTTACCGACACCTGCGGCACCAGGATTTCGAAGAGCAGGCGCAGGCGCGATGCCCCGAGATTGCGGGCCGCCTCGATCGTGTCGCGATTGACCGAGGCCATGGCGCCGGCAACGAGCAGCGTCACGAACGGCGTCTGTTTCCAGACGAAGGCAATGACGATGCCGCGCCAGTCGAGATAGCTTTGGGCGTCGATCGGCGTCAGCAGCCCCAGGCTGATCAGCGTGCTGTTCATCAGGCCGCTTTTGGCGAGGAACGTGCGCAGGATCTGGCCGACGACGATGAAGGGAATGAACATCGGCCAGCGATAGAGCCAGCGCAGGATGGCAACGGCGACTGGATGCTCGCCGAGCGTGAGATAGCCGCCGATGGCGATCGAGGCGAGGCCGATCAGGATGGTCGAGATGGTGATGATCACCACCGAAAAGATGATGTCCTTGGTGTAGAGATCGAAGGTCTTGTAGAAATTGTCCCAGCCGAACCCGCCGCCTTCGATCCTGAAGGCGCCAACCGCCGACATGATCAGCGGCAGGATGAAGAGAAAGGCAATCACCGCAAGTGCCGGAAGCACGAGCAAGAGACCGAGCAGGCGTCTGGACATCGTTTGACCTCGCTTCTTGTTCCCTTCTCCCCTCGGGGAGAAGGTGGCCCGGAGGGCCGGATGAGGGGGCGATCTGGGTGGGGAGCGGCCTTGCTTGCGCCGGCCGTTCGCTCCTTTGTCGCTCACCCCCTCATCTGTCCTTCGGACATCTTCTCCCCGCTGGGGAGAAGACAGTGCGTTACTTCACAGACTGCTCGTAGGCTTCGAGGATCGCGGTGTTGTAAGGCGCGATCGGGAAGGGCTTGCCTTTGGTGGCAAGGTCTTCAGGCGTGATGTCGACGAACAGCTTGTTCCAGGTGGCGTCGTCGAGCTTCGGCTTGACGAACTGGGCGTCGATACCCGGATACCAGTTGAACTTCTTCACGATGCCGTCGGCCTGAACTTCAGGGCTGGTGGCGAGCGCGATGAACTTCTCGGCGAGGTTCTTATGCGATGCCTTGGCCGGAACGACATAGTGCATCGGCTGGCCCGGCATGCCCGGAGCCGGCAGAACCAGCTTCAGTTCCGGCGGCAGCTGGCCATTGGCCTGCCAGGAGTAGAACATGTCGACCCAGACTGGGCCCATGGCGATCTCACCGCGCGACAGCAGGTCGAGCGTGCCGGCGTTGCCAGGCGTCAGCGTTGCGTTCTTGGTGAAGTCGTCGAGGCTCTTGAAGGCATCGCCCCACTTGGTGGTCTCGTCCTGCTTGAACGGGCCGGTCATCAGGTTGGCAGCATCTCCGCCGCCGAAGGCGTAGATCCAGCCCATGACGAAGCTGACGCCCGAAGCGCCGCCCTTGATGCCGTTATAGCCGAACTGCTTCGGATGTTCCTTGGCCCAGGCTGCGAGCTCGGTGTAGCTCTTCGGAGGGTTCGGAACGAGAGCCGGGTTGTAGGCGATCGCCGTCTGGCTGTTGAACATCGGCATGACATAGCCGTCGACGTCGGAACCGAGGGCGTTCTTGGCGTTGTCGCGCGAGACCAGCTTGCCGGTGTCGATCGCGCCGCGATACTTTTCGAGATAGCCCTTCTGGACCATCGGGCCAGCGAACTTCTCGTGGACGACGGCAACGTCGATATCCCAGTTTGCCGTGTTGGCAGCCTGCTGGGCGTCGAAGCGCTCAAGGATCTTCTGCGAACCGGCGTCGCCGGGACCGGTGCCGACGGCGCGAACCGTGTTGCCCGGATAGGCCTTTTCAAAAAGCGGTCCGAGATACTGGTTGATGTAATCGACCATGTTCTGGTCGCCAGCGGTCGCAACGGTCAGTTCTTCGGCCTTCAGCGGGAAGGCGGCGAGAGCGACGGCGAAAGCTGCATAGGTCAGTCTCTTCATGAGTATGTCTCCATGGGTTCAAAAAGATAAAGTCATGCGTGAGCTTTCCCGGCCGCGGACCGGGAAATGGCAATGGCCGGGTTGGACTCCGGCGAATTGAAAAGAAACAGCGCGTCCGGTCCGATATGGACCTGCACGCGGTCACCGGGCTCGAAGGCGCGTGGCGCATCGGCCATGATGTCGCGCTCGCCGAGCCTGACGGAATGGCGCCAATGGCCGCCCGGATAGCTGACGGCGGTCACCTCGCCCTCGAAGGTCATGCCGGGTGCCGCGATCGGCGTGTCCATCGGCAGCAGCTGGGCGGCTTCCGGCCGGAACCGCGCCTCGATGGCGCCGGCCGCAAGCTTGCGGCCGAGCAGCGGCACGCTGCCTGCGGCATTGGCAGGACCTGCGGCGATGTGGAAACTGTCGCCCTGCGGCACGCCTTCCAGCGGCAGCACGTTCTCGGCGCCCATGAAGGCAGCTACGAAGGCGGATGCCGGGCGGTTGTAGACATCCTCGGGCGTTCCCTGCTGGGCGATCTCTCCGGCATTGAGGATGACGATGCGATCGGCCATCACCATGGCCTCCTCGCGATCGTGGGTGACGTGGACGGCGGTGATGCCGAGACGCTTCTGCAGCGCGCGAAGCTCGTGGCGGACCGTGAGGCGAATGCGGGCGTCGAGATTGGAAAGCGGCTCATCGAGCAGCAGGATCTCAGGGTCGATGGCCAATGCGCGGCCAAGGGCGACACGCTGGCGCTGGCCGCCCGACAGTGCGGCCGGCTTGCGCGCGCCAAGCCCGTCGAGGCCGAGCAGGCTCTGCATGGCGGCGACGCGCGTGGCGATTTCCGCCTTCGCAACGCCGCGCAGCTTCAGGCCGTAGCCGATATTCTGCGCCACCGTCATATGCGGCCAGAGAGCGTAGGATTGGAAGACCAGCGCCATGCCGCGCTTGTCCGGCGGCAGATGCGTGACATCGCGATGCCGGACGCTGACGGCGCCCGAGGAGGGAGAGATAAAGCCGGCCAGCACCCGCAGCAGCGTCGTCTTTCCACAGCCGGAAGAGCCGAGAAGGGCCACGAATTCGCCGCGCTGAATGCTGAGGTTGATATCGTTCAGAACCTTTGTGCTGCCATATCTGCAGGCAACAGAACTCAGTTCCAGAAACGCGTCCTGGTTCATCATGTCTCCTCCCATTGCACGGCTGTGCAATCCGATCCGGAGCTTAGTAGAATGTTTGTTTAACAGCCAGATGACACCGCAGATATTTCTGTGCTGCGCTGCGGCGCAAACCAGCCTAAGCGCTGGCTTTCACTGGTGTTTTCCGCAGCATTTTTTCTAATTTATCGGTGCCTTGACAGCGGGAAACCTTTCCGAATAGTATCGTAAACGTTTACGGGATGCGCTTTCGGAGGAGACTGAAAGCGCGCCGCGGGAGGAAATCGTGACATTGAATGCCGTTTTATGCGGGTGCGGAGCCATGTCGAAAGGCTGGCTGCGAGCGATCAAGGACACGCCGGCGCTGGCCGGTGCGATCGCCGTCAAGGGCCTAGTGGATTTGAACCCTGCTGTCGCCGAAGCGCTCGCTGCCGAGTTCGGCTTGAGCGATGCTGTCATCGGCACCGACCTTGGCGATGTGATCAAGCAGGCCAAGGCCGATATCGTCTTCGACGTCGTCATTCCCTCCGCCCGTTTCAATGTGGTCTCCACGGCCCTGAAGGCCGGTTGCCATGTGCTCAGCGAAAAGCCGATGGCGACCTCGCTTGCAGAAGGTGCAGCGCTGATCGATCTCGCTGCCGATACCGGCAAGATCCACGCCATCATCCAGAACCGCCGCTTCATCTCGGGCGTGCGCCGCATGCGCCGCTTCGTCGAGAGCGGAGCGATCGGCGACCTGACCGGCATCCATTGCGACTTCTTCATCGCCCCGCATTTCGGCGGTTTTCGCGAGGAGATGGACAATGTCCTTTTGCTCGACATGGCGATCCATACCTTCGACGCCGCCCGCTATGTGGCGGGCAAGAAGCCGCTGGCCGTCTATTGTGTCGAGAAGAATCCGAAGGGCTCGTGGTACCGTCATGGCGCCTCAGCCAATGCCACATTTGAATTCGCCGATGATGTGATCTTCACCTATCGCGGCTCGTGGTGCGCCGAAGGCGAGCGCACCAGCTGGGAAAGCGAGTGGCGGCTGGTCGGCTCGAAGGGCATGCTGACCTGGGATGGTGCGGAGAACTTCAGCGCAGCCGTTTCGGGCGTGGAGCCCGGCCTGTTGCATGGCTTCAGCGCCGTCGAGGTTCCACAGCCCGAGCATGATGACGAGACGCATGGCCATGCCAGCGTCATCGCCAGTTTCGTCGGGGCCATCCGCTCCGGCAAACGGCCCGAGACCGTCAGTTCCGACAATATCAGAAGTCTTGCCATGGTTTTCGGCGCCATCGAGAGCGCCAGAACCGGCAAGCGCATTGAAATTTCAGCATAGGACATGAGATCGTGAGCAACCCCGCAAAGTCCATCCGCATCGGCACCATGATCAGCGCTTCCAAGGGCGGCGCTGACAAGCGCATCGGCCAGATCGCCGATATGGGTTTCGAAAGTTTTGAGCCGTTCTTCTGGCAGACGACCAACGGCCAGGATCTCGCCGAGCTCGGCAAGCGCTCGCTGGATGCGATCGGCGACCGCGACATCACCATCTCGACTCTCGGCATGTTCGGCAACCCGCTCGAAGAGACCGATATCGACCTGCAGACGCTGCAGGGCTGGAAGGATTGCATCGACAATGCCCATCATTTCGGCGCCACCTGCGTTGCCGGCTTCACGGGCCGTCTCCGCGGCAAGGTGCTGACCGACAGCCTGCCGCGCTACAAGCAGGTCTTCGGTGATCTCGCAAAGCGGGCAGCCGACAAGGGCGTCAAGATCGCCTTCGAAAACTGCGCAATGGACGGCAACTGGGCGACCGGCGACTGGAACATCGCTCATAATCCGGATGCCTGGGAACTGATCTTCAACGAGACACCCGATGACAATATCGGCCTCGAATGGGAACCCTGCCATCAGATGGTTTATCTGATCGAGCCGCTGCCGCAGATCCGCAAATGGGCCTCGAAGATCTTCCACGTTCACGGCAAGGACGCGACGATCCGCTGGGATGTGATCAAGGAGCACGGCATTTTCGGCAAAGAGAAGTTCGTCTTTATGCGCACGCCGGGCTTCGGCGACAGCAACTGGACCGATATCATCTCCGAACTGCGCCTCGCCGGATGGTCCGGTTCGATCGATATCGAAGGCTGGCATGACCCTGTTTACCGCGACGCGCTGGAGATGACCGGTCAGGTCCATGCGCTGAACCACCTAAAGCATGCCCGGGGCGGCGATTTTGTTGCCGATCCGGTTTGACTGACCTATCGTGCGGCGTGCGCCGGCGGAGGAGGCCAGGCGTGCAACGCGATCATTTAAGCTTTCGCGGCATGGCCGCTTTTGGGAGGAAAGTATGAAAGCGATATCAAAACTGGCGTTGGCGCTCGGCGTTTCGATGCTGCTGTCCGGCACCGTTCATGCCGAGGACAAGACCTTCAAGATCTGGTGGTATGAAGACGCGGCAAGTGCCGCCGGTATCACCTGGAAGAAGGCACTTGAAACCTTCCAGGAGAAGCATCCCGACGTCAAAGTTCAGTTCGAGCTGAAGACCTTCGACCAGATCACCAAATCCGGCACCATGATCCTGAACTCGGCCGAAGCGCCGGATCTGATGGAATACAACAAGGGCAATGCCGTTGCCGGTCTCGCCGCCTCGCAGGGCCTGCTGACCGATCTCGGCGACGTTGCAAAGCAGCGCGGCTGGGACAAAGTTCTCTCCGATGCCAGCAACCAGCTGAGCCGCTACGACGAGAAGGGAATCTACGGCAACGGTCCGCTGATCGGCGTCGCCAATTACGGCGAATTCGTCTCGGTGTTCTACAACGAGAACATGTTCAAGGAAGCCGGCGTCGAGGTTCCCAAGACCCTCGAAGAGATGGAAAAGGTGATGGACGTCTTCGTCAAGAAGGGCGTCACGCCGATCGCAGAGGCTGCCAACGATTACCCGGCCCAGCATCTGATGTATCTCTTCGCGCTGTCGAAGGCCGATCCGAAGTGGGTCAACGACTTCCAGGCGATCCGCACGCCGCTCGATACCGCCCCCTTCGTCTATGCCGGCCAGAAGCTGCAGGAGTGGGTGAAGAAGGGCTATATCTCCAAGGATTCGACTGGCCTCAAGGCGCCTGACATGGCGAACCTGTTCGAAACCGGCAAGTCGCCGATGGTGGTGACCGGTACCTGGTACGGTGCCCAGTTCGGCGCCATCAAGAACTTCAAAGCCAGCCAGTTCCTGTTCCCGGGCAATGTCATTTCGCCCGCTTCGACCGGCAATATCTGGGTCGTGCCGAAGAATGCCAAGAACAAGGACCTCGCATACGACTTCATCGACATCACGCTGTCGAAGGATAACCAGGCGCTGTTCGGCAATTCCGGCGGCCTGCCCATCGCCGCCGATCCGGCCATGGTCACCGATCCGGTCGGCAAGATCGAGGTTGAGCTCTTCAACAAGCTCGTCGCCCAGAATGGCCTCGGCTTCTATCCGGACTGGCCGGTTCCCGGCTACTACGACGTCATGCTGAAGGCCACTCAGGCTGTCATCGGCGGCTCGGTCACGCCCGAGGAATTCGCCGAACGCCTGAAGGAACCCTACGACGAAGTGCAGGGCGACCAGTAAGTCATCCTGACCGGCAGGGCGCCACGGCGCCCTGCTTCCCCTCTCAAATGAAGCCGGAGGAAATATGTCGGGCGCATCCGCGGACGCACAGCCGGGCAGGGTCTATTGGTTTTACCTGATACCCGGAATGCTTGGTTTCGTGACCATCATTCTCATCCCGTTCGTCATGAACCTGGCAATCAGCTTCACGACGTGGAAGGGCATCGGCATTCCGAAATTCGCCGGTCTGCGCAACTACGAACGGCTGCTGACGGACGATACGTTCTGGCATTCGCTGGTCAACACCGCCGCCTTCGTCTTCGCCATGGCGATCATCCCGACCGCGATCGGCGTTCTTCTTGCCGCGCTTCTGTTCGACTACATCAGTTCGCGCTTTTCCAACGCGCTTGCCAGCTTCTTCCGGGCCGGCTTTTATCTGCCGCAGATCCTGCCGGTCTCGGCCGCCGGCATCCTCTGGGGCTGGATGCTGAACCCGTTCGGCATCATCAACGCCATCCTCGATGCAACCGGTATGGGCAGCCTCAAGCAGAACTGGCTCGGTGAGCCGCAGCTGGCGCTCTGGGCGATCATGGTCGTTATGGTATGGCTGCAGCTCGGCTATTGCCTCGTCGTCTTCATGTCCGGCCTTGCCCGCGTCGATCCCTCGCTGCAGGAGGCGGCAGAGCTCGATGGTGCCGCCTGGCTGCAACGCTTCTGGACGATCACCGTGCCTCTCCTGAAACCCGAGATCTTCGTCGTCGGCCTGACCACGACCATTGCTGCGCTCAAGGTCTTCGCGCCGATCTTCGTGCTGACTTCTGGCGGACCCGACAACGCAACAATGGTGCCGTCGCAGATGTCCTACCACGAATTCTTCGCCACCAACCGCGTTGGATATGGTGCGGCGATCACCACGGCGCAGATGCTGATGACCCTCGTCATCTGCTTCATTTTCATCCGCATCCAGTCGCGTCACACGGAGAACGATCGATGAGCGAAGCAGCGATCTCCCTCGACACGGCCAGCCGGCCGGCGCATGCGGCATCGACCGGCTCGATGTATGGATCATCGCGCTGGTGGGTGCTTGCCGCTATTTCCTTCGCGCTCATCCTCTTCCTGTGCCCCTTCGTGCTGGCGTTCACCAACGCGATCCGGACACCTGAGGACTACGGCACCTACGGGCCACTCGCTATTCCCCGAAGCTTCGACCTGACAGCGCTCAAGACGTTCTGGAACAATGTCGATTTCACGCAAAAGCTGATCAACAGCACGATCATCAGCGCATCGACAGCCGTTATCGCCGTGCTGCTCAGTCTGTTGAATGCCTATGCGTTCGGTATCGGCAAGGTCAAGGGCAGCAAATACATGCTGACGATCCTGCTCGTCGGCATCATGATCCCGCATGAATCGCTGATCTATCCAATCTACTATCTCTCCAAGGCCGTCGGACTGTTCGACACGATCTGGTCGGTGATCATCGTCTTCTCGGTCCTGCAGAGCGCCTTCGGCACCTATCTTCTCTCGTCGGTCATGACCGCATTCCCGCGCGAGATCATCGAGGCGGCCGAGATGGATGGCGCGACACCGTGGAAAATTCTCTGGACGATCGTCGTGCCGATGCTGATGCCGACGCTGGCGGTGCTGGCGACCTTCTTCTTCATCTGGACGTGGAATGAGTTCCTGCTGCCGTTGGTGCTGCTGGTCTCGAATGTCAACCAGACGGTTTCCGTATCGATGGGCGTGCTCAACGGCCAGTTTGTACAGACGCCGACGACGACGGCTGCCGCAGCTCTGCTCGGCATTGCGCCGACATTGATCTTCTTCCTGATCTTCCAGCGCACTCTGACGCGCGGCATTGCCGTGGGAGCCGTGAAATGATGCTCGTGAACAATCCGCTCTCCGTTCCAATCACAGGTCGCCTCGCATGAATCAGGACATCCAGATCGAACTCTCCGGAATCGAGAAGCACTACGGCGCCTACCACGCCCTCAAGAATATCAATTTGACGATCCCGAAGGGGCAGTTCGTGGCGCTGGTCGGGCCATCCGGCTGCGGAAAATCGACGCTCTTGCGATCGCTCGCGGGCCTCGAACGGATCACTGGCGGCACGATGAAGATCGCCGGCGACGTGATGAACGATGTGCCGCCGCGCATGCGCGACATTGCCATGGTTTTCCAATCCTATGCGCTCTACCCGCATATGACTGTCGAGCAGAATCTCACCTACTCGCTGCGCATGCGCAAGGTTCCGAAGCCGGAAGCAAAGCAGAAGGCTCAGGAGGTCGCGGCAATCGCGGGGCTGACCGGCCTGCTCGATCGCTATCCCCGGCAGCTATCCGGCGGCCAGCGCCAGCGCGTCGCCATGGGTCGCGCCATTATCCGCAATCCCAAGGCCTTCCTGTTCGATGAACCCTTGTCCAATCTCGATGCCGCGCTGCGTGTTTCGATGCGCAAGGAGATCCGCGCATTGCACGACCGGCTGCATGCGACGTCGGTCTATGTGACACACGACCAGATCGAAGCCATGACCATGGCCGACCATGTCGTCGTCATGCGTGACGGGATCATCGAACAGCAGGGCAAGCCGCTCGATCTCTACGATAAGCCGGCCAACAAGTTCGTTGGCGGTTTCATTGGCTCACCGGCGATGAACTTCATCCCGGCAATCGCCGGCGAAGATGGACGCAGCCTGGTTCTCGATTTCGGAACGGTGAAGCAAACCATCGCTTCCAACCATCAGCTGCAGCCGGGCGCCAGGGTGACGGCGGGGCTGCGGCCTGAACATCTCGGCATCACCGGGCAGGGGCAGGGGACCTTCGATGTGCCTGTCGCTTTTGTGGAATCGACGGGCTCATCGACCTTCGTCGCTACGGCAACCACGCCCGAAATGACGATCGTCCAGACCGGCCGCAGTGGCTCGCACGCGGGCGAGACGATCGGCGTGACCGTCGATCCCGCCCATCTTCATCTCTTCGACGAAACGAGCGGCGTCAGGATCTGACGCCGCCTTCGATTGTCAGCGTCCGCCTTCCAGCTTACGATGACGTTGGTTGGTGCCGTTGACGCCGTAGGGATATTGTCCGGGCGTCGGGGCGCTGATGTCGGTCAGCCGCTGCGTTTCTTCATCCGACAGCGTCAGCTCGGCGGCGCCGAGATTGTCGGCCAGCTGTTCGGTGGTGCGGGCGCCGAGAATGACCGAGGTAACTGCCGGGCGAGCCGCGACCCAGGCAAGTGCCACCTGCGCCATGCTGATGCCGCGTGCCCGGGCGATTTCCTCGACCGTGCTGATGATATTCCAGGTGCGTTCCTGCGCGTTGCGGGCCTCATAGGCCTCGCCGCCGCGCTTCGGATTCTCGCCGAGGCGCGTTGCACCCGTCGGCATCTGGTCACGTTTGTACTTGCCGGTCAGCCAGCCGCCGCCGAGCGGCGACCAGGGAAGCAGGCCCATGCCGGCGTCCTGGCAGGCCGCGACGATCTCGAGTTCTATATCGCGCATCAGCAGATTATATTGCGGCTGCAGCGTCACCGGGCGGGTATAGCCCTGTGCCTTGGCGATTTCCGAGGCTTTGGCGATATGCCAGCCGACATAGTTCGAAAAGCCATAATAGCCGATCTTGCCCGACGATACGGCGTCGTCGAGGAAGCGCAATGTCTCCTCGATTGGCGTCAGCGCGTCCCAGGCATGCATCTGATAGAGATCGATATAATCGACGCCGAGACGCTTCAGCGATGCGTTCAGCGCGTCGTGAAGGTGGCGCCGCGACAGACCGATATCGTTGGGCCCGTCGCCCATTGGGAAGCGGCCCTTGGTGGCGATCACGGCTTGGTTGGCCTCCGCCGGGCGGGCCTTCAGCCAGCGGCCGATGATCTCTTCGGAAACGCCGGCACTGTAAACATCTGCGGTATCGATAAAGTTGCCGCCCCAGGCGAAATAGTCGTCGAGCAGCTTGTGCGAGGTCGCCTCATCCGACTCTGCGCCAAATGTCATGGTCCCCAGGCAATAGGCGGTCACGATTGTGCCGCTCGGACCAAGCTTGCGATAATCCATTGAAAATCCTCCATTTCAAAAGACAACGCCAGATCTATCGCGCTGTGCCGTCACACACAACGCTCGCTCTCTCAATCGTGAACGGCAAGGCGCTGATTAGCGGAAACGGATATTCGCGCGGGTGAGCTGGTCGATCGACGAGCAACCCATCAGTTTCATGCCGCGTTCGAGTTCCGCATGCATCAGCGTCAGCGCGCGCTCGACGCCCGCCTGACCTGCTCCGGCCAGCGGGAAGAGGTAGTAGCGGCCGAGCCCGACGGCCTTGGCCCCGAGCGACAATGCCTTCAGAACATGGGTGCCGCGCTGAATACCGCCATCGATCATCACGTCGATCTTGTCGCCGACCGCATCGACGATCTCGGCCAGCTGATCGAAGCCGCCGCGCGAGCCATCCAGCTGGCGGCCGCCGTGGTTGGAAAGTACGATGCCGGTGCAGCCGATATCGATGGCGCGTTTGGCGTCTTCGACGGTCATGATGCCCTTGAGGCAGAACTGGCCGCCCCAGGTCTTCACCATATCGGCGACATCATCCCAGTTCATGGCGGGGTCGAGCATCTCGGTGAAATAGCGGCTGATCGACATGGTGCCGCTGCCCATATCGACGTGGCTATCGAGCTGGGGCAGCTTGAACTTCTCGTGGGTGAAGAAGTTGAGTGCCCAGCCCGGCTTGACCGCGAATTGTGCGATGCCGGCGAGGTTCAGACGGAAGGGGATGGAGAAGCCGGTCCGCTTGTCGCGCTCGCGGTTGCCGCCGGTGATGCTGTCGACGGTCAGCATCATCACCTGAACGCCCGCTTGCTTGGCGCGGGCCATCATCTCGCGGTTCAGGCCACGGTCCTTGTGGAAATAGAACTGATAGACCTGCGGCGCGCCGCTAATCCGCCGCGCTTCCTCAAGGCTGACGGTGCCGAGCGAGGAGACGCCAAACATCGTGTCGAACTTGCCGGCAGCCCGCGCAACCGCCCGTTCGCCGTCATGGTGGAACAGCCGCTGCAGCGCCGTCGGCGAGCAATAGACCGGCATTGCCAGGCGCTGCCCCATGACCGTCACGGACATGTCGACATCGGTAACCCCGCGCAACACGCTCGGCAGCAGATCGCAGCTTTCGAAGGAGGCCGTATTGCGCCGGTAGGTCACCTCGTCGTCAGCCGCGCCGTCGATGTAGTTGAAGATCGGGCCGGGCAGGCGGCGCTTCGCGAGATGGCGGAAGTCGTGGAAGTTATGGCAATCCGTAAGGCGCATTTTTGTGTCCAGAATCTCGTTGTCGCAGAGCGTCGCTTGCTAGGATTGATCGAGAAGCGCGAGCCACCGGCGGACGGCAAGCGCTACCCTGGTTGGAAATTGGTGGCGGCGCCGGCGGGGAGCCGCGCCGCTATCGTCTTTATACACATCGGCACGCCGCCGTCGATGAACCTGCCTGACATCATCAGCATTTCGCTGCCGATATTGCGCCGGCCGGTCCGGCGCTGATCTTCCATGGTGTCTTGGCACAATCGACAGCTCTTGCAAAGATAACCCATATGTGAAAATAATCTTCACATAAGAAAATTCATGGCCGGGAGGAGGCGTGATCGTGGCGCAGGCGCCGACAGTCGGGATTTCGTCCACCCATCCGTCCGACATGCCGCAAGCGCATGCCGATCTGCCGGTATGGAATGCCGAGAACTGGTTCTACGAGGATTGGCCCGAGGGCCAGAAGATCCGCTCGCTCCGCCGCACGATCGGGGAGAGCGACAGCCACCTTTTCAATGTGCTGGTGACCGACATCCATCCCTATGTGCAGGATCAGATGTTTGCGGAAAAGGAAGGTGTATTCGGGCGGCGTCTCGTCGCCGGCGCCTTCGTCTTCTCGGCAGGGCTTGGCCTTGTTGCCACCAACTGCGTCAACGCCTTTTCCTATGGCTATGACAAGCTGCGCTTCATCAAACCCGTTTTCATCGGCGATACGATCTACACGATCCGAACGAACCTCGACAAACGCCCGCGCTACAAGGAGCTCGGCCTCATCCGCGCGAGCTACGAGGTCTTCAAGGGCGAAGGCGAATTGGTGCTCTACTGCGAGCATCTGCAAACCGTGAAGTACAAGAACCCGGCCGACTTCGCCGGTAAGACAGAAAAGTAAGATGCAATGACGCAATCCAGCGATCTTCCCTTAAACGGCCTCGTCGTCGTCGACATGAGCCAGTTCCTCTCCGGCCCCTACTGTTCACTGCGCCTGATGGATCTCGGCGCGCGTGTCATCAAGGTCGAACGGCCCGACGGCGGCGACCTTTCGCGCCGGCTCTATCTCAGCGACACCGAAATAGGCGGCGACTCGACGATCTTCCACGCGATCAACCGCGCCAAGGAGAGCCTGGCGATCGACCTGAAGAACGAGAGCGACCTGAAGGCGCTGCGCGCCCTGCTCTTGAAGGCGGATGTGCTGATCCAGAATTTCCGCCCCGGCGTGATCGAACGGCTCGGCCTTCACTACGATGCGGTCAAGGAAATCAATCCGCGCCTCGTCTATGCATCGATCAGCGGATATGGCGATGAAGGCCCCTGGGTGAAGCGTCCCGGCCAGGATCTGCTCGCCCAGTCGCGTTCCGGCGTGATGTGGCTGAACGGCGACGAGGACCAGGGGCCTGTGCCGTTCGGACTGGCGATCGGCGACATGCTGGCGGGAGCGGCTGCCTGCCAGGGCATTCTCGCGGCCCTCGTGCGACGCGGCATCACTGGCAAGGGCGCGCTCGTCGAGACCAGCCTGCTGGAGGCACTTGTCGATTTCCAGTTCGAGGTGCTGACCACCCATCTGAACGACGGAAAGCGGCTGCCGAAGCGGTCAAACTTCCGCAGCGCCCATGCCTATCTCGCAGCTCCCTACGGTGTTTACGCCGCTTCTGATGGATATCTGGCGATCGCCATGACGCCGATCCCGAAGCTCGCCGATCTCCTCGGTATGCCCGAGCTAGACCCCTATCGCGACGATCCGTCCAGCTGGTTCCTGCAGCGCGATGGTATCAAGGAACTGATCGCCAAGCGGATCGCCACTAGGACAATCGACGAGTGGCTGGCAGTGCTCGAGCCGGCCGATATCTGGTGCGCAAAAGTGCTGAATTGGAACGAGCTTATGGACAGCGACGGTTTCAAGTCGCTCGACATGCTGCAGACGGTGACGCGCGAGGACGACGTCTCGATCCTGACGACCCGTTCGCCGCTGCGCGTCGATGGCGCCCGCCCGGTCTTCCAGCGCGCTGCTCCCCGGATCGGCGAGCATAGCGCTGCCATTCGCGAGGAGTTCGGCCTGTGAGCAAGGTGACCTTGAAAGGCATGACCTGGAGCCATCCGCGCGGTTACGATCCGATGGTGGCCTGTTCGCGGCTCTTCGAAGAGCAGACGGGTGTGGCGGTCCATTGGGAGAAGCGTTCGCTGCAGGATTTCGAGACCTATCCGGTCGAGGAGCTGGCGCGCGCCTATGACCTCATCGTCATCGATCACCCGCATGTCGGCCAGATCACCGACGAGAAATGTCTCTTGCCGCTCGACATTCCCGGACGTGAGGAAGAGCGCGTGGCCCTCGAAAAGGGCAGCGTCGGAGCCTCCTATCCGAGCTATCTCTGGCAGGGACATCAATGGGCCTTCCCGATCGATGCGGCGACGCAGGTCCAGGCCCTCCGGCCTGATCGGTTGCCGCAACCGGCCGCGACCTGGCAGGAGGTGATCGCACTGGCGAAGGACGGACGCGTGCTTCTGCCGCTTCGCCCGCCTCACACGCTGATGACCTTCTACACCCTGTCGGCCAACCGCGGGCATCCGTGTCGGACGCAGGCTGGGCAGTTGATCGACCCTCAAGCGGGGGCTGAAACCGTTGAGATGATGCGTGAAATCTCCGCGCTGATCGACCCCGCCTGTTTCGAGATGGATCCGATCGCGGTCTTCGAGCAGATGGCGGCTGCCGATAGCAGGATCGTCTGCGTGCCGCTGATCTACGGCTATGTCAGCTATTCGATGCCGGGTTTCCGCGACCGGCTGATCAAGTTTGCCGATATTCCCGTTGTAGGTCATCTTGGGCCCGTCGGCTCGGCGCTGGGCGGCACGGGCATCGCCGTCTCGGCCTTTTCAGGCAATCCCAAGGAGGCGGTCGATTTTGCCTATTGGGTTGCGTCCGCGGGGATCCAGCGTGGACTCTATGCCAGTGCCGGCGGCCAGCCGGGCCATGCGGCGGCATGGGAAGACGACGCGGTCAATCTGGCAACGGCCGACTTCTATCGCGGCACGCGCGCAACGCTGGAAGGCGCCTGGGTCCGTCCACGGCACGATGGCTACATGGCGTTCCAGCAGCGGGGATCTGACAGGTTGAATGCCGGATTGAAGGGTGGCGAAAGTGCCGCGGCAATCGTTGCCGATCTGAATAGGCTGTTTGCCGCCAGCTTCTAGGGAGCTGCCCTGGCGTTCCGATCCATCAAGGATGAGAGCGCCAGGGCGAACCTGTTATCAGAGATTCCAGAGCCGTTTCGCGTTGCCGGAGAAGACCTTTGTCCGCTCCGCTTCGCTGCTGCCTGCAAACAGCGCGTGCGTGGTCGCAACCCAGGTAGAGAGCCCACCGCCCAACGTGCAGACGGGCCAGTCGCTGCCCCAGACGAGGCGGTCCCAGCTGAAATTCGCGGTGACCTGCTCGATATAGGGCCGCAAGGTCTCGACATCCCAGGTCTCCGCATCGGCATAGGCCACGACGCCCGATACCTTGCAGACGACGTTCGGCCGCCTGGAGACCTCGCGAATGCCGTCCTTCCATGCGTCTGAGGCGCCGCTGCTGATCGCCGGCACGCCGCAATGATCGAGGACGAACTGAACCTCGGGTGCGAGGTCGATGAGCGCTAAAACCCGGCTCATCTGATGCGGCAGCGCGCAGATATCGAAGGTCAGCCGCGAGCCGGACATGCGCCTGATGTTCTCGCGAAACACTGCACCCTCTGAAAGTTCGTCGGGAACGACGTGCAGCACCCGGCGAAAGCCTTTGACGAAGGGATCGGCCGTCTGCCGCTCGAGATAGCCGGCAAAGCCCTCGTCCTCGGGACGGCAGGCAGCGATGGCGCCGCGGATCAGCTGGCCGCTGGTATCCGAGAGTTCCCTGACCACATCGGTTTCGCGCTGCATCTCGCCGGCATCGACATCCACCTCCATGTGAAGCGCCGCATCGATGCCGCAGCGGCGGGCTTCTGCCGCATAGGTATTATAGAGGAAATCCCTGTCCAGCGCCGGGACGCCGGAGAGCCAGGGATAGGTCAGTTTCGACCTGTCGATCAGGTGCAGATGGGTATCGATAAGCAAAGCGTCCTCCGCGTTTTGCAATGAATGGACCGCGCTCAGGGCGCGACGTTGACGTCCGATCCGACCAGCAGCGACAATTGTTCGGCGGTCTTCTGCAGATGGGTGATCGTCCGGGTGATATCCGGCGCGGACGGCGCATTGACCAGCGCGATATAGGGGCAGGTGAGGGCGGCAATACCCCGGCCATCGGGGCCCATGATCGGCGCGGAAAGGTTATAGACGCCGGCCGTCTGGGCGCTGGCCATCATCTCGTAGCCCCGCTCGCGGATCTGATCGAGCCGTTCGTAAAAGTCAGGCGTCAGGCGGGGATCGTCCTTGCTGCGGACGTGCTCCGAGATCATCAGTTCACGCTCTTCGGCATTACGGAAGGCCAGAAGCACATGGCCGGAGCCGGTGTCGAAAAGGTTCACATGCGAGCCGACGCGGATCGAGATGCCCCAGTAATCAGGCGCCTCCTGCTGGGCGATGACCACGGCATAGCCGCGGTCGAAAACGGCAAGATGATTGGCCTGGCGGGTCTTTTGCGCGAGATCGCGCATCAGCGGCGTTGCGAAGGATGCCAGGCGCCTTGTCGGCGCATGAAGCTGCGACAGGCCGAATAGCTTGAGCGTCAGCGCGAAGCGGTCGCCCTCCAGCTTGGTGACATAGCCGCGGCGCACCAGGCGGTCGAGCATACGGTAGAATTCGTTCGGGCTGCGATCGAGCCGCTTCGATATCTCGGCCTGCGTCAGGCCGTCCTCGACGCTGGCGAGCAGTTCCAGAATATCGAGACCCTTGTCGAGCGCGGGCGCGCGGTAACGGTCTGCGTCGTCCATGTCCATGTGCGATCTCCCATGAATGATAGTTGCATATACGCAGATGAACCATTCGAGAAGGGAAAGTTCCGCTTGACGCCGCAACTTTCTTGTCGTTTGTATATAAACATAAAACTCATATGTGAGGAGAGTCGGCGAACTCATCAAGATCGCCGTTGTGGAGGAGAGGAATATGAAAAGATTGCTAGCCAGCCTCGCGGCTGGAATTTCGCTGTTTGCATGCTCTACCAATGCTGCGGACCTGCCGGGCAAGTTCGAAGGCGTGACGATCGATGCCAAGCTGATTGGCGGACAGCAGTACGAGCCGCTCTATGGGCGCATCGCCGAGTGGGAAAAGGCGACCGGCGCCAAGGTCAACGTGCTCTCGAAGAAGAACTATTTCGAGCTCGACAAGGAAATGAAGTCGGATATCGCTTCCGGCGATATCAAGTGGTGCGTCGGGTCCAACCACTCGTCTTTCGCGCCGATCTACGAAGGCCTCTACACCGATCTGAAGCCGCTTCTGCCGGCTGAAGAAATCGCCAAGTTCGTCGATTCCACCATTTCAGCGTCGACGATCGACGACAAGCTGGTGATGCTGCCGCGCGCCCAGTTCGACGTTTCGGCGCTGTATTACCAGAAGAGCCTTTACACCGACGAAGCCAAGAAGAAGGCTTTCAAGGAAAAGTACGGCTACGATCTGACGCCGCCGGACACCTGGAAGCAGGTTTCGGATCAGGCGATCTTCTTCTCCAACCCGCCGAATTTCTTCGGCACGCAGTTCCCCGGCAAGGAAGAAGCGATCAACGGACGCTTCTTTGAAATGCTGGTCGCCGAAGGTGGCGAATATCTCGACAAGGACGGCAAGCCTGCGTTCAACTCCGAAGCCGGTATCCGAGCGCTCGACTGGTTCGTCAACATGTACAAGGCGAAGGCCGTTCCGGCCGGCACCACCAACTATCTCTGGGACGACCTCGGCGCGGGCTTTGCGTCCGGCACCGTCGCGCTCGATCTCGACTGGCCGGGCTGGGCCGCCTACTTCAACGACCCAAAGAACTCCAAGATTGCCGGCAATGTCGGTGTGATCGTCCAGCCTGCCGGCTCGTCCGGCAAGCGGACCGGTTGGTCCGGTCACCATGGCTTCTCGGTCACCGAAGCCTGCGAACATAAGGATGCGGCGGCCTCGCTCGTCTGGTTCCTGACCAACGAGGACTCGCAGAAGATCGAGGCGGCAAACGGCACGCTGCCGACCCGCAAGTCTGTCTGGGATTGGGATATCCAGCAGGCTGCCAGCGATCCTTACAAGAAGGAAGCCCTCGGCGCCTTCCAGGAAGCCATGAAGCATGCCTTCCCGGTTCCGCGCACGCCGGAATGGATCGAGATCTCCAACGCGGTCTATCCGGAGCTGCAGTCCGCCATCCTCGGCGACAAGACCTCCAAGGAAGCGCTCGACGCGGCTGCCGAAAAGGCAACCGGCATCCTCAAGGACGCCGGCGCCCTCTAATCCTGTCATAACAGGTCCCGCATCCGGCAACGGGTGCGGGGCCTCATTTTTGGAAGACCGGAGCGCTTCCCGCGCTCCCTCTTGCGGTCCCGGCGCCCTATCAGGTGTGGACAGGTCACTCGATGTTGAAAAAAATTCCGACGCCCATTCTTCTGCTTCTACCGGCGATCGTCGTGCTGGTCGCAGTGGTCCTGGTTCCCTTGCTGCTTTCGCTTTATTCCAGTTTCACGCCATTCCGCCTGACCCGGCCGCAGACGCTCTACGTCTTCGTCGGCCTGCGCAATTACGTGCGCATCTTGACCGATCCCGTTTTCCTCGCCGCCTTCGTCCGCACCGTCGTGCTTCTGACCATTGCGCTCAATCTGGAAATGCTGCTCGGCCTCGGCCTCGCGCTGCTCGTCAACAAGGCGACGATGGGCCAGCGAGTGCTGCGCACGCTGATGATGTTTCCGATGATGTTCTCGCCCGTGCTCGTCGGCTTCCAGTTCAAGTTCATGTTCAACGACAATGTCGGGCTGATCAATAATGCGCTTCAGGCGCTCGGACTGACAGACAATGCCATCCCGTGGCTGATCGACGGCAATCTGGCGCTGTTTTCGATCGTCGTCGCCGAGGTCTGGTCCTCGACGTCGGTCTTCGCGATCCTGATCCTCTCAGGGCTGCTCGCCATGCCGCAGGAGCCGGTCGAGGCTGCCCGCGTCGATGGCTGCACGCCGCTTCAGACCTTCCGCTATGTCATCTGGCCGTTCCTGATGCCCTTCGCCTTCATCGCCATGACGATCCGCTCGCTCGACGTCGCGCGCGCCTATGACATCGTCAAGATCATGACCGATGGCGGCCCGGCGCGGCGCACGGAACTGCTCTGGACACTGGTCGGCCGCACCGCCTATGCCGATGCGCAGATGGGCCTTGCCAACGCCATGGCCTATGTCTCGATCATCCTGTCGATCGGCTTCACCGTCTATTTCTTCCGGAAGCTGGCGCTCGCCCGCACCCAAATCGGCGCGGAGTGGTAATCATGGATCGCAACGCTCAACAACGTCTGCGCCGCCGTATCGGCCAGGTTTTCTATCTCATCGGCTTGTTCCTTGCGATGCTGATCATCTGCCTGCCGGGCTTCTGGATCGTTCTTAGCTCGCTGCGGCCGCCGGTCGAGATCATGGCCAAGCCGCCGGTCTGGATCCCCAACGAATTGTCGCTCGATGCCTACAGAGCGATGTTCTCCGGCATCGGCAAGGGCGGCATCCCGATCTGGGATTACTTCGGCAACTCACTGATCATCTCGATCACCTCGACCGTCATCGCGCTGGTGATCGGCATGTCCGGCGGCTATGCCTTCGCGCGCTTCCGGTTTGCCGGCAAGTCGGCAACCTTCCTCGGCCTGATGCTGACACGCTCCGTTCCCGGTATCGCGCTTTCGCTGCCGCTGTTCATCGTCTATTCGCGCATCGGCATCATCGATACGCATTTCGGCTTGATCCTGACCTATGTGGCGCTCAACGTACCGTTCACGATCTGGCTGATCGACGGCTTCTTCCGCCAGGTGCCGAAGGATCTGGCGGAAGCGGCGCAGATCGACGGCTGCACCCGCTGGCAGGCTTTCTGGAAGGTCGAGTTTCCGCTGGCCGGTCCCGGCATTGCGTCGGCAGGCATCTTCGCCTTCCTCACCTGCTGGAACGAATATGCACTGGCTTCTCAGCTGACGCGGTCCGTCAATTCGAAGACACTCCCGGTCGGGCTCCTCGACTATACGGCGGAATTCACCATCGACTGGCGCGGCATGTGTGCGCTTGCGGTCGTGATGATCGTTCCGGCGCTGGCGCTCACCTTCATCATTCAGAAGCATCTCGTGTCCGGCCTGACATTCGGCGCGGTCAAAGGTTGATTTCCCATGGCTCAGGTCTCTCTTAAAAAACTCGTCAAGCGCTACGGCGCCCTCGAAATCGTCCACGGCATCGATCTCGATATTGCCGATAAGGAATTCATCGCCCTCGTCGGCCCGTCCGGCTGCGGCAAGTCCACGACCTTGCGCATGGTCGCCGGTCTGGAGCCGATTTCCGGCGGCGACATCGAGATCGGCGGACGCGTCGTCAACGATCTGCCGCCGCGCGACCGCAACATCTCGATGGTCTTCCAGTCCTATGCGCTCTATCCGCATATGAGCGTGCGCGAGAACATGGGCTTCTCGCTGAAGATCGCCAAGGTTCCGCAGCCCAAGATCGACCAGCGCGTCAACGAGGCGGCCGCCATTCTCAGCCTTGAGGCGCTGATGGACCGGCGCCCGGCGCAGCTTTCCGGCGGCCAGCGCCAGCGGGTCGCCATGGGCCGCGCTATCGTGCGCAACCCCGAGGTCTTCCTGTTCGACGAGCCGCTGTCCAACCTCGACGCGAAGCTGCGCACGCAGATGCGCACCGAGATCAAGAAACTCCACGCCAAGGTCCAGGCGACGGTCATCTACGTCACCCACGACCAGGTCGAGGCAATGACGCTGGCCGACCGTATCGTCATCATGCGCGATGGCTATATCGAGCAGGTCGGGACGCCGGATGAAGTCTTCAAGCGCCCGGCGACCCGTTTCGTCGCAGGCTTCATCGGTTCGCCGCCGATGAATATCCTCGATGCCACCGTCGATGGCGACAGCATCGTCTTCGCCAATGGCGATCGCCTGCCGCTGCCGCCGAAATTCAAGAATGCCGTCGCTCATGGCCAGAAGGTCACCTTTGGTCTGCGCCCGGATGACCTGTTCCCGACCGGCCACGGCCTGGTCTCGGACAGCACATCTGCGGTTCATGAAATCAGCCTGCCCGTTGTCATCACCGAGCCGCTCGGCAACGAAACACTGGTTTTCGTCGAATTCGCCGGCCGCGAATGGGTGGCGCGCATGTTGAACCCAAGGGCGCTGGCAACCGGCGAGCAGATCAGGATGAGCTTCGATCTGTCACAGGCGCATCTGTTTGCTGCGGACACCGGCAAGACGCTGGCGATCTGAGAGGGGAGAGAGACATGGCCCGCATCGAGAAAATTGACATCCGGATGGTCGACCTTGCTCCCAAGGTCAAGCGCACCGACGCGATCCAGAGCTTTGTCAGCCAGGAGACGCCGATCGTCACGATCACCGATTCCGACGGCGCGACGGGGATCGGCTACAGCTACACGATCGGCACCGGCGGATCGTCGATCATGCGACTGCTGTCGGATCATCTCGTCCCGCTGCTGATCGGGGAGGATGCCGATTGCATCGAGGCGATCTGGCGCAAGATGGAGTTCGCGACCCACGCCACGACGATCGGCGCGATCACCGCGCTGGCGCTTGCCGCCGTCGATACCGCGCTTTGGGATCTCAGGGCGAAAAAGCAGGGCCTGCCGCTCTGGAAGCTGGTAGGCGGAGCGAAGGATAGCTGCCCGCTCTACACCACCGAAGGCGGCTGGCTGCATATTGAGAAGGAAGCGCTCGTCGAGGATGCGCTGCTCGCCAAGTCGAAGGGCTTTTCCGGCTCCAAGGTGAAGATCGGCAAGCCGCATGGCTCGGAGGATTATGCACGTCTGTCGGCTGTGCGTGCTGCGGTCGGCGATGGCTTCGAGATCATGACCGATTGCAATCAGGGCTTTATGGTCGATGAGGTGATCCGCCGTGCCGCCCGGTTGAAGGAACTCGATCTCGCCTGGATCGAGGAGCCGCTACCGGCTGATGATCTCGACGGTCATATCCGTCTGTCGCGCTCGACGGCGACGCCGATCGCCGTCGGCGAGTCGATCTATTCGATCCGCCATTTCCGTGAGTACATGCAGAAGGGCGCCTGCTCGATCGTCCAGGTCGATGTCGCCCGCATCGGCGGCATCACGCCCTGGCTGAAGGTGGCGCATGCGGCGGAGGCCTTCGATATCCCGGTCTGCCCGCATTTCCTGATGGAGCTGCATGTCAGCCTCGTCTGCGCCGTGCAGAACGGCAAATATGTCGAGTACATTCCGCAGCTCGATCAGCTGACCACAAAGGGCATGGAAATCCGCGACGGCCGGGCTATCGCTCCGTCCGAACCGGGTCTCGGCATCAGCTGGGATTGGGATGCGGTCGAGGAGCGGTCGATCAAGGAATTCACCCGAGAGTTTCGCGGCTGAGGAGACGGGCCATGCAGCGTATGGGAATGGTTGTCGGGCTGAAACCCGAGAAGATTGCCGAATACAAGCGTCTGCACGCCGCCGTCTGGCCGGAGATCCTGGCGCTGATCTCGGAATGCAACATCCGCAACTATTCGATCTATCTCAAGGAACCGGAGAATCTGCTCTTCGGCTATTGGGAATATACCGGCAGCGACTTTGCGGCCGATATGGCGAAGATGGCCGACCACCCGAAGAACAAGGAGTGGTGGGCCGTCTGCATGCCGCAGCAACAGCCGCTGGAAACCCGCAAGCCCGGCGAATGGTGGGCGATGATGGAGGAGGTCTTCCATCATGACTGAGACCTTCGATCCCAGCCGTCTGCAGCAATCCTGGCCGCGGCCCGCCAAGCCGCGCCCGATCCTCATCTTCGGCGCCGGCAGCATCGTCGGTGACGCGCATCTGCCGGCCTACAGGAAGGCCGGCTTCCCGGTCGCCGGGATCTTCGATCCCGATCGCGCCAAGGCCTGCGCGCTGGCGGAGCAATGGGGCACGACGGCCTTTGCCTCCGAGAGCGAGGCTCTGCAAACCGCAGGTGCGATCTTCGATCTTGCCACCCCGCCCGCGGCCCATGCCGCCATCCTGTCGAAGCTGCCGGAGGGCTCCTTTGCTCTGCTGCAAAAGCCGATGGGCAGCAATCTCGATGAGGCGACCGAGATCCTGAGGCTGTGCCGCGCCCGCGGCATCAAGGCGGCGGTCAATTTCCAGCTGCGCTTCGCGCCGATGATGCTGGCGCTCAAGGATGCGATCGCCAAGGGCCATCTCGGCGAGATCGTCGATTTTGACGCCTGGCTGGCGCTTGCAACGCCGTGGGGGCTCTGGCCTTTCCTGAAGGGCCTGCCGCGCATCGAGATCGCCATGCATTCGATCCACTATCTCGATGTCGTCAGGGATCTGCTCGGCAATCCGCTCGGCGTGCACGCCAAAACTATCGGCCATCCGAACCATGACGTGGCGCAGACGCGCACGGCTGCGATCCTCGATTACGGTGACCGTATCCGCTGCGCGCTATCGATCAACCACGACCACGATTTCGGCCGCCGCTTCCAGGCCTGCGAGTTCCGGATATCGGGGACGAAGGGAGCCGCCTACCTGAAGCTTGGAGTCAATCTCGACTATCCACGCGGCGAGCCGGACGAGCTCTGGATCGAGACGGAGGGCGCCAGCGACTGGGTCTCCGTGCCGCTCGAAGGCACATGGTTCCCCGATGCCTTCGCCAACCGCATGGCGAACCTACAGCGCTTCGCTTCGGGCGAAGACGACAGGCTCGTGGGCGCCGTCGAGGACGGCTGGCAGACCATGGCGCTGGTCGAAGCCGCCTATCAATCAAGTGCCAGCCCGGCGACCCCGCTCAGCCCGCTGCCGAAGGAATAGACCGATGTCGGAACAGATCATCCATTTTGAAGACTACGCACTGAACGCGTCGCGCACGACGACCGGCCGCACGATTACCGAGACGGATTTCGTCGTCCATGCCGGGCATACCGGCGATTTCTTTCCGCATCACATGGACGCCGAATTCGCCAAGACGCTGCCGGGCGGCCAGCGTATCGCCCATGGCACCATGGTCTTCTCGATCGGTATCGGCCTGACGGCGACGCTCATCAACCCCGTCGCCTTTTCCTACGGCTACGACCGGCTGCGCTTCGTCCGCCCGGTCCATATCGGCGACACGATCCGCACCCGGGTGACCATTTCGGCCAAGGAAGACGATCCGAAGCGGCCGGATATGGGCCGCGTCGTCGAGCGCTGCGAGGTTTTGAACCAGCGCAATGAAGTGGTGCTGGCCGCAGACCATATCCTGCTCGTCGAGCGCCAACAGAAACAGGGATAAGATCATGTCACAGGATTTGACCGGCAAGACCGTTCTGACCACCGCCGCAGGGCAGGGGATTGGCCGCGCTTCGGCGATCGCCTTTCAGCAGGCAGGTGCAACCGTACATGCCACAGACATCAACACCGATGCACTGGCGCAGCTGACGGCCGAAACCGGGATTGCGACCCACAAGTTGAACGTTCTCGACGAAGCGGCGGTCAATGCGCTGGTCTCAGAGATCGGCCAGATCGACGTGCTCTTCAATTGCGCCGGTTTCGTCCATGCAGGCTCGATCCTCGAGATGAAGGACGCCGATCTGGAATTCGCCCTCGATCTCAACGTCAAGGCGATGATCCGCACCATCCGCGCCGTGCTGCCCGGCATGCTCGAGCGCAAGGACGGTTCGATCATCAACATGGCCTCCGTTGCATCCAGCATCAAGGGTGTGCCGAACCGCTTCGCCTATGGCGTCACCAAGGCCGCCGTCATCGGTCTCACCAAATCCGTTGCCGCCGACTACGTGGCGCAGGGTGTCCGCTGCAACGCCATCTGCCCCGGCACCGTCGAGAGCCCGTCGCTGCAGGACCGCATGAAGGCGCAGGGTGATTACGAGACGGCGCGCGCCGCCTTCATCTCGCGGCAGCCGATGGGCCGTCTGGGCTCCCCCGAAGAGATCGCCGAACTCGCCGTCTATCTCGCCGGCGCCACTTACACCTCAGGTCAGGCCTACGCCATCGATGGCGGCTGGACCATCTGACCTTCGAACCGACACAGGAATGGAATCCGCATGAAATTTCTTCGTTACGGTGAAGCCGGCCAGGAAAAGCCTGGCCTTCTCGATGCCGGCGGCAAGATCCGCGATCTCTCCGGCCAGCTTGGCGATCTCGCCGGAGCGGCCCTGAACCCCGATCGTCTCGCCGAACTGTCGCGGCTCGACACCAGCACGCTGCCGGTTGTCGAGGGAACACCGCGGCTCGGCCCCTGCGTTGCCGGTACCGGCAAGTTCATCTGCATCGGCCTCAATTATTCCGACCACGCTGCCGAAACCCGCGCCACCGTGCCGCCGGAACCGATCATCTTCATGAAGGCAACCTCGGCGATCGTTGGCCCGAATGATGATCTCGTCATCCCGCGCGGCTCGGAGAAGACCGATTGGGAAGTCGAGCTCGGCATCGTCATCGGCAAGACGGCGAAATATGTCAGCGAAGCCGATGCGCTGGATTATGTTGCCGGCTACTGCACGATCCATGACGTCTCCGAACGTGCCTTCCAGATCGAGCGCTCTGGCCAGTGGACCAAGGGCAAGTCCTGCGACACATTTGGTCCAACCGGTCCCTGGCTCGTCACCAAGGACGAGGTGCCGGACCCGCAAGACCTGAAGATGTGGCTGAAGGTCAACGGCGAGACGATGCAGAACGGCTCCAGCAAGACCATGGTTTTCGGCGCCGCCTATCTGGTCTCCTATCTCAGCCAGTTCATGTCGCTGCATCCCGGCGACATCATCTCGACCGGCACACCGCCGGGCGTCGGCATGGGCATGAAGCCGCCGCGCTATCTGAAACCAGGCGATATCGTCGAGCTCGGCATCGAAAAGCTCGGCAACCAGCGGCAGGCCGTCAGGGCGGATATCTGATAGCTCCATGGTGCTGATGGGCACGAGGCCGGCGACGCCATGCCTCGTGCCTTCTATGTCGCCGAGCTGCCTGATGCCGTCTCTTCGAGCACGTCTTCGGGAATATCGTCGAAAGACGCGTAGTTGAGATTATAGAGCCGGGAATAGAGCTTCCCGTTCTTCATCAGCTCATTATGGTTGCCGCTCTCGATCAGCTCGCCGTTCTGCAGCACGATGATGCGGTCGGCTTCGCGGATCGTCGCGAGACGGTGGGCGATGACGAGGCCGGTGCGGTTCTCCAGCAGCTTCACCAGGGCCTTCTGGATCAGCATTTCCGTATAGCTGTCGATATTGGCCGTCGCCTCGTCGAGAACGAGGATCTTCGCATCGGCGACGAGCGCGCGGGCGAAGGACAGAAGCTGCCTTTGCCCGAGCGAGAGATTGCCGCCGCGCTCACCGAGAATGCTGTCATAGCCTTCTGCCAGCCGCATGATGAAATCATGCGCGCCGACGGCCTTTGCCGCCTCGACCACCTGTTCGCGGGTGGCATTTGTCTTGTGATAGCGAATGTTTTCAAAGACGCTGCCCGTGAAGAGGAAAGGCTCCTGCAGAACCATGGCGATCTGGTCGCCGAGTGAATCCTGCGTCAGATCCCGCACGTCATTGCCGCCGACAAGCACTTGCCCCTGCTGCACATCGTAGAAGCGATGGATCAACGACATGCAGCTCGATTTGCCGGAGCCTGTCGGTCCGACGAGCGCAACCGTTTCGCCCGGATTGACGCGGAAACTCACATGTTTCAGCACCGGATGCTTCGGGTTGTAGCCGAAGACCACGTCGCGGAATTCGACCGAGCCGTCCATATCCCGCGAAAGCACCTTGGCATCGGGGGCGTCCTGGATGTCGACGGGAACGTCCAGCACCTCTGTCAGCCGTTGGCCGGAGGCCATGGCGCGCTGCATCACCGAATATTGCAGCGTCAGCGAACGGATCGGGTCGAAGAAGCGCTGGATATAAAACAGGAAGGCGACGAGCACGCCGACGTCAAGCGCCTGGTTCAGGACACGCGCCCCGCCGACGACGATGACGAGGGCCATGGCGACGCCCGTCAGGCTGTCGACGATCGGCACCATCACCTGCGCATAGCGCGCTGCCGTCAGATGAGTGAGAAGGTTGGCATGGGCCTTGTCGTCATAGAGCGTGAAATTCACGCTCTGGCGATCCATGCTCTGGACTGCGCGCACGCCATGGATCGCCTCGGCCAACGCGCCGTTCGCCACCGAGTTCGTTTCATGCGCGGCCATGAACGACTTGCGCGCCAGCGGCAGCCAGAAGAGGCGGACGACGAAGAGCACCGGCAGGGCCGACAGCGTCAGCAATCCGAGCTTAAAATCGAGATACAGCATCACGAAGACGATACCGAAGAGCAGGAAGATATCGCCGACCGACAGCACCGACGTTTCGAGAAACTCCTGCATCGAGTTGACGTCGCCCTGTAGCCGCGACATCAGGCGGCCCACTTCGGTCTTGTCCATGAAGGAGAGCGAGACGCGCTGCAGATGCGAGAACATCGCCTTGCGCATGTCAAAGAGCACGTTTTCAGCCACCCCGCCGACCAACGTCTCCTGCGCATAGCTGGCAGCATAGTTGACGAGGATGGCACAGAGGAAGGCAAGGATCGACCAGGTGAGCGCGTTGGAACTGCCCCCCTGCCGCATGCCGTGGTCGATGGCGTAGCGGATGATCAGCGGGATCACCAGCTGCATGGCCGTGAAGGTCAACACCGCCACGACGGACCAGATGATCTTGTCCTTGTAGGGATCGACGAAGGTCCAGATGCGCTTGACGATGTTGCCGTCGAAGGCGGTACCGAACATCTCTTCTTCGATCCGGTGCGAACCGACCACCGCCCGCGGCGGCCGCCTGCCGTCTTCGCGCGGATCGGGGCGCTCGGTTTCCATTTCCTCGGCCATCATCCACTCCCTGGTCTTGAGGCTTCTTGTGGTCTGGACCCACTGCAGATGCCTCTATCTGCGGCTGGCATAATTCTCTTCCCTCATTCCTGTGCTCGTCACAGGAATCTAGCCACGCGAAGTCTTTCGCGTGAAAGAGTTCTTCCGCGCCGCAGACGCGGCGCTGCTGGATCCCTGTGACAAGCACAGGGATAAGGGAGCAAAACGCAAACACACAGTCTCACAAACGCCTGTTCGTGCTAAGCACTCAGCGCCTCATCTCCCGGCCGTACCTGCAGGTCGTAAAGCGCCTTGTAGCGCCCACCGAGAGCGAGCAATTCCGCATGCGTGCCGCGCTCGACGATGCGGCCGTCCTCGACGAAGAGGATCTGGTCGGCATGCATCAGCGAGCTCAGCCGGTGCGCGACGATGATCGTCACCCGGTCGGCGGCGTATTTGCGCATCGCCGAGCGGATACGCTGTTCGGTCGCCGCGTCGATTGCAGCTGTCGAGTCATCGAAGACCATCACGGCGGGGCGCAGCATCAGGGCGCGGGCGATCGACAGGCGCTGGCGCTGGCCGCCGGACAGCGACACGCCGCGCTCGCCGACGACCGTGCCATATCCAGTCGGCAGGCCGAGAACGTAGTTGTGCAGCTGCGCGCTTTCGCTGGCGCGCTCGATACGCGGCTCCTTCGCCCATGGGTCGCCATAGGCGATGTTGTTCTCGATCGTCGTCGTGAACAGGAAGGAATCCTGCTGCACGACGGCAACGGAGCGGCGCAGCGATTGCAGTGTCGCCTTGCGGATATCCTGACCGTCGATGGTGATGCGGCCACCGGTGGCGTCATAGAAGCGCGGGATCAGATGCGCGATCGTCGACTTGCCGCTACCCGGAGGGCCAACAATGCCGATCGTTTCGCCGCGCTTCGCCTCGAAGCTGACATCGTAGAGAACCTGGTGCATCTCCGAGCTCGGATAGGCGAAATCCACATACTCGAAGCGAAGCGTTCCCTCGGTTACCTTGAGCTCCGCCGCATCTGGTGCATCGCGCACGGCAATCTCGAGGTCGAGAAGATTGAAGAGGCGCGTGCCGCAGGTCGAGGCCCGGGCAAAGGCGTTGACCATCAGGCCGAGCTGGCGCACTGGCATCTGCAGGATGGTCATGAAGGTCAGGAACGAGGCAAGCGTGCCCACGGTGATTTCGCCGGCCATGACCTTGCCGCCGCCGACCCAGAGCACGAGACCCATCGACACGAAAAACGAGAAGGTCATGGCGCTCGTATTGGCAACACGGATGCCGACACGCTGATGCGCGAGTTCGATCGCACTTTCGGATGCCGCTTGGAATTTCGCCATCTCATGGTCCTGTGCCGCGAAGGCGCGGACGACGCGGATGCCGCCGAGGTTTTCTTCCATGATGCGGGTCAGCACCGAAAGACGCTCCTGGAGCTCCAGCCATGTGGCACGCAGGCGCAGCTGCGTGACCGATGAACGCCAGCCGACGAAGGGAACGAAGCTGAGGGCGAGGAGACCGAGCACCGGATCGGTGGTGATCAGCATATAGGCGCCGATGCCGATCAGCATCGACAGCAGGAAGACACGCACCAGCGCCGTCGAGAAATACATCCGCACGCCCTCGAGATCGAGCAGGCCGATGGTGATCAGGTCGCCCGAATGCACGGTGTCGTGGAAGCTGAAGGAAAGCCGCTGGATCTTTTCGTAACAGGCCAGCCGCAGCGAATAGCCCATATGGTGGCCGACGCTTTCGGAATAATAGTTCTGCACCATGGTGAAGAGGCCGCGCAGCACGCTGGCGCCAAGCAGCATCAGCGCCGTCGTTAGCAGCGCGTCCTGCGCCGCCTGGCCGACGGTGCCGCCGCTCAGGGCGACCTGGGTGTGGTCGACCGCCTGGCCGAGTAGCCGCGGGATCATCAGCTGAAAGGTGGAAGCCACAAGCGTCGCGCCGATCGCCAGACTTGCCTGCCAGGGATGCCTAAAGGCCATGACGGTGATGCGGACCAGTGTATAGAGCCCCTTGCCCCAGCCTGCCGCAGTTGCTTTCGCGAGCGAAGCCGAATGCTTCGTCGCGCTTAAGGACGCATCGCTGCTCACGGTAATGATTCCAAATAGATAAGTGCATCCGGACGCTGACCCGAAAACACGGCAATTCCATGATGGGATTGATAGTGCGCTTACTTTTGCCGATTCCACCTGGTCGTTCAAGTAAAGAATTCACCAACTGGTTATTTTCTCGTGAGCGCGATCACGCGCCGTTTCCGGGCGGAACAATCGATGCTTTGCCGTGTTCGTGTGACGGACCAATACGAGTCCATGGAGCACCGCATGTCTCTCAAAGCACTCGCCCTCAACGCCACCCTGAAAACCGCGGAAAGCCAGGAGCAGTCATCGACCGAACGAATGATCGCGCTGATCAATGACGAGTTCGCGAAATACGATGTCACGACCGAGGTTCTCCGGCTGGCGGATTTCAACATCAAGCCCGGTGTCACATCCGATGAAGGCGAGGGGGACGATTGGCCCGGCATCCGCGAAAAGATCCTCACCGCCGACATTCTGCTTGTCGGGACGCCGATATGGATGGGGCAGCCGTCGAGCGTATGCAAGCGGGCCCTGGAACGAATGGACGCGTTCCTATCGGAGACCGACGCGGAGGGGCGCATGGTATCGTATGGAAAGGTGGCGGCGGTCGCCGTGGTCGGAAATGAAGACGGCGCGCACCATGTCTCGGCCGAACTCTATCAGGCGCTGAACGATGTCGGTTTCACGGTGCCGGCTAATGCCGTTGCCTATTGGGTCGGCGAAGCGATGGGATCAACGAATTTCGCCGATCTGAAGCAGGTGCCGGAGAACGTCACCACGATGATAGAGATGCTGGCGCGAAACGTCACCCATCTAGCCGCACTGCTCAAGGCGAAGCAATATCCCGGCGAAGAGAGCTAAAAAACAGCACCCGCAATCAATGCCTTAACCCGCATTCTCGCCTCAGCGGAAATCAGAGGCTTGCGGCGAAGCCATTTTAGCGCTTTCATACACGACTAGTCTAATAGACTATGGACGGGAGACCTCACTCCCCTGAATTCCTTTCCGGCCAGTTCCGGACGACTGCTGGTATAGCGGTTCGAACCCCGGCCGACGCAGCCTGATTTTTCTGCGTCGATACCTTGATCGAGACACGGATGCGGTGATGACCGCAAGGGAGTTGAGATGACGGTTCAAGGACTTTTCTCTGCGAAGGCCGCTGCTGCGGCAAAGCCATCGGCTATTCCACGGATCGCCATTGTCGGGCGCGGCTTTTCCGGGATGATGACGGCAATTGCGCTGATGAAGACGGTGCGTACGCCCTTCCATCTGCAACTCTTCGATCCGAATTCCTCCGTCAGCGGCGGACAGGCGCTGTCGTCGGCAAAGAGTTCCGCCATCCTCAACACCCGCGTCCGCGACCTTTCGGTGTCGGCTGGAGATGCCGATGATTTCAACGACTGGCTCTGTAGCAACGCGGAATTCCGCGCTGCCGTGCCGGCGGCGATCCCGGGATTCCGCCAGATCTTCGTGCCCAAGGAAATTTTCAGCGACTATGTCTACCAGCGCTTTTCCGAAGCGCTATCGACCCGCAAGGACATCACCGTCCAGGTCTGCCACGAGCCCGTCGTGGCAATCCGCAGGAGCCACGGAAACCGCTTCCTGCTGGAACATGCCGGTCCCGCCAATCCGCTTTTCGACACCGTTTTCCTCGCCACCGGCTATGGCCTTGCGCCGTCCGCTGCCGTGACGGAGAACACTTCGCCGGTGCGCGCCCAGCGGCTGGTCGCCCGTCCGCATACGATTCTGCTCGGAAGCGGCATCCGCGTCGTCGACCAGTTGCTGCAGCTGCGGGATCAGGGCTATTCCGGCCAGATCTCCATCGTTTCGAAACATGGCTTCCTGCCGCAGAGCCATACGCCGAACTCCGCCGATCCGCTTTTCCCTGCCGAAGAGCTTCCCAAGGATCTCGCTGGCATTCTCCATTTCATCCGCAAGGCCTGCAGGGATGCCGAGGAGGGCGGCCGCAGCTGGCAATCCGTGATGAACGGCCTGCGCAAGCATGCGCGTTCGCTCTGGCGTTCGCTGCCTGCGCGCCAGAAGCAGCAATTCAACCGGCATCTGCGGGCAATCTACGACAGCCACCGGAACAGACTGCCGGAGGCGATGTATGCGCGGCTGAAGCGTGAGCTTGCAGGCGGCAACACCGTTCTGCGCCGCGGTCTGGCGGGCCGTCAGGGCTTGAGCGGGATCTTCTTCACGCCCTCAGGTACGCGAACGGAGGAAGTTATCCATGCCGACCGGGTGATCGATTGCCGTTGCAGAGCAGCCGACCTCGATGTGCCGCTGATGCAGAGCCTGTTTGCCTCAGGGCTTGCGATGCCGGACGAACTGTCGCTCGGCATTGCCGTCAACCAGCGCGGCGAGCCCTATCTTGCCGACGGATCGTCCGTCGAGGGGATTTTCGCCATCGGTCCGCTCGGGCTCGGCAGCCTTCCGGATATCGATCTGGTGCCGGAGATCGTCAGCCAGGCCTATGCCGCTGCCGAACAGGTCGCGGTCCGTGCATTTCCGCAATGCCGGGCCATGTAGCCGTCGCTTCGCTCAGCGGCGGCGGAGTTCGCTGCGAACGGCGGCGCCAAGCAGCCCCATGACCATCAGCGCCATCGCGAACCAGGTGATCGCATAGCTCAGGTGGCTGTTCGGGAAGACCACGCGCGTCAGCCCGCCGACCGGCGCGCCACCCGGATTCGGAGCTTCATCGGCGTCGATGAAGTAGGGTTCGATCTTGCCGATGTCCTTGTCCGCGGCGATCGCCGCCACGTCGCGCGAATACCACCATCCGGTCTTGGGATCGTTGGATTGCAGCAGTGAACCTTTCGGCTCTGTTGGCCGCAGCAGCCCTGTCACGCTGACCGGTCCCGAAAGCTGTCCTTCAGCGCGCATTTTCGGATCGCGCTTTTCCAGCGGTACGAAGCCGCGATTGATGAGGATGGCATTGCCGTCTTCCAGCCGGAGCGGCGTCATCACCCAGTATCCGGGGCCGAGCTCGGTGGAGGCGTAGACCAGCGTTTCCTTGCTGTTGTCGAATGTGCCGGTCGCGGAGACCCGGAGGTATTCATCGGCCGTGGCGTCGATGCCGGCGCCCTCGGGAGCGGGCACCGGTGCCGCATGAATGCGCTGATCGACGCGGGCGATCAGATCGCGCTTCCAGTAGAGCCGCTCCACCTGCCAGATACCAAGCGCCACGAAGGTAGCGATTGCCAGCAGCATCAGGCCGCCAAGCAGAATGAGCTTGGCGGTCGAGCGCGGTGCCGTGAGTTTGGAGCCTGATTGATCGGTCATGGTCAAATTCAGCGGGCGGCCCGGAGGCCGCCCGCATCTGTCTTACGGCATGTTCTTCATCATTTCGGGGCTCATCGGCATCATGTTGGTGTTCAGATGATGCATGACCCAGAAGGAGCCGGCCAGCGCGATGGCGACGATGACGATGGTGAAGATCAGCGCCATGATCGTCCAGCCGCCTTCCGAACGGGTGTTCATGTGCAGGAAGTAGATCATGTGGACGACGATCTGCACGGCGCCGAGCGCCATCACGGTGACTGCCGTTACCAGCGGGCTTTCGAAGACGCCTGCCATGACCAGCCAGAACGGGATCGCCGTGAGGATGACCGACAGCACGAAGCCGATCATGTAGCTCTTGAAGGAGCCGTGATCCGCATCGTGACCGCCGTGACCATGGCCGCCATGGCCGTGGTCGTGATGTGCGTCGTGGGCGTGAGTGTTCGAGCTCATCCGAGAACTCCCAGCAGATAGACCAAGGAAAAGACGCCGATCCAGACGACATCGAGGAAGTGCCAGAACATCGACAGGCACATCAGGCGGCGCTTGTTGGCTTCGATCAGGCCGTGCATCGAGACCTGAACCATCAGCGTGATCAGCCAGATGATGCCGAAGGTGACGTGCAGGCCGTGGGTGCCGACCAGCGTGAAGAAGGCCGAGAGGAACGCGCTGCGCGACGGTCCGGCGCCTTCATGGATCAGATGCGCGAACTCATAGAGTTCGAGCCCGATGAAGGCGGCGCCGAACAGGCCGGTGATCGCCAGCCAGAACAGCACGCCGGCCTTGTAGCCTCTCATCATCTGCAGCATGGCGAAGCCATAGGTGATCGACGAGAACAGAAGCATCGAGGTGTTGATCGCCACCAGCGGCAGATCGAACAGATCCTTCGGTGACGGGCCGGCCGCATAATTGCGGCCGAGCACGCCATAGGTGGCAAAGAGCACGGCGAAGATCAGGCAGTCGCTCATCAGATAGAGCCAGAACCCGAGATTGGTGCTGCTCTCCGGATGATGATCCTCGGTCAGATAGAAGACGGGCTTTTCGGCCGAGTCGATGGTGTGATCGGTCATGGTCGTCATGCCTGCATCGCAAGCTGCTTGGTGCGCTTGTCCTCTGTCGCGGTGACTTCCTCGACGGGAATGTAGAAGTCACGCTTGTAGTTGAACGTATGGGCGATCGACACGGCGACGATTGCGACGAAGGAGACGGCAGCCAGCCACCACATGTACCAGATCAGGCCGAAGGCGAGACCGATGCTGAGGGCCGAAAGGATCGCGCCGGTGCCGGTGTTCTTCGGCATGTGGATCGGACGGAAGCCTTCGTGCGGACGGACATAGCCGCGCTTTTTCATGTCGTACCAGCTGTCGTGATCGTGAACGACAGGCGTGAAGGCGAAGTTGTAGTCCGGCGGCGGCGAGGACGTCGCCCATTCCAGCGTGCGGCCTTCCCAGGGATCGCCCGTCTCGTCCTTCAGCGCCTCGCGCTTGCGGAAGCTGACGAAGATCTGCACGAGGAAGGAAACGATGCCGAGGGCGATCAGGCCGGCGCCGAAGGCGGCGATGATGAACCAGATTTGCAGCGACGGATCCTCGAACTGCGAGACGCGGCGGGTCACGCCCATCAGGCCGAGCACGTAGAGCGGCATGAAGGCGAAGAAGAAGCCGATCTGCCAGAACCAGAAGCTCATCTTGCCCCAGAACGGATCGAGCTTGAAGCCGAAGGCCTTCGGGAACCAGTAGTTGACGCCGGCAAACAGGCCGAACAGCACGCCGCCGATGATCACGTTATGGAAGTGGGCGATCAGGAACAGCGAGTTGTGGAGCACGAAGTCGGCAGGCGGGATGGCGAGCATGACACCGGTCATGCCGCCGATGACGAAGGTCACCATGAAGCCGACGGTCCACAGCATCGGCACTTCGTAGCGAATGCGGCCGCGATACATCGTGAACAGCCAGTTGAACATCTTCGCCCCTGTCGGGATGGAGATGATCATCGTGGTGATGCCGAAGAACGAGTTGACGCTGGCGCCCGAGCCCATCGTAAAGAAGTGGTGCAGCCACACGAGATAGGACAGGATCATGATGACGCAGGTGGCGTAAACCATCGAGGCGTAGCCGAACAGGCGCTTGCCGGAGAAGGTGGCGACGACTTCGGAGAAGATGCCGAAGGCGGGCAGAATCAGGATGTAAACTTCCGGGTGACCCCAGATCCAGATGAGGTTCACATACATCATCGGATTGCCGCCGAGATCGTTCGTGAAGAAGTTCGTGCCGGCATAGCGGTCGAGCGACAGCAGAACGAGCGTTGCGGTCAGGATCGGGAAGGAAGCGACGATCAGCACGTTGGTGCAGAGCGAGGTCCAGGTAA
Source organism: Rhizobium sp. 01L410 (assembly GCF_056400165.1). Lineage (NCBI taxonomy): Bacteria > Pseudomonadati > Pseudomonadota > Alphaproteobacteria > Hyphomicrobiales > Rhizobiaceae > Rhizobium > Rhizobium sp. 01L410. The sequence goes on from NZ_JBFTST010000001.1 coordinate 872,810, forward strand.
AGACTGGCATCTTCATGAAGGTCATGCCCGGCGCGCGCATCTTGACGATCGTCGCAATCAGGTTGATGCCCGATAGCGTCGTGCCGACACCGGCGACCTGGAGCCCCCATATATAATAGTCGACACCGACACCCGGACTATAATCAGCCCCCGAAAGCGGCGGATAGGCCAGCCAGCCGGTGCGGGCGAATTCGCCGACGAACAGCGACATCATGATGATGATCGCGCCTGCCGTCGTCATCCAGAACGAGAAATTGTTGAGGAACGGGAAGGAGACGTCGCGCGCGCCGATCTGCAGCGGCACGACGAAGTTCATCAGGCCGGTGACGAAGGGCATCGCCACGAAGAAGATCATGATGACGCCGTGCGCCGTGAAGATCTGGTCATAGTGATGCGGCGGCAGATAGCCTTCATTGCCGTTGAAGGCGATGGCCTGCTGGATACGCATCAGGATTGCGTCGGAGAAGCCGCGCAGCAGCATGATCACCGCGAGGATGATGTACATGATGCCGATCTTCTTGTGATCGACGCTGGTGATCCAGTCGCGCCAGAGCGGACCCCAGAACTTGAAATAGGTAATGAGACCCAGCACAGCGATGCCGCCGATCGCCACGCCGATGAAGGTGAAGACCAGGATCGGCTCGTGATAGGGGATCGAATCGAGGGTCAACCGGCCGAAGATAAACTTCAGGAGGTCAGGATTGGAAAACATGGAATAACCCGTTCATTGATGTCTTAGCGACGCAAAGCGCCAGGTTTAATTGTTGTTCAGCTGGGCCGGAGCCGGATCGCCATTGCCGTGGTCCATTCCGGGCATCGAATGGCCATCGTGGCCGCCGCCGTTCATGTCCATTCCAGGCATGTCGTTCTGCATCGGCTGCTGGCCATTTTCGCCGGTGCCGGCGGGCTTCTCGTCGCTGCGGGCAGGCGTGCCGGTTGCCGGGAAGGTAGCGGCATTGGTGCCTTCGCCCTTCTTCACATGGCGGTTGTCATATTGCAGCTTCTCGCGGTTCTCGGCACTTTCCTTGCCGCCGCCGCCCATCATGTCGATATGCATCATCTCGCTCATGCACATCTTACCGGGTGCGGCGCAGAGATTGAGGATCGCGTCGTAGAGATCCTTGTCGGCGCTGGCATAATAGCGAACCGGTTCGCGCTCGGAGGGCTTTTCGAGCTTCAGATAGGTGTCGCGATTCAGCGCCGTACCTTGGCTCTTCACCCGGGCGACCCAATCGTCGAAGCCCTGCTGGTTCAGGCCGTGGAACTTGAAGCGCATGTGCGAGAAGCCGTCGCCGCTGTAATTTGCGGAGAAGCCTTCGTATTCGCCTTCCTTGTTGATGACGGCGTGCAGCCTGGTCTGCATGCCCGGCATCGCATAGATCTGGCCGGCAAGGGCAGGGATGTAGAAGGAGTTCATGACCGACGATGCGGTGATCTTGAAATTGATCGGCACATCGACCGGCGCTGCCAGCTCGTTGACCGTAGCGATCCCGAGATCCGGATAGAAGAACAGCCATTTCCAATCGAGAGCCACGACCTCGACGGTCAGCGGCTTGGTGTCCGCGGGAATGCTGCGTTCCGCGTCGATCCGGTCGAGCGGGCGGTATGGGTCCAACTTGTGAGTCGAAATCCAGGTGATCGCGCCGAGCGCGATGATGATCGCCAGCGGCGCAGACCAGATAACCACTTCCAGCCGTGTCGAATGATGCCATTCCGGATCGTAGGTCGCTGCCGTGTTCGAACGCCGGTAACGCCAGGCGAAGAACAGCGTCAGGAACAGGACCGGCACGATGATCAGCAGCATCAGGAAGGTGGAGACCAGAATGAGATCTGCCTGCTGACTTGCGATATCGCCCGACGGCGACATCACGACCATATTGCATCCTGCCAGCATCATCAGCGGCAACACGGATAGAAGGCGGGAAAACTTCACGAGTTTTTGCACGTCTCTAAGCTCTTGTTGTTTCATCCAAACCGCGACTAAAGCACTGAACCTGATGGCAACATGAGGTGTTTGGTCGCACTGCAGCAAAGATGCCGCAGCGCGGCAAAAATTGTAAGACGCTACGGCTTTGAAATCCTGATAAATTACGAAGGATTTGGCCCGGGCGCATGCATGTTAGCGGCATAATATATCCGTGAAAATGAAAAGGGCCACCTGGCGGCGGCTCGATTCGCCGGATCACGCCCGATTTCTCCTCCACATCTAATTTTGAGAATGGATGATGAACTATTTACGTCCATCAGACTTGATAAGCTTGCGGGTTTGATCAAGATCGTCTTGAGGCGCTTTGCCGCGGCGTCTCAACGAGGGAGGCGTTAATGACTGCAGCAAATTATGGACCATCGTCCACGACACTCGAACGCGACGCAAGACAGATCCATGCTGGCGAAAAGGTTTCGCCCGGAAGTATAGCCCTTGGCGTCATCATCGGTCGAATGTCGGAATTCTTCGACTTCTTCGTCTATGGCCTGGCTTCGGTTCTGGTCTTCCCGCAACTGATCTTTCCCTTCGCACCGGATCGACTGACGGCGACGCTCTATTCCTTTGCGATCTTTTCGCTGGCCTTCCTGGCGCGTCCAGTCGGCTCGGTGGTCTTCATGACGATCGACCGTTTCTATGGCCGCGGCACGAAGCTGACGATTGCGCTTTTCCTGCTCGGCGGTTCTACGGCGTCGATCGCCTTCCTGCCCGGCTATAACGAGATCGGCTACTGGGCGATTGCGCTTCTGGCCCTGTTCCGGCTCGGCCAGGGCTTTGCGCTCGGCGGCGCCTGGGACGGCCTCGCATCGCTGCTGGCACTGAATGCGCCGCAGAACAAGCGCGGCTGGTACGCGATGATCCCGCAGCTCGGTGCGCCGATCGGCTTCGCGCTGGCGAGCATTATCTTCGGCTTCTTCATCGCCAATCTCTCCAACGAGGATTTTCTTTCCTGGGGCTGGCGCTATCCGTTCTTCGTCGCTTTCGCGATCAATGTCGTGGCGCTCTTTGCCCGCCTGCGCCTGGTCATGACCCAGGAGTTCGGCACGCTGCTGGAACAGCATGAGCTTGAGGCCGCGCCGATCGGCAAGGTTCTGAAGGTTCATGGCCGCGATATCCTGATCGGCGCCTTCGTGCCGCTGGCGAGCTTCGCGATGTTCCATCTGGTCACCATCTTCCCGCTCGGCTGGATGAGTCTATATGGAACGCAGCCGCTCGACACGTTCATGGTGGTGCAGATCATCGGCGCACTTGTCGGCATCGTCGCGATCATTGCCTCCGGCCTGATCGCCGACCGCATCGGCCGCCGCGCCCAGCTCGCCGTCTGTGCGGTGCTGATCGCGATCTTCTCCTTCGTCGGGCCGATGCTGATTGCATCCGGCGATGCCGGACAGGATGCCTTCGTCATCATCGGCTTCGGAGTGCTCGGCCTGTCCTTCGGTCAGGCCACCGGCTCGATCTCCTCGCGCTTCGGCCGCGGCTACCGCTATACCGGCGCCGCCTTTACCTCCGACCTCGCCTGGCTCGTCGGCGCCGGCTTTGCACCGCTGGTGGCGCTGAGCCTCTCCAGCAGCTTCGGCCTGACCTTCGTCGGCTACTACCTGCTCTCGGGCGCGATCTGCACGCTTGCAGCGCTGGCTTTCAGCAAGGCGCTGGAACAACGCGAGTAGCGCCTGATATCCTGATCGAACAAAAGAGCCCGGTTTCGTACCGGGTTTTTTATTAAATGGCGCATTGCAAATTATAATTGATTGCATATCCTTCCAGACCAAGGAGATGCTCTGATGACCCATTCGATGATCGACCATGCGACCCTCTCGCGGCTCGCTGAAGCAGGCGCCATCGACAAGACCCTTGTGGTCGGACAACTCGGCGGCTGGTCCATCGTCGTGCGATATGGAAAGAGCGAGCATTCGCTTGCCGCCCAGCGCAGCCGCCAGGTCAGGCTTTTCAAGCGCATGGAGACGCTTGTCTCCTATCTCAAGGATGTCGGCATCTCGCAATTCGAGGTGGATGCTGCGGACTACGCCGCAGAATCCAGCAAGCGTCCCGATCGAGCCGATGCGCTGAAGCGCGCGCATGAGGCGGCCGAACACGACCGCTGGTTCCGCGAGCAAGTTGAGATCGGCCTTCGCGAGGCGGATGATCCGAATACCGTCTGGATCAGTAACGAAGATGCCAACAAGGAAATGGATGCGTTTCTGGCTAGCCTGATGTCTCGCGTACAGGAAGACGGTAAGTGATCGTCAACTGGTTGCCTCGCGCGCTGAACGATCGCCGGCGCCAGATATCCTACGTTTTTAAGCAGAACCCGCAGGCCGCCATCCGGCTGGAGACGCTTGTACGAAGCCAGGCGGATATCCTTAGCGCACACCCGCGTGCAGGCCGCAGCGGACGCAAGGACGGAGCCCGGGAACTTGTGGTTCCCGGCAGTCCATATCTTATCATCTATCGCATCGATGAAAACGCGCAGGAAATACAGATCCTGCGCCTGCTTCACGGCGCCCAGCAATGGCCGCCGGATTAATGCTGATCAGTTAACCGGTTCCGGTGGCTGCTTGGCGCGCGCCGCGGTCAGTTCGGCAGTCGTGTGGTTCAGGCGGTCGGCCAGCACGCGCATGATTTCGACGGCCATTTCTGGGAAGTCGCTGAGCAGCTTCAGGAAGTGCTCTTTGCTGATGCGCAGGACTTCGAGCCCCGAGGTGGCGCGCACGGTTGCCGTTCGCGAGACGTCGCAGAGAATGGCGATCTCGCCGACGATCGAGTTGAGTTCGACATCGGCGACCTTGATATCGCCAGCAGGAGAATGGACGAGAATGTCGGCCGTTCCCGAGAGGATCACGTAGGCTGCATCGCCCGGATCGCCCTGATGGAAAAGGTTCTGACCGGCCTTGTAGGTCATCCGGTCGGAGGTGAATGCCAAAAGCTTGAGTTTTGCCGGCGCGATCCTGGAAAAGATCGGCACCCGCCGCAGCATTTCGACTTCATCTCTCAACAGCATGAGTGTTTTACCCCCTGGCGCCTCCTCTCGTATAAGGAGAAAGCGTTTTCTAAAACTCTACCAGGCATTCCCTCGCAAGAATGCCGTCTCAGCCGCCCCAGTAGATTATTACGATAACAGTTCCTTGAACATAGTGTTTTTCTCCGAAAGTTCCGGATAGCCACCGGCTTGTGCCAGGCCACCGCGTTCGAAAAGCAGGATCCTGTCGAAGACCTCAGCAAGGCGCGCGTTCGACAGAACCCAGATGATTGCCGGGCGTTTGCCTTCCTCGTGAAGGCCGGTCACCACGTTTCGGGTGATCTGGTCCTGGACGCGCTGGTCGAGGGCCAGAAGCGGCCGGTTGAGGATGAAGTAGTCGGAACGGCGCAGCAGCGCGCGCGCCAGGTTGATCTTCTGGCGCTGAACCATCGTCAGGCGCTTGCCGCCAGAGCCGACATCGAATTCCATACCGATCGACAGCACGTCGTCGAACAGATCGAGCTTGTCGAAGAGCTCGCCCATGATCGAGCGGATATGCTCCGATGCATCGGCCTGCTGATAGGCGATGCGGCCGAAAAGCACGTTGTCCATCAGGCTGGCGGACGCGGTGAAACGTTCAGGATCGTAGCGCTCGATGAGTGCCGAGAGATCACTGGGAATATGTTCGTGGAACTGTTTGCGCGCCGAGACGATCTTTTCCATCAGCTCGTCGGTCAGCAGACCGAAGCGGTGGCGGGGCTCGATATAGGCGAAGCTCAGGCGGATGATACTTGAGCGCTCCTCGGCCGTCGCATCCTCGAACTTCCGGCTCTGCAGCTTCTGCAGCAGCGCCTGGTAGGCGGGGATGTCGTCCGCGGTCATGAAGGTCAGTTGCTGGAAGAACGGGTGATCCGGCGGCAGGTCGTGGAACAGTTCCACGGCGTTTTCGGCGATCTCCAGGCCCATCGCGTAGAGATCGTTGCTGAGGCCGGTGTCGCGGAAAAGTTGCTGGAAATAGGGGTGGGCGGCGAGACGCCGGTTGGTCATGTGCGGCCGCTTCATCGTGCCGAAAAGCAGGTTCTCGCCAACCGTCGCCTGAGCGTTGTAGGCGTCGAAATCGAAGGGAACGACGATAGTGTCGAGCTTCTCTTCCTCCAGCCGCTCGCGCAAGGAGGCGCGCAGATCGACGATGCGCTCGGCAAGTGCCACGTGAACGCTGGTATCGACCGAAGACCGCAGTGCGAGATCGAGAATGTCCTGCGAAATCAGCACAGCGTCGAGCACCGGGCGGATCGCTTTCAGCAGATCGTCGGGGCCTGTCGCACCGGCGGCGTTATAATCCACCCAGTCGCTGTTGAGGTCGAAAATCGGGTTTCCGGCGCGCAGCGCCTCCGCGTTTCGCCATTTGAATTCGAGAGCGTCCTGACCCTGGTAGCCCGGATCCGTCAGCGGCGCGTGCTTGAGGCCGTAGAGGATGTTGTCTTTGAGCGTGCCGTGGAAAAAGTAGGTATCCGACGATACGTAGGAAATCCGTCTGCCGGTAATATATTCCGGCAGCGCAAGCAAATCCTGGCCGTCGATGCTGATGCGCCCGCCTTCCGGCCAGACGATGCGCCCGAGCGCTTCGGCAAAGGCTTCCGCGCCGCTTCCATTCGGGCCGACGATCGCCACCGTTTCGTTCGGCTTGATCTCCACCGAGACGTGATCGACCAGCCGCGCGCCACTGTCGTCATTGACGGCGAGGTTGGTGACGACGAGTGCTGCCGTCAACGGGCCGATCGCTTCGGCGGGCACGTCCTGGATCTTGCTGTCAATCAGCGGCTCGACGTTGAACTGCTCGTAGACCTGCTGATACTTGACCTGAACGTCCTGGCGCATCTGGTCCCAGTCGATCAGTTCCTTCAGCGGTCCCGGCAGATCCTTGTAGGCGGAGATGACGGCTACCAGCTGGCCGATGTCGAGGCGGCCCTGAAGCGCCAGATAACCGCCGATGGCGTAGAACAAGAACGGGGTGACCTGGGCCAGGAAGTTGTTCAGGAATTTCACCATGAACTTCCACTGGTAGAGGTCGTAGCGGATCGAGAAGATCAAGCCGAGGCGCGCTGCGATATCGGCGCGCTCGAGGTTTGAGGTATCGTTGCCATGGATGGTGCCGATGCCGTCGACGATTTCGCCGACGCGGCCCGACAGTTCGCGCGCGGTCAGCTGCCGCTGGCGGCCGAGTTCGAGCAGGCGCTTTCTCATGCGCGGGATGACGATCGCCTGCACGCCGACGATGCCGGCGGCGATCATGCCGAGCCAGAAATTCTGGATGATGATGAAGGCGAGCGCCGTCAGCGCCTGGCCGCCAAGCAGGGCGGGCGAGACGAAGGCATCGCCGGTGAAGCCGCCCATCGGCTCCACCTCGTCCTTGATCATCGTAGCGATTTCGGCGGATTTCACGCGCTTGAAATGCGCCGGCGGAAAGCGCAACACCCGGTCGATCAGCTGAAAGCGGATCCGGCGCAGCATGCGCTCGCCGAGGCGGCCCTTGTAGGTATTGATGTAGAATTTGAAGAGACCGTTCAGCACCACGAGCGCCAAGAAAACCAGGCTGAGCGCCATCAGCATCTGCAGACGGTTGAGCTGCAGACCCTGGAAGAACTCGACATGCCCAATCAGCGGCAGATCATATGCCAGATGCATGAAAGTCTGGGTGGCGTTGGCATTGTCGAAGCCGTCGCCCTGGATCGGTCCGTTGACGATCTGCTTCGGCAGATCGAAGGACAGGAAGTAGGGGATCATCGACGCCGCAACGACCGCCAGAATCCAGAGCTGCTGGAGGCGGGTGTTCGACCAGATGTAGCGGGCGAGGCTCTTTTCCATTGCTAACCGTCAACCTGAAGGGAGGGTCCGGAGACGTTTACGAAGGAGGATTCGGAAAACAGGTTCATGCCGCCGGACCGCCGGATATCGTAACGAAAACAAGGCGAAGCGGACTGCCATCGAACTGCCGATTCTGCCGGAAATCCGTTTATATCACAGGACTTTCATAAAGTGTGAGCAATTCAGCCGAGCATTGAGCGAATGATCGCCGCTGTGGTTTCAGCGCCCGCAAGGTCCAGCGCGGCGGCCTGCCGGGGCGCGCGCGCAAGGGCTTCGGAGACGGCACTTGCGAGATGCTCAGCTGTCAGCCCGGTCTCCGGAAGAATGCTGGCCAGACCCATCGCCTTCAGCCGTTCGGCGCGCACGGTCTGTTCCGTTTCGCCACCGGCAACGAAGGGGATCAGGATCGCCCGGCAATCGGTGCGCAGAAGATCGCCGACAGTATTGTAGCCGGCTTGCGAGATCGACACCTTGGCGCCCTTCAGCAGAGATGGGAAATCCTTGCGGAACCGCACCAGCGTCACGTTTGCCGGGGCTTCGTGCTGGAGCATTGCGAAATCCCGTTCGGGAAGAATCGGGCCCGAAATCAGAAGCCAGCGATAGGACACGGGGAGCGAGGATGCAGCATCGCGGGCCGCGCGGATCAAATCCAGGCCGACAGCGCCGCCGCCTGCTGACGCGATGATATCGAAGCGTTCTGTCGGATCGGAGGCGGGGGGTGGGGCGACAAGGCCGGTATAGCGCACCTTATCGGCAATATCAGCAGTCAGCGGAAAAGTGTCTTCCAGCCGCACGAAGTCAGGGTCGCCGTGAACGAGAACGGCATCGAAGTGATCCTTGACGAGCTTGACCGTTTCTTCGTCGCGGCCGGGTTTCCGGTTTTCCTGCAGGATGTCGCGCACCGAGCTGAAGAGCTTTGGCCGCGGATTGACCGAAGCGATCGCATCGAGCAGCGGCAGCAATTCAAAGCGCATTTGCCGGCGGCCGAAGGGAAAGGCTTCGATGATGACTGCATCCGGCGTGGTCTCGCGAAATGCCGAAAGCAGCATGTCGCGGCGAGAAGCCAAAAATGCTTCGGTGGCCGGATTGCCGTCTGCGTCGGCAAGACCGGAAAAACCGGCATTGCTGGCGACTACAGGCGGAAGTGCGATCGTCTTCAGTCCCTCGGCCGGAAACCCCGGAACCGGCAGGCCGCCAGTGACGACGGTGACGTCGAAGCCATCGTTGGCCATGGCATTGGCGATCCGGCTCGCGCGGGCGATATGGCCGATGCCAAGCAGGTGCTGAACGTAGAAGAAGGCTCGCTTGGCGCTCATGGGGTCTTCTGCCACTCGGCTTCAAAAAGCTGCGTCAGCTGCGCGATGCTGGAATGATAGTCGAAATGCGCCCGGACCCGCTGCTCGGCGGCATCCCCGAGACGGTGGCGTAGCGCCGGATCGCTGATCGCCCGCTCGAGCGCCACGGCCAGCGCTTTCGGGTTGTCAGGAGGCACGACAAGGCCGTTCTCGTCGTCCGCCAGCAGTTCCGGCACGCCCGAGATATTGGTGGAGAGGCAAGCGAGCCGTTGGCTCGATGCTTCGACGAGCACGTTCGGCAGCCCGTCACGATCGCCATTGGCGGCTATCCGGCAGGCGAGCACGAAGAGATCGGCCCGTCTGTAGTGATCGAGAACATCTTCCTGCGCGAGCGCGCCCTTCCAGACGATGCGCTCAGAAAGACCAAGAGCGCTGGCAAGTGCCTTGAGCTTCGCAAGCTCGTCGCCGCCGCCGATGTGCTCGAGGCGCCAGGCCAGATCTTTCGGCAGCAGGGCCAGCGCATTGAGCAGGATGTCGTAACCCTTCTTCTCGACGGCGCGACCGACGCTGAGCAGGAAGACCGGGTCGCTGGTGGCCGATCCGTCACGCTTCGACCGCTCGCCGGAAAAATGGCCGAAACGGGCAAGATCGAGCCCGTGATAGCTGAGATGCACCGCATCCGGACGGCTGGTCAGTGTCCGCATGTGTTCATAACCGGTTCGGGTGCAGGTCACCGCCCAGCGGGCGCTCGAAAGCTTCTCGTTCAGCTCCCAATCCGGCGAGGTCCAGATGTCCTTGGCATGGGCGGAAACCGTCCACGGGACGCCGGTCAGAATGCTGGCATATTCCGTTACCGAGGCCGGCGTATGGATGAAATGCGCATGCAGCCACTGGCCGTTATCAGGCCATTCACGCGCGAGAACCAGCGCCTGGCCAAGCCTGCGGAAGCGATTGCGGGAAATGTCGCGCGGCAGGTCGGTGAAAAAGCGCTTCATCAGCGCTCCGAACCCCTTCCTGCCAAAGCCGGCGAAAAAGCCCTTCAGGACGCGAAGCGGTTCCTCGTGCAGATATTCCGGCAGATAGACGACGCGCGCCTTGATCTCGTCATGAACAGGATGCCGCTTCTTGTCGGTCGGGCGGCGCATGGAAATCAATGTCAGGTCGAAGTCGGCCTTTTCGAGGCCAAGCAGCTCCTGGGCAATGAATGTTTCCGAAAGGCGTGGATAGCCTTTCAGGACGACGAGGATCTTCCGGCGCTCTGGCAAGGTCGGTGTCTTCACTCTGCGCCGACGAGGGAGAGATGACGGCCGCGATTGTCGAGCCAGCGGCCAACGGTCTGCGAGATGTGATCGAGCCCTTCAAGCCGCATGGTACAGCCGCTCTGCGACGGCGGCTGGCGGTATGGCAGCTGCTTCAGGGCTTCGGCCATAATGGCAGGATTGGCGGACTGATCCGGCAGCAGCATATCGACGAGGCCGAGTTCGCTGGCGCGCTGTGCCCGCAGCAACTGCTCCTCACGCGGCTTGACGCGCGGCACGATCAGCGCCGGCTTGTCGAAGGAGAGGATCTCGCAATAGGTATTGTAGCCGCCCATGGCGACCACGCCCGTTGCTCCCTCGATCAGTTCTTCCATGTGATTGTCGAATTCGATGACCTCGATGGACGGGATCTTTTCGCCCTTCTTTACGAGCTTCGTGCGCTCAGCGGCCGGCATATAGGGGCCGAGCACGACCAGCGCCTTCAATTGAAGGGTCGGATCCTGCTCGTAGGCGTTCATCACGTCATGGACGAGATCGGAGCCGTCGCCGCCGCCGCCCGTCGTGACGAGAATGTATTTTTCCTTCGGCGTGTTCACCGACTTCTTGCTCTTCGAAACGCTGCGCTGCAGGAAGCCGACGAAATCCATCTTGCGTCGGACATTGGCGGGAACATCGAGGCCGACCAGCGGATCGTAGAAGTCCGGCGGGCCATAGACCCAGACACTGTCGTAATACTGGTCGATCTTCTGCATGATGCCGTTACGCTTCCACTCGGCATCGAGCAGGTGCGGCGCATCCATGATCTCGCGCAGACCAAGTACCAGCGTCGTGCCGCGCGCTTTCAGATAGGCGAGCGTATCCTCGACTTCACCCTTCAGACCCATGGGCTCCTTGTCGACGATGAAGATGTCGGGCTGGAAGGTCTCGGCGGTATGGCGAATGCTGGATTCGCGCATCTTCAGCGTATCCTGCAGATCGATATGGCTCGCCATCGACGTATATTCGCCGTTGCGCAGTTTGATCACGCTCGGGATCTTCACGAAATCGACGCGAGCTCGGTAATCGAAGGCGCCGGCGATCGTGGCGCCCGAGATGATCAGGATGTTGAGGCCGCGATAGTCTTCGACCAGCGCATGGGCGATCGTTCTACAGCGGCGCAGATGGCCGAGACCGAACGTGTCGTGGCTGTACATGAGGATACGTGCATCTTCAACACGTCTGGCCATGGAGAGTACCTCTGGGGCGAATGACATAGTTCACCCCCGTTTGCCGGAGGCCAAGAGACAGCGGGCCGATGATCCGCTGGGCTTGTTGTTATTTGTAGGGATCTGCGGCATCGCGCAACCCGTCTCCCAGAAAGTTGAAGGCAAGAATGACAAGAACCACCGGAATTATCGGGAACAGAAGCCACGGGTAGAAAGCGATGACACTGACGCTTTTCGCTTCGGTGAGCAAGATCCCCCAGCTGGTGATCGGTGGCCGAAGGCCAAGGCCGAGGAAGGACAGCGCCGTTTCGCCAAGGATCATTCCGGGGATGGAAATCGTTGCAGAAGCAATGAGATGCGACATAAAACCGGGGACCAGATGGCGGCCGATGATGCGCGGCGTGCTGGCGCCCATCAACTGTGCGGCCTGCACATAATCTTCTTCGCGAAGCGCCAGAAGCTTGGATCTGACGGCACGTGCCAGCCCGGTCCAGTCGATGATACCGAGGATTACGGTGATGCCGAAATAGATAACGATCGGGCTCCAGGTCACCGGCATGATGGCGGCAAGCGCCATCCAGAGCGGCAAGCTCGGCAGCGATTGCAGCACCTCGATCATGCGCTGGACGAGCAGGTCGAAGACGCCGCCGCGATAGCCGGCGAGACCGCCGATGACGATGCCGAGCACGAAGCTGATGGTAATGCCGATGAGGCCGATGGTCAGCGAGATGCGTGCGCCGTAGAGGATACGCGACAGCACGTCGCGGCCGAGACGGTCGGTGCCGAGCAGATACATCTGGCCGCCTTCGGCCGGGCAGACGAGGTGCCGTCTGGATTCGAACAGACCCCAGAAACGATAGGCATCGCCGCTGCAGAAGAAGCGGATCGGCTGAATGTCATCGGGTTTCTCGGTGTAAATGCGTCGCAGCGTGTCGATATCGAGCCGCATCGAGCGGCCATAGACGAAGGGACCGATGAACTCGCCCTTGTCGAAGAAATGTACCCGCTGCGGCGGCGAATGGATGTAGTCGACATTGCGGCTATGCAGGCCGTAGGGCGCCAGGAATTCGACGATCAGGATCGCGAAATAGACTAGTGCGAGGAAGATGCCGGAAATCAGCGCCAGGCGGTGCTGCTTGAACTTCCACCACATCAGCTGCTTCTGCGACGCGAGATGAATGCGCGACTGCGCAGAGGTCATCGTCTCCTGCGCCTGCGGATCGAACGGCGTGGTCGAGACAAAGTGCTCCAGGGGGGCGCCTGGTGGCGGCAAGGGCGACATTATTTGGTGCTCCTGCCTTGCAAGCGGATGCGGGGATCGAGGAAGCCGAGAGCGATATCCGAGATCAGCACGCCGATAACGTTCAGGAAGGCGAGGAACATCAGGAACGAACCGGCCAGGTACATGTCCTGGCTCTGCAGCGCCTTGACCAGCATCGGCCCGGTCGTTTCGAGCGACAGCACGATAGCGACGATCTCGGCGCCCGAGATGATCGACGGCAGGATCGAGCCGATATCGGCAACGAAGAAGTTGAGTGCCATGCGCAGCGGGTATTTGATCAGCGCCCGGGTCGGGTGCAGGCCTTTGGCACGCGCCGTCGTTACATATTGCTTCTGCATCTCGTCGAGCAGATTGGCGCGCAGGCGGCGGATCATGCCCGCTGTTCCCGCGGTGCCGACGATGATCACCGGGATCCAGAGATGCGCCAGAATCGACTTTGCCTTCTCCCAGCTCATCGGCTCGTTCAGATATTGCTGGTCCATGAGATGGCCGATGGAGAGGCCGAACCAGACATTGGCGAAATACATCAGGATCAGCGCCAGCATGAAATTCGGGATGGCGATGCCGAGCAGACCGAAGAAGGTCAGTCCGTAGTCGCCCCAGCTATACTGATGGGTGGCCGAATAGATGCCGATCGGGAAGGCGATCAGCCAGGTGACGAGGATGGTGGTGAAGGAGACGAGGATCGTCAACCACAACCGGTCGCCGACGACATCAGAGACTGGTAGCTGATATTCGAACGAGTAGCCGAAATCGCCGTGCAGCATGCCGCCGACCCAGTAGAAATAGCGGACGACCTCTGGCTTGTCGAAACCGTACTGCTTCCGGAGTTCTTCGATCTCCTGAAGGTTGGCGGCTTCGCCCTGGGCGCGCAGCTCGGCGATCTGGCTTTCGAAGAAGTCGCCCGGCGGCAGCTCGATGATGGTGAAGACGAGAGCCGAGATCACGAACAGCGTCGGCACCATGGCGGCGATGCGCCAGAGGATATATCTCAGCATCTCACGCCTCCTTCAGCCAGAATGCGTCAGGCATGTAGATGCCGAGGAAGGAGGTCGGGTCGAAGCCGTAGAGCGCCCGTTCCGGAACGTTCTGCATCTTCTTCGAGATCAGGATCGGCTGCAGCGCACCGTTGATCAGGCCGATCGAGAAGACCTGCTGGGTATAGAGCGCCAGCATCTCGTGCCAGATCTCCTCCCGTTTCTTGAAGTCGGCGGTCGCTCCCCACTGGTTCAGCAGATCGACGAGCTGCACGACCTCGGGGATATCAGGCGCACTGCCTTCCTGGCCGGCCGAGAGGTAGTACATGCCCCAGATCGGCCATTGCAACTGATCGTCTACGGTCGGTGCAAGCTGTACCGGCGCCATGTCGGCGGTCGGCACGCCGTTCTCGATGCCGAACCAGATCGCCATCATGATCGAGCCGCTCATCGCGCGGCTTCTGAAGATGTCACGCTGCGAGGTACGGGTGTAGAGCGCGATGCCGATCGTGCGGAAGTGATCGCGCACGAGTTCCAGCACATCGGTGTCGAGCGTGCTTTCGCCGGGCGTCTCGACGGTGATCTCGGCACGCCGCCCGTCCGGCAGAAGGCGGATATCCTCTTCGTCGCGATTGGTCAGGCCGAGTTCGTCGAGCAGCTTGTTCGCCTGATCGACATTATGCTGGATGAAGGCGTCGGCATATTCCTGCTTGAAGAGCGGGCTGTCGGGCAAAACGGTATCGGCGCTCGGCGTGCCAAGCCCATAAAACGCCACCATATTGATCTCGTGGCGGTCGATCGCCAGCGACAGCGCCCGGCGGAAGCGAACGTCGCGGAACAGCTTGCGCCAGACCTCGTCGGCGCAGTTGAGGTTCGGCAGCAGCGCAACGCGCGAGCCGCGGGCCTGCTTCCAGAGATTGACCTTCACCGGGAAGCGCTGCTCGGCTTCCTTCAGGAAGGTATAGTCGTTGAAATCGATGCCGGTTGCCTGCAGGTCGGATTCGCCCGCGCCCGCCTTGGCGGCGATGATCGACGACGAGCTGACATTCAGGATGAAGCGGTCGATATAGGGCAGCTGCACGCCGTTCTCATCGACACGGTGGAAAAAGGCGTTGCGGTCGAAGATGAACTGATCGGCCGGCGGCTTGGTCATGACCTTCCAGGGATCGAGTGTCGGCAGATCAGGGTTCTCGGGACGCGAGGCGCGCGACATCTTGATGTGCAGGTCGGCCCACTTCTTGACCCGGTTTTCCTTCATCAGCGCCGATAGGCGGAAATCGTCCTGATACTTCTTGTGGAACTGTTTCAGGTAATGCGCCGGCCCGAAGATGACGAGCGGCAGCGGACCGGCGAGTGCCGGCAGGAAGCTTGGGTTCGGCTTTTCCCAGGTGTAGCGAACGATGAGGTCGTCGAGCACCTCGAACTTCGGCAGGTCGCCGTGCGGACGCAACTCCAGCGCACCGCCACCCGGGGTCGCTTCCTTGTTGAGGATGACATCCTCCCACCAGTAGCGGAAGTCATCGACCGTAAACGGCTTGCCATCCGACCACTTGTGATCTTCGCGAAGGTGGAAGGTGAAGATGCGATCGTCTTCTGTCGTGTAGCCGCCGAGAATGTCCGGCTGGAACTGCAGGTGCTTGTCGTAACCGATCAGCCTCGAATAGCCATAGACGGTCATGTAGCGCACGTCGCGCGGGCCGCCGATGATGGTCTTGACCTGGCCGCCATAGGTGCCAGGCGCCAGGCCCGCTTCCTTCATGTTGATGATGCGCGGATGCTTCGGCAGCCGCTGCGCCATGGGCGGAATGGCATCGGCGCGCAGCTGGTCGCGCAGGAATTCCGGCTCGATGTCGCGGTCATCGGATGCGGCGCGGACAAGGGTAGGCGCAACCGTTGCGCCGATCATGCCGCCGAGGAAGGTGCGACGCGTTACCATGCGCGCAGCTCCTTGACGTCGGCACCCTTTCGGGCGCGCACGAAATGGCCTTCGCCGAGATCGGCATAGGCAAGCTCGGAAGCGTCGTCATGCTCGGCGGTGAAGGTCAGGCCCCAGTTCTGCTTGTCGGCAGCACCATTTTTGCGCAACGCTTCGAAATCGAGCGGCCGG
Organism: Rhizobium sp. 01L410; assembly: GCF_056400165.1. Lineage (NCBI taxonomy): Bacteria > Pseudomonadati > Pseudomonadota > Alphaproteobacteria > Hyphomicrobiales > Rhizobiaceae > Rhizobium > Rhizobium sp. 01L410. The sequence goes on from NZ_JBFTST010000001.1 coordinate 888,740, forward strand.
TCGAGATCGGGGAAGGGGACGGCGGCCAGCAGAGACTTGGTGTAGGGATGAACCGGATCGCGCAGGATGATTTCGCGCGGTGCGATCTCGACGATGCGCCCCTTGCACATGACGGCGATGCGGTCGGCCATATAGTCCACCACTGCGAGATTATGCGAGATGAACAGGTAGGTCAGCCCGAGTTCCTTCTGCAGGTCCTTCAAGAGGTTGAGAATCTGCGCCTGAACCGAGACGTCGAGCGCCGAAACCGGCTCGTCGAGAATGACGAGCTTGGGACCGAGCGCAAGCGCACGGGCGATACCGATGCGCTGGCGCTGGCCGCCGGAAAAACTGTGCGGATAGCGGCTCAGATAGCGGCGGTCGAGGCCGATGGCGCCCATCAGCGCTTCGACCTTACGCTTGCGCTCCTCGCTGTCGCCGCGGTCGTGAATCTCGAGCGGCTCGCTGAGAATATTGCGCACCGTCATGCGCGGTGAGAGTGATGAGACCGGATCCTGAAACACCATCTGGATCTTGGTGCGCAGCTCCTGCAGCTCGTCGCCCTTGACGGTCAGAACGTCGATGACTTCCTTGCCGTCGTTGAAGATCACCGAACCGCTATCCGGTGTGATCGCCCGCATCAGGATCTTGCTGACGGTGGTCTTGCCGCATCCGGATTCGCCGACGAGACCCAGGCACTCGCCGCGCCTGATGTCGAAGCTGACGTCATCGACGGCGCGCAGCACGGATTTTTCGCCCTGGCCGAAAAGGCCGCGCTTGCGGATCGCATAGGTTTTCGAGAGATTGTTGACCGACAGCAGCACCTTCGGCGCGTCGTGATCGACGGACGACTTCTTCTTGCCGATCAGCGATTCGAGATTGACCGGCACGTCGCGTAGCGCCTTCAGCCGTTCGCCGGGCTTCATGTCGAAATGCGGGACCGCGGCCATCAGGCCCTTGAGATAGGGATGCTGCGGGTTGCGGAAGATTTCCTTGACCGGCCCGGCTTCCATGATCTCGCCATGATAGATGACGACCACTTCGTCGGCCATGTTGGCGACGACGCCGAGATCGTGGGTGATCAAGAGCATCGCCATACCGAGCTTGTGCTGCAGGTCGCGCAGGAGTTCCAAGATCTGCGCCTGGATCGTCACGTCGAGCGCCGTCGTCGGTTCGTCGGCTATCAGCAGCGCCGGCCGGCAGATCAGCGCCATGGCGATCATCGCGCGCTGGCGCATGCCGCCAGAAAGCTCGAACGAGTACATGTCGTAGGTGCGTTTCGGATTGGCGAAGCCGACGAGGCCAAGCATCTCCTCGGTCTTCTCGCGCGCTTCCTTCTTGTCGGCGTCGGTGTGGATCAGCAGCGACTCGCTGATCTGGTTCCCAACCGTATGGAGCGGTGAAAGCGAGGTCATAGGCTCCTGAAAGATCGTCGCCATGCGCTTGCCGCGCAGATCGCGCATCTGCTCGCTGTCGCGGCCATATTGCAGAATATCGGTGGTCTTGCCGTCGAGGGGATCGGTGAACAGGATTTTGCCCGTCGCCTTGGCCGGCGTCGGTAGAATGCCCATGATCGATTGACTGATGACGGATTTTCCGGAGCCGGATTCACCGACAAGTGCGGTGACCTTACCCGGTAGGATACGTAGCCCGGCGTCTTTTACGACACGCAGCTTGTCCCCGAAAACCGAGAATGAGACGTCGAGATTCTCGATACGCAACAAGTCGGACGCGGACGCCATACCAATGATATTCCCCAGTCTTATTCTGTTCCCGTTAAGGCACACTAGCCTACCGTAAGCGGGGTGTCCAGTTTATGACAGCTTTGGAGAATTTGGCGCTTTAGCGCTGATATTCAAGCAAAAATCGGCCTCTTTGAGTGCCGCTTACTGAACGAACCTTTCAACCATCGGACGCTTCTCCTGCTTCTTCGCGTCACGATGCAGCAGGATCACCTGTTCGGCTTCGGACAGGCCATTCTGGGCGACGTCCTGGAAGGTTCCGCCATCGGCGAGCGGCGGGGGCGTGATGCGCGGCTGCAGCACGGTGACTTTCTGGCGGATGCCGCGCAGCTTTTCCTCGCCGAGCGTCGTCCATTCGCCGCCGCAATAGCCGGCGAAGACCTGGCTGGCGACGACCTCGCGATTATACTTCTTGGTCAGCGACTGCAGGCGCTGGACTTCGTTGACGGCCGAACCGAAGGCCGAGAACGTCAACCGGTCCTTGAGGCCGACATTGCCGAACATGACGTTGCCGATATGCAGCCCGATGCCGTAGCGCACCGGGCTCATGTTTTTTCCGGCGCGCTCATTGTTAAGCTCGGCAACACGCGACTGTGCCTGATGGACGGCCGATAGTGCTGCCTGTGCAGCAATTTTCGAGGGGTCCTTGTGGCGGCCGCACGGATAGACGGCGAGAAAGCCGTCGCCGAGGAAGCTCAGGATCTCGCCGCCATTGCGGTTGAAGGGTGCAGCGATCGCGTCGAAGAACTCGTTCAGCGTATCGATATAGGCCTGGCGGCCTTCCTTTTCGGCGAACATCGTCGATTGCCGCATGTCACCCATGACGAGGGCCGCACGGATCGTCTCGCCGTCGCCGCGGCGAATTTGGCCGTTCAGCACCCGCTTGCCGGCATCGCCGCCGAGATAGGTGGTCAGCATGTTGTTGGCGAGCTTGCCGAGCACCGCCATCTTGGCCGCGACCGCCAGATGATTCTGCATGCGCAGCAGCGCTTCGATCATGTCGTCGGAAAAGCCGGAATGCGCATCCGTCGACCACGAGCCCATCATGCCCTGGACCGAGCCATCGCCGAACGGCTGCACGAAAGCGAGATAGTCGGTGATCTTCTCCTTGCGGAGGTCGTCGAAGATCGGGAATTCTGCCGGTCCTTCCTGGCTCATCCGGCGGCGGATATGCTGCAGGTTGTTGTCGAGCAGGTAGTAATAGGGGCTCTGCAGGAAACGATCCGGCTTGGCGCCTGCCGAATGCCGGTAGCCCTCGATCGTGACGCCACTCGAGCGCCGCCAGGTGAAGCTCAGCGCATCATAAAGCGGATGCAGCATGGAAAAGGTCAGGTGAACGCGGGCGATCGGCAGACCGGCAGCGGCGATGCGCTCGCAGAAACCGCGAACGATATTCTCCAGATCATCCCCGGCCAGCGAAGAATTGGTCAGCCATTCGGCGACGCGGTCCAGAAGAATGGAGGACACGCTGGATTCGATCGTGCTCATTTTTGGTATTATCCTCATCAAGCACGTCCGTTCCTGAAAGCGACGAAAAACCTGCCTGCAGCGCGGTCACGCGCAGGGCGGGGGTCAAGATGGACGAGCGGTATTATTGTGTCAACGATCTGCCGAAGACCCGGCAAACCTACCTGTCAGAGCCCGAAAAGAGCGAGGACGGGTGTCCTTTCTGGTGGTTCATTATCTCATTTAAATAGGCATTTGGCGGGTTCGAAACAATGGTATCCGGATAATTTTCTGCCTCCGGTTTCGATGTCTGCGGCCAGCGAGTCTTTTCGGCCACAGTGCAAAAGAGGTGCGTTGCGATTACGGCTTGTATCGGGCGACGCCGATCACGACCGCTTCACCATCCTGTCAGGCAGAAGGCGGGTTTAAATCATTGCGATCTTGCATTATCTCACCCATGACTTTCCTCGTCAGAAGAGACCCCGTCTTGGCCACCTCACAGACATCAGCCGCCCTTTCCGCAAAGATCAGCGATCGCACCGCCCGCGCCGGCATCATCGGCCTCGGCTATGTCGGCCTGCCGCTCGCGATGGCGATCGCCCGCAGCGGCTTTCCGGTCACCGGTTTCGACATCGATCCGAAGAAGATCGTCGCGCTTGATGCGCGGAAATCCTACATCGATGCGGTGACCGATGTGGCTCTCGCCGCTGAGATCGAGGCACACCGCTTTTCGGCAACCACCGATTTTGCCGGGCTGAAAGCCTGCGATGTCATCGTCATCTGCGTGCCGACGCCCCTGACCAAGCACCGGGATCCGGATCTTTCCTATGTCGAGGCGACGTCGCGCGCCATTGCCGAACACCTGCGACCGGGCCAGCTGGTCGTGCTGGAATCGACCACCTATCCGGGGACAACCGACGACGTCGTCAAAGTAATCCTCGAAAAGACCGGTTTGAAGTCGGGCGCCGATTTCTTCATCGGCTTTTCTCCGGAGCGCGAAGACCCCGGCAACCAGCATTACAACACGGCGACCATTCCCAAAGTCGTCGCGGGTGACGGGCCGGATGCGCTGGAGCTGATGAAGAGCTTCTACGGGGCGGCCGTCTCGACAGTCGTCCCTGTCTCGTCGAATGCGACCGCTGAAGCCGTCAAGCTGACGGAGAACATCTTCCGCTCGGTCAATATCGCGCTCGTCAATGAACTGAAGACCGTTTACGCAGCCATGGGTATCGACGTCTGGGAAGTGATCGACGCCGCCAAGACCAAGCCGTTCGGCTATATGCCGTTCTATCCCGGTCCCGGTCTCGGCGGGCACTGCATTCCGATCGACCCCTTCTATCTGACCTGGAAATCCCGCGAATACGAGCTTCCGACCCGTTTCATCGAGTTGGCGGGCGAGATCAATTCCGCAATGCCGCGCTATGTGGTCGGAAAGCTTGCCGAGGCGCTCGATATCCGCGCCGGCAAGGCGCTGAGCCGCAGCAAGGTGCTGGTGATCGGTCTCGCCTACAAGAAGAACGTCGCCGATATTCGCGAGAGCCCGTCGCTCAGGCTGATCGAGATCATCGAGGAGCGCGGCGGCAAGGCCGACTACAGCGATCCTTTCGTGGCCGAAATCCCGCCGACGCGCGAATACCAGGCGCTGAAGGGCCGTAAGTCCGTTGAGATCAGCACCGAGACGCTTGCGGACTATGATGTGGTTCTTATCGCCACCGATCACGACGCGGTTGACTACGGCGTGCTGGCTGAGAGCGCGCCTCTGATCGTCGATACACGCAATGTATTCGCGCGCCTCGGCCTGGCTGGCGATCACATCATCAAGGCGTGATCGCAGGATGCTTGGCCCGGTGCCTATTCTTTCCGGCGCCGAGACCAGTCCGGTGTAGACGAAGCTCGCATTAGGCGCCAATTTGCAATTTGCGACATTAGAACCCATCTAATGTCAGGAAACACGGATCCGTTCTCCGCCATTTGCAGGCCCGGCCGCTTCCGTTTACCGAAAACAAACCATATCCAGTTGCAATCCAAGGCGAAAACCGCTTGCTTAGGAAAATCTACTTGTTCTGCCTGTAGCGGTAGGCGGATTGGTAAGGAAACGGCATGTCCGTAGCATGGTGCTCTTCGCAACCAGATCAGTTTGTGGTTACGATCGCATCCACGGGAACGTCCGATCGACGAAAGAATGAGCAAAGAACTATTTCAGGTTAAGTTTTGGGGCGTCCGGGGCAGCATCCCGGTTTCGGGACCCGAGTTCGATCACTATGGTGGCAACACCACGTGCATCGAAATCCGTTGCGGCGCCCACCGTATGATTTTCGACGCTGGCTCCGGCCTGCGCGAAGCCGGGCTCGCGATGCTCAACGAGAGCGTCAGCGACGTCGATCTATTTTTCAGCCACTGCCACTATGACCACATCATCGGTCTGCCCTTCTTCAAGGCCATCTATTACCCGTCGATCCACCTGAACATCTGGTCAGGACATCTGGACGGAAAGATGACCACCAAGGAGATGGTCAACCAGTTCATCAGTCCGCCCTGGTTCCCGGTGAAGACCGACATCTGCCAGGCAACGATGGATTTCCGCGATTTCCACGCCGGCGAAGTCCTGTCGCCGCGCGACGGCATCAAGATCAAGACCTACATGCTGAACCATCCGGGCGGCGCCATTGGCTACCGTATCGAATGGGGTGGCCGGTCCGTTGCGCTGATCTTCGATATCGAGCACATCCCGGGTTCTTACGATCCGGTGTCGCTGGAGATGATGAAGGACGCCGATCTGGCGATCTACGACTGCACCTACAACGAAGACGAGATGCAGCGCTTCAAGGGCTTCGGTCACTCGACCTGGCAGCACGGCGTCGAGTTGGCCAAGATGGCGGGCACGAAGCAATTCGCGCTTTTCCATCACGCCCCGTCGCGTACCGACCAGCAGCTCGGCCAGATGGAGCGTGAGGCGCAGGCCGCTTTCCCGGCATCCTTTGCCGCCCGCGACAATCAGGTTATCGATATCTAGGTCTTGAGCAAGCTGGCGGCGGGCGTCCAGGCGACCGCCTTGATCCCGGCTGTCTCCCTGAACAGCGCATCGCAGAAATTCCAGGCTGCGGCGTCATGGACGAGATGGTGCGTCAGAAGACCGATCGGCTCGTCGCTGCCCTCGAAGCGGCTTTGCAGCTCGGCGACCAGTTCTGCAATCAGCTCTTCTTCCGGCCGCCCGCCGCGGGTACCATGCCAATCCATGATATCGACATGGGTGTTCAGGATGCCGATCGGCTGATCCGGCGCGGCTTGTCCATAGGTGGAAAGGCTCTCGAAGCCGAGTGCGGAAAGCTTCGGGATCAGCGCATCGTCGATCCGGTTCCAGGGCGGCACCAGCATCGGCACGAAAGACGTCTCGTGAAGCTGCTTCAGATTGAGGAAGCCGTGATAGAGCTCGCCAAGCACCGCCTCGGCCAGGCGATGGCTGCCAAGCTCCTGCTTCTTCTCCTCCGCCGGGGCGTGATTTTGATGCGCCCAGCCATGAACTGCGACGGCTGCATTCTTCTCGTTGGCCAGACGCCGCGACAGCGCCGGTCCGGTCTTCGCCGGCACAACGGCAAGCGTCAGAGGGACGTCATAGCGATTGGCGAGGCCTAGCAGTCTGTCGAGCGCGTCGGTCGGTTCGATCGCATCGTCATCGCGCCACCAGAAGGCCGCGGTGCGACCCGCGGCAGTCCACCGCGCCAACTCGCCGCGAAGGGGTTCCCAGGCCATATTGCCGCTCATCGCTTCACTCCTGCATAGGTCTTCAAGATATCGTCGAGGGCCGCTGCCGCGGTGGCGATCGACCGCTCTTCGAGAACGAACCGGCGCGCTTCGGCCCCCATCTTACGCTGTTTCTCCGGGCGCTCCAGCAGCTCACGGATTGCGCCAGCATAGGCCGCCACGTCGCCTTCAGGTGTCAATACGCCGGTGGAGCCGTTGCCGATCACCGCCGGGACACCCGCGGTATCCTGGGCGACGGCGGGAAGCCCGGCGGCCTGCGCCTCCAGATAGGCCAGGCCATAGGCCTCACCGCAACCCGGCCAGACATATATCGCAGACTGCTTCAGCAGCGCGGCAATATCTTCCGGGCTGCGCTCACCGCACCATTCGACGCGTCCGGGTTCGAAACCGGCAAACAGCGCTTCGGCAGCATGCCTTTCAGGACCGTCACCGGCGATCGCCAGTGTCCAGGCCGTATCGCGGATCTGATGCAAGGCGGCAGCAAGCATCGCATAGCTTTGCATCTTGTCGCCCGGGCGCATCATCGCAACCGCGATCAACTGCGTTGGATCGGCAACCGTGCCGGGCTCTGCATAGAGCACCGGATCGATGAATGGCTGGATCGAGGCCATGCGTGCCTCGGGAATCGCCCGCTCGACACCGGCGCGGTCCCGCGCCGTCATCGCGATGTTAACCGCCGCCTGCCGGATAGCGCTGGCGACCAGCGCCTGGGACGGCTGCCAGGGGCCTTGATCACGCTTCGGCGAATAGGATGCCTCGACCGTCACATAGGGAATGTCGAGTTCACCGCAAAGGACGGGACCGAACGGATCCGGCGATTTGTAATAGGGGTGGTAGCAAAACCAGAGGTCCGGCTTAGCGCCGGCAGCAAACTCTGCCCGCAGCCACTGCAATTCGCTCTGGCGGCCCTCTTCCAGGAGCGCTGCGGCCTCCGGTGTTGCGGCGAAATTCCGGAAGCTGGAGACGAGTTCGACCTCATGGCCTGCCAGATCGAGCGCGCGCATCAGAAGCCTGCCCATCAGCCGGTCGCCGGAGGGGACCGGATGACCGGGAGACTTCAACGGCGCGTAAAAGGCAATCTTCATCACCGAGCGCTCGCCGAGACAGAGCGTTTCCAATTCCCGATCCAGCCCGCGGCGAAATTCTGCGCTATGGTCCGCTTCCTTAAGAGTTGCTGATAAACATATAGAATGTGATCGCAGTTGAAGAAGACGGCATTCCGCTTCTCTTCGAACATCTCTATTGCATAAGAGATTCGATCTTCAAGAACGGGAATGAATGGCCGCCGTCGCAGACACAAGCATTTTCACGGAGCGGAACATCCGGCGTGCCCGGCTGGGCGCCGGGCTGATCATGTTCCTGTTCGTGACGCTGCATCTGTCGAACCATGCGCTCGGGCTGATTTCGGTCGGAGCCGCCGAGGATGGCCGCCGGCTGTTCATGATGCTGTGGCGCAACCCGGTCGGGACGGTTGCTCTTTATGGCGCCATCCTCACCCACATGACGCTGGCGCTGCGCTCGCTTTATATCCGGCGCAGCCTCGTTATGCCGAAGGGTGAGCTGGCGCAGATCGCTCTCGGCCTGGCCATCCCGTTGATCATCATGGACCATGTGATCGGCACGCGCATCGTCCACGAGCTGTTTCACTACTCCGACAACTACGAAACGATCGTCAGTCTGTTGTGGATCAATTCGCCGAGTTCGGGTGTGCGCCAGGCGCTTGCGGTCGTCGTCGTCTGGACTCACGGATGCATCGGCCTGCATTTCTGGCTGCGCTATCGCCCGTGGTATCAGGCTTTTTCGCCGTTGCTTCTGGCTTTGGCAATCCTGCTTCCAGTGCTCGCCCTTCTCGGCTTCGCCGAAATGGGCCGGACGATCGCCGAGCCTGCCTATGAGGGTCTCGTCGATACCGGCCATTATCTGCAGAACCTGAACCGCCGCTACTATTCCGACCCGGAAGCGCAAAGGCAGATCGCCTTGATCCGCGCCGGTCTCTACAGCAGCTTTTCGCTGGCGCTGCTCTCGGTCGTCCTCGCCCGCAGCCTGCGCAAATGGAAGGAAGCCACCGATCAGATTGCTGTCCACTACCCGGCTGGCGAGACGATCCATGTGCCGCGCGGCTTCACCGTGCTGGAGGCGAGCCGTCTTGGCGGCTTGCCGCATTACTCTGTCTGCGGCGGCAAGGGGCAGTGTTCCACTTGCCGCGTCCAGATCCTCAGCGACTACGAGAGCCTGCCGCCACCCGACAAGATGGAACAGACGACGCTCCGGCGGATCAATGCCGCCCCGGATGTCCGGCTTGCCTGCCAGCTGCGGCCGAACCATGACCTGACCGTCGTGCCGCTGCTGATCCCGGCAACGGAGGCGACTCTACCTGCCAACACGCAGGAAACGAGCCCCGGCCGCGAGCGAGATATCGCGGTACTCTTCTGCGACATGCGCAATTTCACGGCGCTGACGGAGCCCCGTCTTCCCTTCGATATCGTCTTCCTGTTGAACCGCTATTTCGCGCTGGTCGGCAAGGCTGTCGAGCAGGCCGGCGGCCGTGTCGACAAGTTCATCGGCGACGGCGCCATGGCTCTGTTCGGCATCAACACCTCGCCGGAAGAGGGCTGCAGGCAGGCGCTGAAGGCGGCAGCGACCATCGCCGAAGAGATCGAGAAGCTTGGCCATGAGCTGGCCGAGGAGCTGTCGATCCCGCTGCAGATCGCTATCGGCATCCACACCGGTCCGGCGGTCGTCGGTACGATGGGATACGGCCGCGTCCGCAGCCTGACCGCCGTCGGCGATACCGTCAACGTCGCCAGCCGCCTGGAACATGCCGCCAAGGAATTCGACGCGGCGATCGTCATTTCCGAACCGGTTGCCGAGCGCGCCGGCGCCGACATGACGGGTATCGAGAGCCACGAGATCAACGTCCGCGGCCGGGCGCTGCCGCTGAAGGTCTTCGTGATTCCCAAGGACAAGGCGGCGCTGCCGCTGCAAGGAAAAGCCTGATGGCCGCCAATGCGCTGCTGACGCAGAAATACTGGATGAAGCGGCTCCGCAAGATGCGCAATGCCGCCGCTGCCCGCTTCTTCGATACCCGCTTCGGCCGCCGTCTTTTGATCGAAAGCATCGGACCGCGAGTGCTGACGATGACCGTCGATGCCGGAGACCACCGCATGACCTTTTCGCCATCCGACTATATCGGCCGCAAGGTCTTCCGGAAGGGGCATTTCGATCGTGATCATGTCGACCGGCTGCTGGCCGTGCTCCGGGAGCGCGGCCTATCGCGCAAGGACAGCGTGCTGCTGGAACTCGGCGGCAATATCGGCACGCAGACCGTCTATTTCGCGCTGAGCGGCGCCTATTCCCGCATCGTCAGCGTCGAGCCGGATCCGCGCAACTTTCCCCTGCTGCAGACGAATATCCGCCAGAACCGGCTGGACGGGATCGTCACACCGGTCAATTGCGCCGCAGGAGAGACGGCAGGTGAGATCGACTTCTTCATGAATGCCGCCAATCACGGCAAGAGCAGCGCGATCAGGCAGAGCCCGTCCGATACCAGGATCAGCGTTCCCGTCCGCCCGGTCGCGGCAATCCTTGGCGATCTCGGCCTCGAACAGAGCGCCGTCGGTCTGGTCTGGATGGATATCGAGGGATACGAGCCCGTCGCCTGCCGCTCGATGACCGAGCTGATGAAGCGGCGCGTGCCCCTCTACATGGAGTTCACGCCGCTTTTTTACGGCCCGGAACAGACCCGCGATTTCATCGCCACCCTGGCCTCCTTCTACGAGAACTGCCTCGTGTTTTTCGAGGAGGGCGAGCAGCAGATGAAAGTGCGCGAGATGCCCGGCGGGATCGATCAGTACGACGTGCTGTTTCTACCCTAATGCGCCATACCCAGCGCCAGCGACTGGTGGCAATGGACGCCGGCAAGCACGCCGGAGGCTGAGGCCAGTGTGGCGTTGTGCATCGGGTTCGTCGCGTCGCCTGCGGCATAGACGCCTTTCACTGTGGTTTCCTTGCGCTCATCGAGACGAATGACAGGGCCAAGCGGTGCATCATCGAATTCGCAGCCGAGCTGTTCGGCAAGCGGGGTGGCCATCGATACTTTGGGCGCGACGAAGATCGCTGAGAGCGGCAGGACACGGCCATCCTCAAGCCTGACAGCCTCGAGATCCGGCGCGGTGCCGAGGAATTCGACGATCGGGCTGCTTTCGACGCGAACCTGACGGGCCGCCAGTTGCGCCAGCTGCTCCTGATCAGGCTCGACGAGCCCCTGCGAGAAATAGGTGGCCGGACCCCAATCCGGGATCAGCAGCGCTGCGTGGATCGAGAAGGGGTGGCTGCCGAGCACGCCGAGCGCACGGTCGCGCACCTCGTATCCGTGGCAATAAGGGCAATGAAGCGCCGAGCGGCCCCAACGCTCTGCAAGGCCCGGAATATCCGGCAGCGTATCCTTGACGCCTGTCGCCAGCAGCAACCGGTCGGCGCTGAACTGCCGTCCATCCGCCAGCGCCACATTGAATCCGCCACCGGTCTTTTCGGCCGCGGTCGCTTCCCCATCGGCGAAGCTTACCGTCGGATAGGCGGAAAGCTGACGCTTGCCTTCCTGCATGATCGCAACCGGGGCCACGCCGTCCTGGCCGAGAAACCCGTGCGATGCCTCGGCGAAGCGATTGCGCGGACGCCCGGCATCGATCAGCAGGATGCGGCGGCGGGCACGGGCAAGCTGCATGGCGGCGGAGAGCCCTGAAAAATTGCCGCCGATGACGATTGCCTCGTAATGCATGATGTCGCTCCTTTTCGTATTTCACGCACCTACATAAGTTACGTGATATGGCCCGTCAAGCCTTACGTCACTTGTGTTGTTACGAATGGCATGGGATAGTGCGGAGCAGACGCTTACGAGGATCACGATGAGAAGTGACAGCCGCCTGTCCCGCATGCTGCATGTGCTGATCCACATGGACCGGCATCAGAAACCGGTGACATCCGAAATGATCGCCGGGATGCTGAGCACCAATCCTGTTGTCGTCCGCCGCACCATGGCGGGGCTCAGGGATCAGGGATATGTGCGCTCGGAAAAGGGCCATCACGGCGGCTGGACGCTGGTCAAGCCACTGGCCGAGATCGCCCTGCTCGATGTCTACCAGGCGATCGGCGAGCCAGAGCTGTTCGCCATCGGCCCGGCATCCGATCATCCGGAATGTCTGGTCGAGCAGGCGGTCAACAATGCCGTCGGCGATACCTTGCGGGAGGCCGAGGCGCTGATCCTCTCCCGGCTGAAAGCGGTGACGCTTGGCGATCTCGCCGGCGAATTCGAGCGCCGCTATGCGAAGCTCGGCGCGTCCGGCCCGATGCCGGAGATCTGCAGCGACTGAACGCTATGTACGGCGGTAGAGGAAATAACGCCCGGATTTGATGCCGTCAGGCAGCGGCAGGGGTTCAAGCTCCGGCCGGTCGAGCGGCAGGCCGGAGACGGCAATGCCGCCGGAGCGCAGAACGCCGGCCATCAGCTGCGGCAGCCAGGTCAGGGTCACGGCATCGATATCGTCGTGACCGGTGCCGATATCGGCATGCGCAAGCGCCGCGTTGACGCCGAGAAAACGCTGCCCCGTCTCGCGGATATCGCCGGTCACCATATCTTCGGCGGGCGGCGTCGAGGCGGAATAGGAGCGGACCTCGCGGTCGAAGGCGATGATGCGGCGGCCGGCGAAAATCTCGCGCAGATGGTCGTAAGTTCGCCCGTTGCCGAGACCGAATTCGATGACCGGACCCTCAAGCGGCCCGACCAGACCGACGATCGAATTCAAGATATCGCGCTGAGCCGTCAGGCGGCGGATGAAGCTGTCGAGGCGGCTCATCTATGTCCTTGTCCGTCATTCATTTTTATCTTGCGGTGCTATCACACGAAACTGTGCGAAGTCGATTGCCGTAACTCCTGAAATGGCGTTGCCGCCGCTACAACTGTCTGTGATAAGGTCGGATCATGAGCGCCGCTTCCAACGATAAGTTCTTTGCTTCCGTGCCGGTCTTTGCCGAGTTCAAGGGTGTGGCCGATACTGGCAATTACCGCCCCCTGCCCGAGGGATGGATCCTGGCGCTGGCCGACATCGTCGGCTCCACCAAGGCGATCGGTGACGGGCGCTACAAGGACGTCAACATGGCGGGCGCCTCGGTGATTTCCGCCGTGCTGAACGCTGTCGGAAAAGGTGATTTTCCCTTCGTCTTCGGCGGCGATGGCGCGATGATCGCCCTGCCTGCATCGCATGAGGATGCTGCCCGCGCGGCCCTTGCCGCAGTCCAGGTCTGGGTGAGGGAAGACCTCGGCCTCGACCTGCGGACCGCGATCGTTCCCGTTGCCGATATCCGCAAGGAAGGGCTGGATGTGCGCGTTGCCCGCTATTCGGCAAGCCCCTACGTGACCTACGCCATGTTTGCCGGCGGGGGCAACAGTTGGGCCGAAAAGCAGATGAAATCGGGACGCTACGGCGTTGCCGCAGCCCCCGCGGGCACCCGGCCGGATTTGGCCGGTCTCTCCTGCCGCTGGAACCCGATCGAGGCCGAGAACGGGGAAATCGTCTCGATCATCGCCGTTCCCGGTGAAGCGGGCTCCGGTCCGGAGTTCCAGTCGCTGGTCACCGCCATCGTCGCCATCTCGTCGGAACAAGGCCGCGGCGGCCATCCAGTGCCTGCAGACGGCCCGGACCTGTCTTTCTCGAGGAAGGGCATCGAGCGCGAGGCCAAGGCAACCGCGGCGGCTGGCAGGCAATGGCGCCAAAAACTGTTCATCATGCTGCAGCTGGCACTGACCGTGATTTTCTTCAAGCTGGGCATCCCCTTCGGCAGGTTCGACGCGCATCAATACAAGCGCGACGTCGCCGGAAATTCCGATTTCCGCAAATTCGACGACGGACTGAAAATGACGATCGATGTCGATAGCGCGCGGTTCGAGCGGATCGAAGCCCTGCTCAAGGAGGCGCAGAGCAAGGGGATCGCCCGTTACGGCCTGCACCGGCAGGATTCGGCGCTGATGACCTGTTTCGTGCCGACGCCGATGTCGCGCGACCACATCCATTTCATCGACGGCGCCAGCGGCGGCTATGCGGTCGCCGCCAGCAAGATATCGGGCAAGACATTGGGACCGATCGAATTGCTGGATCGCTGACCACCGGACCTCGCGTCCAAGAGCGCGTCAACCCATTGTCATGAAACTGAAATCGAACTGTCGCAAAGCTGTCATCCGGCCTGCCTAAATGTCGCCGTAATTTCTGAAGCGACATCCGGTTCCCCATGAACGCCCCCGCAATTCCGTCGAATACCGCCGTTTCCGCGGCCGGGCTCGAATTGAGCTATGGGCAGACGCGCATCCTCAAGGGGATCGACATCTCTCTTCGCAAGGGTGAGACACTGGCGCTGCTTGGCCCATCAGGCTGCGGCAAGACCACGCTGCTCAGGCTTGTCGCCGGCCTGCTGGCGCCGACGAGGGGCCATATCGCCATTACCGGGCAGCGCGTTGCAGGCGAGGGCACCTTCGTGCCTCCGGAGCGCCGCGGGCTGGGCATGGTCTTCCAAGATTATGCGCTCTGGCCACATCTGACGGTTGGCGGCAATGTCTCGTTTCCGCTTGAAATGCGCGGCGTCGGAAAGGCCGAGCGCCGGGAGCGGACGATGCGGGCGCTGGACAAGGTCGGGCTTGCAGCCTTTGCCGACCGCCGTCCGAGCGATCTTTCCGGCGGCCAGCAGCAGCGCGTGGCGATCGCCCGTGCCATCGTTGCCGAGCCGCAGCTGATCCTTTTCGATGAGCCGCTTTCGAACCTCGATCGCGAGCTGCGCGAAAACATGGTCGGTGAGCTTGCTGATCTGATTGCGACATTGGGGCTGACGGCGATCTACGTCACCCACGATCACAGCGAGGCGCTGACGCTTGCCGATCACGTTGCGGTGATGCGCGGCGGGCTGATCGAGCAGCTTGCTTCACCCGATATGCTGATCGAGCGCCCTGCGACGCCTGAGGTTGCCGACTTCCTGCGGCTCGGCTGTCTGGCCGATATCGAGCGCCGCGGTGCGATCTGGTTTTTCAAGGACAGCGATGTGGCGTTGATGCCGGCCGAAGAGGCGGCGGCGCGCAGCGCCCGCATCCTGATCCCGACCGCCGGGATTTCCGCATCTGGAGACGCCCCCGATCGTCTGAGCGCCGAAGTGCTGCGTTCGCAGTTTCGCGGCGACGGCCATCTGGCCACGGTTTCGCTCGCCGGGTTGCCTGGCGTCGAGCTGCAGGTGCTCAGCCGTCTCAAGCTGCGCCCCGGCGAACGCATAGGCCTTGCCGTCGATCCCACGCGGATCCGCTTTTTTGAACAGACTGCCGATAATTCAAAACAGGAGAGACTAGAAAATGTTTAAGTCTTTGAAGAGTGTCACTTTTGGCGTGGTTGCCGCCGCGCTTATGGCGGGCGTCGCCCATGCCGACGTCACCGTTTACACCGCTGGCCCGCAGAGCCTGATCGACAAGCTGTCGGCTGGCTTCACGGCCCAGACGGGCGTCAAGGTCAATGTTTTCCAGGCAACGACCGGCAAGGTCATGGCCCGCATCGAAGCCGAAGCTGCAAACCCGGTCGTCGACGTCGTCATCTCGGCGTCCTGGGATACGGCAAACGATTTTGCCAAACGCGGCTGGCTCGTCAACTATGCCAGCCCGAACGCTGCCAAGGTGCCTGATTTCTTGAAGTCGGAAGGCGCCGTGGCGCAGGGTATCTCGGCTCTCGGCATCGTCTGGAACTCGAAGAGCGGCACGCCAAAGCCGTCCGAATGGGCCGATCTCGCGAAGCCTGAATACAAGGACCTCGTCAACATTCCGGATCCGGCGCAGTCTGGCTCGTCCTTCGAGCTGACCGCTGCTCTCGGCGGCCAGGACGACTGGAAGCTCTTCAAGGATCTGAAGGCCAACGGCGCCATCATTGCCGGTGCCAATGCCGATGCCCTCAACCCGGTTCTGCAGGGTGCCAAGGCCGTTGTCTTCGGCGCAGTCGATTACATCGCGCTTGCCGCCCAGAAGAAGGGCGAGAATATCGAAGTCGTGTTCCCGGCCTCGGGCACCGTCATCGCGCCGCGCCCAGCCATGATCATGAACTGGTCCAAGAACCAGGACGACGCCAAGAAGTTCATCGACTACATGCTCTCGGACGAAGGCCAGAAGCTGGTTGCCGGTGAGATGCTGATGCCGTCGCGCACCGATATTCCGGCTGCCCGCCCGCTGATCGGCGATCTGAAGCTCCTGAAGTACGATACGGCCGCCGTCTACGGCAAGCGCAAGGAAACGCTGAAGTCCTTCGCCGAACTCTACGGCGCCAAGTAAGGTCTGACGAGATGAAAGCGAACGGCATCGGCGGCACGGCTCCGGCCGCCTGGCTGGCAACAGCGGGTCTCATCCTCGTCGTTGCCGTTCCCTTCATCGCCGTCGTCCTGCAAGGCATCTTTCCCGAACTCGGACGGGGCTCGTTTGCGAACCCCTTCTCCTCGCTCTACGCGACGCTTGCCGATAGCTCGCTGATCCGAATGGGCGGCAATACCATCCTGCTCGGCGCCTGCGTCGTCCTGGCTTCGGCGCTCGTTGCCGTGCCGCTCGGCGTCTT
The DNA here is from genome assembly GCF_056400165.1 of Rhizobium sp. 01L410. Lineage (NCBI taxonomy): Bacteria > Pseudomonadati > Pseudomonadota > Alphaproteobacteria > Hyphomicrobiales > Rhizobiaceae > Rhizobium > Rhizobium sp. 01L410. The sequence continues at coordinate 905,289 of NZ_JBFTST010000001.1, forward strand.
TCGCGCCCTCTACCGCATCCCCTTCGCGACGTTCTGGGATGTGGTGCTCCTCGTCCCCTTCATGATCCCGCCCTATATCGCCACACTCGGCTGGATCATGACGCTGCAGCCGCGCGGCTATCTCGAACAGCTCGCCGGTTTCAACCTGGCGCCCTATCTCTTTTCGCTGTTCGGCATGACCGTCGTCATGGCCTTTAACACTTTTCCGGTTGTCTATTTCGCGGTGTCGCGCACCGTCGAGGCTGTCGGCGCCCGTTATGCCGATGTCGGCCGTGTCTTCGGCGCCAGCCCGGCGCGCGCCTTCTGGCGCATCACCCTGCCGCTCTCCGCACCCGGCCTGACGGCCAGCCTGATGCTCGTCTTCGCCGCAGCGATCGAAGAATACGGCACGCCCGCGGCACTTGGCCGCCGGGCCGGTTTCCAAGTGCTGGTGACGGGCATCGACCTGCGCGTCACCGACTGGCCGATCGATCTGCCGGGCGCTGCGATCCTCTCGCTGGTGCTCGTCGCCATGTCGCTCGCCACTTTCCTGCTGCAGCGCTGGATTCTGGCACGCCGTTCCTACCAGACGGTCGGCGGCAAGCCGACCGCCAAGGACAAGCGGCCGCTCGGCGCGCTGAAAGTTCCGGTCATGATCGGCTTTGCCGTTATCGCTTTCCTGGCGACAGGCGTGCCGCTCCTGGCGATCCTGGCGACGGCGCTGGCGCGCACCATTTCCGGCGGTCTTGCGCTCGACAATGTCAACCTCGACAATTTCATCGCCGTCTTCAGCAACAGTGCCGGTGCCGTCACCGCGCTGATCAACAGTTTCTCGCTCGGCATCGGCACGGCTGTTATCACCGGCCTCGTCGGCGTCACTGCCGCCTATACCGTCGTGAAGACGAAGATGCGGGGCCGGATGGCGATCTATATCATGACCATTCTGCCGAACGCGCTGCCCGGCATCGTCGTCGCTGTCGGCCTGATCCTCGCCTGGAACATGCCGGGCCTGCCGTTCACGCCCTACAATACCGGCTTCATCCTGCTGCTCGCCTATTGCTGCATCCTGCTGCCGCAGCCTGTGCGCTACACCGCAGCCGCCTTCCAGCAGATCGGTGACAATCTGGAAGCCGCCGCCCGCGTCTGCGGCGCCAGCGGCGTCATGGCCTTCCGGCGCATTCTGCTGCCGCTGGTCTTCCCGAGCCTTGCCTCTTCGATGCTTCTGGTCTTCGCGCTGGCCTCGCGCGAGCTCGTCGCCTCGGTCGTCGTCGCGCCGGTCGGCATGCAGACGATCGCCACCTTCATCTGGCGGCAGTTCGAGCAGGGTTCGATCGGCCTTGGCATGGCCATGGCCTTCATCGCCATCTGCATCACCACGCTGCTGCCGCTCATCCTGATGCGGCTGATGCGGCGCGGAAATATCGCCGCCGACTAGAGACTGGTGGTGATCCCGCCATCGACCATCAGCATATGGCCGTTGACGAAGGACGAAGCCTCCGAGGACAGGAATACCGCAGCACCCACCAGCTCCTCGACATTACCCCAGCGCCCGGCAGGCGTGCGACCCTCCAGCCAGCTGGAAAATTTCGGATCATCGACTAGCGCCTGGTTCAGCGGCGTCTTGAAATATCCGGGCGCAATCGCGTTCACCTGCAGACCGTGCTTGGCCCAATCCGTCGCCATGCCGCGCGTCAGATTCTTTACCGCACCTTTGGTCGCGGTATAGGGCGCAATGCTCGGGCGGGCGAGCTCGGCCTGAACAGAGGTGATGTTGATGATCTTGCCGCGCCCGCGGCTAATCATCGCCTTGGCGACCGGCTGGCTGACATAGAAGACGCTGGAGACATTGGTCTTGAAGATCTCGTCCCACTTCTCGACCGGAAAATCCTCGAGCGGCGTGCGAAACTGCATGCCGGCATTGTTGATAAGGATATCGATCGGCCCGATTTCCTCTTCGATATAGGCGATGCCACCGCGCGCCGCCTGAGCATCCGTCACGTCGAAGGCGGCGCTCAGCGCATGATGACCCTTGCCCCGGATCACCTCCGCCGCTTCCGAAGCCTTGCTGGCATTGCGGCCGTTGATGACGACAGACGCCCCATGCTCGGCCAGCCCGAGTGCCAGCGCATAGCCGATGCCCTGGCTTGAGCCGGTGATCAGCGCACGTTTTCCGGTGAGGTCGAATAGGGGAAAGGACAAGCGGGATACTCCTCGTTGGCCTGCGATCAAAGAGGAGTCGGCTCGCCAATGCAAGCCGCGGCTTTGACGCAAGTGAGGCTATTTGCTACCCGATTTGCTGTCATTGGAGGACAGCGATGAAGCCTCGCGAAGAAACCGCAGCCGATATTCCGCTCATCCGGGCGCTGATAACCCGTGCCTTTGCGCCGATGGCATTTAGCAGCCAGACGGAGGCGGCGATTGTCGACGCCTTGCGCGACCGCGGTAAGCTCAGTGTCTCACTGATTGCCGAAGATGAAGGGAATGTTGTCGGCCATGTTGCATTCTCTCCAGTAGCGATCGATGGCGCCGATCTCGGCTGGTACGGGCTCGGCCCTATCGCCGTTGCACCGGAATGGCAGGGGCAGGGAATTGGGCGCGCGCTTATGGACGCGGGCCTGGCGGCAATCCGGGCGCTTGGCGCCAGGGGTTGCGTGCTGCTTGGTGATTCGGCTTTCTACAGCCGCTTCGGCTTCCAGGCAGATTCGAAACTAACGTTTCCGGGCGTCCCGGCTGAATATTTTCAGGCAATGACATTCAGCGGGGAGACGCCGTCGGGCGAGGTGACCTACGACGAGGGCTTTTCCGCGAGCTGAGCGTTAGTGCAGCCCACCCACGCCCAGCAGCCGTTCTACCACATCATGATCCGCCGACAGCGCTTCCGGCGTGCCGCTCCAGGCGAGCCTTCCGCGTTCCAGTATGATGACCTGGTCGGCGAAATCGAGCGCGCTCTGAATACGCTGTTCGACCAGAAGGATGGTCATATCTCCGGTCTTGGCGAGTTCGGCGAAGGCGGCCATCAGTTCCTCGCAAATGACGGGCGCGAGGCCCTCGAGCGGCTCGTCCAGCAGCAGCACCGAGGGACGGCCGAGGATCGAGCGGGCGGTGGAGAGCATCTGCTGCTCGCCGCCGGAAAGCTGGTTGCCGAGATTGCGGCGGCGTTCTTTCAGACGCGGAAACATCTGGTAGGCTTCTTCGAGCGCTGTTTTCGGCCGTCCCTTGAGGCCGACGAAGAGGTTTTCCTCGACTGTCAATGTTGGAAAGACGCAGCGCGCCTGGGGCACGAAGCCAAGCCCCTGATGCGCGCGTGCGGCGCTCGGCATCGCCGTCACGTCGGTCGAGCCCAGCCGGATGCGGCCGTCATAGCGTTTCGTCTGCCCGGCAAGGGTGGCGAGCAGCGTCGTCTTGCCCATGCCGTTGCGGCCGAGCACGGCGAGGCGGGCGCCTGCCGGGACCGAAAAGGACACGCCTTCGAGAACGCGGGTCGGGCCGTAGCCGGCCGACAGGTTTTCCACCTCAAGCGGCGTGGCTGGCATTGGCATAGCTCCCGAGATAGGCCTCGCGCACGCGGGCATCCTTGGTGACGTCGGCGGGCGAGCCGTCGAAGATGATGGCGCCGGCGGCAAGCACGATGACGCGCCTGGCGAAGCGGAAGACGAGGTCCATGTCGTGCTCGATCATCAGCACCGCGAGATCGGCAGGCAGATCGGCCAGCGCCTGCTCGATGCGGCTGGTATCGCTCTGCGGCACGCCGGCGGCGGGCTCGTCGAGCAGCAGCACCTTCGGCTTCAAGGCCATGGCGACGGCGATCTCCAGCAGGCGCTGCTGGCCATAAGCGATCTCGCTGACCTTGCGATGCATGAGGGCAGTCAGCCCCAGCGTCTGCAGCATGCCGCTCACCTCGTTCATGACGCCGGGCATCGACAGGAAGTTTCCGAACATCCGGCCGGTCTTCCCGTCGCGCTGCAGGATGGCAAGTGCGACATGTTCGGCTGGCGTCATCTCCTGGAAAAGGCGGGTCACCTGGAAGGAACGGACCAGACCGCGTTTCACGCGCCCGGCCGCATCGACCTTCGTCACCGTCTCGCCGCCGAGGCGGACTTCGCCGGAATCGGGGGCCAGATTGCCGGTGACCAGATTGACGAAGGTGGTCTTGCCGGCACCGTTCGGCCCGATCAGCGCCACCCGGTCGCCCGGATGCATTGCAATCGACACGTCGTTGGTGACGGCAAGGCCGCCGAAAGATTTCTTCAGGTTGGCGACTTCGAACACGGCGCTCATTCGCCTGCCTCCTTGCGACGAGAGAGAAAGGCAGCAGCCGTGCCGTAGAGCCCCTTTGGTGCGAAGAGCACGACGGTGATCAAGAGTGCACCGACCATCGTCAGCCAGTGGAACGGGTTGGCGGCCGAGACATAGTCCTCGAACAGCATGAAGATGACGGTGCCGGAGAGTGCGCCAAACAGCGAGCCGGTGCCGCCGAGAACGAGCATGACCAGGCTTTCGGCCGAGAGCGTGAAGGACAGGCTGTCGAGGCCGACCACCTGCGTCGAGATCGCCGTCAGCGCGCCGCCGATGCCGGCCACCGCACCCGAGATGACATACATCTTCATCAGCGCAGCCTTCGGCGATGCGCCCATGGCGCGGATGCGCAGCGAATCTTCCTTGATGCCGCGGCAAAGCATGCCGAAAGGCGAGCGCACCAGGAGGCGAAGCAGGATGAAGACCGCGAGTAGCAGGACAAAGCCGAAGATATAGGCCGTATGCCCGTAGAGATCGAATTCGAAATAGCCGAGCACCGGATCGGCCGAAATGCCGGAGAGGCCGTCGCTGCCGCCGGTCCAGGAGGACGCCTTGTTGGCGAATTCATGGAACAGGTTGATCAGCGCGATCGATAGCACCAGCTGCGGCAATCCGTGGGCGCGCAGGATGATGGCGCCGCAGATCAGACCGGCAATCGCGCCGCCGGCGATACCGGCAAGCGTCATCAGCAGCGGATCGGTGATCCCGTAATGGGCCGAGACGATACCGGCGGCATAAGCGCCGGAACCGAAGAGGGCCGCATGGCCGAGGGTCGCGACGCCGCAATAGCCGGTCACGAGATCGAGCGACAGGACGAGCAGCGCGATGGCGATGATGCGGGTCAGCAGGGCCAGATTGTCAGGAAAGAGCAGGTAGCCGGTGGCAGCAAGGACGATGATCGCCGCAACGCCGGCGAAATCTCTGCCCGCAGAGCGGTGACGGCGTGCGGCGGCCGTGTCGGTGTTCATGGCGAACGTCATCCTATTTCGCCCTCCCGGCAAAACCGCGCGGGAAGATGCAGATGATGGCGATAACGGCGAGATAGAAGAAGAATTCGCCGAACTCAGGCATCAGGTAGCGGCCTGTCGTATCGATGCCGCCCAGCACGAGACAGGCAATCAGCGCACCGGGGATCGATCCCGCGCCGCCCACTGAGACGACGACGAGGAAGGTCACCATGTAGCGCAGCGCATAGTAGGGCTCGACCGGCAGCAGCTCGGCTCCGACGACGCCGCCGAACGCGGCAAGGCCAACGGCAACCGCGAAACTCAGCGCGTAGATGATCTCGGTGCGCACGCCGAGGGCCGCCGCCATCGATGCGTTGTCGACGGAGGCGCGCAGTTTCACCCCGAAACTCGTCCGTTCGATCGTGAACCACAGCGCGATGGCAACGCCCAGTCCGCAGACGATCGCGAAGAGGCGATGAACCGGGATGGTGCGGAAGCCGAGATCGGCCGAACCTTGCAGCCCCTGCGGCAGCGGAATGGTCTTCAGCGTCGGCCCCATGACGTAGTTGGCGATGCCGATGATGCAGAACGTGATGCCGATCGTCATCAGCACCTGCGTCAACTCGGGCGCGCCGTAAATCCGGCGGTAGAGGAAGCGTTCGATCGGGATGGCAATGATGATCGTGCCGATGACGGCGGCGATGACGCCGATGCCGTAGCCAAGCCCGAGATCGCGCACCGCGTAGGAGGCGATATAGCCGCCGATCATGGCGAAGGCGCCGTGGGCGAGATTGACGACCCGCATCAGGCCCATGGTGATAGAAAGGCCGATCGAGATCACGAACAGCACCATGCCATAGGCCAGCGCATCGACGGCTATGCTGAAGACGGTTTGCATGGGTTTGGTGTGGTCCTTGTTCTATACGAGCGGCGACTAGCAGCCCTTGCGCCGCGTGGCCCCCTCATCCGCCCTTCGGGCCACCCCGGGGTCGAGCCGCTCGTCTCGACCCGTCCTTCGGACCCCCGATGGGAGAAGGGAAATTGGAGCGCTACGGTCGCTTCCCCTCTCCCCCAGCGGGGAGAGGGTAGGGTGAGGGGGCTCACGGCACAACGTCTAAGCCGAAAATCCTTACTTCACAGCAGCAAGGCCCGGATCGCCCTGCTTTTCGAAGGTCTGGATTTCCTTGTTGATGTATTTGCCGTCGGCATCCTTGGCGACTTCGCGCAGGTAGATGTTCTGCGTGATGTGGCGGCTTTCCGGATCAATCGAGACCGGGCCGCGCGGGCTCACCCAGGCGAAACCCTTCACCGCTTCAACAGCCTTTGCCGCGTCCTGCTTGCCGCCGGTTGCCTCGATCATCTTGTAGATGACATGCATGCCGTCATAGGCGCCGACAGCCGGGAAGGTCAGTTCGGCCGGGTTGCCGATCGCCTTACCGGCGGCTTCGACGAAGGCCTTGTTCTCGGGCGAGTCGTGGGAAACCGCGTAGTGGAAGGTGGTCAGCATGCCGAGCGCGGCATCGCCGAGCGCCGGAAGATCGGATTCCTGCGTCAGATCGCCGGGGGCGAAGAGCTGGATGCCGCCGGTCTTCAGACCGTTTTCGTTGTAAGCCTTGACGAAGCCGAGCGTCGTCGGGCCGGATGGCAGGAAGGCGAAGACGCCGGTCGCGCCGGAGTCCTTGATGCGCTGCATGATCGCGCTGAAGTCGTTGGTGGCGAGCGGCATGCGGATCGCTTCCACGACCTCGCCGCCAGCCTTTTCGAAACCGGCCTTGAAGGCATTTTCCGCGTCAACGCCCGGGCCGTAGTCGCTGACAACGGAGATCACCTTCTTGACGCCCTTGTCGAAGGCGACCTGCGCCATCGGCGTCGAGGTCTGCCACGTCGTGAAGGAGGTACGCACCACGAGCGGGCTCTTGGTGACGATCGCCGAGGTCGCAGCGTTCATGATAACCAGCGGTGTGTTGGCCTGCTTCAGGATCGGGGTGACGGCCATGGCGTCAGGCGTGAAATAGAAGCCGGCCAGGTACTGGACCTTTTCCTTGACGACCAGTTCCTGGGCAAGCGCCTTCGACTGCGCCGGATCGGCGGCGGGGAGGTCGCGATAGATGACCTCGACGGTGTTGTCGCCGACCTTGCTGCCGTTGGTCGCCATATAGGCGTCGATGCCTGCCTTGAAGTTCTTGCCCTGCAGGGCGAACGGACCGGAAAACGGTCCGACGACGCCGACCTTGATCGTATCCGCATAGGCGCCCGAGCCCATGAGCATGGCCGCAACGGCGGCCAGAAGCAGCTTCTTCATTCTTTCTCTCTCCCTTTTTCGGCGTACTCCAGCGCCGTATTAGCTCGCAGCTAAAACTTTTCGCGCTAGTTTGTCATGCGAAACGGTAATGTAAAATGAAATAAATGCCAGAAGTCATGATCGAACGGTTATGAATTCGCGGCGCCAAGGCTCTGGATGTTATCCGCAAGCTCGCGTGCAAGACGAAGGGCAGCCCCGGTCGCCACAACCATCTGCGGCAGGACGAGCCATTCCAATGTCCAGGCCGCGCCGGAGCGTTCCTGCTCATGGACCATCGACTGGTGGATCGCCGAGATTTGAGTGGCGTTAAAGCGCGCCAGCGCCACCAGCGTCTCGGCGGCAACAGGGTTCTGCTTGTGCGCCATGGCCGACGAGCCACCGCCGCCGCTCAGCGCAATCTCGTCCCCCGCTTGCGCCATCAGCGCGATGTCCTGGCCGAACTTGCCGAGGCTGCCAGTCACAAGCGACAGCAGTCCGGCGAATTCGGCGATGAAGGCGCGCTGGCTCTGCCATTGCGGCAGATCGGCGAGGCCGAGTTCCTGGGCGAGCGAACCGCGCACGGCGGCCGCCTTGCCGCCAAGTTTTTCCAGCGTGCCGGCAGCACCACCGAATTGCAGCGGGAAGCGCAGCTCCGTCAGCTTCTCGCGATAGGTGTCGAACGGTGTTCGCCAGGCATGCAGCCGGTCGGCAACGGTGATCGGGATTGCCGCCTGCATGCGGGTGCGGCCCATCAGAGGCTTCGCACCGAGGCTGGTTTCCAAAGCGGCAAGCCTGACTTCGATGGCGGTGAGCCGTGCCGCAAAGATGAAGGCCACGGGTTTCAGCCGCAGCATCAGGCTGGTGTCGATTACATCCTGGCTGGTAGCCCCAGTATGGACGTGAGGGCTGGTCTCGCTTGCAGCGGCGCGCAACTGGCGTACCAGCTCGGGGATGACGACGCCATCGCGGGCGGTGGCAGTGCGCAGGGCCTGGATATCGGCGGCAAAGCTTGTGCATGCGGCGGAAATGGCTTCGGCAGCGGGCGGGGGTATGACATCATGAGCCGCCTCAGCGCGCGCCAGCGCCGCCTCGAACTGCAGCATGGCGCGGATATCGGCCTCGGCGGTGAAATAGGCGGATATCTCCTCGTCACCGAGTAGGCCGGAGAGGAAGGGATGGTCGAAGGCCGTTGCGCTCACTGTCGTCTCTTCTTTCATGGCCGGCCACTGCCGCCGTATGGCGGCAGAAAGCCTTGAGCCCGTCGAGACGTCAATAGCGTTCACGCGTCAGCCTATGCCTTGGCTGGCTTCTCGACGGGCAGGATCTTCGTTTCGCTGGTCTCATCCACGCCGCGCGCCTTGGCGACGAAGGAGAACTTCTTGCGCATGCCGAGAATGGGTTTCTCGATCATGTGCCAGGAAATCACCGCCACCGCCATCGCCGCGCAGATGCCGATCGCATAAAGCGCCAGCGCTCCGGTTTTCGGAACCAGGAAGACACCCGGCGCCAAGCCGATCAGGATCTGCAGGAAGGGGTCGTGATAGAGGTAGACGCCGTAGGAATAATCGCCCTTGTGGAAGACGGAGGGCAACGGAACCGGTGTCAGCCCGATGAAGATGGTGATGTAGACCAGCGCCGGGATGACGATGATGCGGTTCGGCACCGTCTCGATCGACGAGCTGTTGAGCACGAAGACCGCGGCAATCGCAATCGCGGCGCAGACGGCAAGCAATATGCGGCTGTGCGGGATCACGTCGCGCAGCTGATAGGCAAGAATGCCGAGCAGGAAGGCAAAGACCAGCTGGGCGCCGCGGCTGACGAAGACCGTACCGAGCACCAGATTGACGCGGTAGGGCAGGTGCGGTCCCAGGGCCTGGATCAAAAGACCGGCGGCGATGAAGCCTGCAGTCAGCAGCGCCGTCTTTCGCCAGGACGAGATGATCGAGGTCATCATCAGGCCGGACATGATGATGTAGCAGAAGATCTCCCAGGGGACCGTCCACAATGCGCCGTTGACGCGATGCGTCGGGTTGTTATCGAAGACGCCCGGCAGGCTGTAGTGGATCCAGCCTATGATGTTCAGGAAATATTTGAAGAAATCGGCGCTTGAGAAATAGACGCTGAGCGCGACAGGCGTCAGCAGCGGGCCGATGATCAGGGCGCAGACGACGATATCGACGGCAAGCGCCGGCACGATACGCAGCCCGCGGTTCAGGAGGAAGTTCTTGAGACTCAGCCGCTGGGCGCTGCCTGCAATCAGGAAGCCGCTCAACGCAAAGAACATCGGCACCAGCGCATATTCCGCAAACCACAGTGGCGTGGAGCGGAAGAATTCGTCATTGCCGGTCAGTAGGAAGGAGTGCGCGAGGACAATTGAAAAAGCGAGCGCGATTCGCAAGAAATCAAAACCTGGACCGAGGCCCCTATGCGCCGCCAGGACGTGTCCGAAAGTTTTCTGCATGTTTCCACCATCAACGTTTCAGCCCGCCCGTTTCATACCGCGGCGCAGCATGAATGCCAACCCGCTTTACGCGGATGCAGCATGGAAAATACATTCCCGGTTGTATCTTGAATTGCGCGTGCTTAACGAAAGCCAGCTGTTGCCGGATTTCCGAGATCAGGCGAAAATCCAGCAGCAGTAATGCTTGTCAGATATCGAGAAAGACTGTCTCGTTTTCTCCCTGCAGGCGGATGTCAAACGCATAGGTTGCGCCATCGCGTGCGGCAATAAGTGTCGCCACGCGGTCGCGGTGCTCGATCCGCTGCAGCAGCGGGTCGGCGGCGTTGGCTTCCGATTCTTCCGGGAAATACATGCGGGTGTGCAGGCCGAGATTGATGCCGCGTGCGACAATCCAGAAGGTGATGTGCGGCGCTTGTTTGCGCCCGTCCTTGAACGGCACCTTGCCGGGCTTGATGGTCTCGAAGCTGTAGACGCCGTCCTCCGCCCGGGTCGGGCAACGGCCCCAGCCGGTGAAATTCGGATCGGCGGCGCCGCGCATTTCCGAGGGGCTGTTATAGAGCCCGGCGCTGTCGGCCTGCCAGATCTCGATCACCGCATCGCGCACCAAAGCGCCGGCACCGTCGAAGATCCGGCCCGTCACGGTGATCCGCTCGCCCGTCGTCTTGTCGTTGACCATCGCGGTGCCGAGGTCGCCGTCATAGACACCTGATATGTCGCAGAAATTCGGCGTGAGACCGATATGGACATAGGGTCCCGCGGTCTGCGATGGCGTTTCCTTGAGGTAACGGATTTCCCGGGCCATCAGTTGCCCTCCAGCTTGTTCTCGAACATCGTCGAGCGGCGGCCGCGCAGCACGATGTCGAATTTGTAGGCGCGGCTATCCATCGGAATGGTGTTGCCCCAATCCATGGGGGCGATCAGCTGTTCGATCGCCGCCTTGTCGGGGATCGTGCTGACGATCGGACACTTCCAGATCATCGGATCGCCTTCGAAATACATCTGGGTGATCAGGCGCTGCGAGAAGCCGTGGCCGAAGACCGAGAAATGGATATGTGCCGGGCGCCAGTCGTTGACGCCGTTCGGCCAAGGATAGGCGCCGGGCCGCACGGTGCGGAAATAGTATCGGCCTTCCTCGTCGGTGATCGCCCGGCCGCAGCCGCCGAAATTCGGGTCGATCGCTGCCAGATAGCTTTCCTTCTTGTGGCGGTAGCGCCCGCCGGCATTGGCCTGCCAGAACTCGACCAGCACGCCGGCCTGCGGCCGCCCGCGCTCATCCAGCACCTGGCCGTGAACGATGATGCGCTCGCCGATCGCGCTCTCGCCGGGCTTGGCATAATTGTGGAGCAGGTCGTTATCGAGTTCGCCAATCATGCCGTGGCCGAAGACGGGGCCGGTGATCTCGGAGATCGTGCCGTCGAGAGACAGCAGGGCGCGCTGCGGCGAACGCAGGATCGAGGTCTTGTATCCCGGCGCAAAGGCAGGCGGATGCCAGGCGTGGTCGCGGGCGAAAAAGGCGCCTGTTTCGGGCTTGCGGTTCGGTATGTCGGACATGGCTTCCTCTTATGCCGCCTTATCAGCGTCCATCTGTTCGAAGACCTGCTTGGCAATCTTGATCGCGTGATTGGCCGCCGGAACACCGGCATAGATCGCCACATGCAGCAGCGCCTCGCAGACATCGTCGCGGCTGGCGCCTGTATTGACTGTGGCGCGCACATGCATCGCCACTTCATCGTCCTGGCCGAGAGCGGCGAGCAGCGCGATGGTGACGATCGAGCGCTCGCGCTTGGAAAGCGTTGGGCGCGACCAGACATGACCCCAGGCGGCTTCGGTGATCAGGTCCTGAAACGGTTTGTCGAAATCCGTCGATCCGGCCTCGGCACGGTCGACATGGCTGTCGCCGAGCACGGCGCGGCGCGTCGCCATGCCCTGCTTGTAGCGCTCGGAGGCGCGCGAACTGTCACTCATGGGCTCTTTTCTCCATGCAATGCGAAATCGATGAATGCGCGAATGACTGACGTCAGCGCTTCGGGCTGCTCGATGCAGGGGATGTGGCCGGCATCGAGAATGATTTCGAAGCGCGCGCCGGGGATCAGTTGCGCCAGCGACTTGACGAGGTCTGGCGGTGTCGATCCGTCCTGAGCGCCGACGATGCAGATCGTTGGTACGGCGATGGTCTTTGCCGCTTCGGTAAAGTCGGCGTCGCGCACGGCAGCGCAGGTCGCGGCGTAGCCGGCCACCGGCTGGCGGACCAGCATGTTGCAATAGCCGTCATAGGCGGTGTTCTCAGGGCGGCGGAAGGCCGGCGTGAACCAGCGCTCCATGATCGCGTCGCACATGCTGGCTATGCCATTCTGCTCGACGGCCGCAATGCGGTTGTTCCAGCTCTCGGCCGTGCCGATCTTGTGCGCGGTGTCGCAGAGGATCAGCGCGCTGACGAGATCGGGACGCTGCTGGTAGAGCGACTGCGCGATCAGTCCGCCGACGGACAGGCCGCAGATGATGGCCTTCTTGATATCCAGCGTTTCGAGCAGGCCGATGAGATCGGACGCGTGGTCCTCGATCGAATAGGGCGTCTGGCCGACATCGGAAAGGCCATGGCCGCGCTTGTCATAGAGCAGGATGGCGAAATCGCCTGCCAGGCGGACGACGACATCACGCCAGATCCGGAAGTCGGTGCCCAGCGAATTGGCAAAGACCAGGACCGGCTTGTCGGCGGGGCCGCCGATAACCTGATAGTGAATGGCGATGTCGTTGACGCGGGCAAACTGCACTGGAAACTCCTCCGGACAGGAAATTGAATGTTTAATCTGGTTAGGTAAAATGATATTTCGTGGCTTTCCGATAACTCCGGAGTTATGTGATCGATGATCGACAGCCGCATAAAGTTCCGCCATCTGCAAACCTTTGTCGAGGTCGCCAGGCAGAAAAGCGTGATGAAGGCGGCCGAGCTGCTGCATGTCAGCCAGCCCGCGGTGACCAAGACGATCCGTGAGCTGGAGGAGGTTCTCGGCGTCGAGGTCTTCGAGCGCGACGGCCGCGGCATCAAGATCACCCGTTACGGCGAAGTATTTCTGAAGCATGCCGGTGCTGCTCTGACAGCGCTGCGGCAGGGGCTCGATTCCGTCACCCAGGAGCGTGTCGGCGACGCACCGCCGATCCGGGTCGGGGCCTTGCCCACCGTGTCGACGCGCATCATGCCGCGGGCCATGGAGCTGTTTCTCAAGGAGAATACCTGGAGCCGGCTGAAGATCGTCACCGGCGAAAACGCCGTGCTTCTGGAGCAGTTGCGCGTCGGCGATCTCGATCTTGTCGTCGGCCGTCTTGCCGGGCCGGAGAAGATGACCGGCTTCTCCTTCGAGCATCTCTATTCGGAGCAGGTGGTCTTTGCCGTGCGCGCCGGCCATCCGCTGCTGAAGACCCGGCAATCGCATTTTGCAGCGCTCGCCGATTACACGGTGCTGATGCCGACGCGGGCTTCGATCATCCGGCCCTTCGTCGAGAGTTTCCTGATCGCCAACGGTGTGCCGAGCCTGCCGAACCAGATCGAGACCGTTTCAGACAGCTTCGGCCGCGCTTTCGTGCGTGCGAGCGATGCGGTCTGGATCATCTCGACCGGCGTCGTCGCCAAGGATATCGAGGATGGGGTTCTGGCGGTGCTGCCGATCGATACCAGCGAGACGAAGGGCCCGGTCGGCCTGACGATGCGCACCGATGCGATCCCGTCTCTGCCGCTGTCGATCCTGATGCAGACGATCCGCGAGGCGGCAGACGAGGTTTCGGCGAAGACCTGACTTTTACCAGGCGAGCGCTTTGCGGCCGATCAGTGCTCCAAGCGTTGCGACGATGACAATCGCCAATCCGTACCAGACGGCAACGAAGAGTGCGCCGTCGTTCTTGCAGACGAAGGCATAGGCCGCCCCGCCGATCGTTCCGGCAAGGAATCCTGCCGACAAACCGGCGCGCAGGGGCTGCGTCGGCACGCCGCGCTTCAGCACGCCGAGAGCGGCAGCAAGCGCCGGAAGCGATAGAAGCACGATAGCGCCGACGCAGCTTGGCACAGCACCGCCATGCCGGCCCAAAAGCGGAAAGCTGGAACCATCGAGTGCCAGCCCCATGGCGAGCACCAGGAAGCCTGGAATGAGCATCATCCAGGCAGCGCCGCCGCTGTCAGGCTCGCCCGCCCGGCGAACCAGCGCCAAGCCGCCAGCGGCCAGAAGCAGCATCGTCGCGAACTTGAAGAGAAACGGCGCGCCAATCAGAACGGCAGGCAGATTGGGGCGGATGCCGAACAGGCCGAGCGCCAGCGCGATCGACAGCAGCAGTGAGAAACCGCCCGCCAGCATCAGCAGACGATCGAAGCGCAGGCCCTGCGACGGTTCCTCCTCGGCGGCTTCGCGCGCCAGGCTGCGGATCAAGGCGGATGTGTCTTGGGCGGATTTCATGATTTGCCTTTTCTTGCGTAGCCAGGCCCCGGATCGGCAAAGGCCGTCAGGCGCTGAAGCGCGCGATGCAGGGTGACGCGGACCGCGCCCTCGCTGGTCTTCAATCTCGCAGCCGTCTCGCGAACCGACTGCCCCTCGATCGCCAATGATGAGACGACGTCGCGCTGGCCGGAAGAAAGGCTCGCAAGCGCCCGGTCCATATCAGGCATGTGGCGGTCGCCCTGATCGGGTGCGGCGATGACATCCGAAAGCTCGTCGAGCGTCACGTCGCAGCGGTGGCGCGCCTCGCGGCTGCGCTTGCGCATGGCGTCGCCGATCTTGTAGCGGACGATTGCGTGCAGCCAGGGTAGGAAGGGCCGGCTATCGTCCCAGCGGTCGCGCATCATGTGCAGGCCGAGCAGGGCTTCCTGAACGATATCTTCTGTCTGGTCGGTCCCCATGCTGAGCCTTGTCAGCTTGCGGCCGACGAGCACGCGCAGCGTTCGCCCGATATCTTCGAGCAGCGCTTCGTAGGCTCCGGCATCGCCGCGGCGAGCAGCGCGCATGGCATCCGCCCAATTGTCTTCGCGAGGGGTCATGATCGTCTTTTCGCTGTTGTCAGCGTTTCGTTACATGGACTGGTGAAAAAATTGAGGCCGTCACAAAAGCGTGATAGTGTTGCGGACCTGAAATGCCGGTCGAATAGGGCTTTTGAAGCGACGTGCTTCATCACGAAACGATACGGACGTCAGATCATGAACATTTTCCAGAAGGCCGCTTTTGCTGCGGCAACATTTATTGCTGCGGTCTCTTTTGCCGGTGCCTCCTCGGCAGCCGGTGAGGCGCCGGTCAAGGCGCGCAACGTCGTGCTCGTCCACGGCGCCTATGCCGACGGCTCCAGCTGGTCGAAAGTCATCCCGCTGCTGCAGAAGGCCGGGCTGCATGTGACCGCGGTGCAGAACCCGCTCACCTCATTTGCCGACGACGTTGCCGCCACCAAGCGTGCTCTTGCCCTTCAGGACGGCCCGACCGTGCTCGTCGGCCATTCCTATGCCGGCATGGTGATCAGCGAGACGGGCGTCGATCCCAAGGTCTCGGCCTTGGTCTATGTCGCCGCCCGTGCACCTGATGCCGGTGAAGACTATCCGGCGCTTGCCGCAAAGTTCCCGGCTCCTCCCGCAAGCAAGGGCCTGGTGCATAGCGGCGGCTTCGCGCAGCTGAGCGAGGATGCTTTCGTCCATGATTTCGCGGGTGATTTGAGCAAGAAGGACGCGCTCGCGCTCTACGCCGTCCAGGGCCCGATCTCCGATACGCTGTTTTCGACCAAGACGACGCAGGCTGCGTGGAAGACAAAGCCGAGCTGGTACGCCGTTTCGAAGAACGACCGGACGACCAATCCGGATCTCGAGCGCTTCCTTGCCAAGCGCATGAACGCCACCAGGGTCGAGCTCAATTCCAGCCACGTATCGCTGATTTCTCATCCGCGCGAGATCGCCAATCTGATCCTCGCGGCCGCCGGATATCCGGTTAAAAAATGAAGGCAGCGGGGCCGGACGCAGCCCGCGTCCGGCCCCGAATAGCCGGCTCACCAACTCCCGGCTGAGCTGCGGTGGCGCGTGCGGTGCACAACAGTTGAATTTGCCCGCACATTAAGCCAAACTCATATTTCCAGGGCACTCGGCAAAAGCTTGCTTTGCCGAGCATTATTCGTATTTTTGGTTGCATTAATATCTCGCACGAAGGATGCGAATCAGGGCGGCGCAACTCAAAGGTTGAAATGGCTTTTCTCGTAGAAACGTTTGGACGTCTGCGGCTTGCCGACGCGGAAGGCAACGATATTGCTTTCCCCGAGAAAGGCCTGTTGCTCGTCGCCTATCTGCTGACGCTCGAAAAGCATGCGGCGCACCGCACGATGGCTGCCGATTTTCTGTGGGGCAATGAGGATAAGGCGATCTCGCTGTCCAACCTGCGCAAGACCATCTCGCGCATCAAGGCCCGCCAGGAGCAGCTCGGCACCGAATTCCTGACATTCACCGAAAGCTCCGTCTCCCTCGATCCATCGTCGCTGAGCGCCGACTTCGTTGCGCTGCAGGCAACAGGCGAGCCGATGGCCCGGCTGGCGAAGCTAACGAAAGCAATGGGCCAGCCTTTCCTGGGGCAGGTCAATTGCCAGAGCCACGTTTTCGATGGCTGGCTGAAGGATCAGAACTACCGCCATTCCGGCGTGCTTCAGGATACGCTGAAAGCGGTTTCTTTTCCCGTCGAAACGACCGAGGAATGGGAGGTTCTGAGGAAAGCCGGGCTTCTGGTGTTTCGCGACGAGCCGAAAGACCCGGACATGCTGCGCCTGCTGCTCGATATTTTCGATGCGCAGGAAGAGGTCGAATATATCCGCGACTATATCGAGAAGCGGAAAAATTCGATCGCGCGCGGCCTCGATGCCGTGTCGCCCGCCGTTGGCAATGGCAGCAGCAAGCTGGAAGCAAGACCGGTAGGTACCGCAGCAGGGGATGGGATCGAGGGTCTATCACTGGAAAGGGCAGGGCGCCCGGCCATTCCCCGCCTGGTGCTGCTCGCGCCGCGTAACCTCTCCAGCAATCCGCAATCGGTGATGATTGCCGCCTCGCTGATCGAGGATATCACCATCGGTTTCTGCGCCTTCAACAGTCTGCAGGTCATCGCGCCGCATTCGGCCGTACAGATCGGCCATCAGAGCGAGGATCAGGCCGCCTTCTTCGAACGGCACGCCGTCAATTATGTGCTGGAAACCCAGATCACCGGTTTCGACGAGGTCAAGCTCTTCGCGCAGCTGATCTTCTTCGACGACAACCAGATCGTCTGGGCCGAACGCTTCAGCCTCAATCAGGCCGATCTCTTGCGCGACAGGCGGGTGATCTCACGGCGCGTGGCGCTGTCTGTTTCCAGCGAGATCGAGCGGCATGAGGCGACGCGCTCCTATCTTGAGCTCAATCCGGCCGCCTACCATCAATATCTGGTTGGCAAGCAATACCTCGGGCGCCTGACGCTGCCCAACCTGCGCCGTGCGCGCAAGGAGATGCGCTCGGCGCTGAAAGCGACGCCCGATTTCGCCCCGGCGCTGAGCTCGACCGCCAGAACCTATTCGAAGGAATGGTTGCTGACGGCCCGCGGCGATATGGAACTTCTGAAGTCGGCAGAGGAATTTGCGACCAAATCCATTGAAGCCCGCAACGATCTGGCCGATGGCTACCGCGAGTTTGGTGTCGCCAAGTTGCTGCAGGGCGCTTTCGACGACAGCGCAGAGGCGATGGAAATCGCCGAAACCCTGTCGCCGCACTATGCCGACGTCATTGCCGACCATGCCGATACGCTGGTGCACTGCTCGCGCCCCGGCATGGCGTTGCAGAAGATCGAGCGCGCAATCGAGCTCAATCCGCTGAGCCCCGATCCCTATCTCTGGACTGCGGCCGGCGCCAACTACGCGCTCGGCGAGTTTTCCGCGTCGATCGACTATATCAGCCAGATGAGCGATCCCAGCCTGGCAGACAGACTTGCTGCCGCCAGCTGGGCGATGCTTGGCAACAAGGACAAGGCGCGCGTTCTGGTGCGCCGCGTCCGCGAGGCCAATCCGAACTTCGATGTCGATAAATGGTTGTCCGCCGTTCCGAGCAAGGAACAGTGGCACAAGGACCTTTATCGCGAAGGACTGAAGAAGGCAGGCTTTTAACGTCAACTCTGGAAGAGGGAATAAGAGCATGACCAAAGTTGTTGTAATCAGTGTTGAGGGTGAAAAGGGGCTCTGGGTGGCGGATCTCGGCCGTGGCACGGTCACGCCGCTGAGCGTGCCGAAGGCTGGCGCACTCGCCGAGGCTGCGGCGCTTGCCGCCAAGGGCAGCGTCATCACCAAGGGCGTCAATCTGGCCGTTGCCGTCAAGTCGGCGGATACTGTCGCGGCCGGCCACTACGACGGCTAGTCGCGCCTCAAGACAACCAGCATCAAAATCGCCGATGTGAGCAGCGAGCGGCGCTGCTCACACAGGGTGGTCGTGCGCTTTGGAGCGCTATTCCACCGGCCCGCATGGGACGCGCCGGGCGATGCCAAAAAAACCGCTACTTGAGCGGCTTCGAGTAAATCCGGTGATTGGGAGATTGCCGGTAGCTGGCTGACCGGTAGTAGTCCGCGGCGACACCCTCATTTTGCGACAGCAGCCAGGTGCTCGAAAAACCGGCTGCCAGAGCTTCTTCTTCCAGCAGCTTCAGCAGCGCTGTGCCGATGCCCTTGCCTTGATGGGCAGGCATGACGGCGATCTCCGGAATATAGAGCATGCAACCGGTTGCCGCGGTGTGCGGATAGCCTATGGCAAAACCGTGAAGATCCTCGCCATCAAGCGCGCCGACCCCGAGCCAGCCCGGTGTCGTCGACAGTTCCACCATCCGGGCGTTGGCCCGTTCGATCGTCCAGTGTTCGTGCCATGGCGCGGCACTATAGGCTTCGACGATGATGGCGGCGCCCTGAAGCGCCTGGTTTTTATTGATCCGCTTGAAAACGACTGTCATGGCCACTGTCTAACGAAGCACCAAGGGCGATGCTGATGAATATTATGAGCGCCGGTCCTAAACAACTGGTTGCTGTATTTTTTACCGCTCAATTGTGGTCTAAAGTTGTGAATGGTGCCGTTCTACACGTCTTTTCCCGGTGCCGCGACAATTTGACGGAGCACTAATCTTCAAGACGAAGCGATCGCCGCCTGCCATTGTCGCCTATCGGCGATTGGAGGGCACATGCGCATAGGCTTCATCGGTCTCGGGATCATGGGGACGCCCATGGCCCTCAATCTGGTGCGATCGGGGCGCGACGTCATCGTCTGGAACCGCTCTGCGGAAAAGGCAGCCGTTGTCGAAGCTGAAGGCGTCGAAGTGGCGGCAAGCGTCGCGGCCCTTTTCGCCAGCGCTGATGTGATCATCCTGATGCTGGCGACGGATGTGGCAATCGATGCGGTTCTGCAGCGCGGAACCCCTGCCTTTGCCAGCCTCGTTGCCGGGCGCACCCTCGTTCACATGGGCACCACGGCGCCTGATTATTCAAAGACACTGGAAGCGGACGTGCTTTCAGCAGGAGGTGCCTATGTCGAGGCGCCGGTCTCAGGATCGCGTGTTCCGGCCGAGGCTGGCGAGCTTGTGGCCATGCTGGCCGGAGCGCCCGAAGCAGTGGAAATCGTGCAGCCCTTGCTTCAGCCGCTCTGCCGCGATGCGATTGTCTGCGGCGTGGTTCCCAATGCTTTGTTGATGAAATTGGCGGTCAACATCTTCCTGATCTCGACTGTGACAGGTCTTGCCGAAGCCGCGAATTTCGCCGCCAGCCACGGCCTCGACATGCAGCTCTTCAAGCGGATTGCCGACGGCGGCCAGATGGCGAGCGGCATCTCCAGGCTCAAGAGCGCCAAGCTTGCCGAAGGCGATTTCTCGCCGCAGGCCGCGATCTCCGACGTGCTGAAGAACAATCAGCTGGTTGTCGAGGCCGCACGGCGCTTGGGGATAGCTTCACCACTGCTCGATGTCTGCCGCGCGCTTTATGCCGAAACAGAAGACATGGGTCTCGGAGGGCTCGACATGGCTGCCGTTATCAAGGCGATCGTCGCCCGCGCGGCGAAATCCTAGGCCGGTTTCTCCGTGGGTTTTTCCACGGCCGCCAGCGCTTCCATCAGCGCCGCCTTGACCTTGCTCCTCTCGCCGGGCTCCAGCTGCGACATGTTGAGGTGGAGATCCAGACCGGCAAAATGCTCGCTCATCACCCTTGAATGACCGTCGTTGCCGACAAGCAGGCCCTGCACCTCGTACGGCACGATATCGCGCTGGATACCTTTCATCGTAATCGGCGCCAGCGGTACGGCGTCGACGATATCCTCCACCAGCGCATAGGTTTCATAGCTCATGACGATCTTGCCGCCCTCGGCGATCGATTGCAGTCGCGCCGCCAGATTGGCCTCGGCGCCGATGATCGTGTAGTCCATGCGATCGGTGCTGCCGAAATTGCCGACATTGCAATAGCCGCTGTTGATGCCCATGCGCACGATGAAGGGCTCGGCCGTACCGTCGCGTCGCCATTTCGCCTTCAGTTCGCCGAGGCGTTGCTGCATATCAACGGCCATGCGCAGACAGGCTTTTGCATCTTCTGCCGCCCCCTTGGTTTCGGGGTCGCCGAAGAAAACCAGGATCGCGTCGCCGATGAACTTGTCGACGGTGCCGCCATGTTTCAGCGCGATCTTCGACATCTCCGTCAGATATTCGTTCAGCATCTCCGTCAGCGCTTCCGGCTGCAGCCGCTCGGTGGTTGCGGTGAAATCCTTGATATCGGAAAAGAAGATCGTCAGCCGCTTGCGCTCGGTCTGGATGACGACGTCGCGCTGGCCGCTGAAGATGCTCTTGTAGATCTGCGGCGAGAGATAGCGCGAGATCTTCAGCGAGATGCTGGCCAGGAACTCGTTGGTGGATTCGAGATCGCGGTTGAAGGCGTGCAGCACCGAAGCCTGGCGGCGCTGCATGACGATGAAGGACGCGCCAAGTACCGCGACGCAGATGAAATAGGCGAGCAGATATTTGAAGGCAAAGACATTGGCCGCAAAGGGCTGACGGATGATCACTTCCTGAATGCCTCTGACATCGCCTACCTTCCAGTCGGTCTTCGGGCTCTCCGGATGGGTGTTGTGGCAGGCGACGCAGGCAGGCCCCATCAGCACGGGCGTGACGAGACGGAAGATATTGGTGAAGCCCGAACGCTTGTTCTCCGTCATCGTCTGCTTCGGATTGGTGCGAAGCGCGGTGAGCGCATCGCTCTCGAATTTGTCCAGATCGTGCGATGCCCGGTTTTTGAAGGGAAGATCGGAGACGAAGCGGTAGGTGATATTCGCCTGCTGCTCCTTGATGACGTCGCCGAGTTCCAGCGATAGCGTCGCCGGTATCGGAATGGCGCCGGGAATATTGGCGTAGTTGTGGGAGAGGACCGTCCCGTTTTCCTGGCCGGCCGCGTGGGTTGCGAGAATCCGGCCGACGACGTTGGTCGAGTAATAGGAGCGGATACTCGTGATCAGCGAGCTCATGTCCTGCGCCTGCCGGTGCACGGCATCGCGCGACAGTGTGCTGACATCAAGCCAGGCCGCAAGCGGCAGGCCGGCGAGCATGATCAGCGTCACCAATCCGATCAGATGCGCGTTCTTGCGCGCTGTCGATATTTCCTTTTCCCGCGTCGCCACGATCTGCCCCACCCGCTGATCGATATCAAAACCCAAGGGTGACAGGATCGGCCATCGTATTTCAGTTGTCGAGCATATTCATCGGTGGGCCGCCTTCCGTGGATGGCGGAAGGCGTGTCGTCAGTAGGGCAACCCGACATAGTTTTCGGCAAGCGCGGTCGAGGCGGCGGTCGAATGGGTCAGATAATCGAGTTCGGCTTCCTGGATCCTCTGGCCGAAATCGCCGGTATCCGGGAAGCGGTGTAGCATCGTCGTCATCCACCAGGAGAAGCGAACGGCTTTCCAGACGCGCGACAGGGCGCGCTGCGAATAGACATCGATCCCGGCGCTTGAATGCTCGGCGTAATATTCGGCGATGCCGGAGAACAGGTAATGGACGTCGCTCGCGGCGAGATTCAGCCCCTTGGCTCCGGTCGGCGGCACGATATGGGCCGCGTCACCGGCAAGGAACAGCCGCCCGAAGCGCATCGGCTCGGCGACGAAGGAGCGCAGCGGCGCGATCGATTTCTCGAAGGACGGTGCCGTCTGCATCGCCTCGGCGTGATGGGCAGGCAGGCGGCGGCGCAGCTCGTCCCAGAAACGCTCGTCGCTCCAATCCTCGATCTTCTCGTCGAGCGGACACTGGATGTAATAGCGGCTGCGGCTTTCCGATCGCATCGAACAGAGCGCAAAGCCGCGCGGATGATTGGCATAGACGAGCTCGTGGCTGACAGGCGCGACATCGGCCAGGATGCCGAGCCAGCCGAACGGATAGATCTTCTCGAAGGTGCGGATCGCCTTCTCCGGCACCGCCTTGCGGCTGGCGCCGTGAAAGCCGTCGCAGCCGGCGATGAAATCGCAGTCGATGCGGTGCGTCACGCCGTCTTTGTCATAGGTAACGTAGGGCGCGGCACCGTCGAAATCGTGAGGCGTCACATTGGCCGCTTCGTAGATCGCCAGCGCGCCGCTCGCCTCGCGATGTTCCATCAGATCACGGGTCAACTCCGTCTGGCCATAGACCATGACGCGCTTGCCGCCGGTCAGTCCATGGAGATTGATCCGGTGATCCCTACCATCGAAGGCGAGCGAAAAACCGTCATGCGGCAAGCCATCGGCATGCATGCGCGCGCCGGATTTCGCCCGGTCCATCAGCCCGACGGTACCCTCCTCGAGCACGCCAGCGCGAACCCGGCCGAGGATATAATCCTTGGCGGCGCGGTCGAGGAGGACGTTGTCGATCCCGGCATCAGTCAGCAGCTGGCCGAGCAGCAGACCGGCGGGGCCTGAGCCGATAATGGCGACTTTGGTGCGCATGGTTCCTCCTTGCATCCTCTTGCCCGGATTTTGCGGAACGCGGTGGCCCGCAGCAATGGACATTTCGCGCCAGAAATTGCACTTATCGAACGTGGCAGGAGGATGCGGCCATGACGAAATTCGTCCCGACCTATGAGCTCTATGGCGAGAACACCGGCAGAAATCCCGATTTCTGGCTGCATTGCGAGACGATACCATCGCGCAGCAGCTTGCATCATTGGGAGATCAAGCTGCATCGTCATGAGAGCTTCTTTCAGATCTTGTACATCAGCGCCGGATCCGGCGATGCGATCTTTGGCGCAGAGCGGCATGAGATCACGCCCAACACGGTGATCACCGTGCCGCCGGGGCTGAACCATGGCTTCCGGTTCTCGAAGGATATCGACGGCTTCGTCATCACCGTGCTTGCGTCGCATCTGAAGGCGCTGCCGGGTGGCCGCAGCCCGCTTGGCGAATGGCTTGCCCGCCCGCATCTGACGAGCCTGCACCGGGACGATCCGGACGCAGTCTATGCCGGGCAGACGCTCTCACGCCTTGGTGCCGAGTTCGCGGGACGTGGCAGTGGCCGCGCCGATCTGCTGGAAGCCTATGTGACGATCGCGCTGCAGCTGACGATGCGGCTCTCCGGCAGTGATGCCGGGCAGGCTGGCGACGAAAACGGGCGGCGGATGGAATTGCTGAACGGCCTGATCCAGCAGCATCTGAGATCCCACCGGCCGGCCGCCTTCTATGCCGGTGAGCTCGGCGTCTCCGCAACGCATCTGAACCGCATCGTCAAGGCAGCGACCGGGCAGGGCACGCATGAGATGATTGCGCATCGCCTGACCGATGAGGCCAAACGCGAGCTGGTCTTCACCTTCGGCAGTGTCCAGGAAATCAGTTACCGGCTCGGCTTCGCCGATCCCGCCTATTTTTCCCGCTTTTTCCTGAAGCAGACGGGCGAGACGCCGCGGGCCTGGCGGATTGCCGAGCGGGCGAAGCTCGGCATGTGATCAGCGCAGGACCAGGCGAAGGGCGGCCTGTGTTTCCTTCAGCAGCGGCAGATAGCGCGCTGCCATCTCCGACGCTGCAACATGAGCGGCGGGGGCGCCGATGTTCAGCGCGCAGATCAGCTGGCCGCGATCGTTTTCCACCGGTACGGCGATCGAGCACAGGCCGAGCTCCAGTTCCTGATCGATAACCGCATAGCCCTGAGCGCGGACGCGCTGGAACTCGGCGATCAGCCTTTCGGGATCGGTGATCGTGCGCGGCGTACTGGCCTTGAGATCGCTGCGGGCGAGAACGGCGCGCGCCTCGGGCTCGGGCAAGGCGGCCAGCAGCACGCGGCCCATCGAGGCGCAATAGGCGGGCAGGCGGCTCCCCGGCGTCAGGTTGATCGACATCACCCGCTTCTGCGAGGCCCGTGCGATATAGAGGATCTCGGTGCCGTCGAGCACCGAGGCCGAGGCACTCTGCCCGGCCTTATCCGACAGCTGATCGAGATGCGGCTGCAGGATGGCGGGCAGCGGCGTCGCCGAGAGATAGGCGTGGCCGAGGCGCAAAACCTTCGGCGTCAACGTGAAGAACTTGCCGTCGTAATCGGCATAGCCGAGTTCGGAGAGCGTCAGCAGCGAGCGCCGCACCGTTGCGCGGTCGAGGCCGGTCAGCTTCGCGGCATCGGTAATCGATAGCCGCTGATGCATCTCTCCGAAGGCTTCGATGACCTTCAGGCCTCTCGCAAAGCCGCTGACGAAGTCCGTTTCGCGCATTCGATCCGGTCCAGAATCTCTGTTGCTGGCTCGATCGAGCCTAGCGGTTTGCTAGCACGGCATTGCTCTCCGGCAAAGCTGGGCGCCCGCTATCGGAAGTGGACTTCAAGATGCTGGCGATCTTGCGCGACGACCCGGCAGGCGGTTTCGAAGCGATCGCCGGGAATGCCTAGGGTGAATTCCGGCGGGATGCCCGTTGCGTTCGAGACGGCAAGGCTGGCGCCATCAGGTCCGAGAGAGCGGATCGTGCAATCGAATGTCGAGCGCCTGTCATTGAAGATGATCACGCCCGCTTTGAGCACCCGGCGCCGCTCGCCGGCTTCTGATGACGAGGCCGGGGCGGAGGAAGCGCAGCGATTCCGGCCCGCCTGCTTGGCCCGGTACATGGCGGCGTCCGCCTGCGCCAGAAGCGTATCGATGTCCTTGGCGATGATCGACATGCCAGTTATTCCGAAGCTCGCCGTAACGCGGATCGCGTTGTCGGCAACGGGAACCGGACTGGCCTCCAACGCGCCGCGCAGCTTTTCGGCCACGGCGAGAGCCGCGTCCCGATCGGCATGCGGCAGCAGCACCGCGAATTCTTCGCCGCCGAGCCGCCCGAGGATATCGCCGGCACGAATTTGTTCCCGGCAGGTCGCGGCAACCGCCTTCAAAACCGCATCGCCAGCCGAATGGCCATAGGTGTCGTTGACCTTCTTGAAATGGTCGACATCGAGCACGATGCAGGCCGCATCATGCTGATGCCGGGTGGCAAGCGAGAGAAGGCGGCGTGCTTCCTCATTGAAGGCCCGGCGGCTGAGGACGCCCGTCAAGCTGTCGGTCGCGGCAGAGCGTAGCAGCTCGACGCGATCCATCGCGATACCGGCGATTTCTTCCAGGATGCCGAGGTCCTTGCTGCCGAAAGAACGCGGTCTGCGGTCGATGGCGCAGACCGTTCCGACCGTATGGCCGTCGCGGGTCTTCAAGGGAACGCCGGCATAGAAGCGGATATGAGCCTCGCCTGTGACCGCAGGATTGGCCGCAAAGCGCGGATCGCGCGTGGCATCCTGGACGACGATCGGCTGTTCGTCATCGACGACATAGCGGCAGAAGGTGTCTTCCCGCGGCATCTCGTCGTTGGTCAGGCCTGAGCAGGCCTTGTACCATTGACGGTGCGCATCGATGAACGAGACGATGCCGATATCGACGGAGAAGACCTGCTTGAGGAGACGGACGAGCCGTTCGAAGCCCTCGTCTCTCGGCGTATCGAGCATATCAAGCTCGTCAAGCGCATTGAGGCGCTCCAGCTCGCGCTGCGCCGCCTCGACCGATGATCTGCCAAATGCCCTAGCAACCGCCATTTGCCACCTCTTTTGCGAGCAAATATGCGGGCTAATTGTAAATAACGGGTAATGTTTCCAAACCACATCATATAATCATCGGTGCGATATACGAACAAATATCAAATATCGCACAATTAACTTGCCTGACCCAAGGTCCCGGATTTATCCGTAGCAGTCAGATCGAGGCCGGTGAGCCTCGCGATGCCAGGCGAGGAGATATCCGGCATGGACAAGACAATCCGGAGCGCGGCGGATGCCGTTTCCGAAATCGGCGATGGCGCCGTCGTCATGATAGGCGGTTTCGGCGGTTCGGGCGCACCGATCGAGCTCATTCACGCGCTGATCGACAAGGGGCCGAAGAACCTGACCGTGATCAACAACAACGCGGGCAATGGCCGGATCGGTATTGCGGCGATGATCGATGCCGGGATGGTCAGGAAGATGATCTGCTCCTTCCCGCGCTCGTCCGACCCGCGCGCCTTCACCGACAAGTATCTGGCGGGCGAGATCGAGCTTGAGCTGGTGCCGCAGGGCACGCTTGCCGAGCGCATCCGTGCCGGCGGCGCCGGGATCCCGGCATTCTATACGCCGACGACCTATGGCACCGAGCTTGCCGAGGGTAAGCCGATTGCCGAGTTCGACGGCCGGAAATATGTGCAGGAACGCTGGCTGAAAGCCGACTTTGCGATCGTCAAGGCGCATCTCGGCGATACGCATGGCAATCTGACCTACAACAAGGCGGGCCGCAACTTTAACCCGCTGATGTGCATGGCGGCGGCCAAGACCGTTGCCCAGGTGTCGAGATTGGTGCCGGCCGGCGGCATCGATCCGGAACAGGTGGTGACACCCGGCATCTTCGTCGATGGCGTCGTCGAGATCGCCAATCCGCAACAGGAAGAAGAGCTCATTCGAGCCGGAGTGGCTTACGTATGACCCCTGAACCAAGCAAGATCGACACACGCGAAGACATCAAGCTTTCGAACGCCCAGATCGCCTGGCGCGCCGCTCAGGACATCACCGACGGTGCCTATGTCAACCTCGGCATCGGTTTTCCTGAGATGGTGGCCCGCTATCAGCCCGAGGGCCGCGAGGCGATCTTCCATACCGAAAACGGCATCCTGAATTTTGGCGAGGCGCCGGCTGCGGGCGAGGAAGACTGGGATCTGATCAATGCCGGCAAGAAGGCGGTGACGCTGAAGCCGGGCGCTGCCTTCTTCCACCATGCCGACAGCTTCGCCATGGTGCGTGGCGGTCATCTCGATATCGCGATCCTCGGCGCCTATCAGGTGTCTGAAAACGGCGATCTCGCCAACTGGCGCGCCGGCTCGAAGGGCGTGCCCGCCGTCGGCGGCGCGATGGATCTGGTGCATGGCGCCAAGCAGGTCTGCGTCATCACCGAGCATGTCACCAAGAACGGCGAGCCGAAACTCGTCGAAACATGCACCTTCCCGTTGACTGGAGTCGGCTGCATCACGCGTATCTACACGAGCCATGCAGTGATCGATATCGTCAAGGGCCGCTTCGTGCTGCGCGAAAAGCTTGCCGCCATGACTGTCGAGGAACTGCAGGCAATGACCGGCGCCAAGCTGCATGTCGAAGGCCCGGTCGCCGATCTCATCGTGCCCGAACTCTGAGGACTGACCGATGGCTGACGCTTTCATCTGCGATTACATCCGCACCCCGATCGGCCGCTTCGGCGGCTCGCTCTCCTCCGTCCGCGCTGACGATCTCGGTGCCGTGCCGCTGAAGGCGCTGATGGAGCGCAACGCTTCCGTCGATTGGGAGGCCGTCGATGACGTCGTCTTCGGCTGCGCCAACCAGGCGGGCGAGGACAACCGCAATGTGGCGCGCATGTCGCTGCTGCTGGCAGGCCTGCCGCTCGGCGTATCCGGCACGACGATCAACCGGCTCTGCGGATCGGGCATGGATGCAGTCATCACGGCAGCCCGGGCGATCCGTTCCGGCGAGGCAGAGCTGATGATTGCGGGTGGCGTCGAAAGCATGTCGCGGGCGCCGTTCGTCATGCCGAAAGCCGATACGGCTTTCTCGCGCAATGCCGAGATCTACGATACGACGATCGGCTGGCGCTTCGTTAATCCGTTGATGAAGAAGCAGTATGGTGTCGATTCCATGCCGGAGACCGGCGAGAACGTTGCCGAGGATTACAAGGTCAGCCGCGCGGATCAGGACGCCTTTGCCGTCCGCTCGCAGGCGAAGGCCGCGGCATCGCAGGAAAGCGGCCGGCTGGCCAAGGAAATCAGCGCCGTCACCATTCCACAGCGCAAGGGCGATGCCGTTGTCGTCGACCGGGACGAGCATCCGCGTGCCACCTCGATCGAAACGCTCGTCAAGCTCGGCACACCCTTCAAGAAGGAAGGCGGGACGGTTACCGCGGGCAATGCCTCCGGCGTCAATGACGGCGCGGCTGCGCTGATCGTCGCCTCCGAAGCGGCGGCGAAGAAATACGGCCTCAGGCCGATCGCCCGCATTCTCGGCGGTGCCGCCGCCGGCGTGCCGCCGCGGATCATGGGCATCGGCCCGGTCCCGGCTTCGCGCAAGCTTTTGGCGCGGCTTGGCCTCAAACAGGAGCAGTTCGATGTCATCGAACTCAACGAAGCTTTTGCCTCGCAGGGTCTGGCAGTTTTGCGCGAACTCGGGATTGCCGATGACGATGCCCGCGTCAATCGTAACGGCGGGGCGATCGCGCTCGGTCATCCGCTCGGCATGTCGGGCGCCCGCATCACCGGCACGGCGGCGCTGGAACTTGCCGAAACCGGCGGCCGCTATTCGCTCTCGACCATGTGCATTGGCGTCGGGCAGGGGATCGCCGTAGCGCTGGAGCGGGTCTAGGGACAGCCGGTCATCGTACAAATTCGCGTGTTCGGCATTGCCGATCAGCGACGCCTGCTGCTAAGACTCCCAGCCATAATCACACTTCATTGGTTTTAGGGAGGCTTTGCAGCCATGGCTGATCTTGCTCAATCACTCGCGTCCATCAAGTTGCCGGATCTGGTCGGCAAGGCGGTGCTCATCACCGGCGCCTCGACCGGTATCGGTGCCGCACTTGCCCGCGCCTTCGCGGCACAGGGGATGAAGGTCGGCATTCATTACAATGCCAGCCGCGAACCGGCCGAAAAACTCGCCGAGGAAATCCGCGCCACCGGCGCCACCGTGCATCTCGTGCATGGTGACGTATCGAAAGAGGGCGAGACCGAGCGCGTCGTCGAAGAAACGGCAAAGACCTTCGGCCATCTCGACGGCCTGATCAACAATGCCGGCGGCATGCTCGGCCGCAAGCCGACCGCCGAATATACCGACGAGCACTACGACAACGTCATGAACCTCAATGCACGCTCGGTTCTCGCTGCCGTGCGCGCCGCTCATCCCTGGCTGAAGAAGCAGGGTGGATTCATCATCAACACCACCTCGATCGCCGCCCGCAATGGCGGCGGTAACGGCGCGATCCTCTATGCGGCATCCAAGGGCTTCGTCTCGACGATTACCCGCGGCCATGCCAAGGAGTTTGTCGGCGATCGTATCCGCGTCAATGCAGTGGCGCCCGGCGTTATCGCCACGCCGTTCCATGAGCGCTATACCAATGACGAGCAGATGGAGATGCAGCGCAAGTCGATCCCGATGGGCTTTGTCGGCACTTCGGAAGATTGCGTCGGCGCCTATCTCTTCCTCGCTTCGCCGACCCTGTCTGGCTACATCACCGGCCAGATCATCGAAGTGAATGGCGGCCAGCTGATGCCGTAATCCGGCATTTTCTCTCCCCGATATTTTGCACTGCACAAGGGAACCTTCGGGTTCCCTTGACGTTTCGGAGACGGGGGAAGGCGATCGCCGTTCCTTGTTATCTGAGACGGATGATCATGTTCAAGCCAAGCCACTCCAATCGCTGTGCCGGGCAACGCTGCCGGACGCAGTGCTTTGCTGTGTCTGCTGGCTGAATTGCCCATCCGCCTCGTCAGCTGCCGCGGCAGCGAAAACCGTATAATGAAGCGACATAAAGGATGGGCGACACAAAGATGAGCTATTCGTTCTCGGAACTCGATTTCCTCAAGCCGGAGCTTGGTGCGGAATATACCGGATCCGGGACGCATTTCGCCGTCTACTCTGCCCATGCCGAACAGATGGAACTCTGCCTGTTTTCGGCCGACGGCAAGAAGGAAGAGGCGAGGCTGGCGCTGCCCAAGCGCGAGGGCGACATCTGGTCGGGCTATATCGCCGGCGTCGGGCCGGGAACGGTCTATGGCTATCGCGCCCACGGCCCTTACGATCCGAAGAACGGCCACCGTTTCAATCCCAACAAGCTGCTGCTCGACCCCTATGCCAAGCAGGTGAAGGGCGATCTGAAATGGGATGATGCTCTCTACGGATATGCGATCGGAAAGGACGATCTGTCCTTCGACGAGCGCGATAGTGCGCCCTTCATGGTCAAGGGTGTCGTCCAGGATCCGGATTTCGATTGGGATGGCGACCAGGCGATCCGCAGGCCATGGACGGAAACCATCGTCTATGAGGCGCATGTGCGCGGCATGACGATGACCCATCCCAAGGTGCCCGATCATCTGCGCGGTACGTTCCTGGGCATGGCGAGCGATCCGATCATCGATCATCTGACGAAGCTCGGCATTTCCGCCATCGAACTTCTGCCGATCCAGTTCTTCCCGAACGACCGGTATCTCGAAGAAAAGAACTTGACCAATTACTGGGGCTACCAGACGCTCGGCTTCTTCGCGCCGCAGTCGCGCTACATGTCGAGCGACAAGATCACCGAGATCAAGACGATGGTCCGCAAGTTCCATGCGGCCGGCATCGAAGTGATCATGGACGTCGTTTATAATCACACCGCTGAAGGCAGCGAGCGCGGCCCGACACTCTCCTTCCGCGGCCTCGACAATGCGAGCTACTACATTCTCTCGCCAGACGATGCGCGCCATACGTTCGATACGACGGGCACCGGCAACACGCTGAACATTGCCAACCCGATGGTGATGCGCATGGTGCTCGACAGCCTGCGCTATTGGGTCGGCGTCATGCATATCGACGGCTTCCGCTTCGATCTCGCCAGCACGCTAGGCCGCCAGGATCTCGAATTCGACCGTGCCGGCATTTTCTTCAGCGCCATCCGTCAGGATCCGATGCTGGCGGGCGTCAAGCTGATCGCCGAGCCGTGGGATGTCGGCGAGGGCGGATACCAGGTCGGCGGTTTCCCGCATCCCTTCCGCGAGTGGAACGACAAGTTCCGCGACGATGTCCGGCGCTTCTGGAAGGGCGACGGCGGTCTGGTTTCCAGCCTGTCGCAGCGCATCACCGGCTCCTCGGTGCAGTTCAATCATTCCGACCGCGGCGCAACGTCTTCAGTCAACCTGCTGGCTGCCCATGACGGCTTCACGCTGATGGATACGGTGTCCTTCAACGACAAGCACAACGAAGCGAATGGCGAGGACAACAATGACGGCCATTCCGACAATCATTCGGACAATATGGGCGCCGAAGGCGCGACCGACGATCAGGGCATCAACGACAATCGCGCGCGGCGCCGCCGCAACATGATGGCGACGCTGATGCTGTCTCAGGGCGTGCCGATGATCGTCGCCGGCGATGAGGTCGGCAACAGCCAGCATGGCAACAACAACGCCTATTGCCAGGACAACGAGATCGGCTGGATCGACTGGAGCGGTCTCGACGATCCGTTCCTGGCCTTCTGCCAGAAGATGATTGGCTTCCGCAAAGCCCATCCCGAGCTGCGCCAGGAGCGCTTCCTGACCGGCGAAACCAGCGAGGATGGCCGGATCGAGATCGCGTGGTTCAAGGCCGACGGCAGCTTCATGGATGACGGCGCCTGGAACGATGGCGAGCTGCGCGTGCTTGGGGTCTATCTGTCGCGCAGCGTCAGCGCACCCGAGAACGAGGACATGCAGGGTCTCTACATGCTCTTCAATGCCGGTGGCGATTGCGAGATCAATTTGCCGGAGGTGAACGGTGTCAGGGAATGGCAACGCCTCGTCGAGACCGGGGCGGACGATGCCTTCGAGGTCATCCACGCAGAGAACCCGTTCACGCTCTATCGCGAAAGTATCGCGGTGTTTGCGCCAAAAGGCGCCACCGAGCCGCCCAAGGATGCCGATACCGCCGAGCGCCGCCGCTGGTTCAGTTTCGGCCGCAAGAAGAAGTGACAGGCCCAGAACAAAGCGATGAATGCGGACGCGATAACTGAGCTCGGACTGACCTATGTGAACGATACCGAACCGGGTATCCGCCGCAGCCGGAAGGGCAAGGGCTTTTCCTACCGTCTGCCGGATGGTTCGCTGGTATCCGATCCGGATCAAAAGAAGCGCATCGCATCGCTCGGTCTGCCGCCCGCCTATGAGGGTGTCTGGATCTGCCTGCAGGAAAACGGCCACCTGCAGGCAACCGGCTACGACGCGCGCGGGCGCAAGCAGTACCGTTATCACAAGGACTGGAACAGCTTCCGCAGCGTCGAGAAATTCCATCAGCTGATCGAATTCGGCCAGGCGCTGCCGAAGATTCGCCGGCAGGCTCTCAGAGATCTCGACACCGGCGCCGACGATGTCAGGGGCGTCCTTGCGGCGCTGACGACGCTGCTCGATGAAGCACATCTGCGCGTCGGTAATCAGGCCTATGTCAGGGAAAACGGCACCTATGGCGCAACGACGCTACTCAAGCGCCACATCAAGCTGAACGACGGCAGAATCGAGCTCAAATTTCGGGCGAAGGGCGGCAAGCGCGTGCAGCGCAGCCTCAAGCATCCGCGGTTGCAGAAAATCCTGGAAGAAATCGCCGATCTCCCCGGCCGCCAGCTTTTTGTCTGGAAGGACGAGACGGGATCGCTGAAGCCGGTCGAGTCCGGCAGGCTCAACGCCTATCTGGCCGAAATTTCCGGCATCGCGATTTCCGCCAAGACCTTTCGTACCTGGGCGGGCTCGCTTGCCGGGTTCGGCGCGGCACGCGGCGCAATCCTCGATGGCCGCCACCCAACTGTGAAAGAGATGGCGGAGGCCTCGGCCGAAGTATTGCACAACACGCCGGCCATCTCGCGCTCCAGCTATATCCACCCGCGCATCATCGCTCTTTCGGACCGCGGCAGCGCGTTGGCGGAAGAACTGCCGGAGCCGGCGGAGCCGCTGCGCGGTCTTCGCGCCGAGGAAAACCGCCTGCTCGATTTCCTGATGCGCGAAGCGGGCATCACGCCCTCTTCAAGATGATGAAAAAAGCCCGCGCTCGGGAGCGCGGGCTTCTCAAGATAACAGGAGGTCTTATCAAGCAGCCGCTTCTGAAAGACGGCCTTCCTCGATCTACTCGCCGCGCCGATGTCGCAGTAAATGCGCGCTCCAATCAGTGCGGTCGCAGAAGTAGAACCACTCAAGCGCCAGATCGTTCCTGAAATGCGACGCGCGATCTGCAAACTTGGCTTTAAAGCGGTGGCCGCGGAACAAATTCTCTTACATCTCGTTGAAAAGCTTGATCGGAAGTCATTCTGAAAGGGCGCTCCCATGCCGAATGTCCGCAAGGCGGCTGACAAGGACCGAAAGTTCGATCCCCGCGACCGGTTGATCGTCGCTCTCTACGCGCAGCTGAAAGCCGAGCGGGAGACGCGCGAGACGCTCGAATGGGTCATCCGCAATGGCGGATTGTCGGACGCGGTGCTGGAAGCGATCGCCTCCGATCCCGTCAGGCCGGTGACCAGCGACGAGATCGCATCGGTCGAAAAGATCATAGCTTTGGATGAGCGCCGCAAAGGTGCGCCACGCGACTACGACTGAAGAAAGAGGAGCTGAAGATGGTGGATATTACATATCAGATCGTGCCGCATGACGAAGGCTGGGCCTACAAGCTCGGCGAAACCATTTCCGAGACCTATGCCACGGCCGAGGAAGCCGCAGACCGGGCGCGAAGTGCTGCGTCGCGGCAGAAGATCGGGGCCGGCGATGCCACGCTCGCCTATCCCTCGCCGGATGGCGGCTGGCAGTTTCAACCCCTGGAAACGGACAAGAGCGGAAGCAGGCTCTGACGGGACAAGCGTAGGAGAGTGACATGGCGGCGCGGGCAAGCTGGAAAGGCCATCTGAAGATCGGCGACCTTGTCTGCGCCGTCGGTCTCTACACGGCCATTTCATCGTCGGACCGCCTGTCCTTCAATATCATCAACCGGAAGACCGGCCATCGCGTCGAGCGGCAGTTTGTCGATAGCGAAACCGGAAAGCCCGTGGACCGCGAAGACCAGGTGAAGGGCTACAGGATGGACAATGGCGAATACATCGTCATCGAAGGTGACGAGATCGCCAGCGTCATGCCGGAGAGCGACAAGGTGATGGGCGTCCAGAGCTTCATCCCGCTGGAAGAGATCGACAAGCTCTATTTCGATCGTCCGTACTATCTGGCGCCAGTCGAGGATCACGATGCCGAAGCGCTTAGCCTGATCATGCGCAGCATGCGCGACAACAAGGTCGCAGCGCTCGCCCAGGCCGTATTGTTCCGCCGCAACCGGACGCTATTGATCCGCGCGCAGGGCGATCACGTCATCGCCACCATGCTCAATTTCGACTACGAAGTCCGCTCCGCCGAGACAGTCTTCAAGGACATTCCCGATATCAAATTTGACAAGGAAATGCTGGAGCTTGCCGGCCACATCATCGGCACCAAGAAGGGCAGCTTCAATCCGGCCGAATACGAGGACCGCTACGAGGCGGCACTGACCGAACTCGTGAAAGCCAAGATCGAGGGCCGGGAGCCGCCGAAGCGCAAGCCGAAGCCGGAGGGCAAGGTCGTCGATCTCATGGAGGCGCTGCGCCAAAGCGCCAAGATCGGCGGCAAATCCGGATCTGGTAAGCCTGCCGCCAGCGCATCCAGCCGCCGCAAGAAGGCGAGCTGACGATGGCGCTCGAAACCTATCAGCAGAAGCGCGACTTCAAGGCCACTCCCGAACCGCGCGGCGCAAAAGGCAAGAGCAAGGGCAACAGCTTCGTCATCCAGAAGCACGACGCGACGCGGCTGCACTACGATTTCCGGCTGGAGATGGACGGCGTGCTGAAAAGCTGGGCGGTGACGCGCGGCCCCAGCCTGAACCCCGATGACAAGCGGCTGGCCGTCCATGTCGAGGATCATCCTCTCTCCTATGGCGATTTCGAAGGCGTCATTCCGAAGGGGCAATATGGCGGCGGCACCGTCATCGTCTGGGATCAGGGAACCTGGACGCCGCTTTACGATGCGAAGAAAGCCTATCGAAAGGGCCATATCGAATTCGAGCTCGACGGCGACAAGCTGAAAGGCCGCTGGCATCTCGTCCGCATGCACGGCAAGCCGGGCGAAAAGCACGAGAACTGGCTGCTGATCAAGGGCGAGGACGCCGAAGCCCGCCATGGCCGCGAGGACATCCTCAAGAAGCGTCCGGAATCGGCCAAGAGCGGCCGGACGATCGAACAGGTCGCCAAGAACCCAGATGATACCTGGAATTCGAAGCCGAATGGCCGGAAGGCGGCAGCCAGGCTTGCAACCAAGGCCAAGGCGAAGCCGCAGGCTCACCAATGGCCGAAGGGTGTGCGCAAGGCGGCGATGCCCGATTTCGTCGAGCCGGTGCTTGCCAAGCTGAAGCCGCGTCCTCCGGCCGGCGACGGCTGGATCCACGAGATCAAGTTCGACGGCTACCGCCTGCAGATCCGCATCCGCGACGGGAAGGTGGCGATGCTGACGCGCACCGGCCTGGACTGGACGGAGAAATTCGGGGAAGAGATCGCTGCCGCCTTCGGCGAACTGCCTGTCGAGACCGCGCTGATCGACGGCGAACTGGTCGTCGAACGCGAGAACGGTGCATCGGACTTCTCGGCACTCCAGCACGATCTGAGCGAGGGGCGTAGCGACCGCTTCTCCTTCTATGCCTTCGACCTGATCTATCTCGACGGCCATGATCTGCAGAATGCAGCGCTGATCGATCGCAAGGCGCTGCTGGAAAAGCTGCTGCCGGCGGGCAGTAGCAAGTTGCGCTACAGCGATCATTTCGACGAGAATGGCGGCCTGGTTCTCGACCACGCCTGCCAGCTCAGCCTGGAAGGCGTCATCTCTAAGGGCCGCGACAGCAAATATGTGTCAGGCCGCACCGGCGACTGGATCAAATCGAAATGCGTCAAGCGCCAGGAATTCGTCATTGGCGGCTATGTGCCCTCGACCTCGATGAAGAGCGCCATCGGCTCGCTCGCCATGGGCTATTATGACAAGGGCAAGCTGAAACATGTCGGGCGCGTCGGTACCGGATATGCCGCGAAGCTCTCGCACAATCTCTACACTCAGCTCTCCAAGATCGAGCAATCCGCCAGTCCTTTCGACGGCAAGCTGACGGCCGAGGAGCGCCGCGGGTTGGTGTTCGTCAAGCCTGATATGGTTGCCGAGGTTGAGTTTGGCGCCTGGTCAGCCGATGGTAATCTCCGCCATGCGGCTTTCCGCGGTTTGCGCGAAGACAAGGCGGCAAAGGATGTGGGGCGCGAAATGGGTGGAACTGCTGCAAAAGAACTGCCGGTATCGAGCGTGACGTTGACGCATCCCGATCGCATCTACTGGCCCGACGAGGGCATTACCAAGGCCGGGCTGGCCGATTACTACGCCCATGTCTGGGAACTGATGAAGCCGTTCGTCGTCAACCGGCCGCTCTCGCTGCTGCGCCTTCCCGATGGCATTGCCGGCAAGCAGCGTTTCTTCCAGAAACACGCCTGGAAGGGAATGAACGAATATATCGAAGAGATCGCCGACCCCAAGGATCGCAGCGGCGAGAAGCTGCTGCGGATCAGGGATTTCGACGGGCTCGTCGCGCTGGTGCAGTCGGCCGTCCTGGAGATCCACCCCTGGGGCGCGACGACCGCCAAATGGGAAAAGCCCGATATGGTGACCATGGATCTCGATCCGGCCGATGATGTGCCATGGGACGCGGTGATATCGGCGGCGCATGAGATCAAGGCGCTCATGGAAGGCGAGGGGCTGGCTGCCTTCGTCAAGACCTCGGGCGGCAAGGGGCTGCATGTCGTGGCGCCGCTGGCGCCGAAGGCGGGCTGGACCGAAGTGAAAGCCTTCGCCAAATGGATCGCCGACACGATGGAAGCCTCCGACCCATCCCGCTACATCGCCAAGGCGACAAAGGCCGAACGAACGGGCAGGATCTTCATCGACTATCTGCGCAACGGGCGCGGCAATACTGCCGTCGCGCCCTATTCGGCCCGCGCCCGCAAAGGTGCGCCGGTCTCGATGCCCATCGATTGGAGCGAGCTGACAGGCGAGATCGGCCCCGCTTATTTCACCGTCGACAACGCGCCGGCGAGGGTCAACGCGCTGTCAAGCGACCCCTGGGCCGATTTCTTCGATGCAGCGAGGCCTCTAGAAAAGAAGAAGCGGTCCTGACGCATCGGGATCGCTCTCGTCTGATCATGCCGCGATCGGCTTCCGCCGGTCGAGCAGGCAAGCAAGACCGGCGCTGACAAGAGCCAATGCCGCTGGGATGAGGATCACGTAGAGCAGATCCCGGCCGCTCGAAGCGTCATTGAGGAGAAGTCCGGCGATCGAGGCGATGACGGCGCCGCCGCCAACGCTGACGGCCGCCGCTAGCCCCGCAGCCGTGCCCGCGAGATCGGGCTGGACGGCCAGTATCCCCGAATTGGCGGCAGGCATGGTCAGCCCGTTGCCGATGCCGATGAAGATGCAGGCCGCGAAGAAGGCGGGAGGCGCGGTCAATCCGCCGACGGCAAGAGCCAGGCCGCCGAGCAATCCGGTGCACGTGACTGCGCGTCCCGCAACCAATACGGCGGCGATTGGAATGCGGCCAGCATACCGTCCTGCGAGATAGCTGCCGAGGATGAAGCCCGCGGGCACCAGTCCCATGTAGAGGCCAAGCCTGGCGCTTGATCCGCCGAGCGCTTGGTTCATGACCAGCGGCGCGCCGGCGAGGAAGACGTAAAGCGTTCCCATCGAGCAGGCCATGCAGGCGGCATAGGCGAGGAAACGCGGCGAGCCGAGCAGCAGCCGGTATGCCGCGAGATAGCCATGTGAGTGAGTTTTCCGCTTCCCGGTCTCATCACGGATCTCACGGGCGGCGAGCGCCAGCATGATTGCCCCGAGCACCGCGAACATCACGAAATTTGCCCGCCAGCCGAAAAGCTCGCTGATCGATCCGCCGATCGTCGGCCCGATCATTGGTGCTACCGCCCAGCCCATGGCGAGATAGCCGAACTTGCTGGCCGCTTTCTGCCCGCCCCAGCTTTCCTTGACGATGACGAGCGCGATCGAGAAGCAGGCCGCAATGGCCGCCTGCAAGGTACGGAAGAGCAGGAAGACATGAATGTTATCCGCAAGCGCACAACCAGCTGAGGCCAGGATGAAGACAGACAGCGAGGAAAGCACGACCGGCCTGCGGCCAAAGCGATCGGACAGGGCGCCGCCGATGATCTCGGCAAAGGCGGTCAGCGCAGCATAAGCGGCGACGGAGAGCGCCACCAGTGCCGGATCGGCGCGCAGATCGGCGGCAATCTCCGGCAGGGACGGCAGGATCAGGTTGACGGGTAGGACGGAGAGGGCGGTCAGCAGGATCAGGGTGATCAGCCGCGGCGGCACGGATTGAAGTTGCCCTGCGGGCGCGGGTTCGGATGCGGATTGTCCGGTCATCGGTCGGTCTCTCGGGTGATGGGAAGAGGGATGTCCGGCAGGCCGCTGCCCGGAATCCAGGCAATAAAAAAGGCCCCGCCGGGAGCCTGCTTACCGCGCATGGGTGCTTTCGCCGGATGGCTACGCCATCCTGCCCATGCGCCCTATCACCACTACGAGAACCGTTGCGATCATCATTGCCTAGAGCTAGCGGCAAACCTTGGGCTGGTCAATCGCGAGCACATATGAAAAGGGCGGCTTGCGCCGCCCCTTCCGAAATCAGGCTGCCTTCGACACCACGCCATGCGGATCGAGGACGAATTTCGTCGCCGCGCCCTGGTCGAAGCTCTCGTAGCCCTGTGCGGCATCTTCGAGCGAGATGACCTTGGCGTTGACGATGTCGGCGATCGGCAGACGGTCGTGCAGGATCGCCTGCATGAGCTGGCGATTGTACTTGATGACAGGGGTCTGGCCGGTGTGGAAGGACTGCGCCTTCGCCCAGCCGAGACCGAAGCGCAGCGACAGGCTGCCCTGCTTGGCGGCGGCATCAACGGCGCCCGGATCCTCGGTGACGTAGAGACCGGGAATACCGATCGAGCCTGCGGCGCGGGTAATCTCCATCATCTGGTTCAGGACGATTGCCGGCTGTTCGCCACCGGCATGGCCGCGGGCTTCGAAGCCGACGGCATCGATGGCGCTATCGACTTCGTTGGTGCCGACGACCTGGGCGATCATGTCGCCGAGACGGTCGCTTTTCGACAGGTCGATCGGTTCGAAACCGACCTTGGCGGCGTGCGCCAGACGATCCTTGTTGAAGTCGCCGATCATGACAACGGCAGCGCCGAGGATGCGGGCCGAGGCGGCGGCAGCAAGGCCGACAGGACCCGCACCGGCGACATACACCGTCGAGCCGACGCCCACCCCGGCGCGGACCGCGCCATGGAAGCCGGTCGGCAGAATGTCGGACAGCATGGTCAGGTCGCGAATCTTGGCCATCGCCTTGTCGCGATCCGGAATCTTCAGGAGGTTGAAGTCGGCATAGGGGATGGTGACGTAGCGGGCCTGACCGCCGATCCAGCCGCCCATGTCTACATAGCCATAGGCGCCGCCTGCGCGCGACGGATTGACCGTCAGGCAGACGCCGGTGTCCTGCGACTTGCAGCAGCGGCAACGGCCGCAGGCAACATTGAACGGAACGGAGACAATGTCGCCGATTTCGAGCATCTCGACATCGATGCCCTTCTCGATGACTTCGCCGGTGATTTCGTGGCCGAGAACCAGGCCGGGCATGGCTGTCGTGCGGCCGCGGACCATGTGCTGGTCGGAGCCGCAGATGTTGGTGGAAATGACTTTCAGGATGACGCCATGTTCGATGCGGCGGCCATCGGGGGCCTCCAGCTTCGGATCGTCGATGTCGCGGACTTCGACCTTGCCGGGCCGCAGATAGACTACGCCTCTATTCTTGCTCATTCTCGTCTCCTCCGTTGAAAATGCCGCCATCCCGCAGGGCTCCTCCCGCTGCGGGCTGTGCTCACAGATTAGAGCATATGCAAACAGGCACCGTTCCGAATGCGACGGTTTGGGTCCGGAATTGGCCTGTTAGTGCCGCTTCGGCTGGCCGCTTTCTTTCGCCAGGCTCTTCTTCAGGGCATCCATGATATTGACGACATTGCCTGTCGATTTGACAGCAGGTGCCTTCTTGGCCGGTGCCGCCTTTTTCATGGTTTTCAGCTTGGCGCGGATAATGCTCTGCAGCCGCTTCTGCACCGGATCCTGCATCAGGGCGGGGCTCCAGTCCTGCGTCTGGTCCTTCACCAGCTTCTTCATCATCGCCAGCACCTTGGCATCGGGCTTGGCGTCGATAGCGACCGTTCCCACAGCCTCGCGAACCTCGTCGCCGTAATGCAGCGTCCAGAGCACGATCCCCTTGCCCTGCGGCTCCAGAAGCACCGCGCGTTCGCGGCGATAGAGCACCAGCCGGGCGATGCCGACCACGTCATTGGCAGCCATCGCCTCGCGGATGACGCAGAAAGCCTCGGTCCCGACCTTGTCTTCGGGTGCCAGGAAATGCGGCTTGTCGTACCAGATCCAGTCGATCGAGCCGCGCGGCACGAACGTGTCGATATCGATCGTCCGCGTGCTTTCCAGGCCGACCTCGTCGAGTTCGGCATCTTCGAGCAGCACATAATCGTCCTCGCCGCGCGGATAGCCCTTCACCTGCTCCCTGGCCGCAACCGCCCGGTGGGTAACGCTGTCCACATAGCGGCTTTCGACGCGGTTCTTGGTGTTGCGGTTCAAAACGTTGAACCGCACCTTGTTGCTGTCCGTCGTCGCCGGCGTCAGCGACACCTGCGCCGTCACCAACGAGAGCTTCAGATAGCCTTTCCAGAATGTCTGCCGGGGCATCTCGGTTCTCCTCAGGCCGCCTTGTCCAGTTCCGGATAGTGGCGGAAAATGCCGTTTACGTTGAAGGCGAGGCGGCGAGCGGATTTCAGGTAGGCAGCGATATTCGGCCGCTGCTCGACCCTATCGTGCAGCGCCTGCAACAACGGATATGTCTCCGCCGAGCCCTTCATCGCCTTGGGAAAGGCATAGCGCAGTCCTTTGAGCACCTGAAACAGCGACAGGTCCACATAGGTTAGCTTGTCGCCCGAGATATGCGCCGGCCCCTTCGGGTTGTTGGCGATGACGCGCTCGAAATAGCCGAAAAATTTGGGGATGCGCTCCTTGATGAACTCGCCCGAGCGCGCCTTTGCCTCTTCCTTCTGGTCTTCATAGTAGAGTGACGTTGCGATCGGGTGATGCGTGTCGTGCACCTCTGCGACGAAATCGGTGATCGTCAGCTGCAGGCCGTTGAGGACATAGCGCGCCGTATCATGCTTCGGTGCCAGGTCAAGCTTCGCTCCGAGATAGAACAGAATGTTGGCGACATGGGAAATGATCAGGTCGCCGTCCTTCAGGAATGGCGGCGCGAAGGGGATGTCACTACCCGAGCCGCTCTTCATGATTTCCATCATTTCGCCCGTGCCTCTGCCGGGCTCCCGCGTCACGTCGATGTAGCTGGCGCCAGCTTCCTCAAGCGCAAGGCGGACGAATTCGCCGCGACCCTGTATGCCGTCCCAATAATAGAGCTCGTATGCCATTCAACTCCCCGGCCAGATACGCCATGTTTCATCCATTGAAGTGTAGCGGCTGGCGCATCCGTCAACAGGCGCGGCTTTTACCATCAGTGATGAGCGTGTTGCGCATTGCGCTTGCGAGTTGCCGCTGCCTTGCTGGCGGAAGCGGAGCGCTCGGCGGGCGTGCGTGAGGCAGAGGCTTTGCCG
Organism: Rhizobium sp. 01L410; assembly: GCF_056400165.1. Taxonomy (NCBI): domain Bacteria; kingdom Pseudomonadati; phylum Pseudomonadota; class Alphaproteobacteria; order Hyphomicrobiales; family Rhizobiaceae; genus Rhizobium; species Rhizobium sp. 01L410. The sequence goes on from NZ_JBFTST010000001.1 coordinate 947,239, forward strand.
CCGGTCCGGCCGCCCTTTCCCGCGGAGACGTGGGTGTCCGTCTTGCCGCGGCCGGATCCGGATTTGTTGCCGCCGCCGTCTTCCTTGTTGACGGTCGCCCAGGCCCGGCGCTCGGCCTCCTCGTGGGAGAGCCCGCGATCCTCGTAGCTCTCTTCGATATGCTCCGCCTTGCGCTTCTGCTTGCCGATATAGGCCGATTTTTCGCCTCTGGGCATCATCGCCTCCTGTTGCTCCAAACAAGTTTCAACCGCCCGGAACTTGAAAAGTTCCGTCCATTCCGCGGCGCGGTACGATTCTTACGTAAACGGAACAAAAATCGCGTTGACCCCGTTTTTGGCGGCGAGTCCTGAAACCTCATGACCAATAAGGAAGGAGCACAGACATGGACAACCACATCAGCGAAGCCGATGGAAACGGCAAGATCGATCTGAATGGCCAGCTATCGCCTGTGGCCTACAGCCTCAAGGTAAGGAAGGGCACAGGCCAATCCTTTGAGATCAACGTTCGCCTGATGGCGTCGCGCGACTGGCTGCTGCAACGCGGCTTCGCCAGCGATGCCGTGCTGATCAGCGCCAGTGGCGCGCGTATTCCCGTCTATCACCCTGGCGGCGCGCTCAATATCGGCGACAGTCTGGCGGTCGAACTGATTGCGCGCGACGACAGCTGCGTCAGCACCGATGACATCGTCCGCAAATATCCCGAGTTCAACAGCGGCAGCCACAAGCTCGATGGGTTCTAGGCGATCGGGCGCTGCTGGGCCGCGGTCTTGATGGCTGTGTCGAGAGCCGTGCTGCTGAAGGGTTTTGTCAGCAACACGGAGCCGGCAAAGCGGGCCGCTTCCGGAAGGCTGCTATTGCCGGTGGCAAAGACCAATCCGACGGACGGGAATGCCGCACGCGCCTTGGCGGCAAAGGCGGGGCCGGACATACCCGGCAACCCGACATCGGCGACGATGATATCGACCGAGGCAGCAGCGAGGATTTCGACGCCGCGTTCGCCGCTCTCGGCTTCGATCACGTCATAGCCGAGATCCTGCAGGATCTCGGCTGTATCCATGCGGATGAAAGCGTCGTCTTCGACCAGCAGCAGCTTGAGCTTTTCCTGGACGATTTCGCGCGGCGGCGTTCCGGGCGCGCTGATTGCCGCTGCGGCGCTCTGGCGGCGCTGGGCCTGATTGGCAAGCACATGGCGGATCTTCCGGGCCAGCGCTTCGCGGGTATAAGGCTTCGAAAGCAGCTCCAGCCCCGGATCCAGACGGCCGCCATGGACGATGGAGTTTTCGGTATAGCCGGATGTGTAGAGGACGCCGACATGCGGAAGCCGTTCGCGCGCCATGCGGGCCAGTTCCGGGCTCTTCAGCGTGCCGGGCATGACGACATCTGTGAACAGAAGGTCGATATGGACGCCGCTCTCGATGACCGTCAGCGCGCTCTGCGCATCGCGGGCCTTAAGCACGTAATAACCGAGATCGGTCAGCATCTCGACGACGGTGGCGCGCACGCCTTCGTCGTCCTCGGCGACCAGAATGGTCTCGGTGCCGCCTACGGCAGGCACGGTCTCGATGCTGGCGATACGATCCTCGCTCTGGAAGGAGCGCGGCAGATACAGCTTCAGCGTCGTGCCTTCGCCGATCTCACTATAGATCTTCACATGCCCGCCGGATTGCTTGACGAAGCCATAGACCATTGACAGGCCGAGCCCGGTGCCCTTGCCTTCCGGCTTGGTGGAGAAGAACGGTTCGAAAGCCTGCTCGATGACATCAGCCGTCATGCCCGAACCGGTGTCGCTGACGGCGAGCACGACATATTGGCCGGCAACGACCTCGGGATGGGTGCGGCTGTAGGAATCGTCGAGAAACGCGTTGCCGACCTCGATCGTCAGCCTTCCCGAGCCATCCATTGCATCGCGAGCGTTGATCGCCAGATTGAGCAGGGCATTCTCGATCTGGATCGGATCGGCAAAGGTGTTCCAGAGCCCGCCGGAGACGATGGTCTCAACCTCGATTTCCTCACCCAGCGCGCGGCGCAGCATGTCGTCCATGCCCGAGACGAAGCGGCCGATATTGATCACCTTCGGTTCCAGCGGCTGGCGGCGGCCGAAGGCCAGAAGCTGGCTGGCAAGCCGTGAACCGCGATCGACGGCGGTGAGGGCGTTGGAGATACGCTCCTTGGCGCGGGTATTGCTGGAGACATCCTTGCCAAGCAGCTGGAGATTGCCCGAAATCACCTGCAGCAGGTTGTTGAAGTCATGCGCCACGCCACCGGTCAGCTTGCCGATCGATTCCATCTTCTGCGCCTGCTGGAGGGCAGCTTCCGCATGCTGGCGATCGGCGATCTCTGCGGCAACACGAACCTCGAGCGTCTCGTTCAGCCGCCGGAGCTGTTCCTCGACATTGCGGCGCTGATTGAGTTCCATCTCCTGGGCGCGAACGAGGCGCGCATTGTCGATCGCCACGGCGGCCTGGCCGGCGAGGCTAACAAGGCTCGATTCCGCGGCATCATTGAAGCGGCCGGGTTGCGCATGGCCAAAGAACAGGCCGCCGATCACCGAGCCGTCGCGCGACTTGACCGGCACGGCGAGATAGCTGCGCACGGGCAGGTGGCCCTTCGGCATTCCCGCATGCGGCGCGTTCTTGCCATAGCGTGGGTCGAGCAGGATGTCGTCGGAGCGTACGACGCCTTCACCATTGAAGGTCGGCGCGAAGACCTTGGTGTTGCGCGGCATCGGAAAGCGCTCGAAGTTCTTCCGGTCAACGCCCGACAGGGCATAGAGCATATAGCTGCCGCCTTCTCCGTCATCGACATTGTAGAAGAAGGCGCCGAACTCGGCGCCGGTCAGTGCTACGCCGGCATCGACTGCGGTTTGCGTCAGACGCTCGACATTCAGCTCGGCGGTGATCGCCGATCCCGCCGCATTGACGATCGATAGCGCATCCGACTTGATCCGGAGTTCATCGAGCGCCCGCCGCTCGCCACGTTTCGCGGTGACCTGGCCGGAGACCTCCATCGTCGCACAGAGAATGCCGACGATCGAGCCGGTCTCGTCGCGTAGCGGCGTATAGGAGAAGGTGAACCAGGCATCCGCAAGCTTGCCGCCGCGGCGCATCGGAACCAGCAGCTCTTCGAAAAGCTGCGCCTGGCCGTCAAGCGTTGCCTTTACGATCGGCTCGAACTGCGGCCAGATATCGCTCCAGACTTCCTTGAAGGGACGACCGAGAGCATGTGGATGGCGCTCCGAAAAGATCGGCACATAGGCGTCGTTGTAGATGAAGGCGAGGTCCGGACCCCAGGCGATGAACTTGGCATGGCGGGAATCGAGGGCGGCGTCGACGATGAAGCGGAGCGAGGCGGGCCATTGATCGACAGGTCCCAGACCTGAGGCGCGGAACTCCGGATCCCGAAGCATTTTGCCGATCCCGCCGCCACCCTTCGGCCAATCGCCTTCAGTCTGCCCCGTCATTCAAATTCACTTCCGTGCGATGCCGCTGCTTTCGCAGCGCGATTCTGCCCAATTGCAGGCTAAAATAGAGGGTCGCACGTATTGGGAAAGGCCTGACGGAAAATAAGCTTAACACGCGTGTATTCTTGCGCGCGAAGGACTGCCGGAGATGGGGGAACTACTTGCGGCCGAAGCGCTGGGCAACCGCGATCGCCTTGGTCAGATCGAAGAAGCGGCCGGATGCCGGACGGCGCTCCGGAAAGACGAAGCCGACCATATTGTCGATGACAATCACCAGCCCGATAGCGAGCAGAAAATAGGCCAGCGCGGCGATCGTCAGGACAAGCATTGTTCCCTCACACCGGCGCTATGAACATGTAGCAGCTGGCTACGATCAGGGACACGAGGATGACGTCGAAATAGCCTTTGTTCATGGCGGTTCTCCCATTCCCGCCAATAACATTCCAGGCGGGCTTTGGTTCCGCCATTCGTGGCCATTTCGCGGCAATATTTTGAAGATGCCAGATTGTGGTCTTCATTTGGCCTGATCGATCCCCCGGGGAGCTGTCTGCTCCATGAATCACACCATAAAACGCAAGTAATTCAGATATATGACACGAATAGGCAGACGCGGGTTTCCGCGCGTCTGCGAAGATCGGATAAATGATGTCAGGCTAAGCCGATTTGCGGCTTGCCGTCTTCTTGGGTGCGGCCACGGCCTTCACGGCGCCATTGGTCTTGGCACCGGCCGTTGTGGTCCGCTTTGCCCTGGTCTTGACTTCGGTGCCGTCCTTGGATGCGGCAGAGGTCTCGAGCGTTTCGCGCTCTTTCCTTGCCTGTTCCCAATGAACTGAATCGCGCCCCGTCGGGTGGCCCTCTTCTTCCCAGAGGGAATATGCACGCTTCTTGATCCACTCGTCGCGAGTTTCTGCCATCGCTGATCTCCCGTCACAACATGCCGCAGTCAAACGCTAGACTAGATGGGATGGTTCCAGAGGAATCATGCAGTTTCAAGAAGAATTTTGACACACTGCAAAATATTGTTTGCGGTGCAATATAAATGGGCAGTTTTGCTCGCTGGCAGCCTGCAATTTTGAGAGGTACTGCACAAAACTTGTGCTTTTCTCACTGCTAATGTTCGTGGGTCTGTACCGATGGAACAACCGGCGCGATCACGGATTTCGGAACATGTTCGGATATCAGCGACAAGGGGACGGCATGACCGGCAATGCGAAGCACGCCTGGGGGCCAATCAGGGACGGCGATGAGACCAAGTTCCGGCTTTGGGCACCGGGAGAAGCGGCGGTTGTTCTGCAGCTGGCTGGCGCCGGCCATGCAATGCAAGATACCGGTGATGGCTGGTTCGAGACGCGCGTGCCCGGACCGCTCGAAGGACAGGATTACGTCTTCGTTCTCGGAGATGGACGCGCCGTGCCCGACCCTGCTTCGCGCCAGCAGCGCGGCGATGTGCATGGCCCGTCGCTGGTGCCTGCCAGCGTCTATCGCTGGCGGACCGACTGGAAGGGAAGGGACTGGGAAGAGGCCGTCATCAGCGAGATCCACGTCGGCACCTTCACCGGCGAGGGCACGTTCTCAAGCGCGATCTCCAAGCTCGATCATCTGGCAGGGGCGGGCATCACGGCAATCGAAATGATGCCGGTGGCGCAGTTTTCCGGCGAGCGCGGATGGGGCTACGACGGGGTGCTGCATTACGCGCCGCATTCGGCCTACGGGACACCGGATGACTTTCGCGCCTTCATCGATGCAGCGCATGCCCGCGGCATCATGGTGCTGCTCGATGTCGTCTACAATCACTTCGGCCCTGAAGGAAACTACCTGCACGGCTATGCCCCGGATTTCTTCCGCGCCGACCGCCAGACACCGTGGGGAGCGGCAATCGATTTCGCTCAGCCCGCGGTGCGCCGCTATTTCATCGACAACGCACTCTATTGGATCGGCGAATTTCAGCTCGATGGCCTGAGGCTCGATGCCGTCGAACAGATCCATGACCTGTCGGAGCGCCATGTCCTCGAAGAATTGTCGAAAGAAGTGCGTAGCGCTTTTCCGGGCCGAAAGGTTCACCTGATCGTCGAGGATCAGCGCAATCTCGTCAGTCTGCTGGAGCGGGATGAAAAAGGCGAGGTCAAGACCTACACGGCCGAATGGAACGACGATTTCCACCATGTCGCGCATATCATCGCAACCGGCGAGGACAACGGTCACTACAAGCCCTTTGCCGGCGACCTCTGGGAAAAGACGAAGCTCGCCCTGCAGCATGGCTTCGTCTATCCCGACCGTGCCGATCCGCCGGTGCTGCCGCGCGACGAACGTGTCTATCTGCCGCCCGAAGCCTTTGTGAATTTTCTGCAGAACCACGACCAGATCGGCAATCGTGCCTTCGGCGAGCGTTTGCTGAGCCTGTCCCGGCCGCCGATGGTGGAGACGCTGACAGCGATCATGATGCTGGCGCCGCAGATCCCGTTCCTGTTCATGGGCGAGGAATATGGGGAGACGCAGCCCTTCTATTTCTTCTGCGACTACGCCGGCGAACTCGGCGATATGATCCGCAAAGGCCGCATGAGGGAAGCTGAAGGCTTCGGTGGTCTGAAGGAAGGCCAATCGAAGGAGACGCTGCCGGACCCGAATGCGCGCGCGACCTTCGATGGCTCAGCCCTGCAATGGCAGCGCGCCGAGACTTCGGATGGCAGGCGCCGGAAAGCGTTCGTCGCGGAGCTTGCGCGGATCCGGCAACAGCATGTCGTACCGCTGCTGAAGCGGACACCGCGGATGCAGGCCGAGGCACTGGAAACCGCCGATGGCGCCCTGGCGATCGATTGGGCGATGGACGGCGCGCGGCTGCAGCTGCGTGCCAACCTCACGTCGCAATCGATAACGCTGCCCGCGGTCAATGGTCAGACGATCTTCGAGCTGGTCCGCGAGGTACATGGGGAGGGATTGCCGCCGGAATCGGTGGTTTTCGCCATTGCCTGACCGCATTTCACAGCCGCATGAAAGATTCACGCCTGACGCGAAGAGTGGCGAATTGAACGCTGCCATTTCGCGGCTATATTCCTGACCGATGTTTTATCTCATCTCGACCTACTGGCCGCATATTCTTTTCATCATCTCGATCGCCATGGGAGCCGCGGCGGCGATTCACGCCGCCATGACCAAGGAGGAAGTGCGCGCCGCGATCGGCTGGGTCGGCGTCATCATCCTGTCGCCGATCGTCGGTGCCGTGCTTTATGCCATTGCCGGCGTCAATCGCATCCGCCGCAAGTCGCTGAGTATCCGGCGCGATGAACTGCTGCCCGATGAAGCGCTGGACGAGCTCGAGACCTTCGATGCCGATGCGGAGATGGTGATCAGCGGCTATGGCTACCGCTTTGCCGCCATGCAGACGCTCGGCGACCGCGTTGCGCGCAATCCGCTGACAACGGGCAACACGATCGACATGCTGGAAACGGGTGACGATGCCTATCGTGCAATGAAGGCGGCGATCGATGGTGCCGAGCGCAGCGTTCTGCTGGAGACCTATATCTTCGACCGCGACAGGATCGGCCTCAGGATCGCCGATGCGCTGATAGCGGCCGTCAAGCGCGGCGTGGAAGTGCGGGTCCTGATCGATGCCGTCGGCGCCCGCTATTCCGTGCCGAGCATCCTCGGCTATCTCGCCGAGGGCGGCGTGACCGTCTCGGTCTTTAACGGCAACGTCATCATAGGCCTCAGGCTGCCCTATGCGAATCTCAGGACCCACCGCAAGATCGTCATTGTCGATGGGCGGCTGGCGCTGACCGGCGGGATGAATATCCGCGAAGGGTTCAGCGAGGAGATGTCGGGCGAGAGCTATGCCCGCGACACGCATTTTTCTGTCACCGGTCCGGCCGTCGCCGATCTGTTCGATGTCGCCGCCGAAGACTGGCGGTTTGCGACGGGAGAGCTTTTGAACAGCGCGGCCTGGCAGACCGCCACGCCGGAGCGCGAGCCGGGTGATCCGGTGTTCATGCGCGTCGTTGCATCGGGGCCGGACCGCAGCGTCGAAACCAATCACAAGATGCTGATGGGTGCCTTCTCTGTCGCGCGAAAATCGATCCGCATCATGTCTCCCTATTTCCTGCCGGATCGTGAACTGATCAGCGCGCTGGTGACGGCGGCGCGGCGCGGCGTCGAGGTGGATATCATCGTTCCCGCCGTCAACAATCTGATGCTGGTCGACCGGGCAATGACGGCGCAGTTTGACCAGATCCTCAAGAATTACTGCCGAATCTGGCGGGCGACCGGCAGCTTCAGCCATTCCAAGCTTATGACGGTCGATGGCGCCTGGGCCTATGTCGGTTCCTCCAACATCGACCCGCGGTCGCTGCGTCTGAATTTCGAGATCGATCTCGAAGTGTTCAATGAAGGATTTGCAGCCGAGATCGACGAGCACGCCGAAGAGGTGCTGCGCACGGCAACGCCGGTGACGCTGGAGGGCTTGCGCGCCCGGCCCTTCCTGGTTCGTCTCGTCGAGAAGGTTCTCTGGCTCGGCTCGCCCTATCTCTGATTTTCTGCGCTTCCCCTATGGCAGCTTCTGTTGTGCCGCCTATAATCCCGGGAGAGCTATTTTCGATCAACGGAGCCTTTGCCCACTCCGATGCATGCCAGAAAAGACAGTATCCCCGCCAGCATCCTGGCCTCGATCCGCAACAGGAAGAAGCGGCTTGACGCCGCCCTTGCCGAAGCGCGGCCGCGTGCCGAAGGCACATTGATCGCCTCCTACAACGTGCACAAATGCGTCGGCGCTGACCGGCGGTTCGACCCTGAGCGGACCAGCCGCGTCATCCACGAGATTGATGCCGACCTGATCGCGCTTCAGGAGGCCGACACGCGTTTCGGCGAGCGCACCGGCATTCTCGATCTTGCCCGTCTGGAGCGCGAGACCGGCCTTATCCCGGTGCCGATCACCGGCATGGCGAAGGCGCATGGCTGGCACGGCAATGTCGTGCTTTTCAAGAAAGGCCTGGTGCGCGACGTCCACCAGATCAAGCTCCCCGGCCTTGAGCCGCGCGGCGCGTTGGTGGCCGAAATCGAGCTGGAGCGTGGCGGGGCACTGCGCATCATCGCCGCGCATTTCGGCCTGCTGCGCCATTCGCGCGCCCGTCAGGCGCAGATGCTGGTCGAACTGATGGCCGACCGGCACGAGATGCCGACGATCCTGCTTGGCGATCTCAACGAATGGCGGCTCGGCGACCGCTCGTCGCTGAACAGCTTTCAATCGGCTTTCGGGCCGCAGCCGCCGGCTGTTCCAAGCTTCCCGGCGCGACTGCCGATCCTGGCGCTCGATCGCATCATCGCCAACCGCAAGGGCGTTCTGACGACGATTGAAGCGCATGATACGCCGCTGTCGCGCGTTGCCTCTGATCATCTGCCGATCAAGGCGGTGATCAATCTGCAGACGATAGAGAAACTGGCGAAGGCATAGATTCTGTCGCTATCGAATGATGTCAGCGCATCTGTTCAGCATAGATGAAATGACATCCCGGCTTTGCGGCGATGACCGCGTCGAGCGCGGCTGCGGCAATCCTTTCCGCCGGATTGAGATGAAACTTCTTCGGCAGGACCGGCGCCAGAAGCCGAACCACGGCGAGTGCCGCTCTCTCCGCCCGCCGCGTCTCGCTACGCTCTCCGCCGATCAGGCTCGGCCTGCAGATCGTCAGGGATCGAAAACCGATATTCCGGATGTCCCGCTCGACCTCGCCTTTCGTCCGCGAATAGAAATTCATGGACTTTTCCGATGCGCCAACGGCGCTGACGATGGCATAGGTTTTGACGCCGGCGTCAAACGCCGCTTGGCCGAACGCGACCGGTAATTCGTGGTCGACGTAGCGAAATTCTTCCTTCGAACCAGCCTTAGCTTGTGTTGTTCCGAGCGCGCACAGGATTGCGTCCGGCTGGTACGATATGGAGGTTTGAACAAGCGCCTCCAGACGCGGGGCAACGGGGTTCAACAACCGGTCGCGGGCAGGCAGCGGCGTTCTTGTCGGCGCGACGACTTCGGAGATCGCGGCGTTGGCAAGTGCCAACTCCAATGCCTTGTTGCCGACCAGTCCCGTTGCGCCAAGCAATAGCAGCTTCATCTTCAGCTCTTTCATAGGGTGAGATCACGCCGGCCTTGTCAGGCATAGAGAATGCCCTGGCCCCGGAAGCCGTCAAGCAATTCCCGGGGCTTATATGGCTTAGGCGTCCGGGCGGCCTTGAGCGGCGTACGTCACGGCTTCCCATTCACCCCAATTTTTCAGCCGCGCCTCGTAGACCGATTTGAATTTCACGATCGTTCCCGTGCCGAGCGCCAAGCGGAGCGGTGGCTGATCTGCGTCCACGGCCTGAAACAGTGCCGCACTTGTTGCTTCCGGATCGCCGAAGTCTTCCGGCTTGAACGAGGCGCGAATGGCCTGGCGTATCGGGTTGTAGATGTCGATCGCCGGTGCAGACCGGGCCGATGAGCCGAAGCCGGTGGTGAAGTGGCCCGGCTCAAGGATCGTGACCTTGATGCCGAATGCTGCGACTTCACCGGCCAATCCCTCTGAAATGGCTTCGACCGCAAATTTGGTTGCCGTATATGTCCCGCCGGTCGGAAAGCCGATGACGCCGCCGATGCTCGACACCGTTATGATGTGACCGCTGGCCTGCGCCCGCAGGATCGGCAAGGTGGCCTGCATCAGCCACAGCGTGCCGAACACGTTCGTTTCAAAATTGGCCTTGGCCTGCTCGGGCTCGATCTCCTCGATGGCCCCGAAATAGCCATAGCCGGCATTGCTCACAACGACGTCCAGACGCCCGAAGTGCCTGTGCGCGTTGCCGACCGCCTCGAATACCGCGCCGCGATCCGCAACATCGAGAGGCAGTACCAGAATTGCATTACCATGAGCTGCTGCGAGCTCTTCGAGCGATGTGATGTCTCGTGCGGTGGCAGCGACCTTGTCGCCGCGCCGCAGGGCGGCTTCAGCCCAGACACGCCCAAATCCTCGCGCCGCTCCGGTGATGAACCAAACTTTGGCCGATGTCATATTGCGCTTCTCCGTTGATATAATTGCACTGAGTGCAGAAAATAAATATCGCACTGAGTGCAAGTTTGGCAAGCGCCTTTTTTGCGGTAAGAGTTGTGGTCATGGAAACCGCTGACACCGCCCCCATCGGCTTGCGCGAAAGCAAACGCAGATCGACGCTCGACCGCATCGCAAAAGCAGGCCTGAAACTGTTCATGGAGAATGGCTACGAGGCCACCACGCTTGACGCGATCGCGGCGGCGTCGGGAATATCGCGCCGGACGTTCTTTTCTTATTTGAAGTCGAAGGAGGATGTTCTCCTGGCGCACGAGAGCGGCGGCATTCCCGACATGCTGCGCCCCACCTTTCTTGCGCAGTCACCGGACCAGCCGCCGCTGGAGGCTGCTCGCAAGACATTCCTGATTCTTGCTTCAAGATATGAAAGCAAGGAATCCATTCTCGCCGACCGGATCCTGCGCTCGACGGAAACGCTTCGGCTGCGCAAGGATGCGCTTCACATTCAGTTGGAGGACGTGCTGGCGGAGGCGATGTACGAATTATGGCCGGGTGAGGCAGGGCGGTCGGCACTGCGGCTGGCGGCGATCACCGCAATGGGAACACTTCGCTTCGCCAAGGAGAACTGGCGGCAGGCAAATGGCGCACATCCGCTCACGTACTATATCGATGAGGGTTTTGATCTTCTTCAGCGCCCACTCGATCTCGCATAAAGCGAGCCGCAAACGGAAAAGCCCGCCGCAAGCGGCGGGCCTTCCGGAGACCGGGTCTCTTCCCTGGGAGGAATTATTCGGCGGCCTGAAGAACCGGGACCGGCTCTTCGGTTGCCTGACCGGAAAGCGCGCGGGCCAGCATGCCTTCGTCCAGTTCGTTTTCCCAGCGGGCGACGACGACAGTTGCGACCGCGTTGCCGACGAAGTTGGTGAGGGCGCGGCATTCCGACATGAAGCGGTCGATGCCGAGGATCAGCGCCATGCCGGCCACTGGGACGGACGGGACGACAGAGAGTGTTGCCGCAAGCGTGATGAAGCCGGCGCCGGTGATGCCTGCGGCACCCTTGGAGCTCAGCATCGCGACGAGCAGCAGCAGGATCTGGTCGCCGAAGGTGAGCGGCGTGTCGGTTGCCTGGGCGATGAACAGGGCTGCCAGCGTCATGTAGATGTTGGTGCCGTCGAGGTTGAACGAATAGCCGGTCGGGATGACCAGACCGACGACGGATCGCTTGCAGCCGGCCCGTTCCATCTTCTGCATTAGGCCGGGAAGGGCGGCTTCCGACGACGAGGTGCCGAGAACCAGCAGAAGCTCTTCCTTGATGTAGCGGATCAGCGCGAAGATCGAGAAGCCGTTGTACTTGGCAACAGCGCCGAGCACGACGATCACGAAGAGCAGTGACGTCAGGTAGAACGTGCCGATCAGGAAGGCGAGGTTGGCGATCGAGCCGATGCCGTATTTGCCGATGGTGAAGGCCATGGCGCCGAACGCGCCGATCGGTGCTGCCTTCATCAGGATGGCGACAAGGCGGAAGATCGGTGCAGTCAACGCGTTCAGGAAGTCGAGAACTGGCTTGCCGCGATCGCCGACCATGCCGAGCGCGATACCGAAGAGCACCGAGAAGAACAGCACCTGCAGGATGTCGCCCTGGGCGAAGGCGCCGACGATCGTGTCCGGAATGATGTTCATCAGGAAGCCGGTGATGGTCGCGTCATGCGCCTTGCTGGCATAGCTGGAGACGGCATTCGCATCGAGCGAGGCGGCGGAAATATGCATTCCGGCGCCCGGCTGCAGAACGTTGGCGATCAGCATGCCGACGGCGAGCGCCAGCGTCGAGAAGACGAGGAAGTAGATCATCGCCTTGCCGGCAACGCGTCCGACCTTTTTCAGATCGGACATTCCGGCAATGCCGGTCGCGACCGTCAGGAAAATAACCGGGGCGATGATCATCTTCACGAGCTTGATGAAGGCATCGCCGAGCGGCTTCAGCGCCGTACCGGTATCCGGATAGAAGTGGCCGAGCAGGATGCCGGCGACAATGGCGGCGATCACCTGTACGTAAAGATGCCGGTAGAACGGCAGAGGCGCACGCGGCTGCGTGTCTTGGTGTGCAATGTCCATGATATCCTCCATGAAGCCCCAACCAAGGATTTGGCTCTCCCGGGGCGAATTGCGTTTCGTCGCAGAACGATCAGCAATCGGCGTGCCAGACTCGGAAATTCTGACTAAGGCATTGATTTATTTTGAGACTATACATTGGTCTGCAAGTCGTCTGATGCGGAATGTGCGTAAATCCGCACGGATTATATTGAATGAAGTGCGGTTTTGTGCTCAATATTGGCGATGGCCATAGCCGTTCCATCCGCGGAAGACGCGCGCCTTCGCCTCGGCATTCGCCGGACGTGGGTCGTCTTTGCGCTGATATCGGCGCTGATCGCGGCTGCCGCACTGACCACTGCGGCGATCTATGGGCGCTCTGCAGCACTTTCGGCGCTGCAACAGCAGGGCCGCACCGATGCCAATCTGAAGGTTGCCCTGCTTCAGGCCGTTCTGGAACGGCCGCGTGCGCTGCCCCTTCTGCTGTCGCGTGACCGCGATGTGGAGGACGCGCTGACCCAGTCCGGTCAGGAAAAGAAGGATGCGTTGAGCGGCAAGCTGGAAGATCTGGTCAAGGGCACCAATGCCGCCGTCATCTACGTGGTCAACGCGGATGGTATCGCGGTTTCGGCCAGCAACTGGCACGAAGCGACGAGTTTCGTCGGAAACGACTATACGTTCCGCAGCTATTTCACCCGCGGCATGCGGGAGGGGATGGCCGAGCATTTTGCGCTCGGCTCCGTCAGCAAGCGCCCCGGGCTCTATATCTCGCACCGTATCGGGCCTGCATCGGCTCCGCTTGGCGTCGTTGTCGTCAAGATGGAGTTCGATCAGCTGGAGAGCGATTGGAGCGACACGCAGCGTCCGGCCTTCGTGGTCGATCAGAACAACGTGGTGCTGATCACCAGCGTGCCCTCCTGGCGGTTCATGACGTCGGAAGCGCTTGCTGCCGATAGCCTGCTTTCGATCCGCGAGAGCCTGCAGTTCGGCGATGCGCCGCTTTTGCCTCTGCCTTTCCGGCCGGTGAAGGCGCTGGGAGCCGACGCGCTGCTGATCCGCGCCATCCTTCCGGGTGGCCGGGCCGCGACCTATCTCAAGATCATAGCGCCTGTGCCTTCGACGAACTGGACGTTTCAGTATCTGTTGCCGGTCGAATTGCCGGTGGCTGCGGCCGTGCGCGAGGCCCTGCTGGTGACGGCGCTGGCGCTTTTGACCGTGATTGCCATTGCCGCCATCTGGCTGCGCCGCAGGGATGTGGCGCTGATGACCATCGTGCGCGAGCAGCTGGCGCGCGAAGAGCTGGAGCAGCGTGTTGCCGAGCGGACGCGTGATCTCAGCCGGACGCGCGATAGCCTCGAGGCCGAGATCACCCGTCACCGGGCGACCGATGCGCGGCTGCAGAGCGTGCAGCAGGATCTGGTCAATGCCAACCGGCTGGCGATCCTCGGCCAGATCGCGGCCGGTGTCGCCCATGAGATCAATCAGCCGGTCGCGACGATCCGCGCCTATGCCGACAATTCCGCGGTCTATCTCAAGCGCCAGCAGACCGAACCGGTTGCGGAGAACCTTGCGCTGATTGCCGGACTGACGGAGCGGATCGGGACCATCACCGAGGATCTGAAGGCACTCGCCCGGCGCGGACGAACGGCGCCCGAAGCGGTTGGCGTCGAGGAGATGATAGACGGCGCGCTGATGTTGCTGCGCAGCCGTTTCACCGGCCGGCTTGAGATGCTGACCGTCGAGCCTGTCCCTGAAGGCCTGCAGGTCATGGGCACCCGGCTGCGGCTGGAGCAGGTGTTCATCAACCTGTTTCAGAATGCGCTGGAAGCCGTGGAGGCGCGCGATGGCGGCCGGGTGACGGTTTCGGCAGGTGTTTCCGGCGACGGCGTTGCCATTTCGGTCGCCGATAACGGTCCGGGCATTGCCCCCGATATTCTCGAAGCCCTGTTCGAACCCTTTAATTCCTCCAAGGAAAAAGGCCTCGGCCTCGGCCTGGTGATCTCCAAGGACATTGTCTCCGACTATGGCGGCAGCATCGATGTCGAGAGCGGGGCCGACGGCACCCGCTTCATCGTCCATCTGAAGGAGGTTTCCGCATGAGCAAGGCAGCCCCGGTCATTCTCGTTGACGACGACAAGGATCTGTTGCGCGCCACCGGGCAGACGCTCGATCTCGCCGGCTTCGACGTCACGCTTTGCACGTCGGCGATGGAAGCGCTCGGCAAGCTCGACCGCACATTTCCGGGCGTGCTGGTGTCGGACATCCGCATGCCTGGCCTCGATGGATTGCAGATGTTCGAGCGCATCCGCCAGCTCGACGCCGAGCTACCCGTTATCCTGATGACCGGCCACGGAGATATCCAGATGGCCGTCAAGGCGATCCAGGACGGTGCCTATGATTTCATTGCAAAGCCGTTTGCCACCGAGCGGCTGATTCAATGCGTACGGCGTGCGGCCGAAAAGCGGGCGCTGGTGATCGAAAACCGCAATCTCCGCGAAGCCGCGCAGCAGGCCGACCCGGGCATGCCTCTGATTGGGCAGACCCCTGTGATGGAGCGCCTGCGCCATATGCTGCGCCAGATCGCCGATACCGATGTCGATGTGCTTGTCACCGGCGAAACCGGCAGTGGCAAGGAGGTTGTGGCGAGCCTGCTGCATGGTTGGAGCCGCCGTTCGAAAGGCAATTTCGTGGCGCTGAACTGCGGCGCGCTTCCCGAACAGATCATCGAGAGCGAGCTTTTCGGCCACGAGCCCGGCGCGTTTACCGGCGCGCAGAAGAAACGCGTCGGGCGGATCGAGCATTCGAGCGGCGGTACGCTGTTTCTCGATGAGATCGAGAGCATGCCGCTGTCGACGCAGGTGCAGATGCTGCGTGTTCTGGAGATGCGCCAGGTGACGCCGCTCGGAACGAACGAGGTGCGCCCCGTCGATCTGCGCATCGTTGCGGCGGCGAAGGTCGATCTCGGCGATCCCGGACAACGCCAGAGTTTTCGGGAAGATCTCTATTACCGTCTGAACGTGGTGACGCTGGCGATCCCGCCGCTTCGCGAGCGGCGCGACGATATTCCGCTGCTTTTCAGCTATTTTGCCGAGCGGGCGGCCCGCCGCTTCCATCGCGATGTGCCGCAGATCACCGCAACCGTCAGCCGCCATCTGCGGGATCATGACTGGCCGGGCAATGTCCGCGAACTCTCGCATTTCGCCGAGCGCACCGTCCTGGGCATGCAGCCCGCCGAGCCCGAACCGCCGAAGGCCGATCCCGGCGCTTCCAACGGCGTGCCGCTGCCCGAGCGGCTGGATCACTACGAAGCCGGGATCATTCGCGATACACTGATCTCGTTCGGTGGCAACGTGCAGCAGACGATCGCCGCCTTGGGCATCCCGAGAAAGACGTTTTATGACAAGATGCAGCGTCACGGGATCGTTCGCAGCGACTACGCCGACAAGCGGTGAACGGTTAAATCACCGTTAACTCCCATATACAACTACTTGGCTTCTACGCCGTTGCGGCTTTCCAGCCGGTAGCGGTGGCCAGGATAGATGAGGCGCGCGACGGACACGACGCCGCGTGAAGACCATGTCCGCCGGCGGATTGTCAGGCAGGGTTCGGACTTCAGGATCGTCAGCAGCTTGCATTCCCAAGGCTGCGGCATGACCGCCTCGACAATGTGTTCCGAGCCCGTCAGCGGTGCGACTTCCGAGAGGTAAGCGTTCGGCGTCTTGCTGCGGAAATCCTGAGTAAGGTAATCAGGGGCGGCATCCGGGTGGACGTGGCGGTCCTCGATCTGCACCGGGACGCCGTTTTCGCTGTGGACGACGAGTGAATGGAACACCGCCGAGCCGATCTCCAGACCCAATGCATCCGCCATTTCAGGCGATGCAGTCTCCTGCGCCAGCACGATAACCGCCGCTTCATGGGCGTGGCCGCGCTCGGCGATCTCCTCGGCGATGTTGCGCACTTCGAAGAGGGCGGAGACGCCCTTGCGTTCGGCAACGAACGAACCGACGCCTTGAATACGCACCAGTTCGCCCTCGCTGGCAAGCTCGCGAAGCGCCCGGTTGGCGGTCATCTTGCTGACGCCGAGTTCGACAACTAGCTCGTTTTCCGACGGTACGCGGTATTTGGGCGGCCACTCGCCGCTGTGAATCCTGTCGAGAATGATCTGCTTGACGCCCGCATAAAGCGGGGTCGCGTCATTCTCGGCCAATTCCCGCTTCATTTCACCGGCACGTTTCATTGCCTAATCCCTTGGCATCGACAGCAATTGCCGCAAAACTCAACTTTCCATCTTGCATATCACAAAATTATTCATATGGTACCCTATACAACCTTCGGAGAGATATGATCTTCGCAAAAGGCAAGCCGGCGGAGATCGGCAGGAAAGACGGTCAATCGAATTTCAGAGGAGTTTGGAACATGAAATTGCATAGCATCATCGTGTCTGGAGCGGTGGCAATCTCCGCTCTCGCAACGCCGGTTCTCGGCAAGGACTGGAAGACTGCGACGATTACCCTCGAGGGTGCCTACGCACCCTGGAACATGACGAATGCCGACGGCACGCTAGGCGGCTTCGAGCCGGAACTGGCCAAGGTGCTCTGCGAGCGCGCCAAGATCGAATGCAAGCTTGTCGCGTCCGACTGGGACGGCATGATCCCGGCGCTGAATGCCGGCAAATTCGATGTGATCATGGATGCGCTGTCGATCACCGAAGAGCGCAAGAAGATCATCGACTTCACCGTTCCCTATGCCGCGACGCCTGCCGCTTTCGCGACCGCCAAGGATAGCCCGCTGGCAAATGCCGCCGGTACCGGCGTGACGATCAAGATGACGCCCGGCCAGACCGGCGTGAAGGAAATCGATGCGCTGAAGGAAGCCTTCAAGGGCAAGACGATCGGCATCCAGGCCGCGACCGTCTATGCGAAGTTCGTCTATGACAACTTCGGCTCGATCGCCGAAATCCGCGAATACAAGACCGGCGCCGACCGCGATCTCGATCTGCAGAACGGCCGTATCGATCTAGGCTTCGACGACGCGGTCTATTTCAACAACGCATTCGCGTCGGCAAACGATACGCTTGCCTTCACCGGCCCGGAAATCGCCGGCTCGATCTGGGGCGAGGGCGAAGGTCTCGGCATCCGGAAGGAAGACACCGACCTGCGCGACAAGTTCAGCGAAGCCATCAAGTCCGCGCTGGCCGACGGTACCGTCAAGACCCTCTCGATGAAGTGGTTCAAGGTCGACGTCAGCCCGCAATAAGCAACCTTCGGGCTATCACCGATACGGTCTCCGGCACCTTGCCGGAGACGCCTGTGATAATCTCGACGCCTGAAGCTGCTATCGACGGGAACGGACGCAATGGGAACCTTGGGACTCTTGGGCTTCGGCTCGAACGGATGGGGCGCATTGTTGCTTGTTGCAACCTTGATGACGCTCGCCGTGACCGCGACTGCGCTGGCGATCGGCGCCGTACTCGGCACCATCATCGCCTCGACCAAACTCTCCGGCAATATGCTGCTGGTGACGCTCGGCAATATCTATACGACCGTGTTTCGCGGCGTGCCTGAATTGCTGATCATCTATTTGATCTATTTCGGCGGCTCGGCGGCGGTGACATCCGTCGGTCAATGGCTAGGCTACGAGGGCTTCCTCGGCCTGCCCTCCTTTGCCGCCGGCGCCCTTGCCGTCGGCATCATCTCCGGCGCCTATCAGGCGGAAGTCTATCGCGGCGCCTTTCTGGCGATCTCCAAGGGAGAGCTGGAAGCGGCCTCGGCGATCGGCATGCCGCGCGCGCTGCGCCTGCGGCGCGTCATCATTCCGCAGGTCCTGCGCTTCGCGATCCCCGGTCTCGGCAATGTCTGGCAGCTAAGCCTCAAGGATTCGGCGCTGATCTCCGTCACCGGTCTCGCCGAGCTGATGCGCACCAGCCAGGTGGCCGCAGGCTCGACGCGTCAGTATTTCCTGTTTTTCATCGCCGGCGGCCTTCTCTATCTGTTGCTCACCAGTCTCTCGGACCGGATCTTCAACACCGCCGAACGGCGCGCAAACCGCAGTATGCCTGCGTCGGCGATGGGGCAAGCGTGATGGATTTCGAATTTCTGTTCTCCACCATGGTGACGCTGCTGAAAGCAGTGCCGACGACGCTGATCCTGTTTTCGCTGTCGATCTTTTTCGGCGGCCTGCTGGCGCTCGTCATCGTCTCGCTTCGCGTCAGCGGCAATCCGTTGCTGGCCGGTTTCGCCAAGGGCTACATCTTCATCTTCCGCGGCTCCCCGCTGCTGATCCAGATGTTCCTGGTCTTTTACGGGCTTGGTCAGTTCGGCGTCATCCGCTACTCCTTCCTCTGGCCCTTCCTGCGCGAGCCAATGGTCTGCGCCGTGCTTTCGCTGGCGCTCTGCACGGCAGGCTACTCTGCGGAAATCTTCCGCAGCGGCATCCGCGCCGTCTCGCCAAAGGAAATCGAGGCGGCCCGCGCCATCGGCATGCCGCGCATGCTGATGATCCGGCGGATCATCGCGCCCATCGCCTTCCGTCATGCGCTGCCTGCCTATTCCACCGAGATCGTGCTGATGATGAAATCGACAGCGCTCGCAAGCCTCGTCACCGTCTGGGAAGTCACCGGCGTCGCGCAGCGGCTGATTTCGCAGACCTATCGCACCATGGAAGTCTTCCTGTGCGCCGCCATCATCTACCTGGTGCTGAACTTCATCATCCTGCAGGCCATGGCGCTGCTCGAATATTCACTCTCCAAACACCGCCGCGCCATCCCGCCGGCACTCAAGGCCTAAGGAGCAACCGCGATGCCCGGTGTGACACGCCTTTCCGTTCGCAACATCCGCAAGAGCTTCGGCACCCATGAGGTCCTGCGCGGCATTTCCCTTGAGGCCCAGGACGGCGATGTTATTTCGCTGCTCGGCGCTTCCGGCTCGGGAAAGTCGACCTTCCTGCGCTGTATCAATCTCCTGGAAACCGCGAGCGATGGCGAGATCTGGGTCGATGGCGAGCAAATCCGCATGGTGCACAAGAACGGCAGCAGCCGTCCTGCCAGCCAGAAGCAGGTCGACCACATCCGTTCCGAACTCGGCATGGTGTTCCAGAGCTTCAACCTCTGGTCTCACATGACCATCCTGCAGAATGTCATCGAGGGGCCGGTCCACGTTTTGAAGCGCCCGAAGGCCGAGTGTATTGCCGAGGCCGAGGCGCTTCTGGAAAAGGTCGGCATCGCCGACAAGCGCCATGCCTATCCGGCGCATCTTTCCGGCGGCCAGCAGCAGCGTGCCGCGATCGCTCGCGCCCTTGCCATGAAGCCAAAGGTCATGCTGTTCGATGAGCCGACATCGGCGCTCGATCCGGAATTGGTCGGCGAAGTGCTGCGCGTCATGCGCGCGCTGGCCGAGGAAGGCATGACGATGCTCGTCGTCACCCACGAGATGAGCTTTGCCCGCAACGTTTCCAACCGCGTCGTCTTCATGCGCGAAGGCCTGATCGAAAGCAGCGGCGCGCCCGACGATATGTTCGGCAGTGCGGCCACGCCGGCCTTCCGCCAGTTCATCGGCCATTTCGGAACCGGGCAATGACCATCGTCCTGCATGAACGTCTGTCGTGGCGCGATGTCGCCCGCGTTGGCGAGGGTGAAGCTCTGGCCTTGTCGGCCGCAGCACGCGACCGTGTCGCCCGCGCCAGACAGATCGTGGAGAGCATCGTCGAAAGCGGCGTCAGGGCTTATGGCATTAATACCGGGGTCGGCGCGTTGTCCGACACGGTCGTTGACCGCACCTCGCAGAGCCGCCTGTCGCGCAATATCATTCTGAGCCATGCCTGCGGTGTCGGTCCTCTGCTGGCGCCGCGCGAAGTGCGCGCGATCATCGCTGCGCAGATCGCCAATTTCGGCCACGGCCACTCCGGCGTGCGCCCTGAAATCCTCGAACATCTCACGGCATTCCTCGCGAAGGACTGCATTCCCGATGTGCCGTCCAGGGGATCGGCCGGATATCTCACCCACAACGCCCATTCGGCTCTAGTGCTGATCGGAGAGGGCCATGCAACCGTCGGCGGGCGGCGCATGACGGGGCGCGAGGCACTTCTCGCGATCGGGCTCGCGCCGCTTGTGCTTCAAGCCAAGGAAGGCCTGAGCCTCGTCAACGGAACGGCCTGCGCAACGGGCTTGTCTTCCGTTGCCCTGTCCCGCGCCGAACGGCTGCTCGATTGGGCCGACGCCGCCGCAGCGCTGACGCTCGAAGCTGTCGGCTGCCAGATAGCCGCTTTTGAGAAATCAGTGCTGTCGCTCCGTCCTTCCAAAGGTATTGCGAAGGTAGGCGGGCGCTTACGCTCCCGGTTAAAGGGCAGCGCGCTGGTCGACGCCGCCAAGGGCAAACGGACGCAGGACGCGCTCAGCCTCCGCTCGGTGCCCCACGCCCACGGCGCTGCGTGGGACGTGTTCGAGGAGACGGCCCGGATCGTCGATCAGGAGCTGGCTTCCGTGACCGACAACCCCGCGATCTCCGGGACGCCGGATCGTCCCGTGGTGTCCTCCGAAGCGCATGCCGTGGCGCCCGCCCTGGCGCAGGCCGCCGATGCTCTCGCAATCGCGATCGCGCAGATCGGCGCAATGAGCGAGCGGCGCGCGGACAGGCTGGTCAATCCGCTTGTCAGCGGGTTGCCGCCGTTTCTCGCCAGCGATGCCGGCAGCCATTCGGGCTTCATGATCGCGCAATATACCGCTGCGGCACTTGCCAACGAAAATCGCCGTCTCGCGGCACCCGCCTCGCTCGACGGCGGCATCACCTCCGGTTTGCAGGAGGACTTCCTGGCCCATCCGACGGCGGCGGCAAACAAGCTGCTCGCCATCATCGATAACGCCGAATATATCTTGGCCGTCGAACTGATGGCGGCAGCGCAGGCGCATGATTTCGTGGCCGTCAACGGTGCACGCGCCACCGGAACCGGCGCCATTCACGCGATGGTGCGCGGCGTTGCAGGCCATTACCATGACGACCGGCCGTTGCATGGCGATATCGAGGCGCTCCGAACCCTGATATCAACCCATCAGCCGGCCGAGTGAGAGAATGGACATGTCTGCAGAATTCGATGTCGCCGTCATCGGTCTTGGTGCCATGGGGAGTTCGGCCGCCGCCTTCGCGGCATCGCGCGGTGCCAAAGTCATCGGGCTCGAAGCCTATTTCCCGGCCCATGCGCTCAGCTCGTCGCATGGTGACAGCCGTCTCATCCGGCTCGGCTATTTCGAAGACCCGTCCTATGTGCCGCTGCTGCAGCGTGCCTATGAAAACTGGCGGGCGCTGGAAGCACAGCTGCGAACCGATATCCTGACCGTCACAGGCGTGCTGCAGATCGGCGCACCGGACAGCAAGATCGTCAGCGGAACGAAGGCATCCTGTGAGATGCATGGCCTGGCGCATCAGATCCTCGACAAGCAGGAGATGGCGCGGCGGTTTCCGGCCTTTGCTCTCGATGACGGCGAGATCGGGCTGCTCGATCCGCAGGGCGGTTATGTCAAGCCTGAAGCCGCGATCATGGGCTACCTGAAGCTGGCCGCCGAACACGGTGCTGCGCTGCATTTCGGCGAACCGGTGCTTTCGATCGACCAGAGCGGCAATGGCGTGACGATCGTCTCGGGCACCGCGACCTACCGCGCACGCAAGGTCATCGTTGCGACCGGCGCCTGGATCGCCGAGCTCGTGCCGCAACTGCGGTCGCGTGCCGTGCCGATCCGCCAGGTGGTGGCCTGGTATCAGCCATCCGATGGCTTCGTTGCCGAGCCGCAGCGCATGCCCTGCTTCCTGCGGGATGACGGCGAGGGCGGATCCTATTTCGGTTTTCCGAATATCGGCATCGACGGCGTCAAGGTCGGCCGTCACGCGCATTTCCGCGAGCCGATCGATCCGCGTGCTCCCAATCCGCCCGTCAACGAGGCCGATACCGCGCTTCTTGACAGCTTCGTCCTCAAGCGTCTGCCGCATGCGGCTTCGATGCGGGTGCGGGCGACGACCTGCCGCTACACGATGCTGCCGAGCGAGGACTTCCTGATCGATCATGTGCCGGGTGCGCCTGATGTCGTCGTCTCCTCCGCCTGCTCCGGCCACGGCTTCAAATTCACCAGCGTCATCGGCGAACTTCTGGCGGATCTCGCGCTGGAGGGCGGCAGCGCGCTGCCGCACGGCCTGTTCTCGTTTGCGCGGCACTTCCCGAACGGCTGAGGCACAAGATGCATCTTGTCTGCCTGGCAATGTATGTTACCCCGCCGCCGCTTGCCGCGGCGACCGCTGAACTCTGGGAGTTCCTGCGCGCATATCTCGCGCGCCCGGGTGTCTCAGGATTGCCGGATCGTCTGGATACCGATCTGGCCTATGACGAAGCCTGGCTTCGTCCCGACCTCCTGCTCTCGCAGACCTGCGGCTATCCCTATGTGACACAGCTACGGGGCAGGGTCCGCCTCGTCGCAACGCCAGTCTACAGCCATCCGGGCTGCGACGGGCCGCTGATGCGCAGCGTCATCGTCGTCAGACGCGACTCGGTTTTTGCTACGATCGAAGATCTGCGTGGCGCAGTCGCGGCGATCAATAGCCCGACCAGCAATTCCGGCGCCAATCTCCTGCGCGCCGCCGTTACTCCTCTTGCCCGGGAGGGGCGCTTCTTTGCTGCCTTTATCGAGACGGGAAGCCATGGCGCCAGCATCGATGCGGTTGCCCAGGGCCGCGCCGATTGTGCGGCCATCGATTGCGTTACACTTGCAAATATCCAACGCTTCGACCGTGAGCGCGTGACTGAAATCCGGCAGCTTGCGCTCACGCCTGCCAGTCCCGGGTTGCCCTTCATCACGTCTGGCGGTGCAACCGACGAACAGGTTGAGCTGCTTCGTGAAGCGCTCATGGCCTCGATCCGCGCGCCATTTCTTGCAGTGGCGCGCGATACGATGGGGCTGGTCGATTTCGACATCCTGCCGGACGCCCGTTACGAAGTGCTGCTGACGCTTGCCAAGCAGGCCGAGGAATTCGGCTACCGCGATTTCGACAGGCTGAAATGAGCGCCGCCTTCCCGGCGGCGCGCTTCCTCAGCCGATCCTGTTGCCCGACGCCGCGTCGAAGATGTGAACGGCGCCTTTGGTGAGGGTCAGTGTCTGTTTGCTGCCGACATCGAACCATGGCCGTTCGCGAAGCACCACCGAGACGAGTTGATCGCCGAGCTTGAGCTCGATGAAGGCTTCGGAGCCGGTCGGCTCGATATTCTCGACGGTTGCGTGCAGGTCGCCTTCTGCCCCAAGGCCGATTTCTTCCGGCCGCTTGCCGATCAGCAGCTTCTGGCCTTCCTGAACAGCTGATGGCGCTGCAAGTCCCGACGGTTGGCCATTCTGCAGGATCAGTTTGCCGCCGGTGACGGTTGCCGGGAACAGGTTCATCGCCGGCGAGCCGATGAACTGGGCGACGAAGGCATTGGCCGGGCGGTCGTAGAGTTCCAGTGGCGTGCCGATCTGCTCGATGCGGCCCGCCTGCATGACGACGATCCGGTCGGCCATGGTCATTGCCTCCACCTGGTCGTGGGTGACGTAGACCATGGTGGTGCCGAGGCGGCGGTGCAGGCTCTTGATTTCGCCGCGCATCTGCACGCGCAGCTTGGCGTCGAGGTTCGACAGCGGTTCGTCGAAGAGGAAGACCTGCGGATTGCGGACGATGGAACGGCCCATCGCGACGCGCTGGCGCTGGCCGCCGGACAGTGCCTTCGGCTTGCGCTGCAGCAGGCTTTCCAGGCCGAGAATCTCGGCCGCTTCGCGGACCTTCTTTTCCTTCTCAGCCTTGCCGGCGCCCGCCAGCGTCAGCGAGAAGGCCATGTTTTCCTCGACGGTCATATGCGGGTAGAGCGCATAGTTCTGGAACACCATCGAGATGTCGCGGCTCTTCGGGGGTAGGGTGTTGACCACCTTGCCGCCGATCGAGATCGTTCCGCCCGAAATGTCCTCAAGACCGGCGATCATCCGCAGCAGCGTGGACTTGCCGCAACCCGACGGGCCGACCAGGACGACGAATTCGCCGTCACCGATCGCCGCATCGATCCCGTGAATGACCTCGGCGCTGCCGTAGCGCTTGACGACCTTGTCGATCGTGACACTTGCCATGGGGATCTCCTTACGCCGCGCCGATGTGGATGCGGGTGGCCGAGAGGGCTCCCTCGTGAATGATCAGTCCGGCCGATCCGCCGGCAAAGGTCTGGTCATTGGCTTCGACCGTGGTGCCGCCGACCGTAGCGGAAAGCTTGTCGCCCCTGGCCGAGAGCTTCATCGTAAAGCGCGTCTCGAATTCGACCTGGAGTGCGGTCGAGGCGAGCACCGTCTGCTTCTCATCCTTGCGGCAGACGATCTGCAGCTTGCCGTCGCGGGTAACCAGAGCCGCATAGTAGCGGCGCTGTCCCTCGGCGCGGATCGCCAGGCCGCCGTGATCGCCGAGATGCAGCATCAGGTCGGCCTCGATAGCATAATCGGTCCAGTCGCGCGTGCCCTGCAGGATCAATCCTTCACCGCGGTTCTGGCTGATGCGGAAGTCCTGCGGGAAGTTCTTCGAGAAGAAATGCACATTGCTGACCCAGGCGCGGCGCCAGAAGTCGCTGGCGCCTTCCGGACGCTTGAAGGTCACATCAGGGCAACCATCCCAGGTGAGCGCATCGACCAGGACCCGCCCGTTTGCTCGTCCCTGCGGCGCCGTCAACACCAGGCCGATTTCGGCGATCGGCTGGTGGCCGGTTGCGGGGACGGTCCATTCGAGCGCTGCCGAATTGCCGGGGTTGAGAAGCTTGCCGGAGGGCATGTCGATATCGACGAGGGCATCGCTGCCATCATAGTGGCGGATGCGGAGCTTCGCCTCGACGGAGCCGCTGTTTGCCGCTTCGGCGCGGATGGTTGCGCGCAGCGTCTGTCCGGCATGGATGCGCGGGCTGGCGACCAGATCGTAGGTGCGCATCTTGGTGACTTCGAGCGGCGTGAAGACCGGCGTGGTGGCCGCAGCCTCACGACCTTGGGCAAGCGCCTGGTAATCGATCGCCAGCGCCGATCCGGTTCCTGTCACCTTCAGCCCGTCAAGAGCGGTCTGGCCCGCCTGCGGACGGAAGCCCTGGACCGAGCCCGGCAGCGAGAAGTGGAATTTCGCGCCATTCTTCGGCGCCGGTTCGGCTGTCTGTCCGGCAAGCTTGCGACCGAGATTGGCCAGCCACAACGAGACGTCGGCGGCGTCGGCAATCGAGCGGCCGCCATCGACGGTCGACATGTAGAGACGGTCGGCGACCGGGCCGCGCCAGTCGGGACCGGCATCGAGACCGTCGAGGCCGAGCATGATGCCGTGCAGGCAGCCGAGGTTGCCGGCGTTGCAATCGGTATCCCAACCGGAGGTGTTGACGATCATCTGGCCGCGCTGGAAGTCGTGCGGCGCATGCAACAGCGCCATGATCATCAGCGCGTGGTTGGGCACGACATGGCAATTGCCCGGATATTTGTCGTAACCGTAATTGTCCTCGATCTTCTGACGCGTCGCTTCCCAATCCTCGTTGCCCGATGTCCAGCCGCGGATATCGGCGATCAGCCTGGCGATCAGGCTGTCCTTCGGGATATGCGCAAGGCCGGTATCGAGCAGATGGTTCACATCCTTGCTGACGAAGGCCTCCGCCTCCATCGCAGCCCAGAGGACGGCGGCATTCACCGCTTCTCCGTCGTGACTGACGGAGCCTGCGGCGCGTGCCAGCTTGGCGGCCTGCGCCGGGTTGCCGGGGGAGACCAGCGCCCAGCCGTCGATGAAAATCTGCGCGCCGATCTGCTCGGCAACGGTGGCGCCGTTGACGGCGATCGAACCGGAGGCCGGCGCCGGAATGCCGCGCTGTAGGTTGAGCCAGGCGGTGTGTTCCGTCGAATTGCCGGCACCACCCCACCAGAGGATCGAACGTTCCTCGATGATGTAGTTCAGCCAGGCCTTGCCGATGTCTTCGGCCGACAGATCCGGCGAGATGCCGTAGTCGTCAAGCGCTCGCGGGAAGGTGAAGGTCCCGGCCACGTCGTCATCGGTGACGATCAGCGGATCGCCGAGGCGGTCATGGACGTAATAGGTGATCGGGCCGAGCTTTTCGAGAATGTCCTTGTAGCGCCAGTTCTCGAACGGGCGGCCGAGATAGACGCCGATCAGCTTGCCGAGAACGCCTGCATAGACGCGGTTGTTGTAGTCTGCGGGAATGGACATGCGAACTCCTTGATCAGCCCTTCACCGAACCGCCGGCCATTCCTTCGATGAAGTGGCGCTGCAGCAGGACGAAGAGGATTACGATGGGAAGAATGATGATGAGGGCGGCGGCCATGATCTCACCCCAGTCGGACGAGTATTGGCCGGAAAGCAGGAAGAACGAGACGACGGCCGTCAGCCTGTCCTGGCCCTGCAGGAACGTCGTGGCGATCAGGAACTCGTTCCAGGAATAGAGGCCGATGATCAGCGCCACCGTCAGGATCCCGGGCGAGACGATCGGCAGGAAGACGCGGCGGAACACCTGCCAATGCGTCGCCCCGTCGATCAGCGCTGCTTCCTCCAGCTCCTTGGGAACCGCAAGGAAGTAAGTCCGCAGCAGCATGATCGCGAAGGGCGAATAGACCGCCGTATAGATGAAGGCGACGGCGACAGGGTTGTTGATCAGCCCGAAGCGGGCAAAGCCGAAATAGAGCGGGAAGAGGAAGAGCTGGATCGGCGCGGTGGTGCTGGCCAAGAGATAGAAGGTCAGGATTTTCCAGCGCTTGATCTTCTGGCGGGCCAGAACATAGGCGGTCAGCGATCCGGTCGAGCAGACGAGGATGATCGTCAGGCCCGTCAGCACGGCGGAGTTCAGCAGCGTCTGGCCGAAATTCGCGTCCGTCCAGGCGCGGGTGAAATTGTCCCAGCGGATGACGGAGGGGAGCGCCAGCGGATTCTGGACGATCTCTGCCGATGGCTTCAATGCGTTGAGCACGGTCAGCGCGATGGGAAACAGGGTGACGATCAGCAGCACCGACAGGGTGATGTAGACGATCGCGAAGGTGAGGCGGCTTTCGGTGATGTTCATTGTTCGAACTCCGTCGCTTGGGCGCGGATGTAGAAGACGGTTGCGGCCAGGCCGAAGAGGCTGATCACCACCGAGATCGCTGCCGCCTTGCCGACAGCAAGGTCGTAGAAGGCCGAGCGATAGGCGAAGGTCGATAGCACTTCGGAGGAATAGGCCGGGCCGCCCTGGGTCAGGATGTAGACGAAGTCGAAGACCAGGAACGACCAGATGACGGTCATGATCATCATCAGCGTGATGGTCGGCATGATGCCTGGCAGGAGGACATAGCGGATGGTCTGGAAGAAGGTTGCACCCTCGATGCGCGACGCTTCGATCTGTTCGTTCGGCACCTGACGCAGGGCCGCGAAGAAGATGACGCAGAGGAAGCCCCACCAATGCCAGAGGTCGACGACCGCGATACCATAGAGCGCGCTGGACGTCTCGGTCAGAGGATTGGCGATATCGAGACCCATGCGCTGCAGAAGGCCGGTGATGCCGGTGACCGGCGAATAGATCATGCCCTGCCAGACACGGCCGGTGATCGCCGTGGCGATGATAACAGGCAGGAAATAGACGACCTGGAAGAAGTTCGAGCCGCGGCGCACGACCAGCATCATGGTGGCTGCCAGCAGGCCCATGGCGATCGGTACCGTCAGGAAGATAAGCGTCCAGATGATGTTGTTGGTCAACGCCGTCCAGAACACGCTGTCGTCCCAAAGGGCCTGGAAATTGTCGAGGCCGACGAACACGGGCGTGCTGATGCCGTCCCATTCGAAGAAGGCGAGAGCCACCGTGAGCAGCGCCGGTATGGCGATGATGACGACATTGATGATCAATGTCGACAGGACGTAAAGTCGGTGCATTGCAGACCTTTCAAGGCAAACAGGCCACTCCCGCGCCGACGCGGCGCAGGCGAAGGTGAGGGCGCCGAAGCTGCGCCCTCACGGCCATTTTGATCAGCGGGCCGGGACCGCAGGCGCCTTTCCGGCCTTCATTTCCTTCTGGAAGGAAGCGTCCATCTTGGCGAGGAAGTCGGCGGTCGTTGTCTTCTTCAGCCAGACTTCCTCGATGCCGTTGATGACATAGCTGTCTGTCGCCGGCGGCAGGAAGGTCCAGGTCGTGTAGCCGTATTTGCCGTCGTTTACCGATGAGGAGAGGTTCTTCATCGTCTCGGTAAAGAGCGGCGTCACTTCGCTCGCCATCTTGACGTTGGAGATATCCTTCAGTGGAATGTTCCATTCGCCCTGCCAGGCCGAATTCATCGTCTCGTAGACTTCAGGCGAGAAGACATAGTTGATCGCCGCTGCCGCGCCATCCGGGTTCTTGGCCTTGGTGGCGATCGAGAAGGTGGAGCCGATGCCGAGCGGGAAGACCGGGTCGCCCGAAGCACTCGGGAAGCCGACGAAGCCCGCCTCGCTGCCTGCCTTCTTGCCGTAGGTATCGACATTCTGGAACTGCCAGGTGCCGGTCGGCATCATCCCGGCCTTGCCGGATGCCATGGCGTCTGCTGCCTGTTCGCTGCTCGTCACCGAGAAGTAATTCTTGCCGAAATAACCCTTCTGCCACCAGGAATTCAGCCGGTCGATCGATTTGACGAAGGGCTCGGCGGTCCAGGGCATTTCGCCGCGCAGCGCCTTGTTCAGGTTTTCGGGGCCGGCAACCGAGTTGAGCGCCAGTGTCACGAACCACTCGTTTGCGCCGCGCCAATCGGCATTGCCTGCCGCAAACGGAGTGATGCCGTCCTTCAGCATGGCGTCGGCGACGGTCTCGAGTTCGTCCAGCGTCTTCGGTGCCTGCCAGTTCTTCTGGGCAAACAGCGTCTTGTTGTAGAACAGGCCGACCGTTTCGTAGGTCTTTGGCAGGGCGTAGATCTTGCCGTTATACTCGCCCATCTTCAGGAAGACCGGCAGGATACGGTCCTGCCACTTGTACTTGGCGGCATAGTCATCCAGCGGCATCAGCTGGCCGGACTGGGCCATCGGCGCGACATAGCTCGGGCCTGCCGTATAGACGACATCAGGACCGTTGCCGGAGAGCATGGCAACGCGCAGCTGCTTGTCGAGTTCGTTGCCGCGATAGTCGATGACAAGGCTGTAATCGGGATTGGCCTTGGCGAAGGGCTCGACGATATCTTTCTGGATCAGCTTCTGTTGGTCCGGGGTCGCCTGTTCGTACCACCAAGAGACCTTCTCCTGCGCGACGGCGATATGCGACGTGCTGGCAATCAATGCGGTGGCGGCGAAAAGCTTCAGCCTGGTCATAATGTTTCCTCCCTGGTTTGATGCATGTGCTCCGGCTGTCCCTTGAAGGGGGCAACCGAGGCGCGGATGATGAGTTCGTATGGCATTTCTTCTGCCTGGCCGGGTTCGGAGGCCCCGTCTGCCAGCCGTTCGATCAGTTTCTCGGCGGCGCGGGCGCCGATCCGATCCTGAAACTGTGCGACTGTCGTCAGTGCCGGTGTCACCAGCGCTGCCGCCAGAATGTCGTCGAAACCGGCAACCGAAACGTCGCCGGGAACGGACAGGCCGTGGGCGGCGAGGCTCTGCATGGTGCCGATCGCCATCAGGTCGTTGGCCGCGATGATGGCGCTGACCGGACGGCCGCTTTCCAGCAGGCGGTCGGCGATCTCGCGCCCGCCCTCCAGCGTGAAATGCGCGGCTTCCAGCACGATCGGCGCGGCACCCATGGTCGCCATCGCCTCGAGATAGCCCTGCAGGCGGACCTGCTGCGGACCGCCGGGCGCTGCGATCATGGCGATCGACCGGTGGCCGAGGTTCAGAAGGTGCTTGGTCAGCGTCCGGGCGGCGGCGACGTTGTCGATGAACAGGTTGTCGATCGGCAGCGGGCCGCCGACCTTCCTGGAGACTTCGATACGGACGACGGGAACGCCCGTCTTGCCGAGCGGCGCGAGATCCCTGGCGCTGGTCTTGAAGAATACGCCGACCACGCCGTCGAAGCGGCCCTGCTGCGCGGCTAGGATCACCTGCCGCTCATTGTTCAGCTCGCCCTCGGTATCGATCGTCACCACTTCGTAGCCGGCGGCGCGCGCGACCTTCTGCACGGCAACGACGAGCGAGGGATAAAAGGGGTTCGCGAGATCCGGAACCACGCAGGCGATCACATAGGTCCGCTTGGTCCGCAGCGCCTGCGCAAACCGGTTCGGCTGATAGCCGAGTTCCAGGATTGCCGCCTCGATGCGTTCGGCGGTCTCAGGCGTAACCTTCTCACGGCCACCATTGAGGATCAGCGAGACGGTGGCTTGCGCAACGCCCGCTCTTTCGGCCACCTCCTTCTGCGTAATCCGCCGTCCCGTCACCTGAGATATCCATAATTGATACGTAGCAACAACTTATTGCTACGTATCAATTAGTCAATGGCGATATTTAAGTTCGCTGGAGCCCCCGTCCGCTTTAGCCTATCGCGGCGTCTTTAGCGGATGCGGATGCAAGCGCTATTTCAGAGGGTTGGAGGGGGCGCGGTCCCGGCAGAATTTCCGGCACGGGCGTCACGATAGATGTGGATTTCGCTTCGCTCGCCATTCATGATCCGGCCCAATGAAGGAGCAGGAGGACGACAGAATGGATTGGAATGGGCGCCGCGTGCTGGTGACGGGAGCTGGCAAGGGCATCGGCCGGGCGACGGCGGTGATGCTGGCAAAGCGCGGGGCAAAGGTCGTCGCTCTCAGCCGCAGTGCCGATGATCTGGCGAGCCTTGCCGCGGAGATCGCCTGCGAGACGATCTGCGCCGACCTTGCCGGGATCGGTGCGATTGAAGCGGCGGTCCGCCTGGCGCTTCCGGTCGATCTGCTCGTCAA
The DNA here is from genome assembly GCF_056400165.1 of Rhizobium sp. 01L410. Taxonomy (NCBI): domain Bacteria; kingdom Pseudomonadati; phylum Pseudomonadota; class Alphaproteobacteria; order Hyphomicrobiales; family Rhizobiaceae; genus Rhizobium; species Rhizobium sp. 01L410. Next base: position 978,670 of record NZ_JBFTST010000001.1, read on the forward strand.
CTGCGCCGGAACGACCGTGCTGCAGAGCTTCGTGACCAGTGATCTCGCGGAATTCAACCGGGTGATGAACGTCAACACGGTCGCGCCGATGGTGCTGTCGCAGATCGTGGTGCGGGATTGGCTGGCCCGCGGCATCAAGGGCGCGATCGTCAACGTTTCCAGCGATGCGGCGCGGCGCGGTGTCGCCAATCACACCGCCTATTGCGCCTCGAAGGCAGCGCTCGATGCGATGACGCGGGTGATGGCAGCCGAGCTCGGCCCGTCAGGCATCAGGGTTAACAGCGTCAACCCGACGGTGACGCTGACGCCGATGGGCGAGCTTGCCTGGAGCGATCCGGCCAAGGCCGATCCGGTCAAGGCCCGCATTCCGCTTGGCCGGTTCCTCGATCCGGACGAGGTCGCCGAGGCGATCCTGTTTCTGCTCAGCGACGGTGCATCGATGGTCAACGGTGTGTCGCTGCCTGTCGATGGCGGTCTCGCGGTTTCCTAGGTGGCCGATTTGGCCGTCAGCCGTGCCTGCAGGATGACGACGACGAGCAGGAAAGCGCCGCGAATCACCGATTGCCAATAGGCAGACAGCGAGATCCAGCCGAGACCGTTCTCGAAATTCAACACGTTGAAGACCATGCCTAGCAGCAGCGCGCCTGCCAGCGTTGCCCCGACCGACCCGGATCCGCCGGTCAGGAGCGTGCCGCCGACGACGACCGAGGCGATGGCGAAAAGCTCCCAGCCGACGCCTTCGGTCGGCTGTCCCGCGCCGAACTGGGCAGCGAGGATCACGCCTGCAAGTCCGGCAAGCGCGCCCGAGAGAGCATAGATCGCAAACAGCGTGCGATTGACCTTCAGGCCCATCAGCGCGGCCGTGTGCTCGCCATCGCCGATCGCCAGAATATGGCGGCCGGAGGGGCGGCGTTCGAGGAAAATCCATCCGGCGATGTAAGCAGCGAGCGCGATCCAGGCTGGGATCGGAAAGCCGAGGAAATCGTCCTGGCCGATCGATACGAAAGCGGTGTCGTAGTCGACGGAGACCGATTGATTGTCAGCTAGCAGCAAGGCGGTGCCATAGGCGGCGAGCATAGCGGCCAGTGTGGCGATGAACGGCTGAATCCGCATCTTGGAGATGACGAAGCCGTTGAGCATGCCGACGAGCAGACCGGCGCCGACGCCCGCCACCAGCCCCGCCGCCCAGCCATAGGGCGAGGCGAGTGCGGAAACGACGCTTGCCAGCGCCGCAACCCCGCCGACGGAGAGATCGATGCCGCCGGTCATGATCACGAAGGCCATGCCGAGCGCGATCAGCGCGAACATCGAATTGTAGCGCAGGAAGCTCAGGATATTGAAGGGCGACAGGAAATTCTCGTAGCGCAGGGCGCCGAAGAGAATGAGCGCGGCCAGCGCGATCAGTACGCCGAGGCGGGCAAGGTCACCGGCGGATTTCGGGGCGAAGGGTTTGAAGAGGGCGGAAAGCATCTCGGTGTCCTCAGGTCTTGTCGGCGCGCTGCTGGATGAAGACGGCAATGACGATCAGTCCCGCCTTGACGATCAGCGCGGCGGCATCGGGCACGCCATTGGCAAGCAGCGTGTAGCGCACCAGCTGAATGACGAAGGCGCCAAGCAGCGTGCCGAAGATATTGGCCCGCCCGCCCGTCAGCAGCGATCCACCGACGGCGACGGCGGCAATCGCGTCAAGCTCCATGCCCATGCCGACCAGATTGGCGTCGCTGGCGGAGTTTCTGGCCACGACGATCAGCCCCGCGATACCGGCAAGCGCACCGCTGATCACATAAACCAGCGTCTTCACCCGCTTGACCGGAATGCCCGTCAGCCGCGCCGCCTTTTCGTTGCCGCCGACGGCGATGATCTGGCGGCCGATGACAGTGAAGCGGATCAGCGCATAGGCGAGGGCGGCAATGACGATCATCAGAGCCACCTGCGCCGGGATGCCGGCGAAATGGCCCATGGCAATCCATTGGAATGCCGGGTTCTTGAAGACCTGCAGATTGCCATTGGTCATCACCTGCGCGATGCCGCGCCCGGCGATGAACAGCACCAGGGTGGCGACGATCGGCTGGATCGAGAAATGCGTGACGAGAAAGCCGTTGAACCAACCAAACAGCATGGCGACGATGACCGGCACCACGAAAGCAAGGCCAACGGCAAGCGCGACATTGTCGATCGGGAACAGGGTTCCCAGGAAGATCATCGGCGCGATGGCGCCCGATATTGCCATCAGCGAGCCGACCGAAAGATCGATGCCGCCGGTGGCGATCACCAGCGTCATGCCGGTTGCGACGATGACGATCGTGGCGACCTGGGTCAGATTGACGTTCAGCGTCTGCCACGAGAAGAAGTTCGGGGTGATCGCAATGTTGACGGCGATCAAGAGCAGGAATGCAGCTAAGGTGCCGTAGCGGCTGGCGATGCGAAGCGCTGACGCCTTCGACATGGTTGACGGCTTGATGGCGGTATCCGATATCGTCATGTCAATTCACCTGATGCGCCATGGCGGCAAGGAGGCTTTGCTCCGAGAGTTCACGTCTCGGCAGAACCGCGACCGACATGCCGTCGCTGAGCACGGTGACGCGATCGGCGGCGGCCAGCAGCTCTTCCAGTTCCGACGAGATCATCAGCACGCTGAGGCCATCATCTGCGAGGTTTCGCAGCAGCCGCAGGATCTCGGACTTGGCGCCGATATCGATGCCGCGTGTCGGCTCGTCGACGATCAGCACTCGCGGATCGGTGCAGAGCCAGCGGGCCAGCAGCACCTTCTGCTGGTTGCCGCCCGACAGTTCCTTGATCGGCTGGTCCGGAGAGGCACATTTGACGCCGAGCGATTTGATGAAGCGGGCGACGATCTCGTCCTGGCGGGCGCGGTCGACGATGCCTGCTTTCTTCAGTTTTGGCAGCAGCGCCAGCGTCATGTTCTCGCGGATACTCATATCCGGAATGATCCCGTCGATCTTGCGGTCTTCGGAAACGAGCCCGATGCCATCGGCGATCGCCGCGGCCGGTTCGGCATAGCTGCGCGAGGTGCCGTTGAAGCTCAGGCTGCCGCGCTCCAGCTTGTCGACGCCGAAGATGATGCGGGCGGTCTCCGTGCGGCCGGAGCCGAGAAGGCCGGCCAGTCCGGAAATCTCGCCCTCGCGGATCAGCAGATCGACGTCGCGGACGCGCAGGCCCGAACCGGCGCCCTGCAGCTCAAGGCGCACCGGCCGTTCGATCGCATTGTCGGCATCGCGGCTGAGCGCTTCGAAAGCCGCCAGTTCGCGGCCGAGCATGTGGCGCACCAGCTCCATTTTGGGGATATCCTTCATGGCGCTGACGGCAACCGTCTGGCCGTCACGCATGATGGTGACGCGGTCGCAAATCGCATAGAGCTCGTCGAGGCGGTGGCCGATGAAGATCACTGCGACGCCGCTTTTCTGCAGTGTGCGGATCGTCTCGAAAAGGACGGCGACCTCGCGCTCGTCCAGCGATGAGGTCGGCTCGTCCATGATCAGCAGCCGGGCGTTCTGGGTCACGGCGCGGGCGATCGACACCATCTGGCGGGTGGCGGCGCTGAAGCGCGCAACCGGCAGATCGACGTCGATATCGAGATTGAAGGTGGCAAGCACCTTGCGGGCGCCATCGCGCATGGCGCGGCGGTCAAGGAAGCCGAATTTCTTCGGTTCCCGCGACAGATAGATGTTCTCGGCGACGGAGCGCTGCGGCGCCAGGTTGATCTCCTGATAGATCGTGGCGATCCCGGCGGCCTGGCTTTCTGCCGGCGTCGAGAAGGCGACGTCCTCGCCGTTGAAACAGATCGATCCTTCGTCGCGCTGATAGGCGCCGGTCAGGATCTTGATCAGCGTCGACTTGCCGGCGCCGTTCTGGCCGACAAGCGCCATAATCTCGCCCGCGGCAATATCGAGGGAAGCGGCGCGCAGCGCGGCGATCCCGGCAAAGGATTTGGAGATACCCTGCATCGACAGCAGCATGCCGGTCGACTCCGTATTCAATAAAGGAAAAGCCGGCCGGAACGGCGTCTGCCGAACCGGCCGGAGCGGTCACGCTGGGAGTTTAGTAGGCGCTGGAGAGCTCGGCCTTGGCGTTGGATGCATCGTAGAACTTGTCGTCGTTGATGACCCAAGGCTCGATCTTCTCGCCCTTTGCATAGCGCGCCATCGTTTCGAAAGCCTTCGGTCCGAAACGCGGGTTGCATTCGACGACTGCGCCGATCTTGCCTTCAGCCACGAGGCCGACAGCTTCCTTGCCGCCGTCGATCGACAGCACTAGGATGTCCTTGCCCGGCACCTTGCCGGCGGCTTCGATGGCGGAGATGGCGCCGATCGCCATTTCGTCATTGTGGGCGTAGACGATATCCGCATCCGGATGCGCCTGAAGCAGCGCTTCGGCAACCTGGCGGCCCTTGTCGCGGGCGAAATCGCCGGACTGCGATGCGACGATCTCGAAGCCGCCAGCGGCCTTGATGGCGTCGTCGAAGCCCTTCTTGCGGTCGTTGGCAGGCGAGGAGCCGGTCGTGCCTTCGAGCTCGATGATCTTCTTCTTGCCGTTGGCGTTCTTCGCCAGCCATTCGGCAACGCGCTGGCCTTCCTTGATGAAGTCGGAGCCGATGAAGGTCAGGTAGTCCTTGCCGGGCTTGGCGAGCTTCGGATCGACGCTACGGTCGAGCAGGATGACCGGGATTCCGGCCTTCTCGGCAGCCTTGACGGCCGGGATCAGCGGCTTTTCTTCGCGCGGCGAGAGGAAGATCAGGTCGACGCCCTGGGCGATCATCGAGTTGACGTCGGCAACCTGCTTGGCGGCCGAGCCGGCGGCATCGGTATAGACCAGCTGGTAGCCAAGCTTTTCAGCCTGCGCCTTCATGCTTTCGGTCTGGGCGATGCGCCACGGATTGTTTGATTCGGTCTGCGCGAAGCCGACCTTGTACTTTTCCTTCTGCTTCAGCGCAGGCACTTCTGCCATGGCAACTGTGCCGGCCACGGCGACGGCGCCGAGTGCGGTTGCAGCAAGCATGAATGTACGACGTGAGAATGCGGACATCTCAGTTTCTCCTCCCGAATTTTCCGGTATCTTCCCAACCGGCAGTGAGCAATAACTGCTTCACATGAGCTAATCTTGTAGCTAATAATATTAGCAGTCAAGCGTCATTTTATGAGCTATTGCACAAATTTTGGTTTGTGCTGCAGCAAGTCATCGGGAGGATATTGTGATGACGAAAAAGAATGGCCGCGGCGGGGAAAACGGGCGCCGCGGTGAGGCTGGACGGCCTACAATGACCGATGTTGCCCGTATTGCGGGCGTTTCGCAGTCCAGCGTGTCGCTTGTGCTCAATGAAATGTCGGGATCACGCATCTCGCCGGACACCCAGGCCAAGGTTTTGGAGGCTGCTCATAAAATTGGTTATAAATTACCTGGAGTTCGTCATGAAGCTCAGCCGGACACGCGAATCGAGAAAGACACGATCGCCTTCGTCGTCGACGAAATCTCCACCAGCCCGCATCCCGTTGTCAGCCTCGACGGCGTGCGCGATTTTGCTTTCGAGCAGGGTTTCCTGACCTCGGCGCATGCAACGCGTTCCAATCCGGATCTCGAAGACGCCGTGCTGCGCTCGATCCTGCGCGACCCGACGATCGTCGGCGTCATCTATGCGACGATCTTCACCCGCAAGGTGAAGGTGCCGGAACTGCTGAAGAACATCCCGACCGTATTGCTGAACTGCTATGCCGAGCCGCGTCAGCATATGGCGATCGTGCCCGGCGAAGTGGCGGGCGGCTTTGCCGCGACGGCGCATCTGACCTCGCTCGGCCACCGGCGCATCGGCTTCATCAACGGCGAACCCTGGATGGACGCGGCGGTCGATCGCCTCAAGGGCTACAAGCAGGCGCTCGCCACCGTCGATGTCGCCTTCGACGAGGCGCTGGTGCGCGACGGCGACTGGCTGCCCTTGCGCGGCTATGAGGCTGGTCTCGACCTGTTGTCGATGAGCAATCCGCCGACAGCGATCTTTTGCGGCAACGATCTGATGGCGATCGGCGTGATGAAAGCGGCGGCCGAGAAGGGCTTTCGCGTTCCCGAAGATCTCTCCGTCATGGGCTATGACGACCAGGAGCTGGCGCGCTACACCCATCCGCCGCTCTCGACGCTGGTCCTGCCGAACTACGAGATGGGGCAGAAGGCGGCGGAGACGCTCATCGATATGGCCATCCACGGCAAGACGCTGCGGCCGATGACCATCAAGGTCGATGGTCCGCTCGTCGTCAGAACCTCGACCGCAAAGACCAAACCCTGATCAGCCGACGGCGCTGATCACCAGGGTCACGGAAAAAAACATCAGCACGGCAGAGGCGCAGCGCTGCGCCAGCAGAGGCATGGCGGTGCCCCGCCCGATGATCAGCCGGCCAAGGACAATCCAGAGCGTCGACGTCACCGTGACCGATGCCACGAAGATCAGCACTGTCAGCAGGAGCGGCGCCTCGACGGCCGGCACCATGGTCAGGCCGATGATGATGGCTTTCGGGTTGAGCAGGGTGGTGAGGAAAAGTTCGCGGATGCCGACCGGCGCTGCCGCCCCTTCAGATTGCGACCGCCAGAGCTTCAATGCCAGAAACAGAACCCAGACCGCCGATATCAGCCGCACTGCCTGCGCAATGGCCGGATGCGCGTGAAGGAATGGACCGGCGATGCCGGATACCGGCAGGATGACCAGCAGATAGGCGGAGACAACAGCGAGCAGCAGGGACGTCAGGCGTTTCACCGTCAGGCCTGGTGACATCATGGCAAGGACGGCGTTCGTCGGCCCGGGCAGGATGAGCAGTGCCAGGATGCCCAGAGAGAAAGTCGGCAGGTTCATCTGATTGTGTGTCCTTGAAGCCTGCGGTTTCAGTAGGCAACGATAGTCCCTGCCCGTTGCCATTTCCAGCGGGTGCGTGCGCGGATTTATAAGGCTGGCCGGTTGGGGAAGGGGAGCCCGGCCGCGTTTGGCGTATGGATCGAAGCGCTGTCCGCCGGATCGTCCATCGCGCGCAGGCCACGCCAGTTTCGGACGTGGTTGGCATTGATGAAGATCATCCCGGTGGCGTCGGGTTCGATATTCTGTGTCCTGATGACATCGCAGAAGGCTTCGAGATGTTGCAGAAGCCGGCTTTCTGTTGCCCTTGGCGGGGAAGCGATGCTGAGCAGCGCGCGCCGGGTGATGATGACGGTGCGTGCCACTGCCCCATCGAGCATCTCGATACGGCCGCACTTTTCCCTCTCGTCCAGTCGCGCAGCAATGATCGCGTATCGCATCGAATGGTCCTCTCACGCCCGCAACGCGCCAAGTCTACGCGATGCATGGAGACGATACTTTGATTTCGATCAAGACCGCCTGAGGCGTGTCCGGTTCGTTGATCTAGGACAAGGAAGGGTGAGCGGCCGCGCGGCATAAGCCCGCGAGACGAAGATGAAGGAAATCACGATGTCCGATGCCCTGGTCGCCAAATATGGTGAAGCCCGCCTGCCGCGCTACACCAGTTATCCAACAGCACCGGCCTTTTCGGCTGCCGTCGGCCCGGAGGCCTATGCGGATGGGCTGGCGCGGCTCGGTGCGGCCGATCCGGTATCGCTTTATCTGCATATCCCGTTCTGCCGCTCGATGTGCTGGTATTGCGGCTGCCACACGTCGGTGACGCGCCAGGACGGACCGGTTGCCGATTATCTCGACGTGCTGAGCGAGGAGATCGAACTGGTGTCGCAGGCAGCCGGCAATGATCTGCCGGTTCGAAACATCCATTTCGGCGGCGGCACACCGACGATCATGACGCCTCAGGCCTTTGCCGCATTGATGGCGAAGCTGAGGAGCGCCTTCCGGTTCGAGGCGGATTGCAGCGTTGCCGTCGAGATCGATCCGCGAACCCTGTCCGCAGCAATGATTGGCGCGCTCGGCGACAACGGCGTCGATCGCGCCAGCCTCGGGGTCCAGAGTTTCGATCCGCGGGTGCAACATGCGATCAACAGGATACAGACCTTCGATCAGACGAAAGCAGCCGTCGAAGGCTTGAGGGAAAACGGCACCCGCAGCATCAATTTCGACCTGATCTACGGCCTGCCGCTGCAGACCGTGCGCTCCTGTCTTGAGACGGTCAGGATGGCTGTCGAGCTCCGGCCGGAACGGTTTTCGGTATTCGGTTACGCCCATATCCCGTCCTTCAAGAAGCATCAGCGGCTGATCGACGAGACGCAGCTGCCGGATGCCAGCCAGCGCAATGCCCAGGCCGAGGCGATCGCCGACGAACTCGTCGGCGCCGGTTATGTCCGCATCGGCCTCGATCACTTCGCGCTGCCGCATGACCCGCTGGCGCTGGCATCGCATGAGGGAACGCTGCGGCGGAATTTTCAGGGATATACCACCGACGACTGCGAAACGCTGATTGGTCTCGGCGCCTCTGCGATCGGCAAGCTTCCCGGAGGCTATGTCCAGAACGAGGTCGCCCCCGGCCGCTATGCGGAGCGCGTCACCTCCGGCATCCTGCCGACTGCGAAAGGCTATGTGCTGAGCGCTGAGGACAGGCTGCGGGCAAAGGTCATCGAAAGGCTGATGTGCAGCTTCGAGGCCGATCTTGCTGCGCTCAGCGGCGAAGCCGGATATGACCCTGCCTTCCTGACGCGCCGCAACGAGCGGCTGGCGCAACTGCTGGCCGACGGCGTGGTGACGCTGGCGGACGGGCGGCTGACCGTTTCGCAGCAAGCACGCTTCATGGTGCGCGCCGTGGCCGCTGCCTTCGATGCCTATCTCGGAGCGCCGGGGCGCACGCATAGCAAGGCTGCCTGAAACGGCTACAACTCTCTGACGAGGCGACCCCTCCATAGCCGGGGATTGCGATCAAAATCTCATAGTGGGCGCTGCCCGCGGGGTTGCCCTTTTGGCCGATGGCTGCAAATTGTCTGCTAATGCCCGACCGACGTGGCATGAAAAACGGATGGCCGTGCCTGTCCGTCGGAGCAGCAATGAATCTTTTCGTCACAGATCTCCACCACGATGGGTGGCGGAGCCAGCCCCTTCAGATGGTGCCGAAGAAGAAGGAGCGAAAGCTTGCGCCGGAAAAGCCGAAGACGCTTCTCCAGCAGCTCGCCGCCACGCCCGACAAGCTGTTCACCGGCGCCTTCCGCCAGCAATATGGGGCGCTCTGCTACCGCAAGGCGCCGGGCAGCTCCGGCATCGAAGTGCTGGTGATGACCTCGCGCGAAAGCCGGCGATGGGTGATCCCCAAGGGCTGGCCGATGAAGAAGAAGAAGCCCTATGAGGCGGCGGCGACCGAAGCCTGGGAAGAGGCTGGCGTGCGTGGCACCGTCGGCAAGAAGCCGGTCGGCCGCTACACGTACCTGAAATGGCTCGACAATGGCGACGTCGCCCCCTGCATCGTCGATGTCTATACGGTCGAGGTGCTGGAGCAGTCCGAGAACTTCAAGGAGCGAGGCCAGCGGGTGCTTGCCTGGGTCGAGCCGGAAGAGGCGGCGCGGCGCGTTCGCGAGATCGAGCTGAAATCCCTGCTGGTCGATTTCAAGGTCAAGTGACAGCCCATTGCCGCCCAAATCACGGTCTTGTTGATCGATCTCAAAGAAAATCCTGACTGTTCTCTATAGCCCGTCTTCGGACGAACACGCCGATGGCCTCGTGTTCGCCGGTTCAAGGGGGCTTGGAATGATAGATGAGACACGTGGCGGCCTCGATGCACTGGAAACGCACCTTAGCGAATTGTCGTCTTGGTGCGATCTGATCGAGGCGATTGCCGATTTTCTGCCCTGCCATGTCGATGAGGGATTGTGCAGGACACTGACGCGAGACCTCGTTCCGCTTTTGGTGAGGATACATCAGTTGGAAGAGACCAGCGTCGATCGGCATCCTGCCCTCGCTATCAGCGTCCCGGCACCGAGAGACGAAGAGCAGCGCCGGATTTCCGATCGGCTCGAGCAACGCGATATGGCAGAGCGCGCCGTCAAGGTGTTGTGCGACTTGAGCAGGGGGCGAAGCAGCCTCTCGGCGGACGCCATCGCCTATGCGCTCCGTTCATTCTGCTGCCCGGCGCGCCGGCATATCAAAGAAGAGCGGCAGCTGATCGGCGAGATCCGCCAGGCGATCGCGGTGCCTTCTCTCGTATCAGACGCGAAGCTGACGCCTGCCGGCGCTTGATCTACGTCAAGGCGTAGCGCTCCCGCCCGTTGTTCACTTCGCGCGGTGAGAGAAGGAGCTCCGTGATGTTTGTGAACGATATCGTGCCGATCGGCGATGACGCGTTATCGACTGCCGTGCGCAGCCGGCTGCAGATGGAACTCGGGCTGACACATGACGTGGTGAAGGCGACCGTGGCGAACGGCGTCGTCACCCTCAAGGGGCGGCTGGCAAGCACGGGAACGCGCGAGGCGGCAGGTGCTGCTGCCGGAAATGTGCGAGGCATCAAGCGTGTCGTCAACGACGACATCTCGACGGCGTATCATCTGGTGCGGCGTCTGGCGCCTTAGGCCAGGGATTGCTCGCCTCAATCCCACGTCTTGCGTTCGCGAGCTTTTTGCCGCAATGCCTCGAACACGCTTCGAGCCTGCGGCGAAAGCTCCTTGCCCTTCAATTGCACCAGGCCGAAGCCCGGAATGTCGATGCGGGCGTGGATCGGCAGCGCCGTCAGCAGCTGGTGCTGGTCGAGCATCTCGGCGACGGTCTTGGCGAAGATCCCGACCCGGCCGCTGCTCTTGACGAGCAGGATGGTCATGAGCACCGACGAAGTGGAAATGACACTGCGCGGCACGATGGCATGCGCCCGGTGATAATCATCCATCACATCCCGCAGATAGGAGCCTTCCGGCTGCAGCACCCAGTCGAGCCCCTCGAGATCTGCCTCCTCTACGGCCGGTTTTGCAGCCAGCGGATGCCCGCGCGCCACCACCATCCGGAAGGTTTCCTCGCCGAGCGGCTCGTAGTCGAACATTGTCCGGTTGAAATTCTCGGGCAGACGGCAGATCGCGAAATCGAGGCTCCCGGCGCTCAGCTGTGCGAGAAGCGCATCGCTGCTGCCGTGCGAGACGTTGATGTCGAGATCCTGATACCCGGCCTGCGCATCGTTGAGGGCGGGAACGACGATCTCGGAAGCGGGCGTCATCACCGTGCCGATGCTGACGCTGCCGCGCTTGCCCGAGGCAATGACCTTCATGTCGTATTCGGCGCGTGCCGCTTCCGCCAGCAAGGTCCGGGCGTAGCGCGCCAGAACCTTGCCCTCCGGCGTCAGCGCCGTTCCGCGGTTGTGCCGTTCGAACAGCCGATGCCCGGCCAGTGATTCGAGCTCGACCAGCGTTCGCGACAGCGAGGGCTGGGACAAGCCGAACATTCCGGCTACGCTGCCGACCTTGCCGTGCTCTTCCAGAGCGACGAGCATGCGCAGATGCTTGAGTTTGAAGGCGTCAAGCCTTGTCATCATCACTCCTGATATTCGGTTTTGCTAAGTCAGAATAGGAGAACGGTATTATACAATCCGCCTGCCTTAGGATATTTGCATGTCAATAAACAACGTGGATAGCGCAATGACCCAACACGACAGCAAGCCCCGCCTTCGTTCCCGCGCCTGGTTCGACAATCCTGATAATGCCGACATGACGGCGCTTTATCTCGAGCGCTACATGAATTTCGGCCTCAGCCAGGAAGAGCTGCAGTCGGACAAGCCGATCATCGGCATTGCCCAGACAGGCTCCGATCTGTCGCCTTGCAACCGGCATCATCTTGAGCTCGCCAATCGCCTGCGCGAAGGCATTCGCGAAGCCGGCGGCATCGCCATCGAGTTTCCGGTTCATCCGATCCAGGAAACCGGCAAGCGTCCGACCGCGGGCCTTGACCGCAACCTTGCCTATCTCGGCCTCGTCGAAGTGCTCTACGGCTATCCGCTCGATGGCGTGGTGCTGACCATCGGCTGCGACAAGACCACGCCGGCCTGTCTGATGGCGGCGGCCACCGTCAATATTCCGGCGATCGCGCTCTCCGTCGGGCCGATGCTGAACGGCTGGTTCCGCGGCGAGCGCACCGGCTCCGGCACCATCGTCTGGAAGGCCCGCGAGCTACTGGCAAAGGGCGAGATCGATTATGCGGGCTTTGTGAAGCTTGTTGCGTCGTCGGCCCCTTCGACCGGCTATTGCAACACCATGGGCACGGCGACGACGATGAATTCGCTGGCCGAAGCCCTCGGCATGCAGCTTCCGGGTTCGGCCGCCATTCCGGCGCCGTATCGCGACCGTCAGGAGATTTCCTATCGCACCGGCCTGCGCATCGTCGATATGGTCCGCGAAGACCTCAAGCCATCGGATATCCTGACGAAGGATGCCTTCATCAACGCCATCCGCGTCAATTCGGCGATCGGCGGATCGACCAATGCACCGATCCATCTCAACGCGCTGGCCCGCCATATCGGCGTCGAGCTGACGGTCGACGACTGGCAGACCTATGGCGAGGAAGTGCCGCTGCTCGTCAACCTGCAGCCGGCCGGTGAATATCTCGGCGAAGACTATTATCACGCTGGCGGCGTTCCCGCCGTGGTGAATGAGCTGATGGGCCAGGGCCTGATCAAGGAAGACGCGCTGACGGTCAACGGCAAGTCGATGGGCGACAACTGTCGCGGGCAGACGATCCAGGACGAAAAGGTCATCCGCCGCTACGAGACACCGCTGAAGCCACGTGCCGGTTTCCGCGTGCTGCGCGGCAATCTGTTCTCCTCGGCGATCATGAAGACCAGCGTCATCTCGCCGGAGTTCCGCGAACGCTACCTCTCCAATCCCAAGGATCCGGAAGCTTTCGAGGGCAGGGCGGTCGTCTTCGATGGTCCCGAAGATTATCACAAGCGGATCGACGATCCGTCGCTCGGGATCGATGCCTATACCATCCTCTTCATGCGCGGCGCCGGTCCGATCGGCTATCCGGGTGCCGCAGAGGTCGTCAACATGCGTGCGCCCGACTACCTCTTGAAGCAGGGCGTCTCGTCGCTGCCCTGCATCGGCGACGGACGCCAGTCTGGCACATCAGGCAGCCCGTCGATCCTCAACGCTTCGCCGGAAGCCGCCGCGGGCGGCGGGCTCGCGGTTCTGAAGACTGGCGACCGGGTGCGTATCGACGTTGGCCAGGGCCGCGCCGATATTCTGATCTCGGACGCCGAGCTTGCCGAGCGGCATGCGACTCTCAAGGCCGATGGTGGCTACCGCTATCCCGACCACCAGACGCCATGGCAGGAAATCCAGCGCTCGGTCGTCGGCCAGCTGGAAACCGGCGCGGTGCTCGAACCGGCGGTCAAGTATCAGCGCATTGCCCAGACCAAGGGCGTGCCGCGCGACAACCACTGAGCTGAAATCAGCTGCGATGAAACAAAAATGGCACGGGCTCGCCCGTGCCATTTTTGTTTTGGCGGCCAGGCGGCGGCCGCTCAGAAAGGCAGTGGCGAGCCGAGAAGTGCCAGGATCAGCGATGTCAGCGCCACGAGAAAAGCTATTCCGAATGAAATATGGATTTTGGTCAATTTAGGTCCCTCGAATTGAAAGACCCGCCTAAAAAGGCGGGTCTCCTGAACAGGACGCTTCGCTACTCGAACTCTGGCGAAGCCGTTTCATGAGCGGCCCCCCAGCCCCTCGAAAAAAAGCTAATCACAACCTCGGATCATCGTCGCGTGACATCGGCGTGACACGGCCCCGGCGGTGCAAAAGCTTGAGAGGAAAGGCGAAACCGTGCCCGTCTGAGCCGCCCAGCCGCTCTATCGCAAGGTCGCCCTCGAACGGGATCCGTCCTCGTCGATAAAGGTGACACTGGCTCCCTTCAGGATGACGCGCGAGCAATCCTCATCGTCGTCTTCGTCATCATCGTCGTAGTAGAAGCAGATCTCGTTGCCATCGACTTCCCATTCCCCGGTATAGCTCCCGTCAAGGCTGGAGCGCCCCTGAATCGAACCGTTGGCAAGAAGTTTCTCCTGATAGGCTGCGCCATCTTCCGTTCCAGAGACCGTCCTGCCGGCGAAGGCGGCCTTGATCTGCGCCCCGGACAGCGATGCCTCCTGGGCAAGCGCCGGCGTTGCTATGGCCATGGCGGCCAGGACTATGCGGAATCTCATCTACCCCTCCTCAAAGATCGTAGAGCATGATTGCGATTTCGATCAGGATACCGGCCAGGATGGCCGCTTCGATCACGCATGACACCAGGAACATGCGGTATTCGAAACTGCGTTCGGCAGCGGTTCCGTAGAGCGTCTCCCGCGCTTCGACCGCCTCGCCGATCAACTGAAGCCGGCGGCCGAAGTCCATCTGCTGGCAAAGTTCGAAGAAGCTGCGGCGGGAGGCGGCTGGAAGGCCGCGGTCGCCGCGCTCCAGAAGCAGCGTGGTCTTCAGAAACCACTGCCGAAGCCGTGCGGTTTCAGCCGCCTTGGCGGAGAGCTCACGGCTGATCTGGCGGCTGTAGGTACGGCGCTCAAGAAGCGCGGCATCGCGATATTGCCCATCCCAGGCGGTCTCGAATGCCCGCTCGGTATCCTCGATACCAAGCCAGAGCCAGCCGAATGCCCCGATGCCTATGAGCAGGTCTCTGAAAAGCTCCGGCGCGGACTGGATGACGACGCGGTGACCGCGGATGCTGATCTGCCCGTTGCGAAGTTTGAGATCGGCGGACAGGCTTTCGAATCGGTCTTGCGCGGCTGCGTTGCGCAGCCAGTCTGCTGCCGCTTCCTGTAGAGCAAAGGAGGTCTGGGAGCCGCTCGGCAGCAAGATGACTTCAAACTGCTGATCATTGGTATCGGGAAATGGCGCACCCGGAACGGTCTCGCTCTCGATCGGCGTGATCGATGCATGCAGCGAAACCGGACGTGGATATGAGAGGCTGCAAAGGAGGGGAGCGTCGGCGCGGCTGGCTTCACCCGGAGGAAGCAGGAACAGCCGGCAATGCTGAGCGCCGTTCGCAGCCATCGGCTACTCGTCCGCCAGCGCGGGCAGCTGCCGCATGCCGTCATCGACCGTATGGACATCGGGAGGCGGGATGAATGCCACGCCGTCTTCCAGCACCGGGCCGGCAAGGCCGAGCAGAAAGCCGGTCTCCTTGTCGAAGCAGAAGCGCGACATGATGAAGGCGCCAGTCGCGTGATCGAGCCAGTCATCGCCGAGCCTGGCATCGATCAGCTGGTCAAGGCGGACAGCATTCTCCTCTTCCGGGTCGAGCCAGTCTGACGCCAGAATGAAGCCCCACACGGCGAGAAACGACGGGATCGGCACCTGATAGCTGCTGACCTTGGTGAAGGCCGTCTGCAGCGTCCGGCGAAGTGCGGTGTGGCCCTTGTAGTTGCAGGACGAAAATTCGAGCGCCTGCACGACCAGAATGCCGCCGTCGCGCAGGCAGCCGCGCAGCGAGCGATAGAACTCCTTGGTGTAGAGGTGCTGGGCCGGGCCGTTATCCAGCATGTCCACGACGTCGATGATGATGATATCGAAGAGTTCGTCGGTCGTCTCCAAATAGTCCCGGCCGTCGCGATAATGCAATTCCGCCCGGGGATCGGTGAAAGCGCCGTAGTTCCAGGTGCCAAGATGTTCGCGGCAGCAATCGACCACATCCCGGTCGATATCGACCATCACGGCGCGCGTCACGTCGCGATAGGCAAGCACTTCGCGGAGCGTTGCGCCTTCACCGCCGCCGATGATCAGCACCTGACGCGGGTTGTCATGCATCAGCATGGCCGGATGCACGAGCAGTTCGTGATACAGCGCCTCGTCGTCCTCCGCGCTCTGGATGGCGCCGTCGAGGAACAGCGCACGGCCGAAGCTGTAGGTATCGGCGATCGTGACGTTCTGAAACGGCGTTCGAAACGAGCAGACGATGGACTGGGCGCGATAGTGATACTCGTCGAAGATATCGGCGTCCTCGAGAACGAAGACGCTGCCGCTCCGCGGCGGCACGTCGGTATCCAGCCCTTCGACAAAGACCCGGCCTGGCGGCAGCTCCGGCAGAGGGTAGGGCCGCGAAATCGCTGGCAGCGGCTCCAGTGCGGTTTCTTCCGGATCGTCCGAAATGACAATGACCATTACAGATCCGTTGCCTCTCTCCGAATGATCTGGCGCAGTTCCACCAGGGCAGGCGAGAGCGCCTCGACCAGTGCCGGCAGGGCATTCAGCGGATCGCAGGCGCCGCACATGAAGATATCGAGCGCTGCATACGCGTGCTCGGGCCATGTGTGGATGGACATGTGGCTTTCCGCCAGCGAGACGGTTCCTGTCACGCCGCCGCCGGGGTCGAAGACGTGAAAATTCATACCGAGAAGGGTGGCGCCCGCAGCTTTCACGGCTGCGCGGAACGCTGCCTCGATATGTGCGACGTCACCGAGTTGTGTGGCGCCGCTGAAATCGGCGATGAGATGCCGGCCGGGAAGTTCGCCATTGGTCCTGCCCGCATGAACCACGCTGCCAACGGGCATGGGTGGCATGTAGCAGGCTGCAGACTTGCGATGAACGGACACCGTCATGGCGTCCCCGGCCGCTCTTCCACCCATGGAACCCAACATCGAACGGAGTTTGTAATGAGCATGCCACAAAATATTAGCCAGACAACATATATTGCCGGGAGCCAGAGGCGGGCCGCATCCAGGGATTGCAACCCGCGCTCCGTCCGACGATCGGCGCCTTATTGCGCGGCGGCCCTCGCAAGTTCGCCATCCAGGCGCTTGCGTGCCAGGTTCGGAACCTTGGCCGTCTTGATGGCGTCGAGATTGGCGGGTTGGTCGCCCACCTGAATCAGCGCTACCATGCCCATGGCAAAATGCGGCGTGCACTTGACGACATATGCGCCGGGGATATCGAATTTCGTCTGGAACTGCTCGCTCGGCTTCGACTTGAATTCCGCAGCGCCATCCGGGATCAGACCCTTGAAGGTCTCGACATTGTGGCTCTTGTCGGTCGGCACGAAGGTCACGGTATCGCCGGGAGCGATCTTGATAAAGTCCGGCTCGAAGACCATGGCGCCATCAGTGCCTTTGTTGAGCATCTGGACCTGGTGATCGGCTGCCATCAGCGGTGCTGGCGAGGCGATCATGGCCGCCGTTGCGGCGATCAGGCCGTATTTCAAATTCATCGCAGGTCTCCTGTTTTGCAGGCCGTTCGCCCCGAGACGTTCTAAGTCATCCACCAGAGATGCTCTTTGATGCCGGTCAAACTTCAGGTGCGGAATCGGCGTTTCGCCCCAGGATCATCTGGCGTCGAGAAGGTCGCGGATCTTCGCGGCGAGCTCGCGGGCCGTATAGGGTTTTCGCAGCCATTGGGCGCCGGGGATCACCTCGTTAGCCGCCAGCGCCGGCTCCGAATAGCCGGAGGTGAAGAGCACGGCGATATCGGGCCGGATAGCGCGGGCGGCGCGTGCCACCTCATCGCCGGTCATTCCGCCGGGCATGACGATATCGCTGAAGAGCAGGGCAATCTCCGGATTGTCCTTGAGGATTTCAAGCGCCCGCCGGCCATTGTCGGCTTCGAGCACCGCGTATCCCATGCCGGAAAGCCTTGCGACGGCAACGCGTCTGACGCGAATGTCGTCCTCGGCCACCAGGATTTGCTCGTGACCGCGCGGCATCGGGCTTTCGACGGCCGATCCGTCCTCAGCGGATGCTTTCGGCGTCGGGCCGATTGCCGGGAGGTAGATGCGGATCGTCGTTCCCCGGCCGTCCTCGCTGTAGATCTGCAGATGGCCGCCGGATTGCTTGACGAAGCCATAGACCATGCTCAATCCGAGCCCAGTGCCGGAGCCGGTTTCCTTGGTGGTGAAGAACGGCTCGACGGCACGTTTCTTCACGTCTTCGGTCATCCCCGAACCGGTGTCGGTCATCGAGATCAGCACGAAGTTTCCACTGCGGACTTCGGGATACATCTTGGCGTAGTCGGCATCCAGATGCACGGACGAAATCTCGGTTGTCAGACTGCCGCCCTTCGGCATCGCGTCGCGGGCGTTGAGAGCGATGTTCAAAATGGCGTTCTGGAGCTGCGAGCTATCGACAAGCACATTGAATTCGGATCCGGAGAGAATGGTCGAGAGCTTGATATTTTCTCCGAGCGTCCGCCGCAGCAGATCCGAAAAGCCGGTGAGAAGCTGGCCAAGATCGGCATGCCGGGGATTGAGCGGCTGGCGCCTGCCGAAGGCAAGCAACTGTCCCGTCAGCTTCGCTCCGTCTGTCGCCGCACCCTGCGCTTCACGCAGCATATCGCGCAGTGGCCCCGGCGGCAGCTTGTCTTCGATCATCTCGAGATTGCCGCTGATCACAGTCAAAAGGTTGTTGAAATCGTGTGCGAGGCCACCGGTCAACTGGCCGACCGCTTCCATTTTCTGCGCCTGGCGCAGGTCTTCCTCTATCTTGAAGCGGCTGGTCAGGTCACGGACGAAACCGGTAAAAATCCGCTCGCCATTCGCGGTCGCTTCGCCGACATGCAGTTCCATAGGAAACTGCGAGCCATCGGCGCGCTGGCCGGTGACGACGCGGCCGTAGCCGATAATCCGCTTCTCGCCGGTTTCCAGGTAACGGCCGATATAGCCGTCATGGGCGCTGCGGTAGGGCGAGGGCATGAGATTGCTGACATTCCTGCCGCAGATCTGGTCCGAGGTCATCTCGAACAGCTTTTCCGCTGCTGTGCTGAAGGAGAGAACCTTGCCCTTCTGGTCGATGACGACCATCGCGTCGGGCACCGTCTCGAGAATCGAGCTCAGATGCGCCTCTCTTGCGCTGACGGCCTCTTCGGCTTTCCGGAGAGCGCTGACGTCGCTGTTCGCCTGAATGACAGCTGGTTCACCATCCGGAAGGTTGACGAGCACGCAGCGGGTGGCGACGTGAAGGTCGTAGCCGCTCTTGTGGCGGTGGACGATCTCGCCCTGCCAGAAACCGCGTGACCTCAGGTGTGCGTGGATATCTTCGACCGGCTCCGGAAACCGCGTGGCGAGCAGTACATCGACCTTTTCGCCGACCGCTTCCTCGCGCGCCCAGCCATACATGTTCTCGCAGCCGATCGACCAATGGGTGATCGTGCCTTCGAGGCGATGCACGATGATATCGGCGCCATCGAGAACATGCACAAGCGCGTCCAGTTCCTGGGGGGAGGCCGTGCGCGGCGAGATCAGGCGATGGGGCATGGCTGCTTCCTGCTGCGATCAGTGAACGCTGACCCTATGGCAGTTTTTCTCCGGAAAATCATCTGCGTTACCCGAGAGCTGGATCAACTTGCCCTTGCTGAGAATCCTCAAGTCATGACGGCCTTCGGGGACCACGACGTTGCGCTGCGAGAGCTTGGTGATCGTGCGTGAAACCGTCTCGATCGTCAGGCCGAGATAGTCGGCGATATCCTGCCGGTTCATCGGCACGCGCAGTAATCCCGGGCGCGGCTGGGCGCCGGGGCGGGCGGCGAGCGTGGCGATGAAGCTGCACAGCCGCTCCTCGGCATTCTTCTTCGACAGGAGCACCATCTGATCATGGGCCGCTGCCGTCTCGTGACAGAGGAGTGCGATATATTCGGGGCGTAGCGCATCCGAGCGCGCCACCTCGTCCTGGAAGGTCTTGCGCGAGACGCGGCGGATCTTGCAATCGGTGACAGCCTCGGCAGTGAACAGGAAGTCGCCCTGCAGGAAGGCGCCGACGATTTCTCCGGCAAAATGAAACCCGGTGATCACCCGGCGGCCCTCGCCGATGATGCGTTGCAGGCGGACAACGCCTTCGACCACCTGAAACAGATGCTTTGCCGCATCGCCTTCCCAGCAGAGCGCCTTGCCGGCGGCGACCGGTTCGAGTGCCGAGAGATGAAACACCGACGACAGCGAGCGCCCCGTCTTTGCCGCTTCACCGGCGGGCTTTCCATGTTCGAACGCCTGGTGGTTCTGCATCAGCATCGTCGTAGTCCCCTCGTTTGCACGCGAGGGAATAGACAGCCGCTGCGTCACACGAGGATGAGCGGACGGTGCCAAATGGTGAGACTGCGTAACAGTTTGTAACAGGCTGGGTATCACCGGCTAAGCCGTTCGGTTCGTTGATGTAAATCAAGGAGTGCCGGAGAGCTCCATGACAGTCCTTGCTGCAAAGTACGAGAAAGCGCGCCGTCACGCGGCCTGCTGCGCACTGGGGACGATACCATGAACTACACAACCGAGACCGTGATGGTCGCGGTCGCAGCGTTCCTAGCCTTGCTAGGAGCAGCCTTCGCCCACGATCAGCTCTTTGCCGCCCATATGGGGATCCTGTGTTTCTGCCTGTTTGCCGGAACGGTGATCTTAATACGCCGCGTCGATTTCTCGCCGGCGGGACGTCAGCCGAAGCCGGAGGCATCCGGTTATTTCGATGAGGTCATCCGCTACGGGCTGATCGCCACCGTCCTCTGGGGTGTCGTCGGCTTCCTCGTCGGCGTGATCATTGCCGCGCAGCTCGCATGTCCCGATCTCAATCTGGCACCCTACCTGAATTTCGGGCGGCTGCGGCCGGTTCACACATCGGCCGTTGTCTTCGCCTTCGGCGGCAATGCGCTGATCATGACCTCGTTCTATGTCGTACAGCGCACCTGTCATGCGCGGCTCTTCGGCGGCAGTCTCGCCTGGTTCGTCTTCTGGGGCTACCAGCTGTTCATCGTCATGGCGGCGACCGGCTACGTGCTCGGCATCACTCAGGCCCGCGAATATGCCGAGCCGGAATGGTATGTCGATATCTGGCTGACCATCGTCTGGGTCGCCTATCTCGTCGTCTATCTCGGCACGATCCTGAAGCGTCGCGAGCCGCATATCTATGTGGCGAACTGGTTCTATCTCGGCTTCATCGTCACCATCGCCATGCTGCACGTCGTCAACAATCTCGCCGTGCCCGTGTCGTTCCTGGGATCGAAGAGCTACTCGGTCTTCTCCGGCGTCCAGGATGCGCTGACGCAGTGGTGGTACGGCCATAACGCCGTCGGCTTCTTCCTGACCGCAGGCTTCCTGGGGATGATGTACTACTTCGTTCCGAAACAGGCCAACCGCCCGGTCTATTCCTACCGCCTGTCGATCATCCACTTCTGGGCGCTGATCTTCATGTATATCTGGGCTGGTCCGCACCACCTGCATTACACGGCTCTGCCCGATTGGGCCCAGACGCTCGGCATGGTGTTTTCGATCATGCTCTGGATGCCGTCGTGGGGCGGCATGATCAACGGGTTGATGACGCTTTCGGGCGCCTGGGACAAGATCCGCACCGATCCGATCATCCGCATGATGATCGTCGCCATCGCTTTCTACGGGATGTCGACCTTCGAAGGGCCGATGATGTCGGTGAAAACCGTCAATTCGCTGAGCCACTACACCGAATGGACCATCGGTCACGTGCATTCGGGCGCGCTCGGCTGGGTCGGTATGATCACCTTCGGGGCGATCTATTACCTGACGCCGAAGCTCTGGGGCCGCGAGCGGCTCTACAGCCTGCGGATGGTCAACTGGCATTTCTGGCTCGCCACGCTCGGCATCGTCGTCTACGCCGCCGTGCTCTGGGTCGCCGGCATCCAGCAGGGCCTGATGTGGCGCGAATACAATTCGCAGGGCTTCCTCGTCTATTCCTTCGCAGAAACCGTCTCGGCGATGTTCCCCTATTATGTGCTGCGCACGCTGGGCGGCACGCTCTATCTCGCCGGTGGCCTCGTCATGGCCTGGAACGTCTTCATGACCATCCGCGGACGCCTGCGCGACGAAGCCGCTATCCCGACCGCTTATGTGCCTCAGGCACAGCCTGCCGAGTGAGGTGAACCATGGCATCGATACTGGACAAACATAAGATCCTCGAAAAGAACGCGACGCTGCTGCTCGTCGGCTCGCTGCTGGTCGTCTCGATCGGCGGCATCGTAGAGATCGCGCCGCTCTTCTATCTGCAGAATACCATCGAGAAAGTGGAGGGGATGCGCCCCTACACACCACTCGAACTGGCAGGCCGCAACATCTACATCCGCGAAGGCTGCTACCTCTGCCACAGCCAGATGATCCGGCCGTTCCGCGATGAAGTCGAGCGCTACGGCCATTATTCGCTGGCGGCGGAATCCATGTACGACCACCCGTTCCAATGGGGCTCGAAGCGCACCGGGCCGGATCTCGCGCGCGTCGGCGGCCGCTATTCGAACGAGTGGCATGTTCAGCATCTGTCCGATCCGCGGGCGGTCGTGCCTGAATCGATCATGCCGAGATACGCGTTCCTGAAGACGCAGGAGGTCACCGTCAAGGACATCGGCATGGACCTGAAAGCCAACGAGGATGTCGGCGTGCCCTACACGGACGACATGCTCGCCAATGCGGAAGCCGACATGAAGGCGCAGGCCGATCCCAACGCCGACACCTCGGCGCTGCTGCAGCGCTACCCGAAGGCAAAGACCGGCGATTTCGACGGCGATCCGCAGCGTCTTTCCGAGATGGATGCGCTGGTCTCCTACCTGCAGATGCTCGGCACGCTGGTCGATTTCTCGACCTATGACGATGCCACCGGCTACCGGTGAGGTGATCTCATGGAAACATACACGGCAATGCGGCACTTCGCCGACAGCTGGGGGCTTCTGGCGATGGCGGCATTCTTCGTCTGCGCCGTCGCCTACACGCTCCGCCCCGGCAGCAAGCAGACGGCCAAGGAGGCCGCTGACATTCCCCTGAAGGACGATTGAGATGTCGGAAAAGCATATTGATGAAGTCAGCGGCGTCGAAACCACCGGGCATGAATGGGACGGCATTCGCGAACTGAACAATCCGATGCCGCGATGGTGGGTCTGGACCTTTTATGTGACGATCCTCTGGGCGATCGGCTACGTCGTCGTCTATCCCGCCATCCCTATGGTAACCTCGGCGACGAAGGGTTATTTCGGCTATTCCAGCCGCGCCGAGTTGCAGCAGGATCTCGATCACGCGAAGGCCGGCCAGGCGAAGTTCCACGAAATGATCGCGGCAAAGAGCGTCGAAGAGATCGACGCCGATCCGGCACTGCGCGAATTCGCTATTGCCGGTGGTGCCTCGGCCTTCAAGGTCAACTGCGCCACCTGTCACGGATCGGGCGCCAGCGGCGGACCGGGCTTTCCGAACCTGAATGACGACGACTGGCTCTGGGGCGGCGACCTGCAATCGATCCAGACGACGATCGCTCACGGTATCCGCTTCGACGAGGATGCGGATACGCATGTCTCGGAGATGCCTGCCTTCGGCGATATCCTCAGCAAGGATCAAACGAAGGAAGTGGCCGCCTATGTCTGGGGGCTGACCAACACGCCTTCCGATCCGGCTTTGGCCACTGCCGGCAAGCAGATCTTCCTCGACAATTGCGCCGCCTGCCACGGCGAGGACGCCAAGGGCAAGGCAGAGATGGGCGCGCCCGATCTCGCCGACGCGATCTGGCTGAAGGGCCGGGGCGAGGAGGCGATCATTCGCCAGGTCACGGCGCCCAAGCATGGCGTGATGCCGGCATGGTCGGCGCGCCTCGGCGATACGACGGTCAAGGAACTGACGGTCTTCGTCCATTCGCTCGGCGGCGGTCAGTAAGGAGAGGGACGGTGACGGCACACGGGAACAATCCGCTCCTCCGGATTTACGGCATGCCGCGCTCGATCGTGCGTTCCCGTGTCTCGGTCCGTGGCAAATCCCTGCCGCCCGGCTGCAAGGGCGACGCGCCGGAGAAGATCGGTAGCGCGATTGTCAGCTTGACCTCGCTCAGGGATGACGAGCCGTCGAGCCACTAGAAATTGGGAGAGGACACCCAGGTGGCGTTCTCTCCCACTGCTTTCCGGGGCCGCGCCTTCGTCTCGAAGCGCCGCCCGTCTTTTTACGGCAGGCGGCCGGTTAATCCTTGTTGATCTTTATCAAGGACGCTCGACGGCCCCCGGAGGAGAACAGGCGTATCGAACGCGAAAGACATTACTTATGAACCTTTTCACAGCCCCCGATCCCAAGAGCGTGGAGAGGCTCGATGTCGAGCCTGTGAACGCCCGCCGTAACCGTCAGCCGCTTTATGCGGCGCGAACGAAGATTTTTCCAAAGCGCGCCGAGGGGCAGTTCCGCCGTTTCAAATGGATCGTGATGCTTGTTACACTCGGCATCTACTATCTGGCCCCCTGGATCCGCTGGGATCGCGGACCCTACGCGCCGGACCAGGCAATCCTCGTCGATCTCGCCTCGCGCCGCTTCTACTTCTTCTTCATCGAGATCTGGCCGCAGGAATTCTACTACGTCGCTGGGCTGCTCCTCATGGCCGGGTTCGGGCTGTTCCTCGTGACCTCGGCGGTCGGCCGGGCCTGGTGCGGTTACGCCTGTCCGCAGACGGTCTGGGTCGATCTCTTTCTCGTCGTCGAACGCGCCATAGAAGGCGACCGCAACGCCCGGATCAAGCTCGATGCCGCGCCGTGGAGCTTGAGCAAGCTGCGGAAGCGCGCCCTGAAACATGCCATCTGGCTGGCGATAGCCGTTGCGACGGGTGGCGCCTGGATCTTCTATTTCGCCGACGCGCCGTCTCTGGCAGTGGCACTCGCAACCGGCGCGGCACCCGCCGTCGCCTATGCCACTGTCGCCATCCTGACCTCCACCACCTACGTCTTCGGCGGGCTGCTGCGCGAGCAGGTCTGTACCTACATGTGTCCCTGGCCGCGCATCCAGGGCGCCATGCTGGACGAGAATTCGCTTGTCGTCACCTATAACGACTGGCGCGGCGAGCAACGTTCGCGACACAGCAAGAAGGCGCAGGCGGATGGGCTTCCGGTCGGCGATTGCGTCGATTGCAATGCCTGCGTTGCCGTCTGTCCCATGGGCATCGATATCCGCGATGGCCAGCAGATGGAGTGCATCACCTGCGCCCTCTGCATCGACGCCTGCGATGGCGTGATGGACAAGATCGGCAAAACGCGCGGCCTGATCGCCTATGCGACGCTCAGCGAATATGCTGCCAATATGGCGATTGCCACCGATAGCGGGCGCACGGCGGTGCAGCCGGCCAAGGTGCGCGATGAGGGTGGCTCCTTCGTCGATGGCATCCGGCATTTCAACTGGCGCATCATTTTTCGCCCGCGCGTCGTATTCTACGCCGCCGTATGGGCGGTGATCGGCATCGGCATGCTCGTCCATCTGTCGATTCGCGGCCGTCTGGAACTGAACGTCGTCCACGACCGCAATCCGCAATTCGTCATGGAAAGCGACGGCTCGATCCGCAACGGCTACACGATCCGCATTCTCAACATGGTGCCGCGGCCGCGGCAGATCGCGCTGACGCTGTCGGGCCTCGATGGCGCCACTATGCGCATCCCCGAACTCAGCAAGGACGATGTCCGCAGCTTCACGCTGGACGCGGCACCGGATGCGGCAACCACGATCAAGGTCTTTGTCACCCGCAAGCCGTCCACGGCTGCTGTCGACGAATTCCTCTTCACCATCGAGGAGTCCGGCGGCAGCGACCGGGCGAGCTATCGCGCAGCATTCAACGCACCTGGAGATCCGCAATGACCACCCGCGTCCAAGGCTTCACCGGCCGCCACATGCTGCTCGTCATCACCTCCTTCTTTGCCGTGGTCATCACCGTCAACGTCACGATGGCCTGGTTCGCGTCTTCAAGCTGGAGCGGCCTCGTGGTCGAAAACACCTATGTCGCCAGCCAGGAGTTCAATCACCGCGCCGCCGAGATGAAGGCGATGACCGCATCGGGCATCGCGGGGCATATCTCGCTGAAGGATGACCGCTTCATCTACCGGATTGCCAATCCGGACGGATCGCCGGCCGCGGTCGATACCGTGACGGCCATTTTCAAGCGGCCGGTCGGCGACCACGAGGACTTTTCCGTTGCGCTGGACAATCGCGGTGAGGGGGCGTTTGAAACGGATCGCCATGTCCCGGGCGGCGACTGGATCGTCGAGTTCATCTCGAAGAAGGCCGGCAGGCTCGTCATGCACGAGGCGATCCGGTTCGACACTACGGAGTTCGTTCGATGACCTGCTGTGTGATCGATGCCGAGGGGGTGATGGCGATGAGCACCACGGCCCTCAGTGCCGAGGAGATTGCGCTTGCCAGCCATCCGCTCGGTGGCGGCTTGCATCAGCTTGATCTCAGTGTCCCCGATGTCCACTGCGGCGCCTGTATCTCGACGATCGAGAGGGCGCTGACAGCATTGCCCTTCGTCAGCAAGGCGCGCGTCAACCTGACCTCGCGGCGCGTCACCTGCATCTATGACGAAAAGATCGGCGCACAGGCGACGGATCCGGCCGAAATCATCGCCGCCGTCGCGGGCGCGGGATACCGCGCGCATCTCTACGCGCCGCTTGCCGCCGAGGGCGACAAGACCCGCAACCAGCTGCTGCTCGCCGTCGGCGTCGCCGGCTTTGCCGCGGCTAACATCATGCTGCTCTCGGTCTCCGTCTGGTCGGGCGCCGATGCCGCAACGCGCGACATGTTCCATTGGATATCGGCGATGATCGCTGCCCCGGCGCTGATCTACTCGGGCCGCTTCTTCTTTCAGTCGGCGTGGAATGCAGTGAAGCATGGCCGTACCAACATGGACGTGCCGATCTCGCTTGCCGTGACGCTCTCCTATGCCGTCTTGCTCTGGGAGACGATGCATCACGGCGAACATGCCTGGTTCGACGCCACCGTCTCGCTGCTGTTCTTCCTGTTGATCGGCCGGACGCTGGATCATGTCATGCGTGAAAAGGCGCGGGCTGCGATCAACGGTCTGGCGCGGATCGCGCCGCGCGGCGCGCTGCTCATCCAGCCCGATGGATCGCGGCGCTATGTGGCAGTCGAGGAAATTTCGGTCGGTGACGAGATTGCGGTCGCCGCCGGTGAGCGTATCCCTGTCGATGGCGTTGTCGTCAGCGGCGAGAGCGATCTCGACCTTTCGATCGTCACAGGCGAAAGCAGCACTGTTCCGCTTCACGCCGGCAGTCCGGTCAGCTCGGGTTCGATGAGCCTCACCGGCTCGCTTATCCTGCGCGCCAGCAAACGCGCAGGCGAGTCGCTACTTGCTGAAATCATCGCCCTGATGGAGGCCGCCGAAGGGGGCAGGGCGCGCTACCGCCGGATCGCCGACCGGGCGGCGGCCCTTTACTCGCCGGTCGTTCATCTTCTGGCGCTGGCGTCGTTTCTCGGCTGGGGTTTTATCGGCGGCGACTGGAAGCAGGCGATGCTCGTCGCGGTCGCCGTTCTCATCATAACCTGCCCCTGCGCGCTCGGCCTCGCCGTTCCCGTCGTCCAGGTCGTGGCGGCAGGCGAACTGTTCCGCAACGGCATCATGGTCAAGGATGGCTCGGCGCTCGAAAGGCTGGCGGAGATCGACACCGTCGCCTTCGACAAGACAGGAACCCTGACCATGGGCAGGCCCCGGTTGGTGAAAGCCGAGCCGCCGGAAGGCCGCCTTCTCTCGATCGCGGCCGGTCTCGCAGCCCACTCGCGCCACCCGCTCTCGCAGGCAATGATGCATAGCGCGTGTACAACCCCGGTGCCCTTTGATCGCGTCACCGAAATCCCCGGTGGTGGTCTCGAAGCCGTCAGCTGCGGAACGCTCTATCGCCTTGGCAGCGAATCCTTCGCCTGCCGTGGTCTGGCAACTCAGCCGGCCGAGGACTGTCCGTTCTCGGAAGTCGTCTTGTCGCAGGATGGCGTCGTTTCCGCGCGGTTCTTCTTCGACGACACGCTGCGGCCGGGAGCGCGCGAGGCCGTCGCTACGCTTCATGCTGCTGGATTCTGGACGGTGATGATATCGGGCGACCGCCAGCGCGTTGCCGGCAACACGGCGCGCGAACTCGGAATCCCCCGGGCGCTGGGCGCCCTGACACCGAAGCAGAAGGTCGATCAATGCCAGGCACTCAACAGTAGCAACCACCGGGTCTTCATGATCGGCGATGGCATCAACGACGCACCGGCGCTGGCCGCCGCCCATGTGTCGATGGCACCAGCGACTGCATCCGATATCGGCCGGCAGGCTGCAGACCTGGTGTTCTTCAACGAGCGCCTCGATGCCGTGCCGCTGGCGATCGCCGTCGCCCGCCGCTCGGCAGCGCTGATCCGCCAGAATTTCGCGCTGGCGATCGGCTACAACATTCTGGCGGTTCCGATCGCCATTTCCGGGCTGGCAACCCCGTTGATTGCCGCCGTCGCCATGTCGACCTCGTCGATCATCGTCGTCTCGAACGCGCTGAGGCTGAATGCCTTCGGCAAGTCGA
The DNA here is from genome assembly GCF_056400165.1 of Rhizobium sp. 01L410. NCBI lineage: Bacteria > Pseudomonadati > Pseudomonadota > Alphaproteobacteria > Hyphomicrobiales > Rhizobiaceae > Rhizobium > Rhizobium sp. 01L410. The sequence continues at coordinate 1,006,846 of NZ_JBFTST010000001.1, forward strand.
TCCTCGCCGGCGCGATCGCGCGTCCCGCCGGCAAAGCCAGCGAGGCGCGAACGGCATGAACATGCTGATCTATCTCATTCCGATCGCGCTTTTTATGGGTGGTATCGGACTGGCAGCGTTTCTCTGGTCGCTGAAGAGCGGCCAGTACGATGACCTGCAGGGTGCGGCATGGCGGGCGATCGCTGATGACGATCTGGATCCGCCAGGCTCCTGATCGGGCGGCCGCCGGTCGAAATCATCTCGATCGGAAGATTGTGGACGAAGGCCGCAATGGTAGCGCTGCCCACAAACCTGCGTTATCTCTAACGAAAACGAAGAAAGCAGGACGAACGGGTGACATGGAAGCAGATCGCATTCTGGTCGTCGATGACGACGCCCGGATCAGACAAATGCTTGTTCGCTATTTCGAGGACAATGGTTACAGGGTGAATGCCGTCGGAAACGGCGCCGCGATGCGCAGCGAGCTGGCCAAGGGCCACTACGCTGCCGTCTTCCTCGATCTCGTTCTGCCGAACGGCGAAAACGGTCTGGAACTGCTGCGCGAAATCCGCAACACATCCGACGTTCCGGTCCTGATGCTGACAGGCCAGGACGACGTCACCGACAAGGTGGTGGGTCTCGAGATCGGCGCCGACGACTATATCGCAAAACCCTTCCACCTGCGCGAACTGCTGGCCCGCCTCAGAACCATTCTGCGGCGGCGAACCGTGTCCGATCATCCATCCGCAGCCTCTGATGCCGATGAAACCCTGTTGTTCGACGGCTGGACACTGGACGTCTCCCGCAGGCGGCTCACTTCTCCCGATGGCGGCGACGTGACGATGACGACCGGCGAGTTCGATATGCTGGTGGTCTTCGTCCGCAATCGCGGCAGGGTTTTGTCGCGTGAGACGTTGATGGATCTCACCCGCAACCGTCACCTCGAAGCGTTCGACCGCGCGATCGACGCGCAGATCGTTCGCCTGCGCAAGAAGATCGAGGCTGATCCGCGCGAACCGGCGCTGATCCAGTCGGTGCGCGGTGTCGGCTATGTCTTTACCGGCAGGCAGCGGTAGCGCTGCCCGTTCGCCGCGTTGTGGTTGTCGATCTTTGACGGAGATCAATGCGTGTCTGCTTGACGACCGCTAACCTTCCCCGAACGTCGCTATCCGCACGAATGAGGCAGGCCGATGCAGGCAAAAGACATAATGACCACCGACGTGGTTTCGATCAGCCCGGCCGCCGGCATCCGCCACGCTGTTGCGGTGATGATGCAGGGCAAGATCAGCGGACTGCCGGTCGTCGATGACGAAGGCCGGATCTGCGGCATGCTGACGGAGGGCGATCTGCTGCTGCGCCGCGAGATCCGTCCGCAGCCGAACCAGGTTCGTGCCTCCGGCGTACTCTCCGAGCTCGAACTCGAACGCTACATCAGCAGCCATGGCTGGTCAGTCCGCGATGTCATGTCAACCGATGTGATCGTCGCGCGGCCGGATAGCGAAGTCTCCGACATTGCCGAAAGCCTGCAAGCCCATCGCATCAAGCGCCTGCCGATCGTCGAGGATGGCCGGCTGGTCGGCATCGTCAGCCGCCGGGATATTCTCGGCATGATCGTCGATGCGCCTGTGACGGCGCTGCCGCGCGAGGATGGCGCGATCCGGCTTGCGCTCCGGACGCGTCTGCGGTCCGATCTTGGTCTGACGCCGCAGACGGTGCAGGTATCGGTGACGAACGGCCAGATCACCCTGAACGGCCAGGTCGAGTCGGAGCTGAAGCGGAAGGCCGTGCGCGCACTGATCGAAGGCCTCGGTCTCGGTGCCTACCGGGATCAGCTGCGGGTCGTCATGCCGATATTGGAAACCGAGCGGCTGGCAATCTAGGAACGGGATCGATGATGTGCCGTCAGGGTCCAGGGCATGGGAGACTTGCCCGGCGCTATGCCCCTGGACCGGCCAAGTCTCTGCCAAGTTGCCCCACTTGACACGGGTACCGTTCGCCCGCGCGCCAAACCTAGCGATGACACCGGCCCCTTCATTGATCGAAATCAACGAGACAGCTTTCCCAGAAGGGGTGCCGGACAGCCTGACTTCGAGCTCCTGAACACCAATTTCGAATTATCGTACAATTACAATTACTTACGAGAAACATTGGAATTCTTTGCGGAGTGCTGTTGACTGTTTGCGGGGGTTAGCCGTATAAGCCGCGTCACTGAACGAGGGCGGCGGCGCTGCAGGCGACGAAGTCTTTCGCTCTAGGATTTCTTGAAGGTTGGCCTTTGAGGCTGATTTATTCCCAGGCTTTCGGGTTTGGGTGCGGGAAGTTTTGACTGGGTTATCTGGTCTGTTATTTGACAATTGAAGATGAGAAGAAAGAGAAACGTGGGCGGCGGAGTTCGCGGATTGAGCAGCGATGCTTGATCTTAGAAAGAGACTTTGGCGGTCACGTTTATCAAGAGAAGTTACACTGGTTTTTGACGGCTGACTTTCGGGTTTGCTGTTTAGAAAACAGGTGTGAAGTTCTCGTCGATTCAGAACGTGACGTAAATGCCAATGATTGAATTCTCAACATGAGAGTTTGATCCTGGCTCAGAACGAACGCTGGCGGCAGGCTTAACACATGCAAGTCGAGCGCCCCGCAAGGG